>NZ_JBFUPL010000009.1:0-346524 GCF_041355235.1 Rhizobium sp. RCC_161_2 | reverse complement strand
ATGAAGAACTTGCCGGTATCGAGATCGTCGAACTGGCTGGAATCGACGATGTTGCAGCCCTGGTCGGCCAGATAATTCGCGATCGCCGCAACAATCCCGCGCGTCGATTGACAGGAAACCGTGAGTACGTAATGCGTCATGCTATTCTCATCCGCTTGAAATTCATCGACATGTTGTGAAGAGTTGCGGTCTACATCCCTATCGGCCACCATCGGCCAGACGCCGCAGAAAGGCCTGCAGTTCCTCATCCTCGATCGAAACGAGGTGTTGCCGTTCCGGATAGGCGCCCGACCGGACATCCGCGGCAAACTCGGCGAAAGCGCCGATGCGCTCACGCTGTAACCGCTCATATTCGACGGCAAAGTTGCGATATTTCTTCGCGTGGCGCGGATAGTGACCACCATGACTGCCGAGCACATCGTCCGCAAAAAGATACTGGGCATCGCAGCCGCTTCCCGCTCCCATCGAGATCATCAGCATCGATGTATTCCGACTTATGGCTTCGGCGACATTACCCGGCACCACCTCGATCTCCACAGCGAAGGCGCCAGCCTCCTCCAGCGCCTTGGTCTGCCGCCAGACCTCGAGGGCGCTTGCCACCGTCTTGCCGACGGCGCGAAAACCGCCCGTCCAGGTCGCCTTGGAAGGAATAAGGCCGACATGGCCACAGACCGGAATGCCCTCCTCGCGCATCCGACGGATCGTCGGCAAGCCGGCGGCGCAATAGACCGCATCCCCGCCGGCCTTCAGCACCTTGAAAGCCTCGCGCATGTATTCTTCCGCCGAGACGTAATCGCCATATTCAAGACCGGGAATGGCAAAGGGTGTGGGTGCCGCTTCGCGGAAAGCCGGGCCGAGCAGCGCCGGCGGCACGGACACGATATCGATCCCCGCCGTCTCGGCCGCCTCGGCCTCCTCCAGCGACGTCACGCGCAACATCGTGAGCTGTCTGCTGCCTTTCATCGCCAGGAGATCGGCGACAGTCGCGCGGCTGTGTTTTTTCATGGAATTTTCCTCGGAAAGAGATGGAAACATTCATACGGCAAGCGGCGATTGCGGGTCCCGCGATGTTCGCAAAAAGGTACGGACAAAGTGGCCATAGACAGGCAGCCGTTCTTCCTCATCTCGATCATTCCAGCCTCCCGCGATACGCAAAATGCGTGCCCTACCTCTTGGCTCAAAGGATAGGCCGGGTTTACATCAGCCTCAATGCAAGCGTGATGGAATCTATCAAAAGCCATCAAGTATCCATCTCATTAATGATGGAATACATCATCAATCCATCTCCATCTTCACGATCTGCGAGATATTCACTGGGATATAACGCCGTTGTATCCATCTGGATATCATGCTAGCGGTCGACCTCTTCCAGGAGGACATCATCTTGCGCCGCAGCCGTATCGCCTTCATCGCCAAAATCGCTTTTGTGATCAGCAGCTTACTGCTCGCGACTCCCGCCCTTGCGGATCGTGTCGTGACCGACCAGATCGGCCGCCAGGTGCATGTCCCGGATACCGTCAACCGGGTCGTCATCCTGCAGCATCAGACGCTCAACATCGCCGTCCAGCTCGATGCGATGGACAAGGTGGTTGGCCTGCTCGACGAGTGGAAGAAGCAGCTCGGCGCCAACTATGTGCGGCTCGCACCGCAACTTCCGAAGCTTGCCATGCCGGGCGGCCTCACCAAGGTGAACATCGAGGAGTTGCTGAAGCTCAAGCCAGACGTGATCTTCGTCACCAATTATGCGCCGGCCGACATGATAAAGCAGATCGAGGATGCCGGCCTGCCGGTCGTCGCCATTTCCCTTCTCGACGTGCCGCCGCAGGAAGCGGTGAAGCTCAATCCCAGCGTCAAAGACGAACCCGCCGCAATCGATGCCGGGTTTGCGACGGGCGTACGCCTCATCGCCAATATTCTTGACCGCAAGGACAAGGGCGAGGAGATGATCACCGCTACCAAAAAGACCCGCAAGCTCATCGCCGACCGTCTCGCCGATCTCCCTGACGACAAGCGCGTGCCGGTCTATATGGCCAATCCCGACCTCACCACCTACGGCCACGGCAAATATACCGGCCTGATGATGGAGCGCGCCGGCGCCAGGAACGTCGCCAACGGGATCGCCGGCTTCAAGCAGGTGTCGATGGAGGATGTGCTCACCTGGAACCCGGCCGTGATCTTCGTGCAGGAGCGCTATCCGACCGTGGTCGACGAGATCAAGACCGCAGCGCCCTGGCAGACGATCGATGCCGTCAAGAATAGGAAAATCTATCTGATGCCCGAATATGCCAAGGCCTGGGGTTATCCGATGCCGGAAGCCATGGCGCTCGGTGAACTCTGGATGGCGAAGACGCTCTATCCCGACCGCTTTGCGGATATCGACATGCAGGCACAAGCGGACGCCTATTACAAAGAATTCTACCGCACAGACTATCGCCCGGGCCAATGAGCCCGGACGTGTTTTCGCCCCGCTCGCCTCGGGTGGCCATCGCTATCCTGACCGCCATGCTCGTCATCGTGGCGATCGGCTCTCTCGGCGTCGGTCGCTATGACATCTCCTTCGCCCGAGTGGTGCAGATCCTGCTGGCGCAGGTCTTTCCGCCGGAGACACCGGTAACCCCGACCGAGGCGAATGTCATCTTCACCGTGCGCCTGCCGCGTATCATACTCGCATTGCTATCTGGCGCGGGTCTCGCACTCTCCGGTGCCACGCTGCAGGGCGTCTTCCGCAATCCGCTCGTCGGTCCGCAAGTCATGGGCGTCTCCTCCGGCGCAGCCTTTGGCGGCACGCTCGCCATCCTCCTCAGCCTCTCGCGGGCGGGCCTGCTCGCCACGTCGTTCGCCTTCGGGCTATCGGCTCTTATCCTTGTCTATGCGCTGAACCGCATCGTGGCGCGGCGCAATATCCTGGCGCTGGTGCTGGCCGGCGTGGTGATCAGCGGCTTCTTCGGCGCGCTCGTCAGCCTCGTTCAGTATACAGCCGATACAGAAGACAAGCTGCCGGCCATGGTCTTCTGGCTGCTCGGCAGTTTCGCAACGGCCAATTGGGAAAAGCTAATCCTCATCGCCGGCCCGGTCCTCATTGGCAGCATCCTGCTTTTGGGCTTGCGCTGGCGCATCAACCTTCTGTCGATCGGCGACGAGGAGGCGCGCGCCCTCGGCGTCCGCGTCGAGCCGCTGCGCTGGTTGATTCTCATCCTCGTCTCGGCGATCGTTGCAGCGCAGGTGGCTGTCAGCGGCATCATCGGCTGGGTCGGCCTCATCGTGCCGCATATGGCGCGAATGCTGGTTGGCTCCGACCATCGGATGATGATGCCCGCGTCACTGATCATCGGCGCGCTATACCTCCTCGTCGTCGACGATGTCGCGCGCACGGCGACCGGCACGGAAATCCCGCTTGGGATTCTCACAGCGCTGATCGGCACGCCGATCTTCGTACTCGTTCTGTGGCAAACCCAGAGAGGCATCCATGGCGTCTGATCAGGCAATGCTGTGGATCGAAGCCGCCAGCCAATCCTATGACAGCATGCACTGGCAATTCCGCGACCTCGACCTCGGCCTGAAGGCGGGAGAGATTGTCGCCATTCTCGGTCCCAACGGCCGGGGAAAATCGACGCTGCTGCGGGTTCTTGCCGGCCTTCTGAAGCCGACCTCCGGCAAGCTGCGGCTGAATGCACGCACCGGTTTCGTGCCCCAGGAGTTCTCCGGCTCCTTTGCCTATTCGGTGCTGGACGTGGTGCTGATGGGCCGCGCCCGGCACATCGCGCTGTTCCAGACGCCGCGCAAGATCGATATCGAAAAGGCCATGGAAGCATTGTGCACCACCGGGATGGCGGATTACGCGTCACGCAATATCAACACGCTTTCCGGCGGCGAACGGCAACTCGTCCTGATTGCCCGCGCGCTCGCCGGCGAAAACGTCGTCTTGCTTCTCGATGAACCGGCTTCGGCGCTCGACCTGAAGAACCAGGATGTCGTGCTGTCACTGCTCGGCGAATTGGCGGATCGCGACAATCTCGCCATCGCCTTCACCACGCACCAGCCGAACCACGCACTGGCGGTCGCCGACCGCTCACTGCTGATGCTCGAACGGGCGCGCATCATCGTCGGTGAAACGGATGAGGTCGTCAATGAGGCCAATCTCGAGGACCTCTACGGCATTCCGGTGCGCTCCGCGCGCCTGGGCGACGGCGGCCAGGAGATCGCCTCCTTCGTACCGCTGTTCCGGCAAAGGGATCGGAAAGGAAGACATCCATGACCGAGCTTGCTCAGCCGCTGAGCGTTCTATCCGCAGGCAGTATGCGGCACGCTTTCCCGGCGATCATCGCGGCATTCCGCGAGCTGAACGATGTCCCGATATCCTTGACCCTCGGACCCGCCGGTCTGCTGCGGGAGCGCATCGAGGCGGGTGAGCATTTTGACCTCTTTGCCTCCGCCAACATGGCGCATCCCCGCCATCTGGCGGTACAGGGGATCAGCGACGATGCGGTCTGTTTCGCCCGCAACAAGCTTTGCGTGCTCGCGCGTAGCGACCTTGGCCTGACGACCACGAACCTTCTCGACGTCATCACCGATCCGAGGATCAAGATCGGTACGTCGACGCCAGGGGATGACCCCGCCGGCGACTATGCCTTCGAGGTCTTCGACCTGATCGAAGCCAAACATTCTGGTCTTGGCAAGCCGCTCAAGTCCCGCGCCCGGCAATTGGTCGGCGGGCGCAACTCACCGCCGACGCCGCCTAGCAAGGGCGCCGGCTGGCTGATCACCGATGGTGAAGCCGACCTCTCCCTGAGCTATTATTCGAATGCCCGCCTTTTGAAGAGTGATCCGGCTTTCAGTGTCGTCGCGCTTCCGGAAGAGTTCTCGCCGATCATTGAGTATGGCGTGACGATTCGCAAAGGCGTTTGCGCAGAAGCTGGGCAACTCCGGGATTTTCTGTTGTCCGGCGATGGCCAGCGGATCTTGGAACGGAATGGGTTTGAGCCCGTATGAACATGATAGCCCATCATGCGAATCGGTTAGGCCGGAACGTCCAGCACTGACACGCTTTGATGTTCTCGCTTGCAACACCGTCGCGCGATCCTTATATAGCGCAACGAGGACTGCGATCCTGCGTTACCATCCGTAGCGCCTCGAAGCCGTAGCTTGATATTAGCCGCTGCAATTTTTTGAACCGTAGCTCCCGTGCCCTCCGCACTCTCGCGTGACGGCGCTCCCACTATCCATTGTCATTGACGCTGGTCGAATGACCAGCTGAGGAAATTTATTGAACAACACAAATATCGCTGCCGCGCTTGCGGCGGTGAAGCCGCATGAACGCAATGAGGCCGTCAACCGGCCCGACAATAACTGGAAACCCTACCCCTGCCTTCTCACGCGTAAAGAGCTTGAGAAGCTGATCGCCGAACAACTCGGCTGACGGGGCAAAGATTTTATCAACATCAACAACAAGGAGAACAAATGCACATTCTGGTCAGAGACAACAATATCGAACAGGCGCTCAGGGTACTGAAAAAGAAGATGCAGCGCGAAGGTTTGTTCCGGGAAATGAAGGCACGGCAGTCTTATGAAAAGCCGTCCGAACGCCGCGTGCGGGAAAAAGCGCAGGCCATCAGCCGGCATCGCAAAGCGATGCGTAAGCAGATGCAGCGCGAAGGCCTGATCCCCGGCCCCAAGCGGAAGGCGCCGCCGGCGCGCTGACAGAATCCTACCATTTGATGCGATAGTTCACATTCACGTTGCCCGCTGGCGTCAAAGCCAGCGGATCGACGACGGAAGCCGTGAAATTGAGATTGGGCGCGATCGGCTGATTGAAGGCCAGCGTGCTTGAGACGGCACCTTTGAGGTCCGTCACCGCACCGTTCGCCGAAATCGACGTGCCGGTCCAGGGAAAGATCAACGTCACGCCCTGCGAGGCCGTGACGGATGTAGGCTGGCTCTGAGTCGCCACATAGTTTACATTCAACGCGCGTGTCGTCTGCAGATCGAGATCTTTCGAGACGATCCAGTTTCGCGAACGGCCGAGATAGAGCGTTCCGCTGCCTCGTAGCGTGTCCAGCCGGATCGCCACTTCACGGCGCGATTTGCTGGCAAAGTTGCGGCTATCGTCCACTGCCTTTCCCCAGAAGGTGGCAAGTTCGGTACCACTTAGGATCTTTCCGCCTGGGGCGCTTCCAAGTCCGATATCGGCGCCGGCACTCATTTCCCATGCCATCGGCAACCGAAAGCCGATCGTTGTCTGATAGGTCCGCGGAGCAACCTTGACCGGCGTCCAGATCAACAGATCACCGGCATCAGCCGTCCGAGACAGCGACACCGCGCTGACAAGCGCGCCAAGAAAAATGCGCGTTAAAACAAGTCTCATCACAAAAGCCCAATTAGCGTTTGTATCAACGCAAGCGCGCCGAAATGCTGCACCGACAGCCGAACGCGATGCGAAAAACCGCATTCCGCCTCGGCTTGATTTGGTTGTTGAGCGCCAATCCAGCGATGCATATCGGCACCCATCAGGCACCTGCACCGCCCATGCGAGAAAGACATTCCACTCGCATCAGGCAACTATCTTCGAAAGAATCCCATCCAGCGGACGGCTTGTAAACCCTTTGGGCTCAAGTTTTTTGCTGCGGTGCACATTTGCCGCACTCGCAAAATGACCGCCAAACCCATCAGGGGCGACCCCGATAGACAAATGCGGGCGGTTCGCTGAGGCCGTCGTCTTCGGCGCGAGTCGCGATATCCTGATGGAACGGCGAATGGATGCAGACGGGATCGGTCGCATCCGCACTGCCCGCAAGCGCCATGGCCTGGCAACGACAGCCGCCATGGTCAATGTGTTTTCGCGCGCAACTGCGACAGGGCTCCTGCATCCAGTCGTCACCGCGATAGGCGTTGAAGGCGCTGCCGTGATACCAGATGTCCGCGAGCGGCTTGTCCCGCACATTGTCAAAGGCAAGCGATGGAATCGTCTCCGCGGCGTGGCACGGCAACACGCGCCCCGATGGCGTGATGTTGAGCCCGGTGCGGCCCCAGCCTCCCATGCAGGCTTTCGGATAGCGGGAATGGTGATCGGCGGGCACGTAGTCGATGACCAGAATGCCATCCAGCCTCTTGCGCGCCTCCTCGACCAGCGCCGTCGTCTTCTCGACCTGCACCCGCGTCGGCATCAAGGCCGCGCGATTCTTCTCGGCCCACCCGTGGAACTGCACGGTTGCGATCTCGATCCGGCGCGCACCGAGTTCGACCGCGGTTGCGATCATGTCGCTGATCTGATCCATGTTCTGTTTGTGACAGACGGCGTTGACAGTCAACGGAATGCCGCTCTCGCGGATCCAGCCGGCAACCGCCAGTTTGCGGGCATAGCCGCCTTTATAATTGCCGACACGATCGGCCATTTCGGGTGTCGCACCCTGAATCGAAAGCTGGATGTGATCCAACCCGGCATCGGCCAGTTCCGTGAGACGAGGTTGCGTCAGCCCGATGCCGGAGGTGATGAGATTGGTGTAGAGGCCATAGGAAGCGGCGCCCTTGGTCAGGGCTGTCAGATCACGGCGCGCGACCGGTTCGCCGCCCGACAGATGCAAATGCAGGACACCCAGCTCTGCGGCCTGCCGGAAGGCGGACAACCATTCCTCGGTCGTCAATTCGTCGCGGCTTTGGGTCAGCGCCAGCGGATTGGAACAATAGGGACAGGCAAGCGGGCAGCGATGCGTCAATTCCGCCAGCATGGCAATCGGCGGCGGCGCGGCGATGCTGCGCTCCCTGCCATTGCTGGTTTCAAGATGATCGCTCACCGGCTCAGCTCCAACATCCGCCGGCTGGCAAAATCTCGGATGAAGGCGATCACGTCGTTCAGAATCTCCTCCTTCGGCGCCTCGAACTGCTGCGCGAATCCGGCGGCGATTTCGTCCAGCGTTCTCACTCCGTCGAGGGCACCGACGATCGCCACCGCAATTTCGTCCAATGCGAGCGCGCGCTCCGGTGCAAGCAGGATCGTCTGCCCGCGAGCCGCATCCTCACGCAGCCTGACGCCGCGTGCGAGCTTGGCAGTGGTCTGGCCGTCGATCTTGAGGGCGTCGTCCTCACTCATAATAGCACCCCTTCGCGCCCATCCCAGCCGCCAGGCGGGACAAGCCCGGGGCTAACATAGGCGTGGGAAAGCGCATCCAGCTGCGACCATAGGACGTCGGTCTTGAAGGTCAGGGCAGCGACGGAAGCATCCTGTTTCTCCAGCGTATCGGCATGGTCGAGAACGTAGTTCAGGCCGAACGCCACCTCTTTCGGCGCCTCGTTGAGGCGCTGGCGGAAGTAGGCGAGCGCACTGTCATTGGCAAAGGCGTAATGCTCGATCAGCCCGGCGATACGATTGGCGTGAATGGCCGGAGCAAACATCTCCGTCAGGGAAGAGGCGACCGCTTCCAGCATCGGCTTTTCGCGGACAAAATGAACATAGGCCTCGACCGCAAACCGCGTGCCGGCAAGCACGCCGCGTGTCGAGGCGACGTAGTCCGGATCAAGCCCCACCGCCTCGGCGAGCTTCAGCCAGCGGCGTATCCCGCCGCCTTCATCAACACCGCCGTCGTGATCCTCGATGCGATTGCGCCATGCCCGTCGCAGCTGCGGATCCTCGCAACGGGACAGGAAGGCAGCATCCTTCATCGGGATACGGCTTTGATAGTAATAGCGGTTGATGACCCAGGCCTGCACCTGGATCATGCTGCACTGACCACCATGCAACTGCTGATGAAACGGGTGTTTATCGTGATAGCGCACCTCGCCGACCGCGCGCAGGCGCGCTTCGAACGCTTCTCTATTGGCTGCCTGTCGCAAGCGTGATCTCCATTCCGTCATAGCCGACCGCGAAGCCGTGTCGCTCGAGCTCGGCGCGCTCCGGTCCAGCCCGCCAGATCGGGTTGGTATTGTTGATATGAATATAGATGCTCCGCCCGATCGACAGGTGAGACAACGCCTCGAGACTGCCATCGGGGCCGCTGATCGGCATGTGCCCCATCCGCCGGCCGGTCTTCTGGCCGGTGCCCGTCCTGATCATCTCGTCATCGGTGAAGACGGTGCCGTCGAAGAACAGCAGATCCGCGCGGGCAATTCGATCCGCCAGAGCAGCGCTTATCGCCCCACAGCCCGGAATGTAGAAGATACGCCGGGCGCCGACACGGAATTCCATGCCAACGGTCTGCTCGGTCTCAAGCCCAAGCTCCGGCTCGCCCTTCTCAAGATAAAGCGGAACCTTGCCGGCAACGGCAAAGAGCCTCGTTTCAAGGCCATCCAACGGAAAGAACGACGTCTCGAGTTCGATCGGTTTTTGCTTAACGTGAGCGGGATCGAGAACCTTGAAAATCGGATTCTCTTCCAGCGTCTGCAGCAACGCCCTTGTTGCATGGAGTTGAAAGGGCTGCTTTTCCCGCAACGTCAGAAGCCCCGCGACGTGATCGACATCGCCATTCGTCAGCACGACACTCTTGATCGGGCTATCACGCAATGCCTTGGGCCAAAGAGCCGGTCGATCAAGCAATTGCTGGCGGATATCCGGAGAAGCGTTCACAATCAGCCAGCTCCGGCCATCGACACTGATTGCCAGCGACGATTGCGTCTGCGGAGCAAGAATGCCCTGACGTGCCGCCGCACAGTTCGGGCAGCCGCAATTCCACTGCGGCAAGCCCCCTCCGGCGGCGGCGCCGAGCACAAGAAATCGAACAGTCAATCCGTTGCTTTCAGATGATCAGCGATCAAAACAGGATCGGCTCGGAACCATCGGCCGGTGCATACCGGTTGATTTCCATGCCGCAGCTTACCTCTACGAATTTCGGAGCGTGCCACTTCATAAGTCGTTCCTTTCGTCGGATTTGCAGTGCAAGATTAGCCTCAATTGCCCGCTGGGGCAATTTCAGATGGTCGTCTCTTAATGTCGTTTACGCCATGGCGTTCCTGGCCATCGCGATCACAATAAGTTGCTCTGAAAAATCGCCGCGCGGCCACTTGAGGGAGCCGATCGCCCGTGATCCGCGCGCCACCGTTTCATGTTTCTCTACCGGTACCGCCCACCATGATGATGAGTTGGCGCTCGTCGTGAATCCCTTCGCGGTACAACTCGATGATCGTAGCCGCAACCCGCTCGGCCTCCTCACTCTCTTTCGCAAGCTTCAATTCCACCAGAAGAGCATCAAAAGCGCGCTGACAAAGGTTCAAATCCAGTGAATCCAGCGGGTAATCATGCTTGCTGAGATATCTTCGGATCATCGCATTTTTCTCCTTTCTCGGGGCGATAGATGTGCTTGACGATAAGATATTTGGTGCCGGACAGGCCACCGCAAGGGCTGCATATTATTAGGTACATCGGAAATATGATTGGCGCTATTTTTTCCTGACTGCCTACTGCGCTGTTACTGGCAAATCGCCATTTAAGGCATCGGCAAACTTCCGCATTAGCCGGACAAGCTCATCGATATCATTGACATCCCAGGCTTCAAGAATCGCACCGCCGATCCTGTCGCGTGCAGCGTCCACCGCATCCGTCATGATCTTCCCCTTCGGAGCGATGACGGCCTCACGCACGCGGCGATCCGCGGCTGAGGCCTGACGCGCGACGAGATCGAGGCTTTCCAGCTTTGCCACCTGCCGGCTAACGGTCGTGTAGTCGCGGCCGACGCGGTCCGCGAGCTCGACAACGCCGATCGGGCCAAAACGCTCGATCCCGACCAGCAGTGGGAAAAGTGCGCGATCGAGTGGAATTCCGGCCTCCCTGATAAGCACTTCGTCACCCTGGGGCCGGTTTATGACAGCGACGATATCCAGCACCGCGGCATGCAGTTTCCGGAATTGAGACTTAATATGTGTATTTTGCACATTATTTCTTGATGTCACCGACGATCTCCTTTATGTGTGCATAATACACGCAAATTGGCCCACTGAAAAGGAAGTGAATAATGAAAGCAGCGATCGTACGAGAAGTGGGCGGACAGCCCGTTTATGAAGATTTCCAGACGCCCATTCCAGCCGCTGGCGAAAGTCTGGTGCATGTAAGCGCCGCCGCCATCAGCCAAGTTGTGAAGAGCCGAGCATCGGGCGCGCACTACAGTTCAGCCAATCAATTCCCCTTCGTGGTCGGAATCGACGGCGTGGGGCGACTGGAGGACGGACGGCGCGTTTACTTCGTGCTGCCGCGTGAGCCCTATGGCAGCATGGCGGACGCGGCACCCGTGCCATCCGATCGCTGCATCATGCTGCCCGATGAACTGGACGATGTGACAGCGGCGGCCATCGCCAACCCGGGAATGTCGTCCTGGGCGGCGTTTAGAGAGCGGGCGAAGCTCCAGCCGGGCGAGACCGTTCTGGTCAATGGCGCAACTGGAACGTCGGGCCGGCTCGCAGTCCAGATCGCCAAATATCTCGGCGCAAGCAAAGTCATCGCGACCGGCCGGAACACGGACAGCCTCAGGGCTCTCGAGAGACTAGGCGCCGATGTGACCATTCCCCTCACCCAGGACAAACCCATCCTGGAAGAGGCATTCAAGGAGCAATTCGCCGGCGGAGTAGACGTTGTTCTCGACTATCTGTGGGGTGAAAGCGCGGAAAGCCTCCTCACCTCCGCTGCAAAGGCAGGCAGGGGCGCTGTGCCGATCCGCTTCGTCCAGATTGGCGCAATCAGCGGCTCAGATATCAACCTTCCAGGCGCCGTGCTGCGCTCATCCGCCATTACCCTGATGGGCAGCGGCATAGGAAGCATTCCTCTTGACCGCCTGGTCAACGCGATTGCCGAACTGTTTCAGGCGACAGTGCCCGGAGGCTTCGAAATCGCCATGAAAATTGCCCCGCTCTCCGAGGTCGAGGAAGCCTGGCCACTCGACAACAGCAATCGGCGCACGGTCTTTACGATCGAACACTAGGCGCGATTGCTACGGATAACCGGTTTGCCATCGACCTGGGCTTTCGAAATATTCGGATGAGGGTCGTGCTGGTTGCGTGGCCGGAAGCAACCAGCACGGCGAGAAAGGCAGGGTCATTCATCGGGTCGAACTCCACAGCGCGCCATTCACGGCAACGCGCTGTTCCCGAACACGATCAGTTCACGCGGCTTTACCTCTTTCCAGGCATATATCATTGCGATGGCGGCGAAGGTCCGAACAAGATCGACCTGCTGACATCGATGCTGAACTGGGTCGAGAAGGGTACCGCTCCACAGGAGATCGTCGCCCGGCAGACGGCGGATGATGACGCCAGCGGCTTTGGACAGCCGAGCGGCGCGCCGACAAGGTTGTCCGGTCACGCACGGTCTGCCCCTATCCTTTCACCGCAAAATACGGCGGCAAGGGCGATCCGAACCTCACAGCCCGCTACACGCGCGGTGACCGTCAGGAAGCCGTCATCGAGCCTTGGGCTGGCGCGGATTTCTATCAGCCCTACAAACCCCACTCGGAATAGGCTTATGCGACCTCACGACGGCGAAGCTTCGCCGTCGTGTTCGTCTGCTTGAGACTATGCCGCGAGCAATCAGAACTCTACTGCAAAGCCTTTTCCATCACGCGCACCAGCCGCTCGGCAAAGGCACGCGGGTCGGCCGGCTTGTCGCCATCGAGGACACGCGCCTGGTCGAGCAGCAGGAATGCCGCGTCGTCGCGCAGGGACGACTGGTCACCCTTGGCGGCGATGGCCTTGACGAGCGGATGATCGCCATTGATTTCCAGGATCGGCTTTGCAGCGGATTGCAGTTGGCCGGCGCCCTGCAGGATTTTTTCGAGCTGGCGGTCATAGCCCTGTTCGGAAGCCACCAGGCAGACGGCGCTTTCGATGAGGCGATCCGATGCGCGAACATCGGAAACCTGATCCGAAAGCTTCTCCTTGGCGAAATCGATGAAGGCCTGAACCTCCGCCGGCGCTGCCTCGTCCTTGGTCGCGTCCTGCGCGACCTTGCTGAACTGGGCGAGATCGGCCGACCCTTGCGTGATCGACTTGAACGCCTTGCCTTCGAATTCCGGCGCGTTCGTCACCCAGAAGCTGTCGACGGAATCCGAGAGCAGCAGCACCTCGATGCCGCGGGCTCGAAATCCTTCGAGCTGCGGCGATGCCTTCAGCTGTTCGAGGCTATTGCCGGCGAGATAGTAGATCGCCTGCTGGCCTTCCTTGGCATCTTTGACGTAGTCGGCAAGAGAGCGATAGCCTTCTCCGGACGCCGTCGTGCGGAAGCGCGACAGCGCCACCAGTTGGCTGCGCCGCTCGTAGTCCTCGTAGATGCCTTCCTTGATCAAGCTTCCGAACGATTCCCAGAGTTTGAGGAAAGCATCATTGTCGCCTTCCGCAAGCTTCTCGATGGCGGTAATGATCCTGTTGGTGACGCCCTTGCGGATCGCCGAGAGGATGGCGCTTTCCTGGATCATTTCGCGCGAGACGTTCAGCGGCAGGTCGGCGGTGTCGACAAGACCGCGCACGAAGCGGAGATAGCGAGGCAGCAATTCCGCCTCATCGGTGATGAAGACACGCTTCACGTAGAGCTTCATGCGGCCCTTGCGATCCGGATCGAAGAGGTCGAAAGGCTGGGAACCGGGAATGAAGGCAAGCGCGGAATATTCGTGGCGGCCCTCGGCGCGAAAATGCACCGTCAATGCCGGCTCGTCATACTGGCCCGAAATGCCGCGATAGAAGTCGGTATATTCCTCGCTGGTGATATCGTTTTTCGATTTCGTCCACAGCGCCGTGCCGTCGGTCAGCTGCGTCGCCTCGGCACCGGGCTTTTCGGCAATCGTGATCGGCACGGGCACATGACCCGATTGCGCCTTGACGATGCGCTCGACGGTCCAGCGGGATGCGTAGCTCTTGGCATCCTCCATCAGATGCAAGGTGATGCGCGTGCCGCGGTCCGGCGCTTCGCTGACATCGATCGGGCTGACGCTGTAGCCGCCCTTGCCGTCGGAGGACCAGAGCCAGGCATCATCCGTGCCGGCGCGGCGCGAGACGACATCGACGCGATCGGCGACCATGAAGCAGGAATAGAAGCCAACGCCGAACTGCCCAATGAGCTGAGCGCCCTCGCCCTGCTTGTTGGCTTCGATGCGCTCCATGAAGGCGCGCGTACCGGAGCGGGCGATTGTTCCGAGCGCCTCGATCATCTCATCGCGGCTCATGCCGATGCCGTTATCCTCGACAACAAGCCGGCTGCCCTCGTCATCCAGCGTCAGCAGGATACGGCTGTCAGGATCGCTTGCCAGCAGCGAAGGCGTGGCGATCGCCTCGTATCGCAGCTTCTCACAGGCGTCGGCCGCGTTCGAAATCAGCTCGCGTAGAAATACATCCTTATCGGAATAAACCGAGTGAACCATCATATGCAGAAGACGGGCAACGTCGGCCTCAAAAACATGGCTTTCGGCGGGATTTTCTGCGGTGGTTGTCGTCATGTGCGTCTCGTCTCCTGGGAATATTAAAAGTCGCGCCGAAGAGGTGGCGGAAGAAGGGAGAAATTTCAAGTTGATGTCGCTTAATTACGCATAAGACGATGTGCTTTTATTGCCTCGGGAAATCTCTGCGCGGCTTTGGTGTCGAGGACCGCGACCTAGGCTTCGCCACAGAACGACGGGATTGAATATTTTTTAGGCACGCATGACATCGCCTAATATTTTGGCGCATGGCTTGCCCGCTTTGTTGCGTTGCGCCATAAAGGCGGCATGAGCCGCCTGGATCTGACCATTCTTGTGATCGACGAAAATACCATCCGCGCTTCGATCATCGAAGAGGGGTTGCGGGAGGCCGGTCATGCGCGCGTGACAGTCATCCACGAGGTCCATGGCGTGGCACGCACGATCGAGACCCTCAAGCCCGACGTGATCATCATCGATATCGAGAACCCGAACCGCGACATGATGGAGCATCTGTTCCAGCTGACACGGACGGTCGGACGCCCGATCGCCATGTTCGTCGACCGCTCCGATACGGCTTCGATCGAGGCGGCCGTCGATGCCGGCGTTTCGGCCTATATCGTCGACGGGCTGAAGAAGGAGCGGGTGAAGCCAATACTCGACATGGCCGTCAGTCGCTTCAATGCCTTCAGCCGGTTGCAACGCGAGCTTGCCGATGCAAAATCGGCGCTGGAAGAGCGCAAGATCGTCGAGCGTGCCAAAGGCATCCTCATGAAGATGCGCGGCCTGTCGGAAGAGGAAGCCTTCACGCTCCTTCGGCAGACGGCGATGAACGAGAAGAAGAAGATTTCCGATATCGCGCAAAGCGTCGTCACGGCCGCGGGCCTGTTGATGTGACGCCGGCCTGCGGTGAAGCAAGTTTCCGGAGGAAACCGGAGTGGATATGATGAACAGCAGCAGTTCCGGCAGCAATCTCGCATCGCCGTTCCGCCTGACAGGCGAAGGACCGAAGGTTCTGCGCGCGGGATTCATCCCGCTTGTCGACGCATCGGTCCTGATCGCGGCAGCGGAATTCGGCTTTGCACGGAAGGAAGGCATCACGCTCGACCTCGTCAAGGATGTCTCCTGGGCTAATGTCCGGGATCGCCTTGCCTTTCGTCAGTTCGACATCGCCCACATGCTGTCGCCGATGCCGGTTGCCTCGATGCTGGGGCTTGGCTCCAACCCCTCTCCGACCATCACGCCCTTCTCTCTTGGCAGCGGCGGCAATGCCATCACGCTGTCGACGCGGCTGTTCGATCGTATGCGAGAGGAAACGGGCTTGTCAGACCTGGCGAGTGCCTTGGAGAATGCCCGGGCGCTGGCGGCCGTGACCAAGCAGATGAAGGCGCGCGGCGAGCAACCTCCGACGCTTGGCATGACCTACCCCTTCTCCTCGCACAACTACGAATTCCGTTACTGGCTTGCCGCCGGCGGTATCGATCCCGATCAGGATGTGAAGCTTGTCGTCGTCCCGCCGCCGTTGACATCCGACGCGCTCGCGGCCGGCGCCATCGACGGTTTCTGCGTCGGCGCGCCCTGGAACATGGTGGCCTCCGAGCGAGGCGTCGGCCGCATCGTCGCCGCCAAGCAGGATATCTGGCCCTCCGCCCCGGAGAAGGTCATCGGCATGCGGCCGGACTGGGCCGAAAGCCATCCCGAAACCGTCTCCCGCCTGCTCGTGGCACTCGATGCGGCAGCACGCTGGTGCGACCGGGCGGAAAATCACGATGCACTTGCCGAAGCGCTCGCCGATCAGCGCTATATCGCTGCCCCCGTCGGCATTATCCGCAACGTGCTTGCCGGCGAGTTCGGACTCGATGCCAAGGGCAATCGCAGGGTGATCGACAGATACTTCAGCTTCCATGCCGGCTTCGCCAATTATCCACGCCCCAGCCAGGCACTGTGGATTCTCAGCCAGATGGTGCGCTGGGGCCAGAGTGCCCTCTCCGAACACAATATACGCATGGCCGCTTCCGCCTATCGGCCCGACCTCTACCGGCTGGCGCTCGGCAATGACGCCGCTCCCGCCGATGCCGATATCCGCGTGGAAGGGGACAGCGACGGCGATCGCTTCATGGATGGGTTCGTCTTCGATCCCTCGGACATGACCTCCTATGTCGCGGGATTTGCAGTCAAGGCAAAGACGCAGATAGCATCTTCGGGCGAAGAGATCTGACAACCGGCAGACGCTGCATTGCATAAAATCGACGCAGGCCAACGTGCCGCCACGACAGCATGCGCCCAAAATATTTGCAGACCTCTCCTTCGCTCCCAAAATAGGCAAGGCTAGGCGAATGGGAATAACATCAATATTTTCAGTACAATACACCAATTGAAGGCAGTTGGCACGCCGCTTGCTTGGTAAACATTGCTTCGATCAACGGCGATCGAAGTAAGCCGAGCGCGAGAAATGCGCTCGCAGTGACATTGACGTCGCAAGGTTTTTGCCCCGAGGGACTCTCCCAAGTCCCGGGCTGCATCAACCGAGCGGCGTTTTTTTATTCCCAAAAATCCGTCAGACACCAGCAGAGGGGCCCGCATATGAAGACGATCCTGTCCGGCAGCTTTACGCGCCGTAACCTATTGAAGACCTCCGGTACCGCAGCCCTTATCTGTGCGGTGAAGACTGCCTTCCCCTCCGGCGCCTTCGCGGCCACGAGCGGACCGGAAGTCTCCGGCGCCAAGCTCGGCTTCATCGCGCTCACCGATTCAGCGCCGCTGGTCATCGCCAAGGAGAAAGGTCTCTTCGCAAAACACGGCCTGCCGGATGTCGACGTTGAAAAGCAGGCATCCTGGGGCGCGACCCGCGACAATCTCGTGCTCGGAGGCGCTGCCAACGGCATCGACGGCGCACACATCCTCTCGCCGCTTCCCTATCTCATGCACACGGGCAAGGTCACGCAGAACAACCAGCCGGTGCCGATGGCCCTCCTGGCGCGCCTCAACTACGACAGCCAGGCCATCTCCGTCGCCAAGGAATATTCCGATACCGGCGTTCAACTGGATGCTTCCAAGCTGAAGGCCGCCTTCGACGCCAAGCGCGCGGCCGGCAAGGAAATCAAGGCCGCCATGACCTTCCCCGGCGGCACCCATGATCTCTGGATCCGCTATTGGCTCGCCGCAGGCGGCATCGACCCCGACAAGGACGTCTCGACCATCGTCGTGCCACCGCCGCAGATGGTGGCGAACATGAAGGTGGGCAACATGGACGTCTTCTGTGTCGGAGAACCCTGGAACGAACAGCTCGTCAATCAGGGCATCGGCTTCACGGCCTGTACCACCGGCGAAATCTGGAAGGGCCATCCGGAAAAGGCGCTCGGCATGCGTGCCGAATGGATCGAGAAGAATCCCAATGCCGCCAAGGCACTGCTGATGGCCGTCATGGAGGCCCAGCAATGGTGCGACAGCATGGACAACAAGGACGAGATGGCAACCATCCTCGGCAAGCGACAGTGGTTCAACGTGCCGCCCAAGGATATTCTTGGCCGCCTCAAGGGCGACATCAACTATGGCAATGGGCGCGTCGCCAACGGAACCGACCTTTACATGAAGTTCTGGAAGGGCGGTGTTTCCTATCCCTTCCAGAGCCATGACGCCTGGTTCATCACCGAGAACATGCGCTGGGGCAAGTTCGCGCCAAATACCGACGTCAAGAAACTGGTCGGCGAGGTGAACCGCCAGGATATCTGGCGCGAAGCCGCCAAGGATCTTGGCGTGGCCGCTGCCGACATTCCGGCCTCGACCTCACGCGGCAAGGAAACTTTCTTCGACGGCAAGGTCTTCGATCCGGAGAACCTTTCCGCCTATCTCGAAAGCCTCTCCATCAAGGTGGCGTCGTGATGATCGGTGTCATGCCTCAAGAGCTCCGCACTCTCCGCGTCGCGCAAGATTCAAGGACCTGATTCATGTCTGCAACAGCCCGCAAACAGGAAGTCATCGCGACGGCCGCACCGCAAGACGAAAGCCGCGTCGTGAAACTCTCCGCCCGCCCCGTTCGCCGCATTGATGTCAAGCTCATCGCACTGGCAACCCTGCGTGCCGTCGTGCCGCCGCTGGTCGTGCTCATCATCCTGCTCGGCGTCTGGCAGCTCCTCTGTGAGCAGCCCGGCGCCAGCCTGCCACCACCGTCCCAGGTCTGGCAGGAGAGCTACGATCTCATAGCCTACCCCTTCTTCTATAACGGTCCCCAGGATATCGGCCTGGCCTGGCGCGTGCTCATTTCCCTGCAGCGCGTTGCCTATGGCTTCGGTCTTGCCGCCATTGCCGGCGTCTTGATCGGCGCGCTAATCGGACAGTCGATCTGGGCGATGCGGGGCCTCGATCCGATCTTCCAGATCCTGCGCACCGTGCCACCGCTCGCCTGGCTGCCGCTGTCGCTCGCCGCGTTTCAAAATTCCAGCCCTTCGGCGATCTTCGTGATTTTCATCACCTCGATCTGGCCAGTGATCATCAATACCGCTGTCGGCGTGCGCAACATCCCGCAGGATTATCGCAACGTCGCCAGGGTACTGCGGCTGAACCAGATCGAATTCTTCTTCCGCATCATGGTGCCCGCTGCCGCCCCCTATATCTTCACGGGCCTGCGCATCGGCATCGGCCTGTCCTGGCTTGCCATCGTCGCAGCCGAAATGCTGACGGGCGGCGTTGGCATCGGCTTCTTCATCTGGGACGCCTGGAACTCCTCGCGCCTGCCCGACATCATCGTCGCCCTCACCTATATCGGCATCACCGGTTTCATCCTCGACAAGCTGGTCGCCGCCATCGGCGCCTTTGTCACGCGCGGCGCCACGGCCAATTAAGGAAAGCATGATGACCAGCTCCTATCTCAAGCTTGATCACATCGACAAATATTTCGACCGCGGCGGCCAACGGGCGGAGGTGCTGAAGGGCATCAATCTCGTCATCGGCAAGGGTGAGTTCGTCTCGATCATCGGCCATTCCGGTTGCGGCAAGTCGACCCTGCTTAACCTGATCGCCGGTCTGACCCCGGTCTCGGCCGGCGCGGTGCTGCTGGAAAACCGGGAGGTCAATGCGCCCGGCCCCGAGCGCGCCGTCGTCTTCCAGAACCATAGCCTCCTGCCCTGGCTGACCGTCTATGAAAACGTCAATCTTGCTGTTTCGAAACTGTTTCGCGGCACGAAAACCAAGGCCGAGCGCCATGATTGGGTGATGCGCAATCTCGACCTGGTGCAGATGGCGCATGCCAAGGACAAGCGCCCTTCGGAAATCTCCGGCGGCATGAAACAGCGCGTGGGCATTGCCCGGGCGCTCGCCATGGAACCGAAGATCCTGTTGCTGGACGAGCCCTTCGGCGCGCTCGACGCGCTGACGCGCGCGCATCTGCAGGATGCGGTGATGGATATCCATGCCCGCCTCGGCAGCACCATGGTGATGATCACCCATGATGTCGACGAGGCCGTGCTGCTCTCCGACCGCATCGTGATGATGACCAACGGACCGGCCGCCTATATCGGCGATGTGCTCGACGTGCCGATCGCCCGGCCGCGCAACCGCCTCGAGCTTGCCGCTGACCGAACCTATCTCAAATGCCGCGAAGCTGTGTTGAAGTTCCTCTACGAACGCCACCGCTTTGTCGAAGCGGCGGAGTAAGCCCATGACCCAGAAACTTGTCATCATCGGCAATGGCATGGCGCCCGGGCGCATGCTGGAACATCTCCTCGAAAAGGCGCCGGACCTCTATCAGGTCACCATCTTCAACGCCGAACCGCGCGTCAACTACGACCGCATCATGCTTTCCCCGGTCCTTTCAGGCGAAAAGGACTACGAGCAGATCATCATCCATGGCGATGGCTGGTACATCAAGAACAACATCACCCTCTACAAGGGCCACAAGATCGTCGCCATCGATCGCGCCAACAAGACCGTCACCTCGGATCATGGCGTCACGGAGAGCTACGACAAGCTGGTGATTGCAACCGGCTCCGTGCCCTTCATCATTCCCGTTCCCGGAGCAAACCTGCCGGGCGTCCTGAGCTATCGCGATCTGGACGACGTCAATGCCATGCTGCTTGCTGCGCAGTCCCGTGCCAAAGCGGTCGTCATCGGCGGCGGCCTGCTGGGTCTCGAAGCCGCAGCTGGCCTCAATCTGCGCGGCATGGATATCACCGTATTGCACGTCAATTCGACGCTGATGGAGCGCCAGCTCGACCCTGCCGCAGGCTACCTCCTGGAAAAAGCGATCGAGGAGCGCGGCATCAAGGTCATCACCAAGGCCAACACCAAGGCGATCGTCGGCAACGGCAAGGTCGAGGGCGTCGAGCTCTCCGACGGCACCGTCGTTCCGGCAACGCTGGTAGTGATGGCGGTCGGCATCCGCCCGAGCGCCGGGCTTGCCAAGGATGCCGGACTTGCCGTCAATAGAGGCATTGTCGTCGATGCCGGCATGAGCACATCTGACGGCGATATTTACGCAATCGGCGAATGCGCCGAAGTCGGCGGGCAGGTCTACGGCCTGGTGGCGCCGCTCTACGAAATGGCGCGCGTCGCGGCGGCGCAGCTTGCCGGCGAGACCTCAGCCGGATTCGTGCATTCGGACACGCCAACCAAGCTCAAGGTCACCGGCATCGATCTGTTTTCGCTTGGAGACTTCGCTGATGGCGACGATCGCGAGGAGATCGTGCTGCGCGATGCCTCGGCCGGCGTCTACAAGCGGCTGGTGCTGAAAGACAACCGCATCATCGGTACCGTGCTCTACGGCGAAACCGCCGATGGCGCCTGGTTCAACGATTTGAAAAAGAAGGCCACCGATATCTCGGAGATGCGCGAGACGCTGATCTTCGGACAGGCCTACCAGGGAGGGTCGCCGCTGGACCCTATGGCGGCCGTTGCAGCCTTGCCGGATGATGCGGAAATCTGCGGCTGCAACGGCGTCTGCAAGGGCAAGATCACATCAACAATCACCGCCAAGGGGCTGACATCGCTCGACGATGTGCGCGCCCATACCAAGGCATCGGCCTCCTGCGGCTCCTGCACCGGCCTTGTCGAACAGCTGATGTCGATCACGCTTGGTGACAGCTATAACCCGGCTGCCGTGCAGCCGATGTGCACCTGCACCGAACTTGGACATGACGACGTCAGAAGACTCATAAAAGCCAAGGGGTTGAAAACAATTCCTGCGGTTATGCAAGAACTGGAGTGGAAAACCTCCTGCGGCTGCGCTAAATGCCGACCGGCACTGAACTATTACCTCGTCTGCGACTGGCCGGACGAATATGCCGACGACTATCAGTCGCGTTTCATCAATGAGCGCGTCCACGCCAATATCCAGAAGGACGGCACTTATTCGGTCGTCCCGCGTATGTGGGGCGGCGTAACCAATTCCGGCGAGCTGCGCGCCATCGCCGATGTCGTCGACAAGTTCGAAATCCCGATGGTGAAGGTGACCGGCGGCCAGCGCATCGACCTGCTCGGCATCCAGAAGGAGGATCTACCCGCCGTCTGGGCCGACCTCGGCAAGGCCGGCTTCATCTCCGGCCAGGCCTATGCCAAGGGTCTGCGCACCGTGAAGACCTGCGTCGGCTCCGACTGGTGCCGCTTCGGCACGCAGGATTCGACCGGCCTCGGCATCCGTATCGAGAGGTTCATGTGGGGCTCGTGGACGCCGGCAAAGCTCAAGATGGCCGTGTCCGGCTGTCCGAGAAACTGCGCCGAAGCGACCTGTAAGGACATCGGCGTCATCTGCGTGGATTCGGGCTTCGAGATCCATTTCGCCGGGGCCGCCGGCCTCGACATCAAGGGCACGGAAGTGCTCGGCCTCGTCAAGACTGAGGATGAGGCGCTGGAGCATATCGTGGCGCTGACGCAGATGTACCGCGAACAGGGCCGCTATCTCGAACGCATCTACAAATGGGCAAAGCGCATCGGCCTCGACGAGATCCGCCGGCAGATCATGGGAGATGCCGACAAGCGCAAGGCTTATTACGACCGCTTCGTCTTTAGCCAGAAATTCGCACAGGTCGATCCCTGGTCGGAGCGGGTCTCCGGCAAGGACAAGCATGAATTCCGGCCGATGGCGACGGTTGGCTTCCATCAGGCGGCGGAGTGAGACCATGGATATGAACTGGGTAGACATCGGCGATATCTCGGATATCCCGCTGCGCGGCGCACGCTGCGTGAAGACCCCGCAGGGCAAGATCGCCGTCTTCCGCACCGCCGAAAACCAAGTCTTCGCCATCGAGGACCATTGCCCGCACAAGGGCGGTCCACTTTCGCAAGGCATCGTCCATGGCGCTGCCGTCACCTGCCCGCTGCACAACTGGGTGATCTCGCTCGAAACCGGCGAAGCTTTGGGGGCAGACAAGGGTTCGGTCAGGACCATTCCGGTGCGCAACGAGAACGGAGCCCTGTCGATTGCTCTCGATAGTTTGATGATGGCGGCGGAGTGACCGGAGCAGTCATGTCCGCTGAGACCAAAACCACCTGCCCTTACTGCGGCGTCGGCTGCGGCGTCATCGCCAATGTCGACGACCACGGCAAGGTCTCCGTTAAAGGCGACCCGGAGCATCCGGCCAATTATGGCCGGCTCTGTTCCAAGGGGTCGGCGCTTGCCGAAACCATCGATCTCGACGGCCGCGTCGTCTATCCAGAGATTCAGGGCCAACGGGCGAATTGGGACGAAGCGCTCGATCTCGTCGCCGCTCGCTTTTCCGAAACCATCGCGGAACACGGTCCCGATTCCGTCGCCTTCTATGTCTCCGGCCAGCTTCTGACCGAAGACTATTACGTCGCCAACAAGCTGATGAAAGGCTTCATCGGCTCGGCCAATATCGACACCAATTCGCGGCTCTGCATGTCATCCTCCGTCGCCGGCCATCGCCGCGCCTTCGGCTCGGATACCGTGCCGGGAACTTACGAGGATATCGAGCTTGCCGATCTGGTGATCCTGACCGGCTCCAACCTCGCCTGGTGCCATCCGGTCATCTACCAGCGCCTTGCCGCCGCCAAGGCCGCGCGGCCGGGAATGAAGGTCATCGTCATTGACCCGCGCCGGACGATGACCTCGGACATTGCCGACCTGCATCTGGCGATCCGCCCGGACGGCGACGTCGCTTTGTTCATGGGCCTCCTCGCCCAGCTTGCCCAGAGCGCCGCCATCAACCAGAATTTCATCGCGCTCCATACGGAGGGCTTTCCGGATGCGTTTGCCGAGGCCTCTGCGCTGAGCTTCAGCGATCTGCTCGACAAGACCGGTCTGCCGGCGATGCAGCTGCGCGAGTTCTTCCGCCTGTTCGTAACAGCGGAAAAGGTGGTGACCTGCTATAGCCAGGGCGTCAATCAATCCTCCTCCGGCACCGACAAGGTCAACGCCATCATCAATTGCCATCTGGCGACCGGGCGTATCGGCCGGCCCGGCATGGGGCCGTTTTCGCTCACCGGCCAGCCGAATGCCATGGGCGGGCGGGAGGTCGGCGGGCTCGCCAACATGCTCGCCGCCCATATGGCAATCGAAAATGTCGATGACCGCGATCGGGTACAGCGCTTCTGGAACGCACCGACGATTGCCGAGCGTCCGGGGTTGAAGGCGGTCGACATGTTCCGCGCCGTTGCCGATGGCCGCATCAAGGCATTGTGGATCATGGCGACCAATCCGGTGGTTTCGATGCCGGATGCAGATGCCGTCGAGGCAGCCATCAAGGCCTGTCCCTTCGTTGTCGTTTCCGATGTCCTGAAAGAAACAGATACGACGCGGCACGCCCATGTCCTGCTGCCATCCCTCGGCTGGGGCGAGAAGAGCGGTACAGTCACCAATTCCGAACGCCGGATCTCCCGCCAGCGAGCGTATCTCCCCGCTCCGGGCGATGCGAAACCAGACTGGTGGCAGATGGCCGAAGTCGGCCATCGCATGGGATTTGGCGACGCCTTCGCCTTTGGTTCTGCCGCCGACATCTTTGCCGAACACGCCGCTCTTTCCAGTTTCGAAAATGACGGTAGCCGGGATTTCGATATCGGCGCTTATGGGCAAATCGCAATTGACGACTACGACGCGCTTTCGCCATTCCAATGGCCTCAGCCCTCGGGATCAGCGCGGCAGGCGACACGTTTCTTCGCTGACGGCGGATTCTTTCATGCTGACGGCAAAGCTCGCTTCGTGCCGGTCAAGGCTCCAGAATCAGACCGCACCAACGCAGACTTTCCGTTCACGCTCAACACCGGCCGCATTCGCGACCACTGGCATACGATGACCCGCACCGGCAAAAGCGCCCGCCTGTCGTCACATATCGCCGAGCCTTTTGCGGAGATCCATCCCCGCGATGCGATCGAGATGGGCATCGGCGACGCCGGTCTGGTCGAGATCGAAAGCCCGCATGGCAAGGTGATCGTACGCGCCTTGGTAACCGAACGCCAGGCGCGCGGCAGCCTGTTCGTGCCGATGCATTGGAACGACCGGTTTGCCGCAAAGGCGCGTATCGACGCTGTCGTCACGCCCTTGACCGACCCCATTTCCGGCCAGCCTGCGTCGAAGAATATCGCAGTCGCTGCCCGCTCCTTCAAGGCGGCGCGTTATGGCTTCGCTGTTTCCATGGCAAGGCCACAGCGGCTGGATAGCGCTTATTGGGTGCTCGCCAAAGCCGATGGTGGTTGGCGGGTGGAACTTGCTTTCGATGATACGGAGGAGGATTGGGCAAGCTGGTGTCGCGCCACCTTCGATATCCCCGCGCATATCGAACCGCTCGGCTATGCCGATCAAACCTCCGGCGATTTGCGGCTCGCCTTCTTCGACGGCGAACGATTGCTCGCGGCGCTGTTTCTCGCCCGCCAGCCTGTCGCTGTCGCGCGCAATTGGGCTATCGCCCAGCTCGCCGCGTCCCATAGCGATCTGCGCAAACGCTTCGCGCTCGTTGCCGGACGGCCGGGTGCCGACACGCCCGATCCCGGAGCAACCGTCTGCTCGTGTTTTGGCGTCGGTGTCAATCAGATCGTCGGTGCAGTCCGTAACGGTTGCCACAGCGTCGAGGCGGTCGGCAAAGCACTAAATGCCGGTACCAATTGCGGCTCCTGCCGCGCGGAGATCCGTGGAATCATCGACGGATGCCCGGCAGCCGCGGCCGAATAAGAGCCGCCTCCTTAGCCCCGCAAACGCCTCGCCCGAGGCGCGACAAAGTGCCCACGGATCGGCCGGCGCCTACCGACTTGACTATCTACGCTCAATATGAGAACATACAGTGAACATATGGAGATATCCATGACTGACACACAGCAAGTCATAGAGCGTGCCATGACATTCGTCGCAGTTTCGAAAGCCTTGCGGCAACGCGAGCAGGAACGACTCGCCGCGTGGAAACGCCGCGTCGACATCAGCCGGCCGCTACCGCCCTTGCCGCGCGCCGTGCAGCTTTCGCTCAAGCTGGATCGATAATACCGCACGCGATCTGGGCTTAATGGGTAGAGATGGGTGTTCCCAAGGGAACCAGGATCCCGCCATGACGTTTTCTCACAAGAGGAGAAACACATGGCAAAGTATGATCCGACATCGCCGCCGATCCCGGCCCCGGAAACTGGCCTTCCAAATCCCCTTCAGCCGCCTTCGGTGGAACCGCCGAAGATCGCCAGGGATGATGACTCGACTGCCTATGCCCGCGGCTTCGAAGCCGGAAAACGGAAAGCTGCCACCGACAAGAATCCTTATCCCGAAGATAGTAGCAGCGCCAAAGCATTCGACCACGGCTATCTGGATGCACAGAAGGTCAGAAGCAACGATAAGCCGCCCGGTTAAAACGGCCGACGGCAGAGCGCCCGCTCGAAAGCGAGCGCTCTGTTTTTTCTAGAGATTGTTACGCCTTGAAGAACTCGAGCAGATCGGCGTTGATGACATCCGCATGGGTGGTGGCCATGCCGTGCGGGAAGCCCTTATAGACCTTCAGCGTGCCCTTCTTGAGCAGCTTGGCGGACAGAAGAGCGGAATCCGCGATCGGCACGATCTGGTCGTCGTCACCATGCATCACCAGGACCGGCACATCGATCTTCTTCAGGTCCTCGGTGAAATCGGTTTCCGAGAAGGCCTTGATGCAATCATAATGGGCCTTGGCGCCGCCCATCATGCCCTGGCGCCACCAATTGTCGACAACGCCCTGCGAGACATTAGCACCCGGACGATTGAAGCCGTAGAACGGGCCAGCCGGAATATCACGGAAGAACTGGGCGCGGTTGGCAACCAGTGCCGAACGGAAACCGTCGAAGACCTCGAGCGGCAGGCCGCCCGGATTCTTCTCCGACTTCACCATGATCGGCGGCACGGCACCGATCAGCACTGCTTTGGAGACGCGGCCATGGCCGCCATATTGCGCGACGTAGCGGGCAACTTCGCCGCCGCCGGTCGAATGTCCCACATGAATGGCGCCCTTCAGGTCGAGGTGCTCGGCCAATGCCGCGACATCGGCGGCATAGGTATCCATCTCGTTGCCGGTTGCCGTCTGGCTCGAGCGGCCGTGGCCGCGGCGATCATGGGCGATGACGCGGAAACCCTTGTCGAGGAAAAACAGCATCTGAGCATCCCAGTCGTCGGCGCTCAGCGGCCAGCCGTGGTGAAATACGATGGGCTGGCCTGTTCCCCAATCCTTGTAGAAGATCTGGGTTCCGTCCTTGGTCGTAATGGTGTTGCTGCTCATAGTGGTATCCTTCCCTTTCGAAGACTGCTTTGTTGCAGAGGCTTGTGCGGGTTGAGCGAAGGGCATGACAGCCGCCGTGGCGGCCAGACCTAGTCCGGCCGTCATAACGCCCCGGCGGGTAGCTTGATTGATCGAGTTGCTCATTTCAATCTCCAATCATTTATATATCGCACGATTTGTTATTGCGATATTTATCTATGTAGAGCCAATTCGAATTGTTGTCCATAAGAAATTTATCGCAATATCATATCGTGCAATAATAAATTGAGCAGCAATCAGCACTCCGGCATGATGCCTGAACGACTGAACGCATGGAATCATCGGGCCCAGCCCCTACGCGATGCACTTGGTCTGGAGGATGCTTCCGGCTGATTGTGTCAGGTAACGATGACTACTGTGCGGGCTTGTCCGCGAAATGCGCGATGGCGAATTCGGCCACTCTTCCGTTCGATTTCCTCGCATCGTCAATCCAGAATGGAAAGACCTGCCACTGGTGGATCATGCCGGGCCAGACTTCGACGGTGACATCGACCCCTGCCCGACGCGCCTTGTCCTCCAGGCGCAGCGTATCGTCCAGCAGCGCCTCACGCGAACCGACTTGCAGCAGCAGCGGCGGAAAGCCGGTCATATTGGCATAAAGCGGTGACCTCTCCCAATTCACCGGGGATCGATCGCCGATATAGGCCTTGCGTATCAACTCCAGCTCGCCCTTGCCCATGAAAGGATCGCTCCCGGCATTCGCGGTCATCGAGGCGCCCGTCAGGGCAAAATCGGTCACCGGGCTCATCGCCACCACCGCCGCCGGCAAAGGCCCCTTGAGCCGGAGCTGCCTGAGGGTGACCTCGATCGCCAGGGTTCCGCCGACGGATTCGCCGGCAACCACGATATTTTCCGCTCGATACCCCGAGGCGAGAAGCCAGCGATAGGCCGCCAGCGCGTCATCGACCTGGGCAGGGAAACCATGTTCCGGCGTGAGACGATAGTCTATGAGCAGGACATCGGCGGATGCGGCCTTCGCAAGAGAGCCGGCAATATTGCGATGCGTTCTCAACGAACCGCTATAGAAGCCACCGCCATGGAGATAGAGGATCGCCCGCCGGCCGAGCGGATGATGCAGCCGCGCTGGCCAGATCAGATCGGCCTCAACTCCGTTGACATCCGCATGACGGATCTGGACGCGCGTCGGATCCGGCGTGGATGCCATCAACCTCTCGAAGGCGCCGCGCCGCTGGCGGAGGTCCTGTATGCCGTCGTAAGTTTGATGCAGTGTCGCGATCAGCTTATCGATCTGATCGTTCGAGACCTGCGTCGGTGGTACTGACTCGAGAGCCTGGGCGGGTGAACCAAGCAGCCCCAAGGGGACGGTCACCGCCAGCGCTGCCATCAACCTTGTCAAGAAAGGGAGCATAAAGAGAAATGACCGACGCCCATTCACACGATTGACCTTTCCGCTACCCAGCCTGAAGGCAATATTGCTCTGTTCGGTTGCAACTGCCAACAGCTTCGTCTGTCTTCAGCTCTGGATACCGTCTATTTTTCAAAGCAGCATGACAGGCGGGAGCGCGCCGTCTCAGCCAGAGCGAATAGCTCGATGATCGCAAATGGCTGAAGGCACAGCTCTCCATCCCCGGATACGCCACCCGAGGTTTCTCCTCTTCCTATCTCTCGCCTCGAACGGTCCGAAGTAATCTTTACTGAGCGCTTTGGCTTCTCATAGCCTCGGAGAGATTGCCCGAGGCTGCGAACCCATCGAGACCCGTTGCAACGACCGACACCCGGAACACGCCATCAAGGGTTCTGTCGAAGATCGCGCCGACAACGATATCGGCATCATCGAGGACTTCGTCGCGTATGCGGCTTGCGGCCTCATCCACCTCAAACAGCGTCATGTCCGTGCCGCCGGAAATGGAGATCAGCACGCCCCGCGCGCCCTTCATGCTCATATCGTCAAGAAGCGGGTTGGCGACGGCAGCCTCTGCCGCCCTCAGCGCACGGCCCTCTCCGCTCGCCTCACCCGTCCCCATCATGGCTCGGCCCATTCCGCGCATGACGGATTTGACGTCGGCGAAGTCGAGGTTGATGAGGCCTTCCTTGACGATCAGATCCGTGATGCAGCTGACACCAGCAAACAGGACGCGGTCCGCAGTCACGAAGGCATTCGCGAAGGTGGTCGTGGCATCCGCAATGCGAAACAGGTTCTGGTTTGGAATGACAATGACGGTGTCCGCGCTTTCGCGCAGCCGCTCGATACCCTCGTTGGCGGTCCGCATGCGCCGGTTGCCTTCGAACGTAAAGGGCTTGGTGACGACGCCTACCGTGAGGATCCCCGCCTCGCGCGCCGCTTGCGCGATGATCGGGGCTGCACCCGTACCGGTGCCGCCACCCATCCCGGCCGTGATGAAGCACATATGCGTGCCGCGGAGGTGGTCCATGATTTCATCGATGGATTCCTCGGCAGCAGCGCGTCCGATTTCCGGCAGGGAGCCGGCGCCGAGACCTTCGGTCACCTGAGTCCCGAGCTGAATGCGCCGCGCTGCGCTCGACATCGCGAGCGCTTGCGCATCCGTGTTTGCCGCAATGAATTCAACGCCCTGAAGCTCTTCCGCGATCATATTGTTGATCGCGTTGCCGCCGCCGCCGCCGACACCGACGATGGAAATCTTCGGTATCACTTCGGATAAGGATGTGCGGATGTCGGCCATGGGAGTCCCCTTCAATCAATTTCAATCGCGATCACCTGCCATTCGCGGGAACTGGCATAAAGCGATTCGCGAGAGCATAACGATCCTGATGAGGAACGCGTGAGCATTGCGGCATATGCTGGGCGACGTCCACAAGATAATGAATTTAATGCATGGCGACGGTCGGCATGTTAAAGCGCGAGCCCCCGGATCAAACACCGGGAGCCCGCAGCGACCAACGCAATTCTCAGCCGGCTGAGGTTAGATCGAGGCCAGGCGGGCGAGGATGGCCTCTCGCGCAGACCGCGAGCCAGCCAGACGTTGCCTTACCTCGGCAAGCACCTCGGCTGTCGCCTCTTCCGGCGTCCCCGAATGGAATGGCGGCGCCGGCGCGTATTCCAGCGAGAGCTGAATCATCTCGGCTTCCTCCTGGCCGCGCAGGGCTGCGACGACAGCCAGCCCGAAGTCGATACCGGCCGTCACCCCGCCGGCCGTGATCAGATTTCCGTCCCGAACGATGCGGCCCGCGGTCGGGATAGCCCCGAAATGGGCGAGAAAATCATGGGCATTCCAATGCGTCGTTGCCTTCCTGCCCTTGAGCAGGCCGGCCGCGCCGAGAACGAGGGAGCCCGTGCAGACCGAGGTCACGAAACGTGCTTGCGCTGCTTGTGCGCGGATAAAGGACAAAACGGTCGCATCTTCGAGCAGCGCGTTGACGCCGCTACCGCCTGGTATGCAGATGACGTCGAACTGGGGGCAATCCTCGAACGTCGTCGTCGGCTGCAGCACCAGTTTCGTCGCCGAAATGATCGGCGCGACATCCTTCCAGATCAGATGGACCTCCGCGCCTTCCGTCGAGGCGAAGACCTCGTAAGGCCCTGTCAAATCAAGTTGCTGAACGCCGGGAAAGGTGAGCAGGCCGAAGCGGATGGTCATATTCATCTCCAAAGGTTGACTTCGACAAGCTTACGCGATCACAATCTGGCGCATTTGCCAAACTACCCTCATTTTGAGCCAAACCATGCGCCGCATCGAAATTCTCGCCTTCGAAAACGCCCAGCTGCTCGACATAACCGGGCCACTGCAGGTGTTTACCAGTGCCAATGAGGCGGCCCTCGCAGCAAGTCTGCCAAGACCCTATGACGCGATCACGGTCGCGGCGAGCGCACAGACCGGAACGACCTCGGGCCTCACGCTTGCGACCGCGGCGCTGCCCAACAATGATATCGAGATCGATACTTTGATCGTCGCGGGCGGGCGGGGCGTGAACAAGGCGTGCGAGGACGCAACTCTCATCGACTGGATCCGCCGGCGCTCGGCAAGGGCGCGGCGAACGGCGTCGGTTTGCAGCGGTGCCTTTCTTCTCGCCGAAGCGGGCCTGCTGGAGTGCAAACGCGCGGTGACGCATTGGCATCGCTGCGAGGAATTTTCCAAACGCTTTCCCAATGTGAAGCTGGAGCCGGATCCGATCTTCATTCAGGATGGAGAGATATGGACGTCGGCGGGCGTAACCGCCGGCATCGATCTGACATTGGCGCTTGTCGAGGCTGATCTCGGCCGAAAACTGGCCCTCGCCGTTGCGCGCGAGCTCGTCGTCTTCCTGAAGCGGCCGGGCGGCCAGGCGCAGTTCAGCACCATGCTGACGCTGCAGGAGGGCGGCGAGCGCTTCGATCGCCTGCACGGATGGATCATGGACAATCTGCGAGCGGACCTCTCGTTGCCGGCCCTTGCCGATCAGGCCAACATGAGCGCACGCAGCTTCTCACGACATTATCGCCAGGCGACGGGACGTACACCGGCCAGGGCGGTCGAGGATATTCGCGTGGAGGCAGTGCGCCGTCTTCTGGAACAGGGCGTTTCCGTCCGTCAGGCGCGCATGCGCTGCGGCTTCGGTTCGGAGGAAACCCTGCGGCGAAGCTTTCTGAGAAGCTTTGGCACAACGCCGCAAGCCTTTCGTGACCATTTCGGGTAGTTTAGCTGTGCGACAAGATTTTGCATTGAGGCATTTGCCTGACAAAGACTTCCCGATCGAAGGATGCCATGCTTACCTTGGAAACCTCACGGCTGATCTTCCGGCCCTGGCAAGACCGGGATCGCGCACCATTCGCCGCCATCAACGCCGATCCCGAAACGCGACAATATTATTATCCAAGCCTGCTCACGCCTGCGGAAACGGACGCGATGATCGATGAAGCCAATGAACTGTTGGCGAGCGAAGGGTTCGGCTTTCTTGCCGTCGAGCGCAAGGCGGACGGCGCATTGATTGGTGGAGCGGGGTTATCGCGTCCCGGCCCCGAAGTTCCCGGCAACTTCCCGATTGAGATCGGCTGGATTCTCGGGCGCGCCTATTGGCGTCAGGGCTATGCGACAGAAGCTAGCCATTGTTGCCTCGACTTCGCGTGGGAGGAATTGCAGGCAAAAGAGGTGATCGGCTACACATCGACCATCAACCTTCCGTCACGCCGCGCTATGGAGAAGATCGGCATGGTGCATGTGGAAGGCGCCGATTTTGAGGATACGACAGTTCCGCCGGGCCATATCCTGCGCCCGCACGTGCTCTATCGGATCGAGCGCCCCTCCAGTTAGGTGTTAGGAATGCGGCTCAAGCACTTGATTTTCATTGCTGTAGCATTTCTCTTCGCGACCCAGGAAACGCGCGCCGCCGATAGCTTTTATGTCGATGCAGGCTCGACCCCTGCCATCTGGGTTCGCCAACATCCGGATGATCCCCGTGCCGCCAAGATCGCCACGTCGATTGCGACCGTGCCCACAGCGCGTTGGTTCGGCGACTGGAGTGGCGATATCCGTTTGGCGGTAGCGGCGTTTGTCGATAAGGCCGCAACGGCAGGTCAGACGCCAATTCTCGTTGCCTACGATATTCCCAACCGGGACTGTGCCGGAGAGTCGGCCGGCGGGGCTGGCGACACCTCTGCCTATCGCCGCTGGATCGACAGCTTCTCGCAAGGCATCGGCAAGCGGACGGCAATCGTCATCGTCGAGCCGGACTCGGTCGCCCAGATTGATTGCCTGAAAACCGTTGACCTGCGCCAGACGCGCCTCGCGTTACTACGCTATGCGGTTTCACGCCTTCATCTCAATGCGCCGGCGGCCGATATTTATCTCGATGCCGGCAATGCGCACTGGATTCCCGCCGCGACGATGGCCGCCCGTCTGGTTGAAGCCGGCATAGGTGATGCGAAAGGCTTTGCGTTAAACGTGTCGAATTTCTACACGACCGAGGAATCCGTAGCCTATGCAAAGACCGTCAACGCCGCCTTGGCCGATCAACTCGGCCACCCCGAAGCGGTCGTCATCGACACCAGCCGAAACGGCGATGGATCCCACGGTCAATGGTGCAATCCCCCAGGCGCCAGGCTTGGCGAGAGAACCCATTTCCTCAGCGACCAGATATTGCTTGCCTGGGTCAAGGTGCCGGGCAATTCCGACGGTAAATGCGGGATAGGGTCGTCCTGGCGCGCCGGATTTTTCAGCCCGGAGCTGGCTGTCCGGTTGATTGATGGCAACTAACTGAACCGCCTACGGGCGAAAACTCGCAGCCGTATGCCGCGCCGGCAATCGATCGCCCTCGCGGAAGATCCGGTTACGCAGTGATCCCTCGGCGTAAGCCGTCTTGTAGAGACCGCGATCCTGCAGGGCAGGCACGACGATGTCGATGAAGTCCTCGTAGCTCTCCGGCGTCACCGTTCGCGTCAGATTGAACCCGTCGATCTCGCCTTCGATGATCCAGCTTTCGAGCTCATCGGCAATCTCAGTAGCATCGCCGACTATGACGGGATAACGGCCGCCGACGGCCAGTTCCTTAAGCAATTGCCGCTTCGTCCAGCCACGCTGCTGCGCGAGTTGCGTTGCCGACTGGATGGCATTCGACGTGCCGTAGGAAATCGGGTCGTCCAGCTCGTAGCGGGAAAAATCGATGCCGGTGCTGGCCGCGAAATGCGCCAGTCCTGCTTCCGGGCTCGCGTGGCGCAGATAGTCTTCGTATTTTTCTCGCGCCGCCCGCCGCGAGTGGTCCGGGATCACGGTAATCCCGACAAATATCTTCACGTCCTCCGGCCGTCGTCCCGCATCGACAACCGCCTGCCTTAGAATGCGCGATGTATTCCGTGCCGCGGTCTTGTCGGTCGCGGTGATGAACACGCATTCGGCATGCCTCGCGGCGAACTGGCGGCCGCGCCCCGACGTGCCCGCCTGATAGAGCACCGGCGTCCGTTGGATGGACGGCTCGGAGAGATGATAGCCGTCGACCTGATAGAAGGGGCCGCGATGATGGATCGGCCGGACCTTGGCCGGATCGGCGAAAATACGCGCCTGCCGGTCGGCGCGCACCGCGTCATCATCCCAGCTTCCTTCCCAGAGCTTGTAGAGCACCTCCAGATAGTCGTCGGCGCGATCATAGCGCGAGTCGTGATCCGCCTGCCCATCCTGGCCGAGGGCGCGTGCGGCGCTATCGAGATAACCAGTAACGATGTTCCAGCCGACGCGGCCACCCGTCAGGTGATCGAGTGTCGACATACGGCGGGCGAAGAGATAAGGCGCTTCGGAATTGAGGTTGACGGTAATGCCGAAGCCGAGATGGCGCGTCACCGCCGCCATGCCGGACACCAAGAGTAGTGGATCGTTGACCGGAAGCTGGATGGATTCGCGCAGCGTCAGGTCGACGGAGTTCTGATAGACGTCATAGACGCCGACGATATCGGCGAGGAATATGCCGTCGAACAGGCCACGTTCCAGCGTCTTGGCAAGCGAGGTCCAGTAGTCGAGTGTCTTGTACTGATCCGATCGGTCGCGCGGGTGTGTCCAGAGGCCATGATTGATATGGCCGACGGAGTTCATGTTGAAGGCATTCAGGAGGATCTGCTTTTTCATGGCATCGATGACCTAGATCGCGCCGTGGCGCGGCGGCAGCTTGCCGTTCAGGTAGTAGTTGCCGACCGCCTGATATTTCCAACGAACGGGATCGTGCAGCGTGTGCGTGCGCACATTGCGCCAGTAACGATCGAGATTGTCCTCCACCAGCGTCGAAGACGTGCCGGACAGTTCGAACAGCTTGTTAGCGGCCAGCAACCCGGCCTTCGTCGCCAGGATTTTTGCTTCCGCCACGGCGATCGAGGCACGCGCGACGCTCTCTTCCGTCATATCGGCCCGCGCTGCATCGACCTCCGCCGCGGCACGATCAAGCAGCGCCTGCGCCGCCCGCAGCCGCAGCCAGACATTGCCGACCTGATGCAGCGTCAGGGGATCCTCGGTGGCGCGCTCCACCTTGGCATCCAGCCAGGGACGGGCGCGCTCACGGATGAAGCGCAGCATCTCCTGATAGGCACCGAAGCCGATGCCGAGATCGATGGCCGCATGCATGATCTGCGCAAACGGCCCAATGGTCGTCGGCCGTTCGAAGGAAGCCTGGAACGGGAGGACCCATTCCGGTTCTATACTGACCCGCTCGAACAACACCGTGCCGCTGCCGGTCACACGCTGCCCGAAACCATCCCAGTCGTCATGGATGGTGACGCCCGGCGCATCCCGGGGCACGAAGGCGAGATAGGTGACAGGTGCGCCGTCTTCCTCGGCAACGACGAGGGTCGGAATCCAATGAGCGTAGATCGCGCCGGTGCAATAGAACTTCTTTCCATCGACATACCAGCCACCCGGATCGCGCACGAGCCGCGTGCGGCGCTTGAAATCGCGCTGACCGATTTCGGCGAGCGCATTGCCCAGCCGCTCGCCGGCCAGCACGCGCTCGTAGAAAAAAGCCTTCTGTTCCGCGCTCCCGCCGACGCGAAGCACCTCCAGCGCGTAGTAATGGTTCTGCGGAATCTGCGACAGCGATCCGTCCGCGGCACCGATGGCGACGATCGTCTGCGCGACGGTCTTCGCCGAGACGCCCGCCCCGCCATACTCACGGGGAACGGTGATCCCCCAGAGGCCGCTGGTGCTGTACAGATCGAGTTCTGTCCAGGGCAGAAGCCGCTCGCTATCCCGCGATGAGGCGCTTGCCGCAAAATCGGTGGCAAGACGTTCCGCGACCTCACGCGCCTGAGCATCGTCACGGATAATATCGGCCGGCCGGCTTGGCGGCGGCGCGGGTGAAACCGGCTTGGGGGAGTTGATCTCAGTCATGTCGACGCTCCTAATTCCACTGATGGCGGGCTGGAAAGACACCGTTGAGCTGGTAATTGCCAAGCAGGTGATATTTCCAGCGCACCGGATCATGCAGCGTATGCACCCGCGCATTGCGCCAGTGCCGGTCGAGATTGTGCCCGGCGCGGGTTGCCGCCGAGCCCGCCAGATCGAACAGCTTCTCGGTCGCTTCGAGCGCAATCTCCGTCGTCAGGATCTTCGCTTCCGCAACCGCTGCCGACGCCCGCGCACTGGACGCCTCGGTGATCGGCGCACGCGCTACCTCGTCCAGCACCTCGCCGGCGGCGTAGAGCAATGCCTGCGCGGCATGCAGTTCGGTGTAGAGATGGCCGATCTCGTGGATGATGGTCGGATCGTCGCTTGCCGATTGCAGACCGGAATCCATCCACGGGCGAGCATAGTCCCTGACGAAAGCGACCGTATCCTCGATCGCGGCCCTGGCGATGCCGGCATCGATCGCCACCTGGATGAGCTGCGAGACCGGGCCGGTGATGCCCGGACGGTCGGCAAGCTGCCAGACGGGGAAAACCTGTTCGCTGCCAATGGCAACATCGGTGAATTCTACCGTGCCGCTCGCCGTCGTCCGCTGGCCAAAGGAAGACCAGTCGTCGATGACGTTGACGCCGCTGGCGTCATAGGGCGCCCAGACCTGAACCGCGCAGCCCTCGTCATCGACAGCGCGTGTCGGGATCCAGTGCGCGAACAGTGCTCCTGTCGAATAGAAACGCCGACCCGTCAGCCGTAGTCCATCAGGCGTCTGGCGCAGACGCGTGGTGCTGACATTGACGGCATTCCGGCCGCGTTCCGGCCCGGCATTGCCGATGCGATAGCCCCGGAGAATATCGCCATAGAAGCGGCGCTTCTGCTCTTCGGTACCGATCTCGCGCAACAGCGACAGCACGCCGAACTGGTTCTGCGGGATCTGGCCGAGCGCCGGATCGGCGGCACAGAGGATCTCAAAGACCTTGGCGAGCGTGACATGGGACACTTCGGCGCCGCCATAGGCATTCGGGACGGTGATGCCGCCGAGGCCGCTTTCGGTATAGAGATCGATCTCCTCCCAGGGGAGCCGCCGTTCGCGGTCACGCTCGGACGCCCCCGCCCGGAATTTCTCGGCCAGCACCTCGGCAGCCTTGATCGCCTGATCGTCAGTTTCGATCAGCCGGGGCGGCCAGGGTGGTGCCGGCCGGCGTGGTTCCGTCGTTTCGGTGGATATAGTGTTCGAGCCCGTGGGGTAGGCATCGGTCATGGAAAACTCCTGAGAAAACGTCAGCGTGCCCGCAGGCGGCTAACGGCATAGTCGCCAGTGAACTGCACGAGGCAGACGAGCGCGATGAGGACGACGATGACCATGGCCATCACGGTCGTGTCGTAGCGTTGATAGCCGTAGCGGATCGCCATGTCGCCGAGGCCGCCGGCACCGATGGCGCCCGCCATGGCGGAGGCGCCGATCATGCTGACGATGGTGATGGTAAAGCCGCCGACGATGCCGGGCAGTGCTTCCGGCAAGAGCACATGGCGAACGATGTGCCAACGGCGGCAACCGATCGCTTGCGCCGCCTCGATCAGCCCGCCATCGACCTCACGCAGGCTGACCTCGGCAATGCGGGCGAAAAACGGTGTGGCGCTGATGGACAGTGGCACGATCGCAGCCCAGACGCCGATCGTGGTGCCGGTCAGCAACCGCGTCAGCGGCAAGAGGGCGACCAGAAGCACGATGAAGGGCGTGGCGCGAAAGCCATTGATGAGTGCCGCCAGCACCCGGTTGAGGCGCGGCGCATGGATAAGACCATCAGGCCCCGACAACACCAGGAACACTGCCAGCGGAATACCGATCGCGAGGGCAAACACGGCTGAGATGCCGACCATGACGATGGTGTCGAGCAAAGCCTGCCACAGGCGTTCATACATCAACGTCGACATAGCCCAATATCCTTGTTTCATGCGCCAAACCGTCGAGATCCGGCAGCCCCCGGCTCTCCGGTCGGCGCGTGGCGATCAACAACCGGCCGTGAACATGGCCGTCGATCCGGTCGAGCGAGCTTTGCAGCAGCCGCACCGGCGCGCCAATGGCGGCGGCAATGGCGGCGATATCCGGCTCCAAGCCGCCCTCGCCCGTATAGGACAGCGCGATGATTGCATCTTCGCGGCGAGCAGGATCGGCCTCCGGCCGTAGACGCTTTGCCAGGTCCTCCGGGATATCGCGATGCAGCGGCTGCAGCAGCGCGCGGGTGGCGGCGTGTTGCGGATTGCCGAAAACGCGCCAGACCGGACCGGATTCGACCATGCTGCCCTGTTCGAGGACGACGACATGATCGCAGATCTCGCGGATGACGCTCATCTCGTGGGTGATGAGAACGATGGTCAGGTTGAGGCGGCGATTGATATCCTTCAGCAGTTGCAGGATCGACAGCGTCGTCTCCGGATCGAGCGCCGATGTCGCCTCGTCGCACAGCAGGATTTCCGGATGATGAACCAAAGCGCGGGCAATGCCGACGCGCTGCTTCTGCCCACCGGACAGGCGTGAGGGATAGGTGTCGCACTTGTCCTCGAGCCCGACGAGCGCGAGAACCTCGGCAACGCGCTCCTCGATCTGGCGGCGCGGCACGCCGGCCACGATCAGCGGCAGCGCGACATTACCCCACACCGTCTTGGCCGATAACAGGTTGAAGTGCTGGAAGATCATGCCGACCCGGCGGCGAAGCGCCACCAGCGTATCCTCGTCATATCCGCCGATATCCTCGCCATCGACGAGAACGCGGCCGTCGGTCGGCTTCTCCAGCCGGTTGATCGTTCGAAGCAGGCTCGACTTGCCTGCACCACTGCGCCCGATAATGCCGCAGATCGCGCCCGCCGGAATATCAAGACTGATGTCCTGCAGGGCCTGCACCGATCCCGCCGAAGACGTATAGGTCTTGCCGACCTTCTCGAAGACGACGGAACCCGGGCGTTGCCCGGGCTGAGCGCCCTGCTCCTCGATCACTGTCTGGCTTCGCTCCGCGCGCGGAACGGGCCAGACAGTGGTCGGAGCGATATCGCTGTCGATCACGGCAGCCATGGCAGCGTATAGAGCTTGTTGTCGGAACCGAAAGCCTTGTGGATCGCGTCACGAACCGCCGTGGAATTCTGGTAGAGGGCAACCAGTTCCTTCAGCGCCGGATTGTCCGCCTTGTCCTTGCGGACGGCGAAGACGATCGCGAACTGCTTGTCATCCACGCCGGAATAGAGCAGGCCGGAGGATGGATCGAAGGTCTTGGCGGCAACGATGAAATGCGGATAGCCCTGCGCCAGATCGACGTCGCCGGTGACGCGCGCGAGCTGCGGACCTTCGATTTCCTTGAAGGTCAGCTTCTTCGGGTTGTCGGTGATATCATCCAGCGTACCCTTGAAGCCGACACCGTCGCGAAGCTTGATAAGGCCCGCCTTCTGCAACAGCAGCAGACCGCGGCCCTGGTTGACCGGATCATTGGCAATGGCAACCGTGCCGCCCTCGGGAATGCTGGCAAAGTCCTTATGCTTCAGCGAGTAGAGGCCGATATTGGCAAGCACGCCCTGGCCGACGCTGGTAAAATCATAGCCGCGCTCCTTGATCGCATTATCGAGGAAAGGCTTGTGCTGGAAATAATTGACGTCGATGTCGCCCGACTGCAGCGCGACATTCGGCGTCGTCCAGTCGCTGAACTCGACGATCTCGATATCCAGCCCTTTTGCCTTGGCCTCCGGAACCAGCGCCTCGATGGAATCGGCGTAAACGCCGGGCACAACGCCAACCTTCAGTGTCTCGGCGAAGGCCTGAGTGGAAAGCAGCAGAGCAGCGGCCGCAAACAGATTTGCGATGGTAAGTTTCATTTATGTCCCCTCAGTCGAAATAGGCGAGTCAGCGCTCCCTCGATGGGGATGATCATAAAGACGATAGTTTTTATGCACAAAACGTGCCGTGCCAGAATCCGGAAGCAGTAGGCAAATTTATTCCGCGCTGCGGCATATCGGCGAAAAGTTTGCCGCGCATGGTTTGAACGGTGCCTCCGCAGCGGCGTGGCGAAGGCGAGATGCGGGCAAAACAGATCCCGCTATTTCGATGCACGCATTCATCCGGTTGTTATGGTATAAGACTATCTTCGCTGAAAAGATGTACTGCTCTTTCGTCGTGCTTCGCATGAGAGTTGATGTGCAGTCCGAACCCGGTTTGCGTCCGGCTTCCGCCCCGCAGCCTCGGCGTCCTTAAGGGACGCTCGATCCTCAAAGGCGCATCAACCCTCCGGCAAACGGACTATTTGGGGGGATGAGACATGCGGGTTACAGCGGCAAGTGCGGTTCTGCGCGCCCGGGCAATTGCAGGAACCTATGTGGTCATCCTGGCCTGGGACTTCGTCGCCGGGCAGGACGCCAAGAAAACCGGGCTGATGGGTTTCGCCATTCAACGCGAGGAGCTGAAGGACGGCGCGGTTGTCGAGCGCTACTGGATGACCGGCATCAAGCGTTTCAAGGACAAGGATAAAGGCCTGCCGCCGGGGACGCCCGTCAGCACGGCGGAGCATCCGGTGCAGAGCTTCCAATGGGCCGACTATACGGCGGAAACCGATCACACCTACCGCTACCAGATCGTCCCGGTCTACGGCACGGTGAAGATGCTGCAGCTCGACACCGCCTCGGCCGTCACTCTCGAAATCGCGACCGAGCTGGAATATCTGCTCCATCCCGACAAGAGAAACGACCAGGCGCGCCACGACGTCTATTTCAATCGCGGCGTGATCGGCTCACAGGCCTATGCCCGCCGTTTCGGCAACCGTATGCCCAATGCCGATAATCCCATGGCCGAGGAGATGGTCTGGCTGTCGCGCGGGCTCTTCGAGGCGCTCATCAAGTTCATCGGCCTTGCCGAGGATCATCGCTTCGGGCTTCGCGCCGCACTCTATGAGTTCCACTATCAGCCGGTCGCGAATACCTTTGCCAAGGCAGTGGAAGCCGGCGCCGACGTGAAGATCGTCTTCGACGACGAAAAGACCTACAAGGCCGCAAACGAAGCGGTCATCCACAATGCCCGGCTCGACGAGATGAAGGTAGTCATCCCGCGCACCGTGACCGAGGGCATCCGCCACAACAAGTTCATCATCCTGCTTGAGGATGAAAAGCCGATCGCGGTCTGGACGGGGTCAACGAATATTTCCGACGGCGGCATCTTCGGCCACTCGAATGTCGGCCACATCGTCTGGAGCTCGGCAATCGCGGAGACCTATCTCGAATACTGGACGCTGCTGTCGCAGAACCTGACGCCGACCAAGTTGCGGCCGAAAAATCGCGCGCTGACGCCCCTGCCCCCTGGCCGTACCCAGCCAAACAGCGTCACACCGGTCTTCAGTGCCCGCGACGCGAAGGACAACAGCGAATCGCTGCAATGGTATGCCGACCGCATGGGCGAGGCGCAGGAGATTTCCTGCATCACGCTCGCCTTCAACCTGGACAAGGTCTTCAGCAAGGTGATCGCCCAGGACAATGACGTGCTGCGCTATATCGTCAAGGACGACGATCTCGGCGACGGCGAGATCATCGGCCGCGACCGCGACGTCCTGTTCGCCGCCGGCGGACGGCTGGAGGCCGGTGCTCTGGCAAATTTTCTGGCCGAGCGCGACAACCCGCTCAACACCAACGACTACATCCATGACAAATTCATGCTGGTCGATCCGTTGAGCGCCGACCCGCTGATCGTCAGCGGGTCGGCGAATTTCAGCCAGCCCTCGCAGCGCATCAATGACGAGAACATGATCGTCATTCGGGGTGATACGCGTGTCGCCGATATATATTTCGGCGAGTTCATGCGTATTTTCGACCATCACTACGCGCGCTACGTCGTCAAGAAGCTCACCGATGCCAACAAGCAGGATCCGGATGCCGGATATCTGAAGGCGAACCCGGAGGACTGGCTGCGCGGTCAGTTCGACGAACGGAGCTACAAAGCCAAGCGCCGGAGATATTTCGTCGGACCGTGAAAACTGCGACCATTGTGCTCTTTTCACAAAGGCCAAACCCAGCCTAGGTTAGGGAGACCGTACTCCAGACAAGGCTGACGCCCATGACAACGCATCGCTTCGTTCCGACCGCCTATCACAATGTCATCGGCTCCCTTTCCCCGGCATTGCGCATTGCCGATGGTGACACCGTCATCACTGAGACGATCGATGCCGCCGGCTATGACAAAGACGAGGTTCGGCAGGCCCCGGGCCCCAATCCGATGAACGGCCCAATCTTCGTCGAAGGTGCGGAGCCGGGCGATTCTCTCAAGGTCGAAATTCTTGGCATGGTTCCGACGCGCGATACCGGTTTTACCCGCAGCGTCGTCGCCGGCAACGTTGTCGACCCCTCGGATATCAGGACATTGCCGGCAGGCAACAAGGCAATCTGGCAGATCGATCGCGAAGCTCTGACGGTCCGGCTTTCCGAGTCGGTTGCCGGTCTGGAGGCTTTCGTGCTGCCACTGTCGCCGATGATCGGCTGTTTCGGCGTTGCTCCATCCCTCGGCCAGGCCATTTCGACCGCCACCAGTGGCGAGTACGGCGGCAACATGGATTATCGCCTGCTCGGCCCTGGCACGACGATCTGGTTTCCGGTTTCCGCGCCCGGCGCGCTTTTCTTCCTTGGGGATTGCCATGCGGTACAAGGCGATGGCGAAATCGTCGGCACCGGCATCGAGACCACCTTCGAGGTGACGGTGCGCCTTAGCGTCGAAAAGAAGAAGACGATCGTCTGGCCGCGCGGCGAGACTGCGGACGATATTTTCACCATCGGCAATGCCCGGCCGCTTGACCAGGCGCTACAGCATGCGACCAGCGAAATGCTACGCTGGCTTGGCTCCGACTACGGCCTCGACAACACCGCAGCCAGCCACCTGCTCGGCCAGGTCGTGCGCTACGATGTCGGCAATGTCTTCGATCCCGCCTACACGATGACCTGCCGCGTTTCCAAGAGCTGGCTGACCCGGCGATAGGCCTTCTCAATTCGATTGAGGATTAGCCAGCGTCGCGCGATTGGTCCCGCCTCTGGTTGCGGGAAACGTTCATCTCCTGCCGTTCCTGCGCCAAGTTGCTGACGGCGGCGCGCAGTTGCGGATGGCGGGACATGAACAGGTTGAAATCGCGACGTTCCAGGACAAGGAACTGGCAGAAGTCGACGGCGACCACATCGGCTGTGCGCCGCGCGCCCGTCAATACGGCCATTTCGCCGAAGAAGGAGCCGGCGGCAAGCGGAATCTCCTCGTCCTCGAGCTGCACTTCGACCGCGCCAGAGGCAACGAAGAACATGCTGTCGCCGCGGTCGCCGGAGCGGATGACGCGATCGCCCGGCAATGCTGACCGTGGCCGGAAGAGCAGCAGGAGCTCTTCCTGCGCACCATCGTCGAGCTCGGCAAACATGGGAAAAGTCTCGATCAGCTGCTCGATTTCGAGATGATGCTGCCGATCCCGCTCTTCGCGCTGCTCGCTGATAACGGCCAGTTCACGATAAAGGCTATCATGCTTCGCCATGCCGTAATTGGACGCGAAGGCCGGCCATCGGGAAAAGACCCATGCCTCCAGCCTCTCACTGCCGGCAAAAACCAGCTGATTGAGCGTGATCGACAAAATCGCGCCGGCAAGGATCAGATCCTGCCCCTCGCGGGGAAGCAGCCCTAGCGAAACGCCAAGCCCCGCCAGGATGAAGGAAAATTCGCCGATCTGGGCAAGCCCCGCGGCGACGGCAAACCCCATGCTTGCGGGAAAGCGCAGCAGCACCACTATCAAGAACGCGATCAATCCCTTTCCAAGAATGATGAGGGCGAGCACGCCGAGGATCATCAGCGGTTCGCGCACCAGCACCGAGGGATCGAAAAGCATGCCGACGGAGACGAAGAACAGCACCGAAAAGGCATTCTGCAACGGCAGGGAATCTGCCGCCGCCCTGTGACTGAGATGAGACTCGCTCATGATCAGGCCGGCGAAAAACGCGCCGAGCGCGAAGGAAACGCCGAATATCTCCGCTGCCCCGAAAGCAATGCCAAGGGCAATGGCAAGAACGGACAGGGTGAAGAGCTCGCGCGAACCGGTGCGCGCCACGGAGATCAGCAGCCAGGGAACGACCTTCGGACCGATGAAGATCGCCACGGCGGCAAAAGCGGCCACCTTGAGGAGCGTGATGCCGATGGTCAGCCAGATCGACCCTGTGGCGGCATGGCCACCTGCATCGGCATGTCCCCCAAGCGCCCCGGCAAAGGCGGGCAGCAGCACGAGCGCCAGCACCATCGCCAGATCCTCAACGATCAGCCAGCCGACGGCGACACGACCATTGGTCGAACTCACCAGATTGCGCTCCTCCAGCGCCTTCAGAAGCACGACGGTACTGGCGACGGCAAGGCTCAGACCGAGAACCAGGCCAGCGCCGATCCCCCAACCCCACAGCGACGCAAGGCCGATACCCAACAGTGTGGCAATGGCGATCTGAGCGATGGCGCCGGGAATAGCGACCCCGCGCACGGCAAGCAGATCGGCCGCCGAAAAATGCAGGCCGACCCCGAACATCAGGAGGATGACGCCGATCTCGGCCAATTGCGAGGCAAGCGCCATGTCGGCGACAAAGCCCGGCGTCGCCGAACCGATCATCACACCAGCGACAAGGTATCCAACCAGCGGCGGCAAATGCAGCCGGTCGGCGAGATAGCCGAAAATGGCGGCAAAACCAAAACCAGCGGCAATCAATGCTATCAATGCGACGTCGTGCGGCACCACGGCCCTTCCCGTTTTTCGGCGTTACCGCCCTACCCCTGCTTGTTTCGCGCCACGCTAGCATCGCTTTCGCGGGGACGTCTATGGGATCATGCGAAACAAAAGACAAACCGCCGCCTCGCAGAAACGAGGCAGCGGCGACAGCAGGTTCTTACTGATCGAGAACGATCTGCAGCTTGACGTCGCTCGGGCGTGCTTCCACGGCGCGATCGAAGGCTTCGATCGATTGCTCGAACTTGAATGTCTCCGAGATCAGCGGCTTCAGGTCGACACGGCCGGATGCTATCAACGCGATCGAACGCTCATACTGGTGCGCATAGCGGAAGACGGTCTCGATGCGGATCTCCTTCGTCGAAGCCGTTGAGACATCGAAGCCGACCGGGGCCACCGGCAGGCCGACGGCGACGATGACGCCACCCGGACGCGGCAGCTCCATGACGGTTTCCCATGCCTTCGGCGAACCGGAGCATTCGAAGACGACGTCCGCACCCCAACCGTCGGTCAGGCGCTTGACCTCTTCGATCAGGTTCTTCTCGCGAATATTGACGGGAATCACACCCTGATACTGCGCGGCGATATCGAGCTTCGGCTGCGCAAGGTCGGCAACGATGGCGCGGGCGCAGCCGCCGGCAAGGGCCGCGATGGCCACCATAGTGCCGATCGGGCCGGCGCCGAGCACGACGGCGGTGTCGCCGGGCGTAATCTTCGCCTTGGCCGCCGCCTGCATGCCGACCGCGAAAGGCTCGACCATCGCGCCCTCGGCAAAGCTGACATTATCGGGCAGCTTGAAGGTATAATTGGCGGGGTGCACGACGAAGGGCGTCAGCACACCATGGATCGGCGGCGTCGCCCAAAAGGTGACGGCGGGATCGACATTGTACATGCCGAGACGGCTGGCCTTGGAATTGGCGTCGGGAATACCCGGCTCCATGCAGACGCGATCGCCGACCTTCAGATGCGAAACACCGGCACCGACCTCGACCACCGTGCCGGCCGCCTCATGGCCGAGCACCATCGGCGCATTGACGATGAACGGGCCGATGCGGCCATGGGTGTAATAATGCACATCCGATCCGCAGACGCCGACCGTGTGGATCTTGATCTTCACCTCGCCTGGCCCGACTTCCTGTGGCAAATCGATATCGCGCAGCGCCAATTCATGCTGACGCTCCAGTACCAGGGCACGCACCTTGCTCATCACGTCTTTCCTCTTTCAGAAGTCAACTTCCGCCCCCGCACGGCCGCAAGGACATCCTCGTTCGTTATATAGCCACGACTGGCATCACAAAATGACCTTTCCGCAAAAACCAGATCAATTTGGCTCAATGCGAGAGGAAATAGCCGGGACCGCCCACCAGTATATTAATATTAAAATACTCTTTCCAAGAGATACCCGTCGACTATTCATATTGGCAATATTGACTAGCGTTCCATTTCTTGCCCTTTTAGCAGGTACGGAACAGGAGGACGCTCAAATGGTATATGACTGGACCGGCCAGCGCACCCGCCGGACGAAAGTGCTGCGCGCGGCGAGTATCGCGATACTTCTTCTCTTTTTGATCGCAGTTCCCGTTTTACTGCTGCATTACAATTTTATCCAATATCCCTATTGAGTCGCCAGACGACGATTGGTTTCGTCTGGCCGCTGGTTGATCAAGTTGCCTTTTTCGCGCCCGGTTTCGGCTTGCGTGAGACATTATCCCCAGCTTTCGGATCGAGTGGCAGGCAATCGAGAACCGCAAGCAGCGCGACGACCCCGAGCATGACGAAAGCCAGGCGGAATTCGATGGCGGTGATCCCGCTCAAGCCAAGCGGCGCGCTGATGACCTGGCCGATGCGGATGCCGATGGCACCGACGGCAATCCCCATTCCCATGGTCAGCTGAAAGGCCGTGCTGAACAGCGTATTCGCGCCCGTCATCTGCTGCGGCGGGATGTCGGCGAAGGCGATGGTGTTCAGCGCCGTGAAATGCATCGAGCGAAGCATGCCGCCGATGAACAGCACGGGGATGATGAACCAGATCGGCGTATCCGGGGAAAACAGCGCACAGGCAGCAATGAAGATCGCGTTGAGGATGCCGTTGACGATCAGCACCGGCTTGAAACCGAAGCGCCGCAGGATCGGCGTCGTACCCGGCTTCATCGCTAGATTGCCGGCAAAGACCGCAAGCGTCAGCATGCCGGCATGAAAGGCGCTCAGCCCGAAGCCGACCTGGAACATCAGCGGCAGCAGGAAGGGCACCGCGCCGATAGCAGTGCGAAACAGCGAGCCGCCCCAGATGGTTACGGCAAAGGTCGGCAGCTTCATTCCCGAGAGGTCGATCAGCGGATGTTCGCTTCTGCGGAAGTGGAACAGGGCGGCGGCAAGCAACATGAAGCCGGCGATGACATAGGCCCAGGCTTCCAGCCAGACCGGATCGGGACGGCCGATAAGCTCCAGCCCGTACATCAGGCTCGCCAAGCCAAAGCCGCTGATGACGAAGCCTATCCAGTCAAAGGGCGGTCTAGCTGGGTTCTTGGTTTTCGGGATCAGCATCAGGGCAAAGATGAATGCTACGATGCCGAGCGGCAGGTTGAGAAAGAAGATCCAGCGCCAGCTGGCATGATCGGTGATGAAGCCCCCGAGCGGCGGCCCCAGAACGGGTGCAACCAGCGCCGGCCAGGTGATCGTCGCAATCGCCGAAATGAGCTTATCCTTCGGCGTATTGTTGAGGACCACGAGGCGGCCAACCGGCACCATCATCGCGCCGCCAATGCCTTGGAGAATGCGCATGGCGACAAAAGAGCCCACACCGTTGGCAAAGCCGCAGAGAACGGACGCCAGCGTGAAGATGACGACAGCCGTAGTGAAAACCAGGCGCGCGCCGAACCGATCACTGATCCAGCCGCTGATCGGAATGAAGACGCCGAGTGTCAGAAGATAGGCGCTCATGCCGATATTGAGATCGACCGGCCGGGCGCCGAAGGATGCGGCCATCTGCGGCAACGCGGTGGCGATAACCGTGCCATCCAGGTTTTCCATGAAGAAGGCACCAGCCACGAGCAACGCAATCTGCAACGGCCGGGAGCCGGACGCCTGCATTGCCGCTTCGCGCTTGCGCGTGGACATATCATTCATTCCAAGACTGCTCCGAATCCGCCTCGCATCCGCGATTATCTAAACGGTTTCGCCCCACGTCCGAAAGGTTGAAATCGTCCCACCATTCCATGAATCGATCACATTTCGCTCCATCGCCGGGTCAGAATTTGATTACGACGTTAGACCCCTTCCGTTAGCCCTGGCGAACGGTCCAGCCGACATGGCGCCACAGTAGGCATGTGGACGCAAGACATGGTAGAGTCTTGGCCAATAGATGGCGCAACGAGAACGGCCGAGCCAACGCCGATCAACTATGGAACCACCGCAGCGAGTCTGGACGTCAGCGTGAAGCCAGCTAGGGTCACTAGAAGCTGACCATTTCACTCGCATTACTTTTCAATCAGACATGAGAGTCCCCCACTAATGAAACATGGCATTGATGCAACGATTGCTCCGGCGAGCCCGATTTCGAAACTGATCGTCACGCAATCGCCATTCGATGCCTATGTCCGCAAATACGGCACCATCCCCCGTCGCGGCGTCTTCGGTTATTTTGTCCATGAACTCGGCCGCCGCATCGTCGGCGGCGCTTACCCGGTCGGCGCGACGCTCCCGAACGAGCCCGATCTGGTAGAGCAGTTCGGTATCAGTCGCACCGTCATCCGTGAGGCGATGAAATGCCTGGCGGGCAAGGGACTGGTGGAAATCAAGACCCGCGTCGGCACGCGCGTCAAGGAACGCGCCAACTGGCATCATCTCGATACCGACGTCATGGTCTGGTACTATGAGACCGGGCCGTCGATCGAGATCATGCGCTCGATCAAGGATCTCCGACGGGTGCTGGAGCCGGAAGCAACGGCGCGCGCAGCCACACGTGGCACTGACGAAGATCTCGCCGCCATCACCGCCGCCTATGAAGACATGGTTTCCACGCTCGGTGATATCAACGTCAATGCCGATGCCGATCTGCGTTTCCATACCGCGATCTTCGCCGCCACGCACAACATGGTCTACGCGCAACTTATCGACCTGATCGCCGTCGCGATCTACGCCAACCGCACACTTTCGAGTCCCAACGAAGTCGCCGAGGGCCAAAAACGCGCTTTGCCGTACCATAAGGCCATTCTCGACGCGATCGTCGCCCGCGACCCTGACGCCGCACTCAAGGCCTCGCACCATCTGCTCGATTCCTGGCGCATCAACGACTACGACTTCTGAGGCGCCACCGCCGCAAGAGCCGCAGCATTCATCTTTACCTCGTTAATGCGTCATCGCCTCCTGCGCGTCCGCCTTCGGTATCTGCCGGCGGCCGGCGTCACGCGCCACCGGAATGAGCCAGGTGGTCGCAAACGCGAGGATGGCAAGCGCGACGACGCCCCAGAAGCTCCAGTGCAGCGCCGCGTCGAAGACGCCGCGTATCGCCGGATCGGCTGCGAGATCGGAAAGACCGGTCGGCTGGTTCAGCACCTCATGCAGCCTGGCGGCCAGATCGCCGCTGCCGAAATGGACGATGCCGATATTGAGCACGGCACCCAGGGCGGTCGCGCCGAGCGTGTTGCCAAGGCTACGCGAAAAGATGATCGAGGCCGTAGCGCTGCCGCGCATCGACCATTCGACGCTTTCCTGTACTAGCACGATACTGGTCAGGCTGATGAGACCCATGCCGAAGCCCATCAGGAAGGAGCCGACACCAGCCAGGATCGGGCTGCTCTCCGGCGTCAGAAACACAAGAAAGATCGCGCCGAAAGGGAACATGAAGCTGCCGGCACGTAGCGTCCTGCGAATGCCGAAGGTGCGGAAGAAGCGGCTCGACAACATCACGGCCAGCGGCCAGCCGACAATCAGCATGGTCAGCGTGAAGCCCGCCACCAGTGGTGATCGGCCGAGCACGCCCTGCACATAGATCGGCAGGATGGTCGTCAATCCGATCAACGCCATGCCGGCCAGAAGCGTGACTGCATTGCTGGTGGCTATCAATCGCCGGCTCCAAAGCTCGATCGAGATGATCGGCTCCGGCGCGCGCCGCTCCTGCCAGATGAACAGCGCCCCGGCGACGACGAAAACGATCGCCAGCGGGCCGAGGACGCCGATACCGGAGTCGGTCTCGGTGAGAATCACCAGCAGCGAGATAATCGCGAGCGAAAACAGGATCGTGCCGAGATAATCGATCTTCGCCTCGCGCGGCGTGATCTGCTCATGCAGGAAGAGCGTGAAGCCGATGATGGTCAGCACGCCGATCGGCAGGTTGATCCAGAAAATCCAGGCCCAGGAAACATTGTCAACGATGATACCGCCGACAAGCGGCCCGATGACGGCCGACACCGCCCAGACGCTGGCAAGTGCGCCCTGCACCTTGGCACGCTCCTCCAGCTTGTAGAGATCGCCGACCACAGTCATCGTTACCGGCTGGATCGCGCCGGCGCCAAGCCCCTGAAGCAGCCGGAAGGCGATCAGTGATGCCATCGACCAGGCAAAGCCCGCCAAAGCCGAACCGACGAGAAAGATCAGAACACCACCGATCAGCATCGGTTTTCGGCCGAAAATATCAGACAGCTTGCCATAGATCACCGTCGTCGTGGACTGCGCCAGCAGAAACGCGGAGAAGACCCAGCTATAATAGGTAAAGCCGCCGAGTTGGCCGACGATGTGCGGCATGGCGGTGGCGACAATCGTCGCCTCGATTGCGACCATGAAGGTCGCCAGCATGATCGAGACAATGACCAACGGACGTCTTGATCGATCGGCCGTGCTGGACATGACATTCCTTTCTGACAGCCCACCCGACCGCAAACGCGTATAGGCCGTCAACACGGCCATGGGCGAACGATAAATTGCTGAGATCAACGTCGGAGGGTTAAGCAACTACAGGGGCGTTGGCCTGCTGGTTCGTTATGATAAGCATTGCATACTAGCAGGGGCGGATGTCAACCTCTTAACAAGGCTGGCAGATCACCACACGCCGTCATGCAGCGCCGTCGCTTCTTCGCACAGCATCGGCCCCACCACCTCGACCTTGCGCTGGCCCGCCTCGAAAACCACCCGGCAGGGCAGATCGAGCGTCGGATTTTCCGGATGGTTGCCGGTAATCGCCTTGAGTTGGCTTTCGCTGAGACCATAAACGACGCGGCCGACACCGGCCCAATAGGCGGCGCCGGCACACATGGCGCAGGGCTCGGCGGAGGTGTACATCGCGCATTGCACGAGAAAGCCCGGAGAGTATTGCTGCGACGCTCTGGTCATCAGCACGCGCTCGGCATGGCCGGTCATGTCCTGCGTCGGATTATAGGCGTTTTCCTGCTCCATCAACACGGTACCATCAGGTCCGACCAGAATGGCCCCGAAAGGATGATTGCCGTTCAACCGCGCCCGCGCCGCCACCTCGAAGGAACGGCGCAAAAAGACTTCGTCGTTGAGAGATGCGGTCATGGTCCCTGCCCTGCGATGAAACGCGATATCGCAACTTGCGCGATGCTCATTCAGCTGACAACCGCTAATTCAGGGCAGCGCGCGGAAATCCACGGCCGGGCAGAACGACTGCCCGGCCGTGGATTGATCTCAGGCGATGCTTTGTTCGAGATTGTCCAGGATCGCGTTCCAGCCCTTCGTATGGCCCTGCCTTGCCTCCTCGCTGCGGAATTTCACCTGCCTCAAGGTGATTTCCGTCGTATCGGGACCCAGTTCGGCAAGATCGATGGTCACCACGCTGTCGTCGAGCGAGTATGGCGATTCCCAGGTAAAGGACAGACGAGAATGGGGATCGATTTCAAGATAGGTACCGGCATGCGGGATCTCCCGCTCGGCGGTTATCATGACGATCGAAAACCGTCCGCCCTTGACCGGATCGGTTTTGACCTTGGACGCCTCGCCGCCTGTCGGCGTTCGCATGAATTTCGCCAGCATTTCAGGCGAAAGCCAGGCATTGAACACTTTCTCGCGCGAGGCCGCAATTTTGCGGTTCACTGTCAATTCAAGCTCAGTCATCTCTTTCATCCTTCGAAACGAGTAGATTCTCCAGCGCCGCAAGGCGCAGTTCCCAAATCGACTTCAGTTGCACGAACCAGCCCTCCGTCAGCTTCAGCGGTTCGAGCTCCGCGGCAATGAAATGCTCGCGGCCCAAGGTCCTGCGGGTGACGAGACCGGCCTCTTCCAGCACCTTGATATGCTTGGAGACGGAGTTCAGGGACATCTCGAAATGCGCGGCGAGCGCTGTCACTCTCAACGCCCCCTCCTGAACAAGCAGCGTCAAGATTTGTCGCCGGGTGGTGTCGCCGGCGGCCTTCAGAATTCGTGACAGAGCATCTTCGTCCATTTATTCATCCATGTGGTTGAATATACAAAATCGAGCGCGATAGTCAACCATATGGGTGAATATTTTGTATCCTCACCGGAATCGAGACTGATGGTGATGAGTTTGACCGAGAATTTCTTGTTGAAAATCAAACCCGATTTACGGCTCCCCAACCGTCGACCACCCAATGCGCTTAAACTCCTGTGTCGTTATTGCGATTGATTTGTTCATTTCCTGAACTTACTGTCAGGATAAATACCCCGGCGGAACATCGAATTGCTCACCTCTTTGCAGCGGCAGCTACTGCGCGTCATCAGTGAATCCGGCCCGCTCAGCCGGACGGTTCTCGCCACATCGCCGCCCACAATTTCCTGATTGGTCCCAACCCGAAATAGAGGTTTCCCATGCGTATCGCCGTCGGTGGCATTCATACTGAATGCAGCACGTACAACCCCGTCCTGGCCGAAGAAAAAGATTTCCGCATCGTGCGCGGCGAGGCGCTGAGCGAAGCCCCCTATTTCGCCTTCCTTAGGGACTACGACGCCGAGTTCCTGCCGACGATCCACGCCCGCGCCATCGCCGGCGGCCCGGTCGCCCGCCATACCTACGAGGCTTTCAAGGCGGAGTTCCTCGAACGGCTGAAGCCGCTCTTGCCGCTCGATGGGCTTTATCTCGCCATGCATGGAGCCATGTATGTCGAGGGCATGGAGGATGCCGAAGGCGACTGGATTACTGCTGCCCGCGCCATCGTCGGTGACGATTGCCTGCTATCCGCCAGCTACGACCTGCACGGCAACGTCACCCAGCGCATCATCGACGCGCTCGACATGTATTCCACCTATCGCACCGCGCCGCATATCGATGTCGAGGAAACCATGCGCCGCGCGGTGAAAATGCTGACCGAGAGTCTCAAAACCGGCGTGAAGCCGATCCTGCTCTGGGCGCCGATCCCGGTCGTCCTGCCCGGCGAGCGCACCAGCACGGTCGATGAACCGGCCAAGAGCCTCTACGATCTGCTGCCCGACATCGATGCCATCGACGGCGTCTGGGATGCCTCTCTAATGGTGGGTTATGTCTGGGCCGACGAGCCGCGCGCCACCGCCGCCGCCATCATGACCGGCACGGACCACGCCGTCCTGGAGCGCGAGGCGAAACGACTGGCGCAGGCCTATTGGGACGTCCGCCGGGATTTCGTCTTCGGCTGCGAGACCGGCTCGATCGAGGAATGCGTCGCCAAGGCGATCGCCAGCCAGACCGCCCCGGTGGTGCTGGCCGAATCCGGCGACAATCCGACCGGCGGGGGCGTTGGCGACCGGGCCGATGTGCTGGCGGAACTGATCGCCAAGGATGCTGACGGCGTCGTGTTCGCTGGGATCGCCGACAAGGCGGCGACGGAGGTCTGCTATGCCGCCGGCGCCGGCGCCAAGCTCGATCTCACCGTCGGCGCTTCGCTGGACACCAAGGGCAGCAAGCCGGTAAGGGCCGAATTCACCGTCAAGTTCCTGCTGCAAACCGACGATGCCGCCGACCGGCAGGCCGTCGTCTCCGTCGGCGGTATCGATCTGGTCCTGTCGGCAAAACGCCGCCCCTATCACAACATCGCCGATTTCACCCGCCTCGACCTCGATCCGCATCAAGCCAAGATTATCGTCGTGAAATCCGGCTATCTCTCGCCGGAACTCGCCCCGATCGCCAATCCGAACCTGATGGCGCTCTCGCCCGGCGTGGTCGACCAGTTCGTCGAACGCCTGCCGCGACTGCGCAAGCAGAAACCGACCTATCCCTTCGACAAGGATTTTGCCTTCACGCCCGAGGTGGCGCTCTCGGCACGTTCGAGCGGCCGGTAGCAGTCCCGGCTGGGGGCCGCTGCGCAAACATTATGCATTGAGCAGACTTGCACAAAAAAGAGCTTGACGCTGCGCTCGAGTTGAACTTGTATCGGACCAATCAAAAATTGGTTCGGACCATTTAACCTCATGGCAGCCACCGGCCTTCCTGAAAATTCGACCCATGCCCTGGAGAAGCTCCGGGGGCTTTTGGGCTCGGACAATCTGCTGCCGGATGGCAAATTGCCGACCGAGCGGGCTCTTTCAGAGATGTTCGGCGTCAGCCGCCGTGCCATCCGCAGAGCTCTGGAAGTGCTGGAGACCGAAGGTCGCATCTGGCGGCGCCAGGGATCGGGTACCTATGCCGGCCAGCGCCCGGATGACTGGAGCCAGCACGTCGGATCGATGATTGCCGGCACCAATCTCATGGAGATCATGGAGGTGCGCCTGCGCGTCGAGCCGCAACTCGCCCAGCTTGCCGCCATGCGCGCCAAGCCCGACGATATCGAGCGTATGTATGAACTGACGAAGAAGATCGTCGCCAGCGACGACGCCGATAGCCGCGAGCTTTGGGATGGCGCGCTGCATCGCCTGATCGCGCAGAGCGCCGGCAACCAGTTCTTCCTGACGATCTTCGACGTCATCAACCACGTCCGTCAGGACGAGGCATGGCAAACCATTCGCGAATTGGCCCGCAGTACCAACAACACGCGCCCGGCTTCCTACGCCCAGCACATGACGATCATCGACGCGATCGCAGCACGCGATCCGATGAAGGCCGCCGAAGCCATGCGTCAGCATCTGCTGATGCTGCAGGAAAGCCTGATCCGCGTCACCTCGCTCGACGCCCAGCCGCTGCAAAGGGAGCTGGCCAAGGCGCTTGACTGACCATGAGCGCGATTGCGCCAAGACTGCCCGGCCGGAGGGGAAACCGGCCGGAACTGCGTTGAAAACAAAAATACAAATAGGAGAACAGGATGAAGATCGCCAAATTTCTGACATCACTGGCCGCCGGCGTGTTGATCGCGCTGCCGGCCTTTGCCGTCGAACTCAAGATCGGCCTTCAGGACGATGCCGACGTGCTGGATCCGGCACAATCGCGCACCTTCGTCGGCCGCATCGTCTATACCGCACTGTGCGACAAGCTCGTCGACCTGACGCCGGATCTCAAATTCGTACCGCAGCTTGCGACCTCCTGGAAATGGTCCGCAGACGGCAAGCAGCTGACGATGGAGCTGCGTCAGGGCGTGAAGTTCCAGGACGAAACGCCGTTCAATGCGCAGGCCGTGGTCGACAATATCCAACGCTACCAGACCATGCCGGAATCGCGCCGCAAGAGCGAGCTCTCCTCCGTCGCTAAGGTTGAGGCATCCAGTGAATATGAAGTGACCTTCACGCTGAAGGCGCCCGATGTCACGCTGCTAGCCCAGCTTTCCGACCGCTCCGGCATGATGGTCTCGCCGACGGCGGCAAAAGCCGCTGGCTCCAAGTTTGGCGATCATCCCGTCTGCTCCGGCCCCTTCAAGTTCGTCGAGCGCGTGCAGCAGGACCGTATCGTGCTGGAGAAGTTCCAGGACTACTGGAACAAGGACAATATCTTCATCGACAAGGTGACCTACCTGCCGATCCCCGACACCACGGTGCGCCTCGCCAACCTGCGCTCGGGCGATCTCGACATGATCGAGCGCGTCGCCGCCTCCGACGCCGGCACCGTCAAGAGCGATAGCAATCTCGTCTATGCGGATGCGATCGGCACCGGCTGGCTGGGGGTTTATGCCAATGTCGGCAACGGCGCGCGCGCCGACAATCCGCTCGGCAAGGATAAACGCCTGCGCCAGGCCTTTTCGCTGGCAATCGACCGTGATGCCGCCATGCAGATCGTCTATGACGGCACCGGACTTGCCGGCAACCAGCCGTTCGCCCCGAACAGCCCGTGGTACGACAAGAACATCCCAGTTCCAACCCGCGACGTCGACAAGGCAAAGGCGCTGATTAAGGAAGCGGGCTACGATCGTGTGCCGGTGGAACTTGCGGTCGCCAACAATCCCGTCTCGATGCAGATGATGCAGATCATCCAGTCGATGGTGGCCGAAGCCGGCTTCGACGTGTCGTTGAAATCGACCGAATTCGCCACGCTGCTCGACGCGCAGACGGCCGGCAACTATCAGCTCAGCCGTTCCGACTGGTCCGGCCGCGCCGATCCGGATGGCAATATCCAGCAGTTTGTGACGACCGGCGCCGGCCTCAACGATTCCAAATACAGCAATCCTGAGGTCGACAAGCTCCTGCTGGAAGCTCGCCAGTCGCAGGACGATGCGGTGCGCAAGCAGAAGTACGATGCCGCCGAGGCGATCCTCAACGACGACCTGCCGATCATCTATCTCGGCCATCAGGCCTGGATCTGGGCCTACAACAAGAAGATCACCGGCTTCGTAGCCTCGCCGGACGGCATGATCCGCCTCGCCGGCGTGAAGAAGGGCAGCTAGTTCGACAGCGGCCTGCGGGAGAGACATCTTCCGCAGGCCCTTACCGAGATCAGGATGCGCTCATGTACACCTACATCGGAAAAAGACTGCTGGTCGCCATACCGACGCTGCTGATCATTTCCGTCTTCGTCTTTTCCCTGCAGAAGCTCTTGCCGGGCGACCCGATCCTTGCCATGGCCGGCGAAGAGCGCGATCCGCAGGTCCTCGAGTTTCTGCGCGAGAAATATCGCCTCAACGATCCTGTCATCTATCAATACGGCTATTGGCTGCAGGGTGTCGTGAAGGGCGATCTCGGCACATCGCTGCGCACAAACCAGCCGGTGTTGACGCTGGTCGCCGAGAAACTGCCGGTGACGATCCAGCTCGCCGTGATGTCGATGATCTTCGCTTTTGTCATCGGCATTCCCATGGGCATATTGGCGGCGGTGAAGAAGAACACCATCATCGACTATCTCGCCAATATCGTTGCCCTGTGCGGCTTGTCGGTGCCGAATTTCTGGCTCGGCATCATGCTGATCCTGCTGGTCTCGGTGAAGCTGCACTGGCTGCCGGCCTCCGGCTACCAGCCGTTCTTCGAGGATCCCTGGCGCTCGATCCAGACCATGCTGATGCCGTCCTTCGTGTTGGGCAATGCACTCGCCGCCACATTGATGCGTCACACCCGCTCTTCCATGCTGAGCGTGCTCAGCGCCGATTACATCCGTACGGCCCGCGCCAAGGGCCTGTCGGAAGCCGTCGTCGTCTTGCAGCACACCTTCCGCAATGCCATCCTGCCCATCGTCACCGTCAGCGCCCTGCTCTTCGGCGAACTGCTGGCCGGCGCCGTGCTCACCGAGCAGATCTTCACCATTCCCGGCTTCGGCAAGCTCATCGTCGATGCGGTTTTCAACCGCGATTACGCCGTCGTCCAGGGCGTCGTGCTTTGCACCGCCGTCGGTTTTATCGGGATGAACCTCATCGCCGATATTCTCTACGTCCTCCTCAATCCACGTCTGAGGGCAGCCCTATGAACGCGATCGTGCAGACGGCTGTTACCACCGCCCCAGCCAAGCGCGCGCCGAACCGCGCCTGGCGCAAATTCAAGGCCAACAAGGGCGCGCTGGTCGGCATCTCCATCATCCTGTTCTTTACCTTGGCTGCCATCCTCGCCCCAATCCTGCCGATACCCGATCCGGTCGCTACCAGCTGGTCGGCGATCCGCAAGGCCCCCTCGGCGGCCCATTGGTTCGGCACCGACGATATTGGCCGCGACGTTCTCTCGCGTATGATCTGGGGCGCACGCGCTTCATTGATGGCCGGCATCTTTTCCGTCGCCATCGCCGTCGCTATCGGCGTCCCTCTCGGGCTTATCTCCGGCTACTACGGAGGCTGGATCGACCAGATCATCTCGCGTGTCACCGAGGCCTTCCTCGCGATGCCCTTCCTGATCACCGCCATTGCGCTTGCCGCCTTTCTCGGGCCGAGCCTCACCAATGCGATGATCGCCATCGGGCTTTCGGCGACGCCGGTTTTCGTACGCCTGACGCGTGGACAGGTACTGGCAGTGAAGACGGAAGACTATGTCGAAGGCGCCCGCTCGATCGGGCTTCGCCATTCCAGCATCATCATTCGCTACATCCTGCCAAACGTCTTCGCCCCGATCCTGGTGCAGGGAACGCTCACCATCGCCACGGCAATCATCGCGGAGGCCAGCCTCTCTTTCCTCGGGCTCGGCCAGCAGCCACCCGCACCGAGCTGGGGCTCGATGCTCAATGTCGCGAAGAATTATCTGGAGCAGGCACCCTGGATGGCCATGTGGCCGGGCGCTGCGATCTTCCTCGTCGTCATCGGTTTCAATCTCCTCGGCGACGGCCTGCGCGATGCGCTCGATCCGCGCGAAGCATGAATCATCTGAAAGGACATCCGCAATGACCGCATTCACGACACGCCCGGAAATCCTCGGCACCTTCGGCGTCGTCACCTCCACCCACTGGATCGCTTCCGCGGTCGGCATGAGCATTCTCGAAAAGGGCGGCAACGCCTTCGACGCGGCAGTGGCGACGGGCTTTGTTCTGCAGATCGTCGAACCGCATCTTTGCGGCCCCGGCGGCGACATGCCGGCGATCATCTATTCAAAGAAGAAGGACAAGGTCGAGGTCATCTGCGCCCAAGCCCCCGCCCCGGCAGGCGCAACGATCGAGCACTATACGAAGGAGGGCCTGTCGCTAATCCCCGGCGACGGCCTGCTCGCCACCGTCATTCCCGGCGCTTTCGACGGCTGGATGCTGATGCTGCGCGACTACGGCAAGCTCACAGTCCGCGACGTTCTCGAACCGGCGATCCATTATGCCGAGCACGGCCATCCCGTCCTGCCGCGCGTCGCCGCGACCATTGCCGGCCTTGCCGACTTCTATCGCAAGGAATGGCCGACCTCATACGAGACCTGGTTGCCCGGCGGCTCCGCCCCAGAACCCTGGTCGAACTTCAAAAACCCGGTTCTTGCTCAGACATGGAAACGGGTGGTCTCGGAAGCGGAGGCAAAGAGCGGCCGCGAGGCACAGGTCGAAGCCGCACGCGACGCCTATTATCGCGGCTTCGTCGCCGAGGCGATCGACAGCTACGTCAGCAAGACCGAGGTGATGGATGCCAGCGGCAGCAAGCACAAGGGCGTGCTGACCGCCGACGACATGGCCAACTGGTCGGCAACGATCGAGGAGCCGCTGACCTATGATTATCACGGCTGGACCGTCGCCAAGATCGGCCCCTGGGGCCAGGGACCGGCCTTCCTGCAAACGCTGTCGCTGCTGAAGGGCTTCGATATCGCCGCCATGGACCCGGCCGGCGCGGATTACGTCCATACCGTTACCGAGGCTATGAAACTCGCCTTCGCCGACCGCGAGGTCTATTACGGCGATCCGAACTTCTCGAAAGTGCCGCTCGATATCCTGCTGTCGGATGCCTATGCCACCGAGCGCCGCAAGCTGATCACTTCCGAAGCCTCTTTCGACCTGCGCCCGGGCAAGATCGCCGGCTTCGAAGGCCAGTACGATCTCACCATGTCCATGCTCGAAGTGCCGGAAGCCAAGACCGGCGCGGTCTATGAGCCGACCATGTCGCATCTGACAGAGAAGCGCGGCGATACCGTGCATATCGACGTCATCGACCGTGAAGGCAACATGGTGTCGGTGACGCCTTCCGGCGGCTGGCTACAATCTTCGCCGATCATTCCGGGCCTCGGCTTCTGCCTGAATTCGCGCGCGCAGATGTTCTGGCTGAAGCCTGGCCTGCCCTCGTCGCTTGCTCCGGGCAAGCGCCCACGCACGACGCTGACGCCCACGCTCGCGCTCCATGAAGGCCGCCCGACGCTTGCCTTCGGCACGCCCGGTGGCGACCAGCAGGAACAATGGCAGCTCGCCTTTTTCCTGCGCTATGTCCACCACGGCCTCAACCTTCAGGAGGCGATCGACAAGCCGCTGTTCCACAGCACACATTTTCCAAGCTCCTTTTATCCCCGCACGCGCGAGCCGGGCGGCCTGACGGCGGAGGCGAACTTCAGCCCCGAGGTGCTCGATGCACTGCGCCAGAAGGGTCACAAGCTGACGGTTGCGCCGGAATGGACCGTGGGACGTTTGACTGCCGCACGGCGCGATGCCAGCGGCCTCTTGCGCGCGGCCGCTACGCCGCGTCTGATGCAAGCCTACGCAATCGGGAGATAGCCAATGACCTGGTCGATCGTTGCCCGTGAGCCTGAAACCGGCCATCTCGCCATCGCCGTCGCCACCCGCTTCTTCGCAGTTGGCAGCCTTGTGCCGCATATTCGAGGCGGCATCGGCGCTGTCGCGACACAGGCCTTCGTCAGCCCACTCTACGGTATTGACGGGGTTGCTATGCTTGCCGCCGGTCATGCACCGGACGAGACCGTCGCGACATTGACCGCCCGCGACGAGGGCCGCGAGCAACGGCAGTTCCACCTGATCGATGCCAAGGGCAACAATGCCGCCTTCACCGGCGCCAAATGCATCGACTGGGCCGGTCATCTGATCGACGACAATGTCTCGGTTGCCGGCAATATGCTGGCCGGACCGCAGGTGATTGCCGAGACGCTTTCGACCTTCAAGAAGACCAAGGGCAAGCCGCTTGCCGAGCGGCTGCTCGAGGCCATGCGCGCCGGCGAGGATGCCGGCGGCGACAAGCGCGGCAAGCAATCGGCAGCACTCGTGATCCATCGCGACCAAGATTACGCCTGGCTGAACATCCGCGTCGACGATAGCGCCGATCCGCTGACCGAACTCGAACGGCTCTACGCCGTCGCGCACGAGCGCTATCTCCATTTCGCCGAGACCATGGCGACGCGGCAGAATCCTGATGGCATGATCGACCGCCGCGAGATCGACGAGAAGATCGCGGCCCTGGAGGCCGCGAGGATTGCCGAGGGACGCCCGTCCGCATCTTTCGCCACATTACCGAAACTGTCTTGAGCGGAAACAGATGCCTGATACGATGCGCAAAATCATAAAGGGGAAATCATGACGACCACAGCCGCGCAGCAGACGAATCCCGATGTAAAACCTGTCCTCTCCGTCTCCAATCTGACGACGTCCTTCCTTGCCGATGGCGAGTGGCGATCGGTGGTGAAGAACATCTCCTTCGATGTCATGCCGGGCGAGACAGTGGCGATCGTCGGTGAATCCGGCTCCGGCAAGAGCGTCACCTCGCTGTCGATCATGCGCCTGCTCGCCAAGGGCAGCAGCCGCATCGAGGGCTCGGTCAAGCTCAATGGGCGTGAGATCCTGTCGCTCCCGGATAATGAGATGCGCAAGGTGCGTGGCAAGGATATTGCCATGATCTTCCAGGAGCCGATGACGAGCCTCAATCCGATCTTCACCATCGGCCGGCAGATCTCCGAGGCCCTCACCTGCCATGGCGATATCTCCAAGGCGGAAGCCAAGGCCGAGACGATCCGTCTGCTGGAAAAAGTGCGTATCCCGAACGCCGCCTCGCGCTTCGATGAATATCCGCATCAGTTTTCCGGCGGCATGCGCCAGCGCGTGATGATTGCCATGGCGCTAGCCTCGCGTCCGAAGCTTCTGATCGCCGATGAACCGACGACCGCGCTCGATGTGACGATCCAGGGCCAAATCCTCGATCTCATCAAGGTGCTGCAGGAGGAGGAAGGCATGTCCGTCCTCTTCATCACCCACGACATGGGCGTTGTTGCCGAGATTTCCGACCGCACCATCGTCATGTATCGCGGCGAGGCGGTGGAGACCGGCAAGACCGACGATATCTTCCATCGCGGCCAGCATCCCTATACCCGCGCCTTGCTTTCCGCTGTGCCGCGCCTCGGCTCGATGAAGGATCAGCCGCAGCCGCTGCGTTTCCCGATCGTCGATATCAGAACCGGCGAGCGCAGCGAACCCGTAGCCCTTGCCGACACGGTCGATCATCGCAAGACGCCCATCCTCGAGGTGAAAAACCTCGTCACCCGCTTCAATCTCCATGGCGGACTGCTGGGCCGTACCACCGGCGCCATCCATGCCGTCGAGAACGTCTCCTTCGATCTCGCCCAGGGCGAGACCCTGTCGCTGGTCGGCGAATCCGGCTGCGGCAAGTCGACGACTGGCCGCTCGATCATGCGCCTGATCAATCCCAATGCCGGCGAAGTCCGCCTCGACGGCTATGACGTAATGAAGCTCGACGCGCTTGATCTGCGCCGCATGCGCCGCAGCATCCAGATGATCTTCCAGGACCCCTTTGCCAGCCTCAATCCGCGCATGACCATCGGCGCCGCCGTGGCCGAACCCTTCATCGAACATAATCTTGGCACCCGCGCCCAGGGACGCGAGAAGGCGGCCGACCTTCTGGAGCGCGTCGGGCTGAAGGCGGATATGATGTCGCGTTACCCGCATGAATTCTCCGGCGGTCAGCGCCAGCGCATCTGCATTGCCCGCGCCCTTGCCCTCGACCCGAAGGTCATCGTCGCCGACGAAAGCGTCTCAGCACTCGACGTCTCGATCAAGGCGCAGGTCTGCAACCTGCTGATGGACCTGCAGCAGAGCCTGAACCTCGCCTATCTCTTCATCTCGCACGACATGGCCGTGGTCGAACGCGTCAGCCACCGTGTCGCGGTGATGTATCTCGGTGAGATTGTCGAGATCGGCCCCCGCGCCTCTGTGTTCGAGAACCCGCAGCATCCCTATACGAAGAAGCTGATGGCAGCCGTTCCCGTGCCCGATCCGGCCCGGCGCGGCATCAAGCGCAATCTCGCCGTCGAGGAGCTGAAGAGCCCTGTGCGGCCGGTCGGCTATAGTCCACCGATGCGTCGGTATCGCGAGGTTACGCATGGTCACCTCGTCCGGATGGATGAGGCCGCTTAAGCCGCATCGTGACCTTGACTTCATCGAAAGCAGGGGATGATATCCGCCCCTGTTTCAAGATGATTTGGAGTGATTGCGATGACCGACAGCGTGCTTGATATTCCAGTAAAGAGGATCGACGGCAGCGAGACGACACTTGCCGACTACAGCGGCAAGGTCATCATGGTCGTCAACGTTGCCTCCAAATGCGGGCTGACGGTGCAATATGAATCGCTGGAAAAGCTCTATGAAGATAAGCGTGATGACGGCCTCGTCATCGCCGGCTTCCCGGCCAATGATTTCAAGGGCCAGGAACCGGGCACGGATGAAGACATATTGAGCTTCTGCACCCTGACCTATGATGTACAGTTCCCGATGTTTTCCAAGATCGCGGTAACGGGCGCAGAGCGGCATCCGCTCTACAACCACCTGGTCGGCTCCGGCGTCGAGATCACCGGCGATGGCCCGATGCGCGAGCGCCTCGCAAAGCACGGTCTCGAAACCGGCCAGGACGGCGGCGTCGTCTGGAACTTCGAAAAATTCCTAATCGGCCGCGACGGCAAGGTTGTCGCCCGCTTTGCGCCTGACGTGACCGCTGACGATCCCCGTCTGCTCTCCGCTCTGGAGAAAGAGCTTGCCCGCGCCGGGTGAGGCATCGCGCGGATTTTCGATAAATACGATTTATTTCAATGCGTTACTTCACCTTGGAGTAGCGGCACGGGGCTTGCTCGGATTCGCCGCATCATTGCCTCCCCTCTTGCCCAGGAGTATGCTCACGCGTCCCATATATGGACGGAACGCTGCATCAATTCTGGGAGGAGGATGTCATGCGTGAACCTGATGTACAGAAACTCGATGCCCTGGTCGGGCGCTTGGTCGGCGATCTCGGCGCAGCGGTCTCCGGTGTTTTGGTAACACTCGGAGACCATTTGGGCCTGTTCAAGGCCATGGCGGATGGAACGCCAATGACCTCGGCGGAATTGGCCGACAAGACCGGCGTGAAGGAGCGCTACCTGCGCGAATGGCTGTCGGCACAGGCAGCGGCCGATTATGTCAGCTACGACGACAAGACCGAACGCTTCCACCTGACGCCTGAACAGGCGATGGTATTTGCGGAGGAAAACAGTCCCGCCTTCTTCACCGGCGCCTTCGATGTCGTTCAATCCATGTGGCTCGACGAACCGAAGATCGCCAATGCTTTCAAGACCGGCAGCGGTCTCGGTTGGCATGAGCACAGCGCCTGTCTGTTTCGCGGCACCGAGCGTTTTTTCCGGCCGGGTTATAACAGCCATCTCGTCTCGGAATGGATACCGGCACTGAGTGGTATGCATGAAAAGCTCCAAGCCGGTGCTGCCGTCGCCGATGTCGGCTGCGGCCATGGCGCCTCGACCATCCTGATGGCGCAAGCCTATCCGAACTCCACATTCTTCGGCTTCGACTATCACCTTCCCTCTATCGAACGAGCGAAAGCGGCGGCGAAGGAGGCGGGCGTCGACGGTCGGATCACTTTCGAACAAGCGACAGCAAAGGACTTCCCGGCTGCCGGTTACGATTTTGTGGCGATGTTCGATTGCCTGCACGATATGGGTGATCCCGTCGGCGCCGGCAAACATGTCAAGGAAAGCCTTGCCGATGACGGTACCTGGATGATCGTCGAGCCCTTCGCGCATGATTGCCTGAAGGACAACCTCAATCCGGTCGGCCGCGTCTTTTACGGCGCATCGACGATGATCTGCACGCCGGCCTCGCTGTCGCAGGAAGTCGGCCTGGGTCTGGGCGCGCAAGCCGGCGAATTGAAACTGCGCAAGGTCGCCATGGATGCGGGCTATTCGCATTTCCGCAAGGCGACCGAAACGCCGTTCAATATGGTCTTCGAAGTCAGGATCTGAACCCCGCGCCGCGCACTGCCAAACGCACGAGACGCAGGCTGTTCTTCACAGATGGGACCGCCTTTACCGAACAGGAAACGCGAGCGCCGGTCGGAATAGACCGGCGGCTCAGGCCATGATGATTGAGCGGCACTACCTGCTGCCGACCCTTACGCTGCGCAAGGTACGGGACGAGATCAATGGTTTTCGGCAAAGCTGAGGCAGCCTATGCGTTTCCGGGTATTGACTTACAAAAAATCAACTTTAGAGTGCATTCTATTGCATCTATCTACCGGGGAATATTATGGACAAATACACGAAAACCATTTTGACCGTCATCGCGGTGGCGCTGGTCGTTATCGCCGCTCAGAACACCATCACTCCGGCGAAGGCGCGCGGCGACAACTGCGGCTCCTACATGGAGCCGTGCTTCGTCAAAGTACTGAATTGAGGCGATCGACATCAGTAGCACGTCAAAGCCAGGAACGGCAGCTATATGTGAACCTCTGGTCCTGGCGGTTCCATCAGGATGCGGCGAGCTTGCGCGCGGCGGCAATCGCGGTGCGGGCGCCGGTGCGAAGCTGTGCCGTTTCGGCGCCGGCGATGACCAGATCGAGACCGAGTTTCAAATATTGTCCGGCGCGTTCACCATCGCTGCCGAAGGCGCATAACAACTTGCCATGGGCGCGGCAACGCGCGAGCGCATGGCCCATCGCCTGATCGATCGCGGCGCTGTCAGGGGCAAGCCGCGCGCCGTTGGATAGTGCGATGGAGAGATCGGACGGGCCAACGAAAATACCGTCTATACCGTCAACGGTGAGAATTTCGTCGATGGCGTCGAGCGCCATGCGAGTCTCGACCATGGCGATCGTGACGGTCAGGCTGTTGCCGCGCTGCAGATAATCGTCAGGCGCAATGCCGAAATGGTTGAGGGCGAGCGACGGGCCCCAGCTCCGTTCGCCGAGCGGTGGATATTTCGTCGCCTTGACGAGGGCGCGGGCGTCGTCGCCGGAATTGATCATCGGCGCGATGATACCGGAAGCACCGGCATCCAGAAGTCGCGAGGCGGAAGCGAAATCGCCGACCGGGATGCGCCCGATCGCCGGTTTGCCGGCGAGCCGCACCTGAGCGATACCATTGGCGGCGGACGCCATGTCCCACATACCATGCTGCATATCGAGTACCACGGCGTCGAAATCTTCCTGCGACAGATGATTGACGAGCAACGGATCGGGCGTGCCGATCCAGGCAGAAATCATACCGCCATTTTCCCGGCGCTTCAGGCGCCCGGCGAAACCGTCAATATCAATCGTCATGGTGATTTTCCTCGATAATTACCACGCCCGCAACGAGCGAGACACTTCCCTCCGAGACCTCCTTCGACAACACAAACAAGGCCCTCATCCCCACCGACAATACTCAATTCCAGCGCCTCGGCTACCCCGAAAATACAACCGGCGCCACATGCCGTACGGCGATTCAAAACCGTAGACGGCACCCAATCATCAATTTCGTAAAGAAAACTCACCAAAAGATATTGCGCGGAAAGGGTTGGCGATGAAAACTCGCCGAAAATTGCGCGGAAAGACCTTGACGGATTATTCGATCGGCATAATTTGTTCCTAAAATTGACGAATTGGTGACAATGGATATATCAACCTCTATTCCCCATACCCGGCAGATCACATCGCGCGCGGTCTTGCGCGCCATTTTCGAAACCGCCCCCGTATCCCGTGCCGAACTGGCGCGACTGACCGGGCTCTCGAAACAGAGCATGTCCGAGATCGTGCGCGATCTGGAGGCGGAGGGTTGGCTGCGTGTCACTGGCCGCACCCAAGGCTCAGTCGGGCGGAGTGCGGTGACTTATGAGCTGGAACCGCGCAAGGCCTTCGTCTTCGGCGCCGATGTCGGCGGTACCAAGATCCATGCGGCGCTGGCCGGCCTTACGGGCGGCATCATCGAAGAGGCCATCGAGAGCACGGATGCGCGCGGCGGCGAACATGTCATCGAGCAGATTGCCCGCATGCATGAAGCGCTGCTGCAAAAATCCGGCATTGCCGCGAAATCCGTGGCAATGGGCGCGATCGGCATTCCCGGCGCCATCCATCCGAAAACCCGGCAGCTAGCGATGGTGCCGAATATTCCCGGCCTGACGGAACTGGCCCTTGAGGATAGTCTCCGCGACAGGCTGGGGCACGACATCTTCATCGATAACGATGTCAACCTGGGCGCCCTTGGCGAGCAATGGCGCGGCGATGGCCGCAGCATCGACAATTTCGTCTTCGTGGCACTCGGCACTGGTATCGGCATGGGGATTATCAACGAAGGCCGCCTCATCCGTGGCGCGCGCGGAGCAGCCGGCGAGATCTCCACATTGCCGATCGGCGCCGACCCCTTCGATTCCCGCAGTTTTGCGGCAGGCGCGCTGGAATCGTCGATCGGCAGCATCGCCATCCGTGGCCGTTATGAAGCGCTCGGCGGCATGCCAGGCCTCAGCGTGCGCGATATGTTCGAGCGCAAGGATGACCCGGTCGCCGCCATCGTGATCGACGAAGTGGCGCGGCTCGTCGCCACATCTGTTGTTGCCATTGCCGCCGTCGTCGACCCAGAAAGGGTGATTTTCGGCGGCAGCGTCGGGGCCAGGCCCGAGCTGGTCGAGCGGATCATCTTCTATCTGTCGCGCTGCGTGCCGGTGCCACTCTCCTGCACCATCAGCCCGCTTGGCAGCAAAGCCGGCCTGATCGGCGCCATTGCCGCAGCACTTGACCGGTTTCGCGCGACGCTGTTCGAAATTCCTGGACGCGGAGAGCACGGCAAGGCTTCCATGACGGAAAAAACACCTTAAAACGATGGAGAGGCCGCGCGCGATCGCGGAAGTATATAAGACAGACAGAGGACGTTGAGAGACATGCAGCAGCGGGATTTTTTCAAGCCGGGCCGTTCGGTCGCCGTTTCCGACAGGGGTATGGCTGCAACCTCACATCCGCTAGCAACCCTGGCTGCCGTCGACATCCTGCGCGCGGGCGGCAGTGCCGTTGACGCAGCGGTTGCCGCGGTCGCACTGCAATGCGTCATCGACCCGCACATGACCGGCATCGGCGGCGACTGCTTCGCCCTCCATAGTGCAGCCGGTGGCACGCCAATCGCGCTCAATGGCTCCGGCCGCGCGCCACAAAAGGCAAAGCTCGACTATTTCCTCGAAAAAGGCTTCACCGCCATTCCCGACGACAGCCCACACGCGGTCACCATTCCCGGCGCCATCGATGCATGGTGCCGGCTGATCGGCTCTTACGGCCGCTTCGACATGGGCCGCGTACTCGCCCCGGCGATCGCGGCCGCAGAAGAAGGCTATTGCATCACGCCGCGCGTTGAACTCGACTGGCACCGCTATAGCAGCCGCGTCGAAAAACATGCGGCTTCAGCAAGCTATTTCCTGCCCCACGGCCGTGCGCCACGAACCGGCGAACGCATAACCAATCCGGCGCTGGCCGCGACGTTGAAAGCTGTCGCAAGGGACGGCCGCGACGCCTTCTATCGTGGCGCGGTGGCCGACGAGATCACCCAGGTTCTGCAATCGCTCGGCGGCCTGCATGAGGAAAGCGATTTCGCCGACTACAAGGCATTCGAGACCACACCGATCTCCGGCAAATTCCGCGGCCGCGACCTCATCGAATGCCCTCCGAACGGCCAGGGCTTGGCGGCCCTGTTGATCACCCGCATCCTCGACGGTTTTGATCTGCGCGATCCCAAGCTCTCGGAGGCTGATCGTATTCATCTACATGCCGAAGCCACCAAGGCCGGCTACGCCATGCGCGACCAGCTGATCAGCGATCCGGACTATCTGACCTTCGACATCGACGAGCTACTGTCCGACCGCTCGATCGCCGCCATGCGCGCGAAGATCAGCCTCGAACGCGCCGCAGACGCCTCTGTCTGGGATGGACCGACGCACAGGGACACGGTCTACATCTCCGTCGTCGATCGAGACGGCAATGCGATCTCGCTGATCAACTCGGTCTTCATGCCCTTCGGCAGCGGCATCTACGCGCCGCGCTCCGGCGTGCTGCTGCAGAACCGTGGCGCGGGCTTCGTCGTCAAACAAGGGCATCCAAATGCCATCGGCCCCGGCAAACTACCCTTCCACACCATCATCCCGGCGATGCTGATGGAGAACGGCAAGGTACGCATGAGCTTCGGCGTCATGGGCGGGCAATATCAGGCGGCCGGCCATGCCCATATGCTGACGCAGATCCTCGACCGCGATCTCGATCCACAACAGGCGAGCGACCAGCCGCGCAGCTTCTGCTTCGGCGGGAAGTTGTCGCTGGAGCCAACGATTTCGGAAGAGACAAAGCGGGATCTCGAACGGCGCGGCCATATCGCCGAATGGGCGGACGAGCCGATCGGCGGCGCGCAGGCGATCATGATCGATCACGAACGCGGCGTCCTGCTCGGCGCCTCCGACCATCGCAAGGACGGCATCGCTCTCGGCTATTGAGTTTGGTGGGAGATATCACGGCAATTTTTGTGCTGAGCTTGCGGCTGATTGGAAGCGTACGCCAGCAACGTGGCTGTAGTCCCGCACGAAACACTTTCAGATATAGTGAATTGCCCAGCCTAGGCTCTCTTATTGCCTGATAATATCGGGCCTGCCACTTGCCTGGCTCGAGGTCGAGCAACAAACGAATCGCCTCTCTACAGTAGAGTCATCTCCCTCGTCATTGCGGCGACGAAGCAGATAACTCTGAGCCTCCCCCAAAAGGCTTGAATCACCTTGGTCCTATACCGGACAAAAGTCCATCTCTGCGATCAAATTAAATCAAATTCGGCAAATAAATCTACAAAACATGACCGCCGGCAAGAACTTTTACTTCGGGATATTCATAAAAAACTTCAGAAATTTCTCTCTAAGTTGCGTTATTTCCTAGCATATGGCGATTTATGACCGTGATCTCGCTGGGCATTTGGGACCGGCGAGCCAAGCCCAATATCGCGCCGTCCGAGAATTTCACATTAGCGGCGACGTCTGTCAGATAACACTTCTTATGTGCGATATCGTGCGGAGACTCCACGCCAGCTTGCACATTTTTTTCGATAAACATAAATCGAACACTATCAGAGACTAGGATTGTTTGATCGTCCGCAGACTTTATTGGCGCGGTCGACTGGGAGACCCGATTGCTCTTGCCCTTACGAGGAGAGAGCATGTTCCCACCTAAAAAATCAGATGTCCGCAACAAGATTTTGATGTCCCTGTCCGACCGGGACTTCGATCATATTGCGCCCCATCTTGAGAGCATCGATCTTCCAAAGCGTTTTTTAATAACAACTCCCGATAAGATCGGCGACTATATCTATTTTCTAGAATCGGGGATCGGATCGGTCGTCGTGGGCTATCCGGGAGGAAAGAGCGCCGAGATAGGTATCTTCGGCCGTGAGGGCTTTTCCCCCACCGTTGCCCTCCAGGGGGCGGACTCAGCCCCCTTCTCAATATTCATGCAGGTTGCTGGCGCTGGATATCGCATCGCAAATGCGCACATTCTGGCAGCAGCAAGCAATAGTCTTGAGCTGCGCAATCTGCTTTTGCGATACGTCCAGGCTGCGTCAATTCAAACGGCCTATACCGCCTTCTCGAACGCGACGGATCATATCGAGCAGCGCTTGGCGCGTTGGCTTCTGATGTGCCACGATCGCACCGACGGCGACAAGATTGACCTTACCCATGACTTCCTTGGCGTCATGCTTGCCATCCGCCGACAAAGCGTCACGACGACCCTGCATGTTCTTGAGGGGAAGCATCTCATCGTCTCTCAGCGAGGCTTCGTCGCAATCAGAGATCGCGCCGGCCTGGAGGCCCTTACAGGAAGCTCCTATGGGGTGCCGGAACGTGAGTATCGAAGGCTGATCAGCCAGACCATTTGAATGGGCCATTTGAATGGAGGCGGAAAGTGATTTCGCTTCGCGCCCTTTCCGTCCGGAACGCTCCCCTCTCCGATAAATTCGGGCACTCATAGTCTGCAGGTGGATCATTTGATCACGGTCAGCACTCCCGAGGGAAAATCTACCGACGCATTGACGGCATCTCGGGTCAGCTTTATATTATGACCATAATAGTCATATAGGTGACCCATGAGAGAAATTCAGCTAAAAGACGCGAAGGCAACTCTTTCCGCCGTCGTCGATGACGCTCTCGACGGCAATGCGGCTGTCATCACCCGTCATGGCGAACGCACCGCTGTCATCATTTCCTATGACGAATATCAAAAGCTGAAGCAGGTTCCGTCGTTCGGCTGGCTGATCACCAATGCACCGCTGGAAGACGACCACCTACCTGTACGCAAGCCAGGTCGATTGCTGCGCGATGACGACATTTGATGTATCTTCTCGATACGAACATCATTTCCGCGACATCGCCTCTGCGCGCGCAAGATTTGCTGTCTCAAGCAACCAGGGCATGGGTCGCGGCCCATGCCGATCAGTTTTTCCTATCCACAGTAACCGTCGCTGAAATCGAAACCGGGATCGCAAAAGCCCATCGGACGGGCGCTAGCAAAAAAGCCAGCCTACTGGGCGAATGGCTCGAACTCACCGTTCATCTCTATGGCGAACGCATCCTATCATTCGACACGGCGACGGCACGCATTGCCGGTCGACTATTTGACCAAGCGGTGGGGCGTGGTGGCGATCCGGGGTTCGAAGATGCAGCCATTGCCGCAACGGCATTGCGACATGATTGCACCGTTCTCACCCGGAACCTGAGGCACTTCCGGCTGATGGATGTCCGCTCTCTCGATCCCTTCGCCAATCCGCCGGAGCTATAAGCGCCTCAGATAATCCCGCCGCTACCACCAACGGAAGCCGGCCGCTCGCTCGCAACCTTCTTCCGATAGCCGCTTGCTCGATAGGCCGCGACCGGATCGATAGCACCGCCGGTGCGGCGACGGGCTTCGGCGAGGATCGGCTCGACATCGGCGCGATAGGCCCGCTTCAATGTCTCCGACGCCATCAGGGCGTCGTTGGCATCCTGATATCCCGACAATGCCTTGCGGTCGACGATCAGCGCCTGCGCGTAGGCGCGGCGAATTTCGTTGGCGCTGGAGATCAGGCTTTCGATCGGATCAGTGACGTTGTGGGACTGGTCGATCATATGCGCCGGATTGAAGTCGTTGACGCCGCGCTGCTCCGCATCGATCAGTTCGTTGAAGACAAGGAACAGGCGATAGGGTTCGATCGCGCCGGCGTCGAGATCGTCGTCGCCATATTTGGAATCGTTGAAGTGGAAGCCGCCGAGCTTGCCGAACTGGATCAGGCGGGCGACGATCATTTCGATATTGGTGTTCGGCGCGTGATGGCCGAGATCGACGAGGCACTGGGCTTTGGGCCCAAGCGTCTGCGCGATCAGGTAGTTGGTGCCCCAGTCCTGCACGACGCTGGAATAGAAGGCCGGCTCGTACATCTTGTGTTCGGAAAACAGCCGCCAGTCGTCCGGTAGCGCCTTGTAGATGTCCGCCATGGCGGCGAGATAGCGCTCGAACGCCCTAGTGAAATTGCTCTGGCCGGGGAAATTCGAGCCGTCGCCGACCCAAACGGTCAGCGCCTTGGAGCCGATGGCCTTACCGATCTCGATGCATTCGAGATTGTGCTCGACGGCCTGGGCGCGGGTGGCCGCGTCGACATGGCTGAGCGAGCCGTATTTGTAGGAATGTGCCTGGCCGGGGGCATCTGAGAAAGTATTGGAATTCATGGCATCGAAGCCGAGGCCGAGCGCATCGCCCTTTGCCCTCAGTTCCCTGGCATCCGCCTTGTCCCAGGGTATATGCAGCGAAACCGTCGGTGTCGCCCGCGTCAACTGGTTGATGACGGCGCAGTCGTCGAGCTTGTCGAAGATACCACGCGGCTCGCCGGTGCCCGGAAAGCGGGCAAAGCGTGTGCCGCCCGTCCCGACGCCCCAGGAAGGAATGGCGACGAAAAATTCGGAGACCTTCTTCGTGATATTCTCGATATCGACGCCGCGACGGGCGAGCGTCGCGCCCAGTGCCTCATAATCGGATGTCAGCGCGGCGGCGCGCTTGTCATTTTCAGCGGCGACCAGATCCGGCGCAATTCTAAACTCAGCCATTCTTTCCTCCCAGACATGTCATTCGAAATATTACGGCGTTTCGATCATCCCATTTCCTCTTCTCCCCAGCGGGGAGAAGATGCCCAACGGGCAGATGAGGGGGCGAGGAGCGCAGCGACGAATATCTTGAGCGTAAGCGAAAGATAGATCTATATTTGCTGCGACACCCCTCATCCGACCCTTCGGGCCACCTTCTCCCCGCTGGGGAGAAGGGAGAGTGCATTCGTTACCGCGTGAAGCTCTGCGCGTTGCCGGCGTCGACGTTAATGATATTGCCGGTCGACTTGGCGGAAAGGTCCGAAGCCAGGAAATAGATCGCCTCGGCAATATCCTCCGGGAAGACATTGAGCTTCAGCATCGAGCGCTTGCGGTAATGCTCCTCCAGATCGTCCACCTCGATCTTCGATGAGGCGGCGCGCTGTTCGCGCCATTCGCCGTTCCAGATCTTCGAGCCGCGCAGAACCGCATCGGGATTGACCGTGTTGACGCGAATGCCCGCATCCGCGCCCTCGAGCGCCAGGCAGCGCGCCAGATGGATCTCGGCGGCCTTGGCCGTGCAGTAAGCGGCAGCATTCGGGGATGAAGCCAGACCATTCTTCGACGCAACGAAGACGACATTGCCGCCGATGTTCTGGCGGCGGAACAGCCGGAAGGCCTCGCGCGAGACGAGGAAATAGCCGGTGGCGAGAATGTCGATATTGCGGTTCCACATCGACAGCTCCGTGCTTTCGATCGGCGCGGAGGAGGCAATGCCGGCATTGGACACGAGGATATCGATGCCGCCGAACTCGACGCAGGCTTCCGCGAAGGAGGAGATGACCCCCTCTTCCTTGGTCACATCAAGCTTGACGCTGCGCACCGCATCGGCGCCGTATTTCTTGGCGAAATCCGCCTGGGTGTTCTCAAGCGCCGCCTGATCGATATCCGCCAGCACGACGCAGGCGCCCTCGTCCACCAGACGCGCCGCCGTGGCGCGTCCGATTCCGCCGGCGCCGCCGGTGACGAAGGCAACGCGACCGGCAAGGCTCTTCGGCTTCGGCATGCGCTGCAGCTTTGCCTCTTCCAGCAGCCAATATTCGATATCGAAAGCTTCCTGCTCCGGCAGGCCCTGATACTCGGACACAGTGGAAGCGCCGCGCATGACGTTGATGGCGTTGACGTAAAACTCGCCGGCAATCCGGGCCGTTGCCTTGTCGCGGGCAAAGGACAGCAGGCCGACACCCGGCACCAGGAAGATCACCGGATTGGGATCGCGCATGGCGGGCGAATTGTCATGTTTGCAGTCGTTATAGTAACGCGCGTAATCGGCGCGATAGTCTTCCAGCGCCTTGTCGAGACCGGCGATTACCGCATCGGCATCCGGCTTAGCCGGATCGAAATCGACGATCAGCGGACGGATCTTGGTGCGCAGAAAATGGTCAGGGCAGCTGGTGCCGAGCGCGCCGAGCGGGCGCAGATTCTTCGAATTGACGAATTCGAGTACGGCATCCTGATCGTCGAAATGGCCGAGCTTGCGTTCGGTCTTGCCGATGCGGCCGCGAATTTCCGGCATCAGCTTTGCGGCGATCGCGCGACGCTCGGCTTGCGGCAGGCTCTGGACTACAGTGCCACCGAAAATCGTCTTGCCTTCGGTCTTTGCCGCAAACCATTGAATGGCCTTGTTGATGATCGCGAGCGTCAGCTCGTAGCAATCCTTGGCATCGTTGGCCCAGGTGAAGAGGCCGTGGCTTTCGAGCACGACGCCCTTGGAATTCGGATGCGCCTTGACGAAGGCTGCGAGATCGAGGCCGAGCTGGAAGCCGGGGCGGCGCCAGGGAAGCCAGCCGATATCGTCGCCGAAGATTTCGCGGGTCAGTTCGCGGGAATTCTTGGCGGCAGCGATCGCGATGATCGCGTCGGGATGCATGTGATCGACATGGGTAAACGGCACGAAACCATGCAGAGGGGTATCGATGGAAGCGGCGCGGGCATTGAGGTTGTAGGTGCAATGCGGCAGGAAGCCGACCATGCGGTCCTCGTCGGCAACACCCTTGTAGATACCCTTGAGGCTGTCGAGCTTGTCCTGATAGAGTGTGGCGAAGCCGTCGAGCTTGATGGTGCCGACATCGCCGCCGGAGCCTTTGACCCAGAGGATCTTGACCTTCTCGCCGGTCAGCGGATCGGTTTCCATGACCTTGGCCGACGTGTTGCCGCCACCGTAATTGGTGATACGCTTGTCGGCGCCCAGCAGATTGGAGCGGTAGAGCAACTTGCCCGGCTCGTCGAGCTTGGCCGCGTAGGCGTCATCCCAACGATTGTCCAGAAGTCGAACTTCAGCCGTCATGTCATCCTCCCATGGAATCATCATTTGCGAGCGCACCAGAACCACGGCGCCGCCCCGTTACGATCAGGATATCGCTCACAGAGAGTCGTTTTGTCAATCGAAAACGATCATATTTGATAATGTTGCGATGCAATATGAATGTTTATGATCGTTTATGATTGACACTCTGCCATATTTACGGAATAACCGCCAACAAGGAGGAACCGATGCACGAACGCGAACGCCATCGCATCATTTTGAGCGCCGTACAGGAAAAACCTGTGGTGACGATTCAGGATATTTCTGAATTGACCGAGGCCTCTGAAGCGACGATCCGCCGTGATATCGCGGCCCTGCATGTGCAGGGAAAGATCCGGCGCGTGCGCGGCGGAGCCGAATCCATCCATCCCCCACAGCTCGGCAATCTGGCCGGCCGCCCCTTCCGCGTTTCGGAAGGCGTCAATATCGATAAGAAACGCGCAATTGCGCGCAAAGCCGCCGAATTATGCAATCCGGGCGACGCCATCATCATCAATGGCGGCACGACGACATTCCAGCTCGTGCACTATATCTCTGCCTTCCGGCTGCAGGTGATGACCAATTCCTTTGCGATCGCCGAACATCTGGTCAAGCACTCGAAAAATACGGTCACGGTTCCGGGCGGCGCGATCTATCGCGAGCAAAGCCTGATCCTGTCGCCCTTCGACAACGACACGACGCGGAATTTCTACGCCCGACGCATGTTCATCGGCGCGCAGGGCGTCGGCCCGCTCGGCATCATGGAGGCGGACGCGCTGCTGATCCAGAGCGAGCAGAAGCTGATGCGCCAGGCCGACGAGATGATCGTCATGGTCGATTCCAGCAAGTTCAAGCAGCGCTCCAGCCTGATCCTGTGCCCGCTCGAACAGGTAACAACCATCATCACCGACGACGGCATTTCGGCGGAGACCGTAAGGATGATCGAGGATGCGGGCGTGTCCCTGATCATAACAAGTGTTTCGGCACGGGCCGAAGAGGAGGATTCCCCATCAGTCGCGTGAGGTGCGCGTCTATGGCGGAGTGAGCATAGACTATCAACTTGGGAGGAAGAGACATGAATATTGCAAAGAAACTGGCGGTTGGCGTAGCGCTCGCCGCGGCACTGATGGCCGGCACGGCAAGCGCGAAGGATATCAAGATCGGCCTCGTGGTGAAGTCGCTCGGCAACGGCTTCTTCGAAGCGGCCAACAAGGGCGCACAGGAAGCCGCCAAGGAACTCGGCGGCGTCCAGGTGATCTACACCGGCCCGACCTCGACGACGGCCGAAGGTCAGATCGAAGTCATCAATTCGCTGATCGCGCAGGGCGTCGACGCCATCGCCATCTCCGCCAACGATCCGGATGCTGTCGTCCCTGCCCTCAAGAAGGCAACGCAGCGCGGCATCAAGGTTATCTCCTGGGACTCCGGCGTGGCAAAGGCCGGCCGCATCCTGCAGCTCAACCCATCTTCGAATGCACTGATCGGCAAGATGTGCCTGACGCTTGCCAAGGATCATCTTGACGGCGGCAAGGGCGATTTCGCCATCCTCTCGGCCACCACTACATCGACCAACCAGAACATCTGGATCGGCGAGATGAAGAAGCAGCTGAAGGACTTCCCGGGCCTCAACCTCGTCACCACCGTCTATGGCGACGACCTCTCGGACAAGAGCTATCGCGAAGCCCAGGGCCTCCTGACCTCGCATCCGGAAGTCAAGGTCATCGTCGCTCCGACAACCGTCGGCGTGCTTGCCGCTTCGCAGGCCGTCAAGGATGCCGGCAAGATCGGCAAGGTCTACGTGACCGGTCTCGGCCTGCCGTCCGAAATGGCCGGCGCCATCAAGTCGGGCGCCACGAAGGAATTCGCGATCTGGAACCCGATCGACCTCGGCTATTCGGCAACGCAGATCGCTTATCGCCTCGTCAAGGGTGAGACCACCGGCAAGCCAGGCAGCGAAATCAATGCCGGCCGCATGGGCAAGATCAAGGTCGGCGAAGACAGCGAAGCCGCCATGGCCGATCCCTTCGTCTACAACGCTACGAATATCGATCAGTTCTCCAAGGTTTTCTGATCGAAGCCTCGTTCGCAATGCTCCGGCGGCCTCGGCCGCCGGACTTGGTTTCACCCTATCCGGTACATTGCTGATGACCACAGTCCTTCAACGACCCGCCACAGGTACGCCAATGGTGGACAGTACAGCCATTCTGGAAATGCGCCGCATTTCGCAGATCTTTCCCGGCGTGAAGGCGCTCGACGGCGTCAGCATCTCGCTTTATCCCGGCAAGGTCACCGCGCTCATCGGCGAAAACGGCGCCGGCAAGTCGACGCTCGTCAAGATTCTCACCGGCATCTACCGTCCGAACGAGGGCGAAGTCCTCGTCGACGGCAAGCCGACCACGTTTCATAACGCCCAGGCCGCCATCGACGCCGGCGTCACCGCCATTCACCAGGAAACCGTGCTCTTCGATGAGCTGACGGTTGCCGAAAACATCTTTCTCGGCCACGCGCCGCGCACGAAATTCCGCACCATCGACTGGAAGGTGATGAACAGCCGCGCAAGGCAGCTACTGGAATCGCTCGAGAGCACCATCGATCCGTCGATCCGTCTGAAGGACCTCTCCATCGCGCAGCGCCATCTCGTGGCGATCGCCCGCGCGCTGTCGATCGAGGCCCGCATCGTCATCATGGACGAGCCGACCGCAGCCCTCTCCCGCAAGGAAATCGACGATCTCTTCCGCATCGTCGGCAACCTGAAGGCCCAGGGCAAGGCCATCCTCTTCATCAGCCACAAGTTCGATGAGGTTTATGAGATAGCAGACAACTTCGTCGTCTTCCGTGACGGCCGTGCTGTCGGCCATGGCCGGCTGAAGGAAACGCCGCAGGACGAGATCGTCCGCATGATGGTCGGCCGTGACGTCAAGGATGCCTTCCCGAAGGTGCCCGTCACGATCGGCGACACCGTGCTCGAAGTCGCGAATTATTGCCACCGCACCGAATTCCGCGACATTTCCTTCAAGCTCCGTCGCGGCGAGATTCTGGGCGTCTACGGCCTGATCGGCGCCGGCCGCTCTGAGCTCTGTCAGTCCCTTTTCGGCATCACCCGGCCGCTTTCCGGCAAGCTGACACTGAACGGCGAGGACATCCGCATTCATTCGCCGCAGGACGCCATCCGCGCCGGCATTGTCTATGTGCCGGAGGAGCGCGGCCGTCACGGCCTGGCGCTGCCGATGCCGATCTATCAGAACATGTCGCTACCCTCGCTCGGGCGCACCTCGCGCAAGGGCTTCCTGAAGGCTGCCGATGAGTTCGCGCTGGCCCGCAAATATGCCGAGCGCTTGGATCTGCGCGCCGCCGCCCTGTCTGTGCCGGTCGGCACGCTGTCGGGCGGCAACCAGCAGAAAGTCGTCATCGGCAAATGGCTGGCGACGCAGCCGAAGATCATCATCCTCGACGAGCCGACCAAGGGCATCGACATCGGCTCAAAGGCCGCCGTTCATGGCTTCATCAGTGAACTGGCGGCCGAAGGCCTCAGCATCATCATGATCTCCTCCGAACTCCCCGAGATTCTCGGCATGTCGGACCGGGTTCTGGTGATGAAGGAGGGGCTATCGGCCGGTCTGTTCGACCGCGACGGGCTGACACCGGAAACGCTGGTGCGCGCCGCCACGGGCAATGCATAGGGAGGGTTGGATGCCACGCATCCTCAAAAGACGCGAAACGCTGCTCTTTGCCATCATCATCGTGATGATCGCCGGCTTTTCGACGCGCGCGGCCGGCTTTGCCGAGCCCGGCAATCTCGCCAATATCTTCAACGACACGTCGATCCTGATCATCCTGGCGCTCGCGCAGATGACTGTCATTCTGACGAAATCGATCGATCTGTCCGTCGCCGCCAATCTCGCCTTCACCGGCATGGCCGTCGCCATGCTGAATGCCGGCTATCCCGACCTGCCGCTGATCGTTCTCGTGATCACCGCCATCGTCATGGGCGCAGCGCTCGGCGCCATCAACGGCTATCTCGTCTGGGCGCTGGAAATTCCGCCGATCGTCGTGACCCTCGGCACGCTCACCATCTACCGCGGCATGGCCTTCGTGCTGTCCGGTGGCGCCTGGGTCAATGCCCATCAATTCACGCCGGAATTCCTCAGCGTACCGCGCACGCCGTTGCTCGGCCTGCCTGTGCTTGCCTGGATCGGCATTGCCATCGTGCTGATGATGTATTTCGTGCTGCGCTATACGCGGTTCGGTCGCTCGGCCTATGCCAGCGGCGGCAATCCGGTCGCCGCCGTCTATGCCGGCATCGATGTCGGTTGGACGCGCTTCCTCGCCTTCGTATTGTCGGGTGCGCTGGCTGGCCTCTGCGGCTATCTCTGGGTGTCGCGCTATGCCGTCGCCTATGTCGACATTGCCAATGGCTTCGAGCTCGATAGCGTCGCCGCCTGCGTCATCGGCGGCATCTCGATTGCCGGCGGCGTCGGTTCGGTCGCCGGTACCGTGCTTGGCGCGCTCTTCCTCGGCGTCATCAAGAACGCACTTCCCGTCATCGGCATTTCGCCGTTCACGCAGATGGCAATCTCCGGCACGGTCATCATCCTCGCCGTGGTCTTCAACGCCCGACGTGAACGCAATCGCGGCCGCATCATCCTTCGGGATCAGGCGGCGAAGGAAGCCTCGATCAAGGAGGTCGCCGCATGAGTATCGTCTCTGACGCAACAACAGAGAAGCGCAACATTCCCGACCGTCTCGGCACACCGTTCAAGCGGATCCTGGCAAGCTGGGAAGTGCTGCTCTTCGGTGTCGCCATCGCGATCTTCGTCTTCAATTCGCTGGCGTCACCCTACTTCCTCGACCCGTATAACCTCTCGGATGCGACCTTCAACTTCACTGAGAAGGCAATGATCGCCTTCGCCATGGCGCTGCTGGTCATTGCGGGCGAAATCGATCTTTCGGTTGCCGCCATCATCGCGCTTGCCTCGACCGCCATGGGCGCTGCCGCACAGGCCGGTGTCGATACGGTCGGCCTCGTTGCGATCGGCCTCGGGGTCGGGCTTCTCTGCGGCCTCTTCAACGGCTTCCTCGTCTCCGGGCTGAAACTGCCCTCGATCGTCGTCACCATCGGCACGATGAGCTTGTTTCGCGGCATCTCCTATATTGTCCTCGGCGACCAGGCCTACGGGAATTATCCCGACAGCTTCGCCTATTTCGGGCAGGGCTATGTCGTCTGGGTCTTCTCCTTCGAATTCGTTCTCTTCATCGTGCTGGCGATCGTCTTCGCGATCCTGCTGCATGCGACGAATTTCGGCAGGCAGGTCTATACGATCGGCAATAATGACTTTGCCGCGCGCTTCTCCGGCATCCCGGTCGAGCGGGTCAAATTCATCCTCTTCCTGCTGACTGGCCTGATGAGCGGCATCGCCGCCGTGTGCCTCACCTCGCGCCTCGGTTCGACACGCCCGTCGATTGCGCTCGGCTGGGAGCTGGAAGTGGTGACCATGGTCGTGCTCGGCGGCGTTTCGATCCTCGGCGGCTCCGGCACGATCGGCGGCGTCGTCATCGCCGCCTTCGTCATGGGGCTGGTGACCTTCGGCCTCGGTCTTCTCAACGTGCCCGGCATCGTCATGTCGATCTTCATCGGCCTGCTTCTGATTATCACCATCGCCCTGCCGATCGTCGCAAAACGCATCAAGGCCATGAGCTCGAAATGACCGCATCTCTCGAACGTCACGCCTTCAAGATGAAGCTCAATCCCGGCATGGAGCTCGAATACAGGAAGCGCCATGACGAGATCTGGCCGGAATTGGTCGAGCTGCTGCATCAAGCCGGCGCCTGCGACTATTCCATCCATCTTGACCGCGAGACCAACACGCTATTCGGCGTCCTGACACGGCCTAGAGATCACACGATGGCGAGCCTTCCCGACCATCCCGTCATGAAAAAATGGTGGGCGCACATGGCCGATATCATGGCGACCAATCCCGACAATTCGCCGGTTCAGAGCGATCTAGTGACGGTCTTCCATCTGCCATGAGTGCTCGCCCAAGCTATCGCCGCATCGTCGTTCTCGACATCGGCAAAACCAATGCCAAGGTGGTGGTGCTCGACGCGCAAAGCGGCGCCGAGATCGCCGCTGTGCGAACCACCAATACGGTGCTGAAGACCGGTCCCTATCCGCACTATGACATCGAGCGGCTATGGGATTTCGTCATCGGGGCACTGAAGGGCTTTGCCACAACGCCGGGCTTCGACGCGATATCGATCACCACCCATGGTGCCTCGGCCGTGCTTCTCGCCGCCGACGGCAGCCTTGCCTTGCCTGTGCTCGACTATGAGCACGCTTATCCTGACGCCGTGCGGGAAGCCTACGCACACCTGCGCCCACCTTTCAGCGAGACCTTTTCGCCTGGGCTTTCGGGCGGGCTCAATGTCGGCGCGCAGATCCATTATCAGAAGAGTCAATTTCCTGACGATTTTGCCCGCGTCCGCGCCATCCTCACCTATCCGCAATATTGGGCCTTCCGGCTGACCGGCGTTGCCGCCAACGAAGTCACCTCGTTGGGTTGCCATACCGACCTTTGGAATCCGACGACCGGAGCCTATTCCGCGCTGGTGGACACACTCGGCATCCGCCCCCTGATGGCGCCGATCCGCTCCGCCTTTGACGCTCTCGGGCCAATCCTGCCCAGGATCGCCACGGAGATCGGCGTCGACGCGCCGGTTCCGGTCTATTGCGGCATCCACGATTCCAACGCCTCGCTGCTGCCGCATCTGGTGGAGAATGAGGCACCCTTTGCTGTCGTGTCGACCGGCACCTGGGTGATCAGCTTCGCCGTCGGCGGCGATCTCGAGCATCTTGACCCAACTCGCGATGCGCTCGCCAATATCGATGCCTATGGCCGCGCCGTCCCCTCCTCCCGCTTCATGGGCGGGCGGGAGTTCGAGATTCTCGCCGGCGAGATCGGGCAGGCGGATCCCGATGCTATAGAAGCTTCGCTCGAAACCGTGATCGGCAAGGGCATCATGCTGCTGCCAAACGTGGTCGAGGGATCCGGCCCCTTCCCCGATAAGAAAATGCGTTGGATCGGCGAGGTATCGGCAAGCCCGGCGGAACGGCTCGCCGCTGCAAGCCTCTATCTGGCACTGATGACGGAAGCCTGCCTCGGCCTGATCGGCGCCAAGGGTCCGATCTTCGTCGAAGGACCTTTCGCCCTCAACCGGGCCTATCTGGCCGCATTATCTTCGCTGACAGGATCCGATGTCGTCGCCCTGCCCGGCTCGACCGGAACCAGCCAGGGTGCCGCGCTGCTGACCGGCATCAGGCCAGCCGCCGCGACGGCGAGCCAGCCTATCCGGGCCGAGCTGCGGGGCCTGCAAGACTACCGCGAGGCTTGGCACACGGCGCTTGCCGACGTCTAAGGAAATGCTGCTCCCGCCCGCAACTGCTCCACGGCAAAATCGACAAAGGCACGCGTCTTCGCGGAGGCATGCCGGCCTTCGGGATGCACGACATGGATCGGCAGCGGCTCCTCCTCGAAATCCTCCAGAATGACACGCAGCCGGCCTTCGGCGGCCGGCTTTGCGATCTGATAGGACAGCGTGCGCGCGAGGCCCCAGCCGCTTGACGCCGCCGAAATCGAGGCTTCGACCGAGTTGCAGAACAAACGCGGGTGGAGAGCAGGAGAGAGCTTACCCTCGGGGCCAAAATGCCAGTCTAGCGGAGCGGACGATCCGGTGTTTGCAATGATCGTATGGCCTACGAGATCGGCGGGCGTCTCTGGCAGACCATGGCGCTCGAAGTAGGAGGGTGCGCCGCAGACGACGCGGCGCACGGTGCCGACCTTCACGGCGTTGTAGCTTGAATCCGGTAGATGGCCGATGCGGATGGCAACATCGATCCCCTCTTCCACCAGATTGACGATACGATCGAACAGCAGCACACGACCGGTGACCGCCGGATGCAAGGCCAAAAACGCGGTGACGATGGGCATGATGTAATATTGCCCGAACAGCACCGGCGCCGTGACCGTCAGCATGCCGGAGGGCGTCGCATAGGAGCCGCCGGCCGACGCCTCGGCCTCATCGATATCGCTGAGGATGCGACGACAGTCCTCGACATAGTGGCGGCCCTGCACGGTCAGCTTCACAGAACGCGTCGAACGCAAGAACAGCCGCGCGCCGGTCACTTCCTCCAGAAAGGCGATCGCGCGGGTTACGACCGGCGGGCTCATGTGCAACTGCCGCGCCGCAGCGGCGAAACTGCCGGCATCGGCCACTTTCACCAGCACTTTCATACATTGCAGCCTGTCCAACTGCGCCTCCTGCTACGATCGAGATTATTTCATATTATGGAATAGTTTCTTGCTTACTATCGCACTTCCGTTCTCAGGTGGGAACAATCATGTTTAGCTTGGGTCCACACCTTAATCCGGAGACTAAAACATGAAGCTCTATTTCCATCCGCTGTCTGGTCATGCTCACCGCGCCCGCCTGTTCCTCTCATTGATCGGTGTCGATGCCGATATCGTTGAGGTCGACCTTGCCAAGGGCGAACACAAGACCCCGGCGTTCCTGGCGCTCAATCCTTTCGGGCAGGTTCCAGTGCTGGATGACAACGGCGTCATTATCGCCGACTCCACCGCCATTCTGGTCTATCTCGCCAAAAAATACGCTGAAAAGGGCTGGCTCCCGGACGACACGGTTGGCGCTGCGGCCGTGCAGCGCTGGCTTTCGGTTGCTTCGGGCCAAATTGCCTACGGCCCTTGCGCCGCCCGCCTCGTCACCGTTTTCGGCGCCAAGTTCGATGCGGATGAGGTGATCGCTCGCGCCCATGCCATTCTGACGCTGATCGACGCGGAGCTTGCCAGCCGCCAATGGATCGCGGCCGATCATCCGACCATCGCCGACGTCGCGCTCTACAGCTACATCGCCCGCGCGCCGGAGGGCAATGTCGATCGCTTCCGGTATCACAACGTCACTGCCTGGCTTGCCCGCATCGAAGCCCTTCCGGGTTTCTACCCTTTCCAGAAGACCCCGATCGGCATTGCCGACGCGGCCTGAGAACCACCCCGGAAACGTTTAACCTAACTATGTTTGAAAGGTCAGATCATGTTCACCGCCGAAAATGACTCTCCCTGGCATGCCGGGGAAATAGCCCTGCAAAAGACGGTTGGGGTGGCGGAGCGAATGAGCGAGGTCGGCCAGCGGGTGCTGCGCGATCATCTGATCGACCAGCACCGCGACTTCTATCCGCAACTGCCCTTCATCGTACTTGGCAGCGTCGATGCTCAAGGCGATGCCTGGGCGACGCTGCGGGCCGCCCGTCCCGGCTTTCTGCATAGCCCCGATATCCATACCCTGAGCGTGGATCTTGCCCGTGATCCGACTGATCCCGCCGACTTGGGCATGGGGGATGGCGATGCTATCGGCATGCTCGGGATCGAGCTCCATACCCGCCGCCGCAACCGGCTGAACGGCGCGATCCGCCGGCATGGAGACCATGGCTTCGATGTTACGGTCGGGCAGGCCTACGGCAACTGCCCAAAGTATATTCAGTTGCGGGACTTCACCTTTATCCGCGATCCGTCCGAACAGACGGATCTGCCGGCGGTGCATCTGAGCGAACTCGACGCTAGGGCAAAACAGATCATCGCCGACGCCGACACCTTCTTCGTGGCCTCCTATGTGGATCGTGAAAACGGACACCGACAGGTGGACGTCTCACATCGCGGCGGCAGGGCTGGTTTTGTCCGCATCGGCGGCGACGGCGTGCTGATCATCCCGGATTTTGCCGGCAACCTGTTCTTCAACACACTCGGCAATATCACCCTCAACCCGAAGGCCGGGCTGGTTTTTGCGGATTTCGACAGCGGCGAACTGCTGCAACTCACCGGCGAGGCCGAGGTCATTCTGGATTCGCCGGAGATCGCGGTTTTTAAGGGCGCGGAGCGGCTGTGGCGCTTCATGCCGGGTAAGATCGTTCGCCGTCCTGACGCCTTACCGCTGCGGTGGAAATTCCGTGAGGACGGCTGGTCGCCCAGTTCGCTGACGACCGGCAGCTGGGACGCCACCCGTGGCGGCGCCGATTGCGGTCAAAAACGGCTCTAACCCGTAAAATCCTGGGGGCGTCATCTCAACCGAAATCAATGAAAACTCGTCAAAATTGTCTCGGCGACGGTTATTTTCTTGCGGAATCGTCCTAATATTCCTACAGAAACTACCCTTATGAGCGCTTTTGAGGTCAAAAATGTCCGAAAGCGCTCATCGGCCTCGATGTAACTTCCTGTCTCCATTTCAGGGCGCCTTGCGGCAGTTCGCGCGCCACGACAGGCCATTGCGGCGGGTTCAAAGGGCGCTGCCGCGCCCATCCGAGGAGAGAGAAAATGAGTCTGAAGACATTGACGGCTGCGACCTTCGTCGCCTCGCTGGCCTTTGCGCCGCTGGCCCATGCCGATATCACCATCGGCCTGATCGCGCCGCTGACTGGCCCCGTCGCCGCTTATGGCGATCAGGTCAAGAATGGCGCAGAGACCGCCATCGACGAAATCAACAAGAGCGGTGGCGTTCTCGGCCAGAAGCTCGTCCTGAAGCTCGGCGATGATGCCGGCGATCCGAAGCAAGGCGTCTCCGTTGCCAACGGTTTCGTCGGCGACAGCATTCGCTTCGTCGTTGGCCCGGTGACCTCGGGCGTCGCCATTCCGGTTTCGGATGCGCTTGCTGAAAACGGCATCCTGATGGTGACGCCGACCGCGACCGCACCTGACCTCACCAAGCGCGGCCTCACCAATGTCCTGCGCACCTGCGGCCGTGACGACCAGCAGGCAACTGTAGCCGCTGACTACGTGCTGAAGAACTTCAAGGACAAGAAGGTCGCCATCCTCAACGACAAGGGTGCCTACGGTAAGGGCCTAGCGGACGCCTTCAAGGCAACGCTCAATGCCGGCGGCGTCACCGAGGTGGTCAACGATTCCCTGACGCCCGGCGAAAAGGACTACAGCGCGCTGACAGCAAAGCTGAAGCAGGCCGGCGTCGATCTCATCTATTTCGGCGGCTACCATCCGGAAGGCGGCCTGCTCGCCCGTCAGCTGAAGGACATTTCCGTTAAGGCACAGATCATCGGCGGCGATGGCCTCTCGAATACTGAATATTGGGCAATCGGCAACGAAGCCGCCGCCGGCACGATCTTCACCAACGCCTCCGACGCGCTGAAGAACGCGGACTCCCAGGCAGCCGTCGCTGCCCTGAAAGCCCGCAATATTCCAGCGGAAGCCTTCACGCTCAACGCCTATGCCGCCGTGCAGGTGCTGAAAGCCGGCATCGAAAAGGCCGGTAAGGCCGACGACGCGGAAGCTGTTGGCGCCGCCCTGAAAACTGGCGAGCCGATCGACACTGCCATCGGCAAGGTCACCTACGGCGAAAGCGGCGACCTCACCTCGCAGAGCTTCTCGCTGTACAAGTGGGAAGCCGGCAAGATCGTTTCTGCCGAATAAGCCGCCGGATTCGAGTCTTGAATGTTTTGCCGGGCCATACGTGGCCCGGCATTTTTATGTTTTTCGATATTGTCGGCCCGCGTCAGCAAACGGTGCGGAAACGATCGACGCAGGTCGAGAGAACTTCCTCTCCTGGCCTTTTCCACCAGTTCGCTTCCGAGAAGATTTCCACTTCCTGTGCGCCGAGAAAGCCGGCTTTCTCGATGGCTGCGCGGATGCGCTTCAGGTCGATGACGCCGTCGCCCATCATGCCGCGATCGAGCAGAAGGTCCGTGGTCGGCACCAGCCAGTCGCATATGTGGTGGGCCAGAATTTGGCCGTTGGCGCCAGCACGGGCGATCTGCTCATAAAGCTTCGGATCCCACCAGACATGATAGACGTCGATGGCGACACCAACGCCCTCGCCCAAGAGGTCGCAAATGTCGAGCGCCTGCTCCAGCGTGTTAACGCAAGCGCGGTCGGCGGCGTACATCGGATGCAGCGGTTCGATTGCCAGCGGAATGCCGGCGCTGCGGGCATGCGGCAGGATTGTCGCGATACCATCCGCCACCATTTCACGAGCTTGGCCGATGTCTTTCGATTCCTTCGGCAAGCCGCCGACGACCAGCACGAGGCAATCGGCATTCAGCGCTGCCGCCTCGTCGATCGCCCGTCTGTTGTCGTCGATTGCCGCCTTCAAGCCCTCGGCATCGGCGGCTGGAAACATGCCGCCGCGGCAAAGGCCGGTCACCTGCAGCCGGTTGTCTGCCACGATCTTCGCCGCTTCGGAAAGGCCGATCTTGTGCACCTGATCGCGCCAAGGGGCAATCGCGACGATGTCCTGTTTCAGGCATGCCTCGACCGCCTGGCGCATGTCATATTGCTGGCGCACAGTCGCAAGATTGATGGAAAGGCCCGATATAGCCATTCTGATGATCCTCCCAGATCCTGTCCTCGACTAGGCGACGCCGACCGTTGCAAGGATCGTCTTCATCCGTTGCACGGCAAGATCAGGGTCCCTCAGAACACGCGCCGTATCCGCCAGACGGAAGAGTTCCGAAAGATGCACGATGGAGCGCGTGCTTTGCTGGCCGCCCAGCATCTGGAAATGATCCTGAAAGCCGTTGAGATAGGCGAGGAAGACGACGCCTGTCTTGTAGAAGCGCGTCGGCGCCTTGAAGATGTGGCGCGACAGCGGAACGGTCGGCGCCAGGATCTGGTGAAAGGCATCGAGATTGTTCTGAGCAAGCTGGGACAGAGCAGCACTCGCCGCCGGCGCGATGGCGTCGAAGATGCCGAGCAGCGCATGCGAATAGCCCTGGCTGTCACCGGCGATCAATTCGGCATAGTTGAAATCGTCACCGGTATACATCTTAACTGAGGGATCAAGGCGGCGGCGCATGAGGATCTCTTTTTCCGCCGACAATAGCGAGATCTTGACGCCATCCACCTTGGAAGCGTTGTCGTTGATGATGGCGACGGCCGTCTCCATGGCGCGCAGATCGTCCGGCGAGCCCCAATAGCCCGCCAGCGCCGGATCGAACATCGAGCCGAGCCAGTGGATCATCACCGGCTCCTTCACCTGTCCGAGTATGCGGTTATAGACGCGGATATAGTCGTCTGGCCCCTTGGCAGCGGCGGCAAGCGCGCGGCTCGCCATCAGGATGATGCGCCCGCCCTGGCCTTCGACGAAGGCAACCTGCTCCTCATAAGCGCGGATGACGTCATCGATGGTAACGTCGGGACCGGGTGCCAGATGATCGGTGCCGGCGCCATAGGCGATCAGCGCGTCCGGACGATTGCGGGCGGCTGACTGTGCGTGGGTGATCAGCTCCTTGGCGCCGGTCCAATCGAGGCCCATGCCGCGCTGCGCCGTGTCCATGGCTTCCGCGACGCCGAGACCGAGATCCCAGAGATATTCGCGAAACGCGATCGTGCGTTCCCAATCGATGTTGCGGTCTAGCCAGGGATCGTTATCGGCGAGCGGATCGACGACGACATGGGCGGCCGCATAGGCGACGCGATTGAACAGATGGCCACCGGCCGGACGCTCCGGCGGGCTGAGCGGCGTGTTGACGACGGTAAAATCGGCAAGCTTGCCGTCAGCCGTGGGCAAACGAAGGGTCTTCGTCATGATCTCGACCTCCTAGCGCGCGGCAAGTGCGGGAACGTCGACCCAGCGGCGCTCGACCCAGCTCTTTTGGGCAAGCTCGGCAAGCTGAACGCCCTTGGCGCCTTCGCGAAGCGTGAATTTCCACGGCGCATCCTCGGCGACATGGCGCAGGAAGCCCTCCCACTGCGCCTTGAACCCGTTATCGAAGACCTGCGTATCCGGCACTTCGTCCCAGGTGTCGAAGAAATTGATCGTCTGTGGCTGGTCCGGATTCCACACCGGCTTTGGCGTATTGACGCGATGCTGTGTCCAGCAGCGCATCAAGCCGCAGACCGCCGAACCATGCGTACCGTCGACCTGGAAAGTGACGAGATCGTCACGGCGAACGCGCACAGCCCAGGAGGAATTGATATGGGCGACGATGCCGCCCTCGAGTTCGAAGGTGGCATAGGCGGAATCGTCGGCATCGGCGACATAGGTCTTGCCGTTTTCATCGACACGGCTTGGAATATGGGTCGCGCCGTAGCAGCTCACGGCTTTGACCTCGCCGAAGAGATTGTCGAGCACATAGCGCCAATGCGGCAGCATATCGAGGATCATGCCGCCGCCCTCGGCCTTGCGGTAGTTCCACGATGGCCGCTGCGCCTTCACGCCCCAGTCACCCTCGAAGACCCAATAACCGAACTCACCACGCACGGAGAGGATCTTGCCGAAAAAGCCGCTGTCGCGCAGCATGGCGATCTTGCGCAGGCCCGGCAGGAAGAGCTTGTCCTGCACGACGCCGTTCTTGACGCCGCGCCGCTCTGCCGAGGCCGCAACCGAAAGCGCCTCGTCCAGCGTCTCGGAAATCGGCTTTTCGCAATAGACATGCTTGCCGGCGGCAATCGCCCGCTCCAGCAGCGAGACACGCATCTGCGTCGAGCCGGCGTCGAAGAAGATCGTGTTGTTCGGATCGGCAAGCGCGGCATCGAGATCAGTGGTCGTCTTGGCGACGCCGTGCTTGCGGGCAATCTCCGCGATCTTCTCGGCGTTGCGGCCGACAAGGATCGGTTCGGGCATCAATCTGTCGCCATTGGAAAGCAGCACGCCGCCTTGATCGCGGATCGCCAGGATCGAGCGCACCAGATGCTGATTGTACCCCATGCGCCCGGTAATGCCGTGCATGATGATGCCGATCGGCTTTGTCGCCATAAGTCATTCCTCCCGTAAATAACTATATAGTTACATGACTGACACGACAATGCAGCTCTGTCAACGACAGTCGTCAGCGATCGCTACGGCAATTATGCAGATTTTCTTGAATTGGCCGATCCGGGCTCTCAGGGGCGCAGATAGGCGAAGATGACTTCGATGATATGCTCGCCCCAGGCATCGATTTCCGATTTTTCGGAGAGGTTACGCTGAAAGATCGTCGACAGCGTCCAGCGGTTCGTCAGGAAGAAGGAACCAAGCGCCGCAATGCTCATATAAATCTTGACGGGATCGCAGCCGGACCGGAAATCGCCGGCGGCAACGCCGCGGTCGAGCAGACCGGAAATCTCCGCGACCAGCGGCGAATGCAGCTCGAAAATCCGGGCCGAGCGCTTCAGGAAGCGCGCCTTCTGCATATTCTCCGTGCTGAGAATGCCCAGGAATTCCGGGTGATCCAGAAAATATTTCCATGTGAAAACAACCAGCTCCCGCATGCCCTCACTGGGGCTGCGATGCGAGAGATCAAGCCTTGCTTCCGCCGATCGGATGGCGACGTAACTGCCTTCGAGGACCGCGACGTAGAGCGCGTCCTTGCCGCCGAAATAGTGATAGAGCATGCGCTTGTTGATCTTGGCGCGCTCGGCAATGGCATCGACGCGGGCGCCGCCATAGCCGCGCTCGGCAAACTCCTTGGTCGCCGCCGCCAGGATCGCCTTGCTGGTGCGCTCCGCATCGCGAAGCCGCGGCCGCTCGACCGGCGCGCTCGATATCGCCGGTCCGGCGACTTCGACATCAACGCTCTTCGATCGGTTCTTTGCGGTTTTGGCTTCAGACATCAAGGTTCTCGGCAATATTAGGCAAGGCCGATGCGGCCTTCTCGTCACCGACAAGTACCCGATCATCGCGCAAGTTGACAGTCTTCCAGAAATCGGAGGCTTGAGTAACTACATAGTTATATAAATTTCCACGATTTAATGGAGCTGCGTGAAAACCGAAGATGGGACGTTGCGCAAGCCGGACGTCCTCATCATTGCTCCTCTTATGAAAGCCCGTATTCTACGCTGAACGGAAGGGGCAGCCGCAATGACGAATGCAACTGACTATTATAAAGGCGGCCTTGCCGTTGCTGCCTACGACCTTTTTACTGGCGGCGGGTTATTGGCTGGCGATATCGAATTTTATTTGGATTGCGCGCATCGTTTCGGCGGCCCCATTCTTGAGATCGGCACAGGCACAGGGCGCATTTTGCTTCCCCTCGCCGACGCAGGCTATGACGTCATTGGCCTGGATATTTCCAGCTCCATGCTGGCGATCGCTGCCGCCAAGCTTGCAGATCATCCGGACCTGAGCACACGCGTCCAGTTCGTCAACGACGATATGACGAACTTTGATCTCAAACAGAAGTTTCCTCTCGTCATCAACACGGCGCGCAGTTTTCAGCATCTATTGACACCCGACGATCAACGCAAAGCGCTTCTCTGCGTTCATCAGCATCTCATGCCCGGCGGCTACCTCGTTCTCGATCTTTTCGATCCCTATTTCGAATTGCTGTTTGCGAATAATTTCGCGGCTCCGCCCCCTCGTGAGATGCATGATCCGCTCTCCGATCATCTAATACGCAGAACGATGCTGGCCAGACACACCAACCCGATGCATCAGACCGTTCAAGAGATGCTGCGTTTCGAGGCGTTCGATAAGGCGGGCAGGCTCGTGGCATGCGAAGAAACATCCTGGACGCTCCGATGGAGCATGCGGCAGGAAATCGCATATCTGCTCGAACTCTGTGGTTTTGAGGTGGTAGAGCAATTCTCGGATTTTAGTGGCGCACCACCGGCCTACGGACGTGAGCAACTTTGGATAGCAAGATCTATCTAAGTTGAATTTCCTGTTCGGCCCAAGTTACATTCGGCCGTTGGAAACACCTTGCTTTCAACACTGGCTCAGCCCAAGAGAACAAAAATGAACCAGTGCCGGACGGCTCCATGACAGAAAAGCAGATCGCGATCATCGGTGGTGGGCCGGCCGGCCTGATGGCAGCCGAAGTGCTGTCCCTCTCCGGCCATCAGGTCACCGTCTATGACAGCATGCCGACGGTTGCGCGCAAATTCCTGCTGGCGGGGAAATCCGGCCTCAATATCACCCATTCGGAGGATTTTGCCCGCTTTGCCAATCGCTTCGGCCCTGCCTCCGACCGGCTGCGCCCTGTCCTTGAGGCCTTTACGCCCGACGATATCAGGGATTGGGCGGCAGGGCTCGGCACGGAGACATTCACCGGCACTTCGGGTCGCGTCTTTCCAAAGGTCATGAAGGCTTCGCCGCTGCTGCGCGCCTGGCTTGGCAGGCTGGAGGCGCAAGGCGTCAAGATTCTGACGCGGCATCGCTGGTCGGGCTTTGCGGAAGACGGTTTCCTGTTCGAGACGCCGGAAGGACAAAAAATCATCCGATGCGACGCGGCGTTATTGGCGCTTGGCGGCGCCAGCTATCCGCGGCTCGGTTCGGACGCCGGCTGGACCGGTTGGCTGCGGGCTAAGGGTGTCGATATCGGCGACTTCCAGCCCGCCAATTGCGGCTTCGATGTCGCCTGGAACTCGGTTTTCAAGGAGCGCTTCGCCGGCGCGCCGCTGAAGGCGGTAACGGCAACCTCGGATGCCGGGACTTTTCCCGGCGAATTCGTCATTTCCCAACACGGCATCGAAGGCAGCCTCGTCTATGCGCACGCCGCCTGCCTGCGCGACCGGCTTGCAAACGATGGCAAGGCCGCACTGCTGGTCGATCTCGCGCCCGGCAGAACGATGGAGCGGCTGTCTCGCGATCTTGCACGGCAGGATGCAAAGGCCAGCCTCTCCAATCGTCTCCGCAAAGGTGCGGGTATCGAGGGCATCAAGACGGCGTTGCTGCGGGAGCTCGCTGCTCCGACCACCCTCACCGATCCGGAGCAGCTATCGCGGCTGATCAAGGCCCTGCCGATCCCACTGCTGCGGCCGCGTCCCATCACCGAGGCCATCTCATCTGCTGGCGGTGTCCATTGGAGCGCAATCGACGACGAATATATGCTGAGGGCGCTTCCCGGCGTATTCGCAGCCGGAGAGATGCTCGACTGGGAGGCGCCGACCGGCGGCTATCTCCTCACCGCCTGTTTCGCCACGGGTCGTGCAGCGGCGCGAGGAATAGAGGCCTGGCTGGGCAGCAACTGATTTCTGCCATAAACCGGCTACCCAATCCGTCCATTCGCCAGCAGCCACGCCACCGACTCCTGCACCGCCTGCAGCGAGGTATAGCGCGGCGCATAACCGAGCAGGCGCTCTGCCTTGGCGATCGAGCAGTTCGGGCTGCGAGCAATATGCTCCCAGGTCGCGGTCGCATCCTCCGGCGTCTGGCCCTTCGCCCATGTGTCGTAGGGAATAAATTCCAACTTCGGCTCATGTCCGAACCAGCGCGACATCGCTTCGGCATAGCCTCTGAGCGTCAGCGCGCCACCCGAGACCGCATGAAAGCTCTCGCCGGTCGAGGCCCGCCAATTGGCAATTGCGCCCATGAACATCTGGGCGACATCGTCGGCATGGACATGGTGGACCGTTTCCAGGCCGAAATTCGGCAATACGAGCGTTTCGCCGCGGGCCAGCGTCGAAAAGGCTGAGAGATTAAAATGGCCGGCCGGGTTGAGCGGCGCCCAGCCGGGGCCGACGATATGGCCGGGATGGATCAGCGTGGCCGGAAAGCCTTGCTGCGCGCCTCCGCCAACAGATAGGTCTCGATAGCGGCTTTCTGGATTCCATATTCGCCGAACGGCCGCTTCGGCGCTTCCTCAAGGGTCGGCACGACAGTGGAATAGCCGTGGGTCCAGATCGTGCCCGTATGCAGGAAATGGCCGACATGTCCGGCAAGCACTTCGGTCAGATGCTTGGCGCTCTCCAAGGTGAAGCAGATCATGTCGATGACGATATCGGCCTTCAGCGCCCGGATGGCCGGCCCGAAACTGCCGTCCTTCTCCATTGCGCTGCGATCCATCGACACTTGCTCGACATCATCCCATACCCGGTTCGGCGAATAGGGTTTCGCCTGGCCACGGCTGATTGCCACGACCTCATGTCCAGCCTCCACCAGCCGCGGTACGAGGTAAGTGCCGACATGGCCGGTTGCGCCGATGACCACTGCACGCGTCATGATGTCCTCCCAGGGATATTTTCAGAACGGATGAGACCGGAATCCGGAATGAAGAAAATGATTGCTCCTAGAGAATAGGAGCCTCTTCCGCTTTGTCACCCCCTACCAGATGGTAAAGCCGGCATCGGCCTTCACGGTCGTGCCGGTCATCAGGCTGGATGCGTCGCAGGCGAGGAAATGCACCACCGAAGCGATCTCGTGTGGCTGGCCCATCCGGCCCATCGGCGTATCGCGCAGCCAGACATCGACCACGTCGGGATCGAGATTGAGGACCTTCGTCATCTCGGATTCGATATAGGTCGGCGCCACCGCATTGACGCGGACGCCGCGCCCGGCCCATTCCGCCGCCAACGAGGCGGTGAGATGGTGCACGGCGGCCTTGGAGGCGTTGTAGTAGGTCTGGTTTTGCGGACGATTGACGATGTAGCCGGACATCGAGCCGATATTGATGATCGAGCCGCGTCCAGCCTTCAGCATTGGCCGGCCAAAGGCGCGGTTGCACCAGAACACACCGTTGTAATTGACATCATTGACGTTCAGCCAGAGTTCGTCCGGCGTGTCCTCGGCAGGAGTGCCGGAGCGGGCAATGCCGGCATTGGCGACGAGAACGTCGATCCGGCCGAATTTGGCGAACACCTCCTCGGCCGCCTTGTCGACGGCAACCGAATCCGTCACGTCGAGGATCAGGACATCGGCGTCATAGCCCTTCGCCGCCAATGCCTGCTTGCCGGACTGGGCGATTGCCTCTTCCCGGTCGATGATAACGACCCGGGCACCGGCCTCGGCCAATGCCTCGGCGCAAGCAAGACCGATACCGCGTCCGCCGCCGGTGACGACGGCAACCTGACCGTCCATTCTGAATTTCTCAAAGAACATCGAACTACTCCATCATTTATGGGGATCAGACGCGCCGGCCGCTCTTCCTCTCGAAGAGGTGAACCCGTTCGCGGTTAATCAGCAGCGGTATTGTCTCGCCAGGGCGCAATGCGATCCGGTCCTTGACCACCGCATTGATAGGGTCGCCCCCGATATGGGCGAAAATTTGCGTTTCGGACCCGGTCGGCTCGAGCACCGAGATCGTTGCCGGAAGGCCTTCGCCCCCATGTTCGATATGTTCCGGACGAATGCCGTAGATTACCGGCTCGTCGTGGGCAGTTGTGCCCGCGGGCACCGGCAGGACGGCGCCTTTATCGCTGACGAAAACCGTCTCGCCATTCACGGCTGCCAGTTTGCCACGCACGAAGTTCATCGCCGGCGAGCCGATGAAACCCGCGACGAAGACATTGGCGGGGTGGTCGTAAAGGTCGAGCGGCGCACCGATCTGTTCGACCAGGCCATCGCGCATGACAACGATCTTGTCGGCCATCGTCATCGCCTCGATCTGGTCGTGGGTGACGTAGATCGTCGTGGTCTTCAGCCGCTGGTGAAGCTCCTTGATCTCGACACGCATGGTCACGCGCAGCTTGGCGTCGAGATTGGACAAGGGCTCGTCGAACAGGAAGACTTGCGGATCGCGCACGATGGCACGACCCATGGCGACGCGCTGGCGCTGGCCGCCGGAGAGCTGCTTGGGATAGCGGTCCAGCAGCTTGCCGAGATCGAGAATTTCGGCCGCCTTCCTGACCTTGGCCTCAATTTCGCTCTTTGGAGCACCCTTCAGCTTCAGAGGAAAGCCCATATTGTCGGCGACGTTCTTGTGCGGATAGAGCGCATAGTTCTGAAACACCATGGCGATATCGCGGTCCTTGGGCAGCACGTTGTTGACGACCCTGGCTCCGATCGAAACCTCTCCGCCGGAGATGGTTTCAAGCCCCGCGATCATGCGCAGCAATGTCGATTTGCCACATCCGGACGGACCCACGAGAACAACGAATTCGCCATCTGCTATGTCGATGTTCACGCCATGAATGACCTGAAGACTTCCATATTTCTTGATGACATCCTTGACGGCGACCTGAGCCATACCAATCCCCTATTGCGGCAATATGATCTGCATCTTGACTTCGCCCCTGGGGGCGGCTGCAGCGATTTCAAAGGCGCCGACACTGTCTTCAAAATCGAATGTGCGGGTGATGAGCGGCTTGACGTCGATTGCGCCTGACGACAGCATCGCCACGCAGCGCGGAAAGACATGAGCGTAGCGGAAAACATGTTCGACGCGAGCTTCGCGCACCATGGCCTTGCCGACATCGTAATGGATCGGATGGACCTGTGACCCGATGAACACCACCCGCCCGCCCGGCGCCAGCGGATCGAACACACCCTCGGCACCCCTAGGGTGGCCGGAGCATTCGAACAGGATTTCCACGCCCCAACCGTCCGTCGCCGTGAGAATCTCGTTGACGAGATCCTGGCGCTGCGGGTTGATCGGGATAACCGCGCCGAGCTTTGCGGCAATCTCGAGCTTTGCGTCATCGATATCGCTGACGAAGACACGTGCGCAACCGGCCGCCAGTGCCGAGAGTGCGGTGACCAGCCCGATCGGGCCGGCGCCGATCACCAGCGCGATATCCCCTGGCTTGACCTGTGCCTTAGTGGCGGCATGGACACCAACCGCCAGCGGCTCGACCATCGCCGCTTCGGCGAAGGAAACATTGTCGGGCAGCTTGAAGGTGAAATCGGCGGGATGAACTACCGTCGGCCGCAGCACGCCATGGATCGGCGGGGTTGCCCAGAAACGCACGGCCGGATCGACATTGTACATGCCCATCCGGGTGGCGCGGCTATTGGGGTCGGGAATGCCGGGCTCCATGCAGACGCGGTCGCCGACTTTCAGCGATGTGACGTCGACCCCCGCCTCGATGACCGTGCCGGATGCCTCATGACCAAGGATCATCGGTGCCTTCACCTGGAAGATGCCGGTACCGCCATGAGTGTAATAGTGCACGTCCGAGCCGCATATACCGACCGTGTGCAGCTTGATGCGAACGTCGCGAGGCCCGAGCGTTTCTTCCCGCTCGATGGGAAAGTCTCGGAGCGACAGTTTCATCTTTTCTTCCAGAACCAGTGCTTTCATGGCCTATTCCATTTCTCGATTTCAGAAGATCGTTCGGCTTCAGCCGCGCCAGACGATCAGGACCCCCAGGGCGACCGCCAGCACATGGCAGACCGTCAGCGGGATCGATTGTTCGAGGAAGCGCATCCAGAACAGTTCAAGTGCGACAAACAAGTAGATGCCGACAAACACACGGTCGAACCAGTTGGTGACGATCGGCAGGAAGCCGACTCGCTCCTGTTTGCCGGCCGCAACGATGGCCGGTGCATCCTCAGTTTCGTCAGGATCGATTTGATGTTGCATCGCTCACTCCTTGACCGCGCCGAAGGTCAGACCGGCCACGATGTGGCGCTGGACCATCGAGAAAATGATGAGGGCCGGGATCAATGTGATGACCGCAATCGCCGCCATTGTGCCCCATTCGGTTCCGGTGGTCGTGACATACTCCGAAAGGCCGGTGGTGATGGTGCGGGCGTTGAAGCTTGTGAGGGTTGCCGCCAGCAGAAACTCGTTCCAGGCAAATACCCAGGTGAGGATGAATGTGACCGCCAGGCCCGGTCTTGCCAGCGGAAAGACGACTTCGTGGATCACCTGCCATGTCGAGGCGCCATCGACTGTGGCGGCTTCATCGAGTTCCCTAGGAATGCCGTCGATGGTCGGTCGCAGCGTCCAGATCGCGAAAGGCAGATTGAAGGTGCAATAGAGCAGGATCATGCCGATCTTGGTGTCGTAGAGCTTCCAGTCGCCGAAGGTGAAAACCTGGGTAAACAGCAGGTAGAAAGGCAGCAGGAACACGGCGGCGGGCGCCATGCGGTTGGTGATCGTCCAGAAGAAGATGTTCTCCTTGCCGGCGAGATCGAAACGGGACAGCGCGTAGCAGGCCAGAAAGGCCAGCACGGTGACCAGAAGCGCATTGCTGGTGGAGATGATCAGAGAGTTGATCATGTAGCCACGCAACGTCTCATTGTTGATCACATTGACGTAGTTCTTCCAGTAGACCGTATCGAGGATCAGGCTTGGCGTGGTGAAGAGATCCACCGCCGGCTTCACGGAGATGACGAACAGCCAGTAGATCGGAAACAGGGTCAGCAGGCTCAGGAGGAGCCAGAGCAGCAGGTAAAGGATGGGGCGTTGCTGGCGCATCAGAACGTCCTCTTCTTTTCGCGGCGGGCGACGAGGGCGACATAGAGCAGCCAGCACATGACCAGCGTCAGGTAGAGCACAATCACCGATATGGCCGCGCCATAGCCGTAATCGGTCTTGGGAAACACGATCTTCCAGATATGCAGGCCGACATAGCGGGTAGCCGCGCCGGGACCGCCTGATGTCAGCATCCAGACTTCATCGACGGTGCGCAGCGCATCCATCAGACGGATGAACACGGTCGCGAGGATCGCAGGCCGGATCATCGGCAGCGTGACGTGCCAGAAGATCTGCCAGCGGTTGGCGCCGTCTATCTGCGCCTGTTCGAACGGCTCCTTGGGCAAGGCGAGCAGCGCTGCGAGCAGGGTGAGCGTCACCAGCGGCGTCCAATGCCAGATGTCCATGATGACGGTCAGCGCAAAGGCCGCACTGGCATCGCGACCGATGTTCAGGTCATAGCCGAACCAGTGCTTGAGCAGATAGGGAATGATGCCGATGCTCGGGGTCGTCATCAGGCGCCAGACGGAACCGACGACGATGGGCGCGACGATGAGCGGCAGCGTGTGGATCGTCCTGAAGAAGCCGCGGCCCGGAAACTCCCGCATGAACAGCTGGGCAAGAGCATAGCCAAGGGCGATTTCGCTGAGCACCGCAAAGAATGCAAACTTGGCGGTGACGGCGATGGATCCGAGAAATTCCTGGTCGAAGACAAGCCGGCGGAAATTGTTCGCGCCATTATAGGCCATGGACGGATCGGCGCCGAACGGGTTCCAGTGATGAAACGCCAGGTAAAGCACATAGATAAAGGGTGCGATGCCGAATATGCCGAGAATTGCTATCGTCGGGGCAAGCATCAGCCAGCCCACAGTGTTGGAACGCATGAACCTTGTCTCCCGGAAGTCGATGCCCGCGCCGCGGAGCATTGAATGCACGTCCCGGGCGGCCGCTCTTGCGGCTGCCCGGGGCAGACACGCACTGGACTATTTACGATAGCCGAGGTTCTTCAGCTCCGCTTCGGCGGCCGCCGCCATCTGGTCAAGTCCGTCATCGGGCGACACTTCCCCCAGCAGGATCCTGTAGAAGATCGGAGCCGTTGCTTCGCGCACCTGGGCGTGGAAGGGATAAGGAGGGGCGCCGGCAAACAGCTTCCCGTCATCCTTCAGCATGGAATAGTAGCCGTTGAGCTTCTTATCCATTGCGATGATTTTGGGGTCGTCATAGGTTGCCGTGTTGGTGATGCGTGGCGCTGCGACTGCCCAATCGGCCTGGACTGAATCCTGGCCGATGAATTGCAGGAACAGCAGTGCCGCCTCCTTGTTCTTCGACGTCACGGGAAGCCCGAAGGCGCCGCCGTCATAGTAGCCAATATAGCCCTTGCCGCCCTTGACCTCATCGAGAACGGCGGGCTCCGTCGGCGGCAGCGCCACGCCGACATTGCCGACGACCTTCGATTTTTCAGCGTCGCTGGCGATCCAGGCCGCGTTCTCGCCATAGACCAGGCCCTGTGCGACACGGCCGGCGGCGAATGTTGTACCGACTTCCGTCCATGTGCTCGCCGCCGATTCCGGCGGGGCGATGTCACGCAGATGCAGCCAGTATTTCAGCGCCTTTTTGGCTTCCGGGCCATTCATCGTGCCGCCGTTTTCGACGGTCGCCGCATAGTTCTTGGAAGCGTCGATGCCCCAGTTGAACACGCCGAAGGTTGGTGCGACGGACTCGAAGAATTCATACCAGGACGCTGGATGGCCCGTATGGGCCTGCGCAGTGGTACCCCAAAGCTCAAGGCTGTTGTCCTTGCCGTATTTGGTGAAGAATTCCGCGATCTCGGTATAGTCCTCGTGCGTCTTCGCCGGAACGAGATCCTTGCCGGTCTCCTTCTTGAAAGCCTCCTTGATCTTCGGATCGCTGAAGAGATCGGTGCGGTAGAGATATATCTTGATGAAGGCTTCCATCGGGACGCCGAAGAGATCGCCGTCGGCATTCTTGAAATAGTTGGCGAAGGTGGTGAAGTGCGTCTCGTCGAATTCGGGCGCCTTCAGCGACGCGTTGTCCTTGAGCGACTTGGTGATATCGACAAGGAAGTTGCGGGCCAGATAGGCGTAGATGATGTCCTGTTCGATATAGACCATGTCATAGATGCCGGTCTTGGCTTCCATATCCTTGATGGCCTTGTCGTACATCTGATCCCAAGACGTGGTTTCGATCGCGACCTTGATCCCGGTCTTCTTTTCGAACTCCGGTGCAAGCACATCCTTGATATAGTTGGAGGGCGGCGTGCTCTCGGTCACGCCATGCAGAACGACGCCCTTGTATTTCGCTCCGGCATCCGACCAGAAGTCGGCCTTTGCGGGCATGACAGTCGCCATGAGGCTGATTGCGAGCGCCGCAAGTCCAATTCCATTTTTCCCGATCATAAACTCTCCTCCCAGAGTGTTCGTTGTGCTTGCGGACGGCTGTCGACAAGCATCCTGCCCGGCCCAACCGCAGTCGGGCCTCGAAAATCCGACGCCCCGGCTCCTCCCGGCGGTCGAATTTCATCTCGCTATCATGGTTGAATACCGCAGCTTGTTTTTGTGGACCCACCTCCATGCGCGTCCAGCGAGCTTAGTATCGGTAAAAATCCTCTGCCACGCGTGCTTTGCGGCCGACCTATACTTTTTCGCCGACCGCACCCATGCCGGCTGAAAAGGCGCGAATTTCCCTGAACGGGTCCGCGCGCGCCTTGGTGCCGATCTTGTGGGCGTTGCGGCGGTAATCCGACGGCGTGCGACCGCAGACCTTGATGAACTGCCTGTTGAAATTGGCGATGCTGTTGAAACCGACCTCGAAGCAGATATCGGTGATTGGCCGATAGGTCTGCGTCAACAGCGAGCAGGCTGCATAGACGCGCGCCAGAATGACGTAGCGTGCAAATGTATGGCCGCTCTGCCGCTTGAAGAAGCGGGAGAATGCCTGCGGCTCCAGCCCGCACAGCCGGGATACCGAGGCAAGATCGATGTCGTCGCTATAGTGTTCCAGCACATAGCGCATGGCGACATCGAGTTCCCGTGGCAGCTCGACATGCGCGGATGTCGGCGCCAGTCTCGATAGCCTGCGGCGATCGCCGGGATTTTGGGCCAGCGTCGTCATCAGCTGCAAAAACAGGACGATGCGCTCCGCACCATGGGCAGCACCGATCTGGGCGAGCAGTCGCTGCCCGGCCATCGCCGTCGCACCGAGAAATTCGACGCCGTAGACGGCATCTTCATAGAGCGGACGGATGTTGGCGAGCTCCGGGCAAAAGCCCGTGACGCGGTCGGCCCATTCGGCACTGAACTGAATCAGCATATCGCGGTTCTGGATCGGGATGCCGGGTTCTATATCGCTGACCCAATTGTGCGGGACGTTGGGTCCGGTCAGAACCAGGCAACCCGGCTCGAACTCACCGATGTAGTCGCCGACCATCATCACGCCCGAGCTCTTGCGCGTCAGGTGCAGCTCGTACTCGGGATGATAGTGCCACTTGGCTCCGAAATACGGATAGTCATGCATGTTCCAGCGGAAGGATTCCGCAGGTGCGCAGATGACCATTTCAAAATCCGGAACGATCCTTAAGTCAGCTTTCATGGCTAGAGCCCCCTCCCCGGATTGGATCGCGAACATGTCGCTGCGCCCAATCTGCCATCCTGCGTCACTCGTACCGGCAAGGGCTCCTCTCCCTCTTCGGCACGGCGTATGCGAAAAAATCACTCGTCGATTTGACCCGGCATTGCTCGCGGGATTGTGTTCGAAAGTTCTAGATTTTCCCGCGAAATTGCGGCTTTGCCATCTGGGGCCGCCGCAATACTGCTCTGCGAACTCCTTACCCGGCATAATTGGCGCATATATGTTGCACTAAATTACAAATTAACGCTTTTCCGTTGGGTGTCAATGCCAAACCGGCATGGGCATCGAGGCGCGGATGTCCTGAGTAGGAGAGGGTATTCCGCTCAAGAATCGACTGGAGGCATACCAGTTGCCGCCCGCATCTGCAAAACCCACGTATACGAAGCGACTTGACATTGATGTTGATCGGTTATTTTGTTGTGTGTAGCAACATATAGAATATGCGTCCGGGAGGAAAATTACATGGGAAGATTGGGTATCCATTCGTTCGTCTGGACGGGCGGCAGCACGCAACGCATGCTCGAGGAGGCGATGGAGAAATCCGCCGCGTGCGGATACAAACTGATCGAGTTTGCCTATCTGCGGCCCGAAAAATTCAACCTCCACCAACTGGCCAAGCGGGCACGTTCGCTCGACCTGCAGATTGCCGTAACAATGGGTTTGCCGCTCAGTGCCGACGTGTCGAGCGATGATGCCGAGACGGTCAGGGCCGGCGAACGCATGCTCGCCGATGCGGTCAGGGCCGTTCGCGACATCGGCGGCACCAAGCTCGGCGGCATCCTTTACTCCGCCCATACCAAATATAGCCGGATACCGACCGAAAATGGCCGCAGAAACAGTGTTGAGGCCATCGCCAAAACGGCCGATATTGCCAGGGCCGCGGGCGTGGATCTCGTGCTCGAAATCGTCAATCGGTTCGAGACGAACCTGCTCAACACGACGGCGCAGGGTCTTGCCTTCATAGAGGCGACCGGTTCCGATCATGTGCTTCTGCATCTCGATACGTTCCACATGAACATCGAGGAAGCCAATCCGGCTGCGGCTATTCGGCTCGCCGGCGAAAAGATCGGCTATTTCCACATCGGCGAGAGCAATCGCGGCTATCTCGGCGATGGCTGCATCAATTTCGACCTAGCGTTCGATGCGCTGCTCGATATCGGCTATGCCCGGGACATCACCTTCGAGTCGTTCTCCAGCGCCGTCGTGGACGAAGGCCTGTCGCTTGCCTGCGCCATCTGGCGAGACACATGGACGGAGAACATGCCGCTTGCCGAGCATGCCAAGGCCTTCATCGATCTCAAGATGCAGGAAGCGGTGCGACGACGGGCCACCAACGGACGCCCTTGACAGCGCAATAGCATGAGCGGAAGCAGTGGTGAAAAGCACGGGCTCGCACATATCGACATTTGCGCTTGCCTCCATTGCACCACCACTCGTTCGTCCCTCACAAAAATCAACGGAGATCATTTTTGACTGAGCCGGCGGTAGCAACGAGTTCGCCACGGGGAATCCGCCAGCGCAACGAGCTGGCGGCGTTGCGGGCTTTGTATCAGTTCGGCCCGCTCAGCCGGGCGGAACTTGCCCGCAGGCTGGGGCTCAATCGCTCTTCGTCCGGCCATATCATCGCCGGCCTGACGCTTGACGGATTGGTGCGCGAGGTCAGCGAAGGCGACCAGGCGCGAGGCGGCCACGCCCATGCGGGTCGGCCTGGAATCATGATCGAACTGGTGCCAGGCGCGGTCTATTTCCTTGGCATAGAAATAGGCGTGGAGCATATCAGCGCGGTCGAGATCGACCTCGGCGGCAACATCGTCTCGACCACGGTCGAACCGTTCGACGGCGCATCCGCCGGTGTCGCCGCCACCGTCGAGCGGGCAATCGAGATGGTGCTGGGGGCCATTCCGCCTTCAAGGCTGGAGCGCTGCGAAGGTATCGGCATTGCCGTGCCGGCACAAATGGATAAGCATGGTTTCGTCCGGCTGGCGCCCTTGCTGCGCTGGGAAAACGTCCAGCTTGCTGAACTGGTGCGAGATGCCCTGCCTGTTTCCGTGCCGGTCGTCGCGGAGAACGACGGCAATGCCTTTGCGATCGGCGCCTCTTACGGGCGAAACGATAAGCATAGCGGCGTGACACTGTTCCTGGTCATGGAAAGCGGGGTTGGTGGCGGCATCATTGCCAATGGCAGCCTGTTTCGCGGCGCCAACGGACTGGCGGGCGAGATCGGGCATCTGAGAATCTCCAGTGCATCGGAGCCGAGCCGCAGCCTGGAGGAGGTGCTGGGCTTGGAACATATCATGACGGAATATCGCAAGGTGCCGGCTGTCTCCGCCCCGACATTCGGGCATTTCCTGGCCGATGTGCGCGATCGTGTACCCGGCGCGGTCTCGATTGCGGAGGAATGGGCAAGAGCCCTGGCTTTCGGCCTGATCCAGGCCTGTCGCGTCATCGATGCCGACCGCATCATCCTTGGCGGTTCCGTCGCGGCTCTTTATCCGTTGATGGCGGCGCGTGTCGCTCACCATATTCAGTTGGCGCAGGAGGCAAGCTTTCCATTGCCCTCCATTGGCGTGAACGAGGAGGAAACGGTCGGTCCCGCCTTCGGCGCGGCCTGCATCCTCCATCAACGTTTTCTATCGCTGGAAAGCCAGCGCTTTACGGAGGAGACAAGCTGAGGGGCGACGACCTGCTGAGGAGCTGGCAGACAGTTAAGAGATTAAAGAGGAGGAGACTAGGATGACCTTGAAACAATTCAGGCTGGACGACAAGGTTGCGCTCATCACCGGCGGCAATCGTGGCATCGGACTGGCGATTGCCCAGCTTTTCGGCGAAGCCGGAGCGAAATCTGTTCTGACTGCCCGCCGCGACAATCCGGAAGCGGACGCCGTGCTGAACGCTGCCGGCTATGACTATGATTTCGTATCCGCCGACGCTACCGACCCGGCCGCGCCGGAGATGCTGATCCAGCATACGATCGCGAAATACGGACGCATCGATATTCTTGTCAACAATGCCGGCGTCGCCGTGCATGGTGATACGCCGGATTTCGATGACCAGATGCTGGACACGATCATGTCCACCAATCTGATCCAGGCCTTTCGCTTTTGCCGCGCCGCAATGACGCCGATGCGCGCGCAGGGTGGCGGAGTCATCCTGAACGTCGGGTCGATCTCCGGATTCATCACCAACATCCCGCAAAATCAGGTCGCCTACAATGCATCCAAGGCCGCGGTTCATATGATGACGAAGAGCCTGGCCAGCGAGGTCGCGGCGGAAAACATCAGGGTGAACGCGGTCGCGCCTGGCTACATCGACACCGATATGACCCGGGGCGGCTTCGCAATCCCGGAATGGGATTCCGTCTGGCGGCAAATGACCCCGATGGGGCGCTACGGCCAGCCGGAAGAGATCGCCAACTGCGTCCTGTTCCTGTGCTCGCCGGCCGCAAGCTACGTCACCGGTGCCGTACTCGTTGTCGACGGCGGCTACATGACCCGGTGACGCCAACCTTAAAATAGTCAGGAGGAGAGTGAAAAATGACCAACAAGCTCGAGGGGAAGGTCGTCGCCATTACCGGCGCCGCATCCGGAATCGGCCTTGCCTGCAGCAAGATTTGCCTTGAATCCGGCGCCCGCGTCATCCTGATCGACCGCGCGGAGGACAGGCTGAACGCTTTTTGCCGAGAACTGGGCGATAACGCCATCCCGCTGGTGATCGATCTGGCCGACACGAGCAGCATCGCCACCATGATGCCGCAGATCCTTTCAAAAACCGGGCAATTGGACGTCTTCCACGCCAATGCAGGCTCCTATATCGGCGGCGATCTTATCGAAGGCGATCCGGATGCCTTCGACCGGATGCTCAATCTCAACATCAACGCCGTGTTTCGCTGCGTACATGCGGTCCTCCCGCATATGGTGGAGCGCAAGACCGGCGATATCATCGTGACCAGCTCGGTGGCTGGCCACGTCCCGGTGGTGTGGGAACCGGTCTACACGGCCTCAAAACATGCAGTGCAAGCCTTCGTCCACACGGTGCGGCGGCAAGTCTCAAAGCATGGAATACGCGTGGGGGCGATCGCACCCGGTCCGGTGGTGACGGCGCTCCTGAAGGATTGGCCGCCGGAAAATCTCGAAAAAGCGATGGCAGCCGGCAATCTCATCGAGCCATCCGAAGTTGCCGAAGCGGTCCTGTTCATGCTGACACGGCCACGCAACGTGACGATCCGCGACCTCGTGATCCTGCCGCAGAACTTCGACATCTGAATGGCTGGAGTGCGCTCCAAAGCCACACTGCGGTGAGCATTGCCACTGAGACAGCACGTACCGACGACTGAGAAGGAATATCGAGTGGATAGAGGCGCCTGCCTGAATCCGACTGAGCAATCAGTCCATAGAGGGTGCTCTACGATCCGCCTCAAGCATCACCGCTGGCACGCAACCCGGCAGGTTTAAATTCTGCCGGGTTGCGATCGAGGTCTTCACGCACCCAGGCTCGACATGCGCTTGATCGCAAGATCATAGCCTTCGGTGCCAAATCCGGCGATCACACCATCCGCGCGCAAGGAGACGTAGGAGTGGTGGCGGAACTCCTCGCGCTTGTGAATGTTCGAGATGTGAACCTCGATCACCTTGCCGTCGAAGGCATTTAACGCATCCAGGATGGCGACGGATGTGTGGGTAAAGGCGCCGGGGTTGATGATGATGCCGAAAGCGGTCTCGCGCGCCTCATGGATCCAGTCGATGATCTCGTATTCGCGATTGCTTTGATGAAAGCGCAGTTGCAGTCCGAGATCATCGCAGATCTTGCGGCAGCGTACGCCAATATCCTCGAGCGTTTCTGACCCGTAAATCTCTGGCTGGCGTTTGCCGAGGAGGTTGAGGTTCGGTCCATTGAGAAGGAATATCGTGTTCAAATCTTTATCCTTTCGTCTTCTGTGTTCCGATCATGGCACCTTGCCGGCTCGGCGTCTGCGCGTTCACAGGCCGCGCGAGTATCAGTCCACAAAAGACTGCGCGGCGAGCTCCAGCGCATCAGCCCATAGCTGAAGCGCATCCTCATCATGCCTGGAAGACAGATAGTGACGGCCATAGGTGCTGTACATCGACATGACGCCGTTGCGCCTCAGCTCCATGTGAAGCTTGGCGGTGAAGTCGGCGTCGGCTCTTTGAACCGCCTCACGATAGTTCGACGGAGCGTCTTTGCCGCGCCAGATGGTGAATACGGTGCCGTAGCCGCTCGTGCAGACGTCCATACCCACCCGCGCGAAGGCTTCGACCGCGCGGCGCCTCAGCCGGTCGCCGGCCGTATCGAGCGCCGGGTAATCGACCTCGTCAAGGACACTCATAGCCGCCTTGACCGCGGCGCAGGCGACCGGATTGCCATTATACGTGCCCGCCCGGTTGACCCGTTGATCATCGAATGCCGACATAAGCTCAGGAGTACCCAGCAGCGCGGCGACCGCAACCCCGTTGCCGATCGCCTTACCGACGGTCGCAAGGTCCGGATTGACACCCATGAGATGGCTGGCCAGGCCCGCATGGCGGCGGAAACCCATCAGAACCTCGTCCATGATCACCAGCGCCCCGTGACGCCGGGCAAGCGACGCGACGAATTGCAGATAGCCGGGGTCCGCCAGAATGCATCCCGCATTCGCCATCATCGGCTCAAGCACGATCGCGGCAATGTCGTCGCATTCCTGGAACAGCAACTCCGCATCCTGACGATCGTTAAAGCGCAGGAGCAGGGTGTCACCCTTCGACGGCCGATTGTTCATCGCCATCTTCGCTTCGGGCGAGCCAGCATTGCCGAACGCCACATCATCGAACCAGCCATCATAGCCGGCCGCCATCTTGACGATCTTCTGGCGACCGGTCAGCGCCCGCGCCGTGCGGCAGGCAAGATGCACGGCCTCGCTGCCGGAATTCAGGAACACCACCTTGGTGAGATCCTGTGTATGCGAGGCGAGGCTGGCGGCAGCCTCTTCCTCAAGCGCATGGGCATAGGCCGGCATCGAGCCTTTTTCCAATGCTTTGCGAATGGCATCCGTCACGACCGGATCGGTGTGCCCGAGGAACGTGGCCCCGAAACCGAGTGCCGTATCGACATATCGTCTGCCAAGATCATCCCAGACATAGGGGCCTTGGGCATTGGCAACGAGAAACCGCCTGCCGTCGAGATCGGGCACGGCTCTGCCGCCGCTGGATATCCCGCAAACCAGGTGTTGCATTATTCAAACTCCAAACAGATGGGGAAGCCACTCGGTCAGTGACGGGAAGGCGACGAGGGCTGCGACGCAGACGACGCTGGCGATCCAGTAGGGAACGAGCCACACCGAGACGGACCACATGTCGATCTTTGCGACGTTGCAAACCACGAAGATGTTGGTGCCGATCGGCGGCGTGAACAGACCGATCCCCAAGGTCATCGTGAACACGATACCGGTCTGGTAGGGCGTAAGCCCGGCGGCCAGCGCGATCGGAACCAGGATCGGCGCGAGGATGATGAGGGCAGGCCCCAGATCCAGCCAGAAACCGACCACCTTCAACAGAACCAGAACCAGAATGATGGTGACGAGCGGTGTCGTGTGCAGGCCCGTGATCCAGGCGGCGGCATTTGCCGGAACCTGTTCGACGGTCAGGATCCATCCGAACGGTGTTGCAAGCGCCATGATCATCATGATCACGCCGGTTGTCGCCACAGCTGCGGACGCTGCGGAATAAAGCGAATGCAACGGCAGCTCGCGATAGACCAGAATGCCGACAAGGAAGGAATAGACGACGGCAAGCGCCGATGCTTCCGTTGCGGTGGCAATACCGCCGATAATCGATCCGAGAACGAGTGCGGGCATCAGGAGCGCGGGCAAGGCTCCGAGAGCATCCTTTCCGATTTCGCTCCAGCTGGCCGGTGTCTCATTGCGCGGGAAGTTGTGTCGCCGTGCCACGACATAGGAGGTGATCATGAAGGTGGCCGCAATGAAGAGGCCAGGGATCAAGGCGGCGACGAGCAGGCCGCCGATCGATGTACCTGTCAGCACACCATAGAGGATCAGGATGACGCTCTGCGGCCCGATAATGCCGAGGGTTCCCGACGCGGCCGTGACCGCTGCCGCAAATGCCTTGGGATAGCCGCGTTCCGCCATTGCCGGGATCATGATCGATCCGACCGCGCCGGTATCGGCGGTGGCGGATCCGCTGATGCCACCATAAACCAGAGCCGTGGCGACATTGACCAATCCGAGACCGCCGGTGATGCGACCGAAGACGTGTTCGGCGACCCGCATGATGCGGGCGGTCAGGCCGCCGCGGTTCATCAGTTCACCGGCAAACAGGAATAGCGGAATGGCTGCCAGCGTGATGGCATCCGCGCCACGGACGGTCTGCTGCGCGAACCATGCAAACGGCAGTCCGAGATGACCCACATAGATCGTCAAAAGACTGGCGACACCCATGCACCAGGCGATCGGCACGCCAATGAGGAGAAGAAACGAAAAGCTGAGAATGAGAACCGCGATGGTCATAGCGCCCGCTCCTTTTCGTGTTTGGAGACAAGCGGCTGGATGACCTTTGGCAGACGCGAAATCGCGATACAGACCGCAGACAACCCAAGGATCAGAACCGTCGCGGTTATCACGCCGGTTGGAAGGCGCAGTACTGAGGTGGGGACCATCCAGGACCGCTGCCACACGGCCCAGCCGCTGATGAGGAAGGCAACCCCCATCGCGAGCAGCACCAGGGTGGAGATCGTCTCGAAGACGGCCCGGAGCCGCGGCGGCGCGCTATGCTTCAAAGCCTCGAACGCGACATTCTCGCCGCGTATCTCCGCATTGATGACGCCGATGAAGGTTATCCAGATGAAGGCGATGCCGGCGACCTCGAAGGACCACTCGACCCCGCCGAATTCGAAATAGCGTGCGATAACACCCAGAAGCGTCGAACCGAACATGATGACGAAGGCGACCACCCCGGCGAATTCAAAAATGCGCGTCAGCCACCCTCGCCCATCGGGCGAGGGGTTCACAAGACCTTGATTCATTGGGATTACCTCAGTTGGAAGCGGCGGCTTGTTTCACGGCGGAAACCAGATCGGCGCCCCACTCTGTCGAGAACTGGGCGTATACCGGCGCAACCAGCGCGACGAAGGGTGCCGTGTTGACGGTGGTCACCTTGACGCCCTTGTCCTCGAGCTTCTTCTGGGTATCGGCATATGTCTTCGACAATTCGCCCCGATACCAAACGACGGTGTCGAGCGCCGACTTCTTGACCGCTGCCTGCTCCTCAGGGCTCAGGGACTCGAACTTGTCCTTGTTCATATACCACCAATTGGCGGTCCAGATGTAGTTCGATATCGAGAGGTTCTTGGCCACTTCGTACCATTTGGAGTCGTAATAGTCGCGCATCTCCGGCTCGACGGCCGCCACCACATGCGACTGCAGGGCGGTGTAGACCTGGCCGAAGGGGATCGATTCCGCGAGCGCACCGAGCTGCTTCATCGTTGCGAGGATCACCGGATTGGGAGGTGTGCGGATCTTGACGCCAGCCAGATCGGCAGGCGTTTCGATGGCTTTGTTCGTTGCAAACTGGCGGAAGCCCGAATCCAGGACGCCAAGCATCAGATAGCCGCGGTCTTCTCCAAGGTGCTGGACCTTTTGACCTTCGTCGCTATCGAGAAACTTGTGCACATTGTCCGCGTCTTTGAAGAGGAACGGCAGCGACAGCACGTTGAGGCGCGGATCGATGGCATCCACGGCGCCACCGAGGCCGATGTCGATTGCCCCTGCACCCACGCCGTCGGCGATCGGGCCTTCATCGCCCAATTGTGCATTCGGAAATATCTGTACCTTGACCGACCCCTTTGAGATCTCGCTCACTTCATCCGCGAATTTCTGGACGGCCTGATTGATGAGACTTTCGGGCGCGGAAGCATGGGCCAGCCTCAAAGTTGTTTCGGCATCCGCCGTACTGGCCCAGAGGCTCGACAGGCCAATAACGCCGCCGGCCATTATTGTGACAAAACGATTGCGTTCCATACGACGAAACATGAATTCCCCTTTACGTTCTTGTTGTGTTGACGCAGCATCAAGATAATCGGCGGAGCGGTGTTGAAAATGACAGATTTGTTATTCTCGCATAAGCGCCGCTGATACATGCCCGAAAGCTCAAGGCTCTCCGCATACGGCAGGCATTGCTGCCGCCAGCCCCGGATGGTTACTTGAACAGGATGGGGAAATAGATCTACGGCCTGGGACGAATGCCTGGCGACAGGAGTATGACACATGCGCAACCTCGATAGCGATGCTTTGGCCAGCTTTGTGGCTGTAGCCGAAACCGGAAGCTTTACGGCCGCGGCCGAGAGGCTGGGCCGCACGCAAGCGGCCGTCAGCATGGCCATCGGCAAGTGGGAGGAACGCCTCGACCTGCGTCTGTTCGATCGCGGCCATCGCCGCGTCACGCTTACGCCGATCGGGGAAAGGCTGCTGGGGTATGCGCGCAGGATACGCGCGATCGAAGACGAGGCTTTGGCCACCCTGCTCGAGGGCCGCAACGAAAGCCGGGTTCGGCTCGGCATGCCGGACGACTATCTGACGCTGTTCGGCACCGCTTTGATGCAGCGCTTCGTGCCGCAATATCCAAAGGTCAGTCTCGACCTTCAATATGATTTCTCCCATCGTCTTGAATACATGGTCGAGAACCGCGAGCTGGACATCGCCATCATCACGCAGAACGCCGTGGAGCCGAAAGGCGAGATCATTCGGCTGGAAAAGCAGGTCTGGTGCGCAGCGGCGGATCGCTATCCGGAACGCGAGAACTGCATTCAGCTCGCGCTGTTTCCGGAAGGCTGCCGGGCGCGGCCGCAGGTACTGTCGGCGCTGGATCGAGCAGACCGCCGGTGGCGCATCGTCTATTCGTCCTCCGACATCGCCGGCATTCAGCTGGCGGTTCATTCCGGAGATTTGCTAACGGTGCTTCCGGAGTCGGCAGTCCCGGCCAGTTGGCGAAAACTCGGACCCGAGGACGGGATGCCGGAGCTTCCGACCTTGCGGCTGGCAATGGTTCTGCCGCAGCAGCCTCGCCTGCCGGTGAGGCAGCTTGCGACATTCCTGCGCGGCGAGTTTCAACGCACGCTCGTCGACCCTGCCGATGACGCAAATGTTCTGATATTGACAGCGTGAGACCGGGATGAACGTGTCCCGCCCCGAGTTAAGCTCAATTCTTGCGGGCCGTTCTCAATCCGCCGGAGCCTAAAGCGTATCACGTTTAACTGGCTTCATATCCAGCAGCCTTGAAATAGTTGCAGCATTCGGTGACGGAGAAGAAGTTGCAGACATCGCCGAGAGCATGAGTGATGGCATCGAAGCTGCGGGCGGCCTTCTTGCGCAGGCGCTAACGCGCCCGTGCGATCTGCGGACGCTGATGCTGCTTGCCCCCAGGCTTTTTTAATGACTCAGCCCGAGCCGATGCAGAAGGCGAACGACATTGATGAGCATGTCGGTTCGATCTATCCGATAACGATATCTTCCAAGGCCATTGCCATGGCCAATAGATGCTCGTCCCGACCCCGCGGGGCAGAGAACAGCAATCCCACCGGCATGCCGGCCTCTCCAGTGCCGCAAGGCAGGGATACGCCACACCAATCGAGGAAATTGCCGATCAAGGTATTGCGCAGCGTCTTGAAGTTAACACCAACGAATAACTCGTCATCCGCCTCCAGCGGCGCAAGGGCGGGCGCGACATGGGCGACCGTCGGATAGGCGACGAACTCATTCGGTCCGACCATACTGGTGGCGTCTTCAATCAGTCGTTTTCGCGCCTTCAATATTTCGAGATAACCGACCAGCGTGATCTTTTCGCCGAGGCGCATGCGAGCGACAACCCGCCGATCCATCAGCAGCGCGTCCAGCCCCGCCAGCAGTCGATGATGAAGGGCAAATGCCTCGGCGGTCACCAGCGGACCATGCTCCGCCATCACCTGAAACAGCCTGTCGAAAGCCGGAAAAGCGGCATGGCGAACCTTGACGCCAGCAGCGCTCAGCCGGGCGAGCGCCGCCTGAAAAGCCTGGGCCACCCCCTCCTCGACATCATCCATGACGACGTTGGTCGGCACGACGACCGATACGCCTTCGGGGCTCGCTCGGATGACATCAGGTGCCGCACGGCCACGCATCGCCGCATCGACCCAGACGGCGTCCTGGACGGCTTCGGCAAAGAGGTCCGAGCGAATCGAGACTGGTGGCCAAGGGGAAGACACCGTCCATGCTGTAGCGCCCACGGCTTGCCTTGTAACCAACCAGCCCATTGAAAGCGGATGGAATGCGCACCGAGCCGCCCGTATCCGTGCCGATCGACACCGGCACCAAGCCTGAGGCGACAGCAACGGCGGAACCGGAAGACGAGCCGCCCGGACTCCGTGCGACATCCGTGGCCAAAGGATTGAGGGGCGTAGCATAATGCGGATTGAGGCCAAGGCCGGAAAAAGCAAACTCGCTCATATTGACCCGACCGACGCTCACCATGCCTGCCGCCTTCAGCGCCTTGACGACATCGGCATCATCCTGCGCGGGTTCGGCATCCGCAAGCACGATCGACCCGGCCGTCGTCGGCAGGCCGGCGATTGCAAACAGATCCTTCCAAGCGACAGGAATGCCGTCCAGCAGCCCACGCGAACGCCCTTCGCGCAGCCGCCTTGACGAAGCCGCCGCTTCTTCTTTCGCACGCACATCGAGCAGCCGTGTGAAGATCGCCTGGTCCCCATGGCTCCGGATAGCATCCAGGCTTTCTTCGGCCAGCGCGACCGGATCGAGTCTGCCGGACTGAATCAGGACCGACAACTGCGCGATCGACTTGCCGCGATGCGTCTGCGTCATAGTCCCTACTCTCCCTTGCCACCGACAAGTTGCATCCAGCGACGCACGAGATAATTGTGCTCATCCATTGTCGTATTCCAAACCGCAATGCAATTGGCGCGCTGCCAATAGGACCCACCGCTGCGCATCGAGCCTGCCCTTATCCTGATCTGCCCATCCGGGCCTGGCAGGTCTTCGGTCGCGGCGACCCCGTCATACCAGTACCCCCATTCCGCTGGCGTCATGAACTGACGCGAGCGCTGCGGGGTCGAGATGTAGTATCCCTGTCGAGCGACGACCGCACCAGGCCAGCCCGATATCCACCAGTTCAGATAGTCGTAGGCGACATCGAGAAGACGACCGCTGAGCTGTTTCGACAGGCACAGACCGCCGTGCCAGGCGCGATAACCCTCGGCCGGCACTGCCTGCTCGACCGGCACGCCCCTGGAATTCAGGATGCCGATACCCGGCGACCACATGCTTTGAACGCTGGTCTCACCGGCGATCATCAGCCGGGCGGCGTCTTCAGCCGTCTTCCAGAAGTCACGGAAGAAACCGGCCTTCTTGCGCTCTTCGAGCAGGTCGATCAGCCGATCGATCTCCTGCACCGACATATTGCCGATATCATCGAAGGACATCAGGCCCGCAGCCTGCGCGGCCAGCGCCGCGTCGAAAATGCCGATGGCAGGCTCGTCCACCAGGGCCACGCGCCCGGCCCATGTCGCGTCAAAGAGCGCGCTCCAGGAATGCATGCCGACGTCATTTTGCGCCTGATCGGTTCGGTAGGCGAAACTGTCGAAATTATGTGTCGTCGGCAGCATGGAGATGAAACGCGAAGGCGTGTCGCCGAGCGCCAGATTCGGCTGCACATACAGCTTGCGTGCCGGCACGTCGCCGAGCCCCAGCCGCGGGTTGGGGCCGATATGGCCGGTCTTGGTCAGATCGTTGATCTCGTCCCACAGGACGATGCGCTTCGTGTCGATCGGCTGGATCGCGCGCCAATGCCAGACAATATCGAGATTGTGAAAGCATTGATCGTAGATGTCGTAGGTCTCGGGCTCCCTCGCTGCCTTGTACTGGGTGGTGAGGAAGTCATTGTTGTCGAACGTCACCTCGATGCCGAGATCGTCCTGAGCCCGGATGCGCAGTTCCTCGAGCAGCGAAATGGCTGTCCCGAGAATGCGCAGTTTCGGCGGGCCGGCCAGATGCAGCGCAGGTGCGGAATTGGCCTTTGCCGGAGACTGATGCTTATTCATGAAGGAATGACTTATCCTATTCCGCCGGGATGGCCAGAGGCGGCCCGACATCCACATCCGCCAGCGTAAAAGCCTCAAAGGACCGTTTCAACACTTCTCCGTCGAGCCCGTCCAGAATGAAGACCAGACGGGAGCTCCGATCGTCTGAGGGCCAGGCTCCCATGTGAACGGGCGTGTGGACAAGATGCTGCACGCCATGAATGGCAACCGGCCGCTCCTCGCCCACAAGATTGAGAATACCCTTGACCCGCAGGACCCGCTCGCCGTGGCGATTGAGCAGCATGGTCAGCCATATGCCGAATGCGGTCCAGTCGATGGGGCGATCCACCGTCATGGTGACGGAGGAGATGGCGGCACGATGCGGAGCGCCATCGGCATTGGTAAGCCAGACCGGCTCCTCGCAATAAAAGCCGCTCGGCGACTGGACGTGATCGCCGCGCATTGTCGTCGCGTCCTGCAACAGCGAGGACAAATCCAGATCATCATCCCCAGCGCAGACGAGGAGCGCATCGGGGTTGATGCGCCGCAGGCGGCTTTCCAGGGCTTGTCTCTCGCTATCGGTGGCAAGATCGATCTTGGTGATGACAAGCCGGTCGGCAATCGCCGCCTGCCGGTTGGACTCAATATAGGTATCGAGCTGACGCTGCCCGTTGATGGCATCCACCGCCGTCACGACGCTTCCGGGCCGAAAATGATGCCGGAGGATTGGATCCGCCTTGATCGTCGAGAGGACCGGAAAGGGATCCGCCAGCCCGGTGCTCTCGATGATGACGCGCCGGAACGGTGGGACCAGCCCCCGTTCGCGCTTGGAATAGAGATCCTTGAGCGCGTCTGCGAGCTCGCCGCGAACGGTGCAGCATACGCATCCGGAGCGCAGCAGCACGATCTCGTCATCGATCCGCTCGATCAGGTGATGATCGAGGCCGATCTCTCCGAATTCGTTGATCAGCACGGCGGCGTCGGCAAAGGCTTCCTCTGCGAGCAGCCGCCGGAGCAGCGTCGTCTTTCCCGATCCGAGAAAGCCGGTAAGGAGATTGACCGTCACGAAGCCGGGCTGTTCATAGGACACGGCTGACCTCCATGCGGGCGATCAGGCCAGGATCGAGCGGATCACAGGGACGGCCGACGAGCCGCTCGGCCGCCGGCCAGAGATGCCCCAGATCCTCGACGATCTCGTTCTTGCCTGTCTTCGTGGAGAGGACGAACGAGGCGCCCTGCCAATCCGACAGAACAAGGCCGAAGGCCGCAAGCATGCGATTGGCGGCGGCGACGCGGTTGGACCGCTCCCGCCGCCGGTCGAGACGGCTGTCATTGCGCGTAAACACCCCGGGCCGCGCCGCAGCGTCGGTCCAGTGTTCATTGCCGCCGAGAACACCGCAGAGCGAGCACATGATGGTGTCTACCTCCTCACAGGCCTTATCCGCTTGTTACTTCTTGCGCGGGAAGCGCGCGGCGAAGTCGTCGGCGATTTCGTTCATGGTAACGAATTTCACGCCCGGATGCTTGATCATATGGGCATAGAGCCGCTCGAGCATCATCAGCACCTGCGGGCGACCGGCAACGTCGGGATGGATGGTGATCGGGAAGACGGCATAGTCCATCTCGCGATAGACCCAGTCGAACTGATCGCGCCACATCTGCTCGATATCGTGCGGATTGACAAAACCGTGGCTGTTCGGGGCCTTCTTGATGAACATCATCGGCGGCAGGTCGTCGAGATACCAGGAGGCGGGAATCTCGATCAGGTCGGTTTCCTGTCCGCGCTTCAGCGGCACCATCCAGTCGGATGGCTTCTTCGAATAGTCGATCTTCGTCCAGCTATCGCCGACACGCACATAATAGGGGGTGAAATCCTTATGCATCAACGAATGGTCGTATTTGATGCCGCGCTCGAGCAGCAGCTCGTTGGTGACGTTGGAGAATTCCCACCAGGGCGCGACGTAGCCCGTCGGGCGCTTACCGGAAAGCTTGGTGACAAGCTCGATGCACTTGTCGAGGATCTCGGTCTCCTGCTCGCGCGTCATCGCGATCGGATTTTCATGGCTGTAGCCATGGATGCCGATTTCATGGCCGGCATCCGCGACGGCCTGCATCTGCTCGGGAAAGGTTTCGATCGAATGGCCGGGAATGAACCAGGTCGTCTTGATGCCGAAGCGCTCGAACAGCTTGACCAGCCGCGGGCTGCCGACTTCGCCGGCAAAAAGGCCGCGGGAAATATCGTCGGGCGAATCCTCACCACCATACGAGCCGAGCCAGCCGGCCACGGCATCGACATCGACGCCAAAACTGCAGAGAATTTCTTTCGCCATGGGAAGTACCTCCTTGGGTTTCTATGGTTTTAATAGGCGGGAATGACAGTTGCTTCCGCCGGGTTCCAGGCGAGCAACACGCCGGCGCCGACCGCAAAGGCGCCGGGCCTGTATTTGTCGACATGCGCCTCGAGCGCGAGCGAACGCCCGTCGGGAAGACTGGCGGTCAGGTGCGAGATATGGCCGACGACGTCGAAACGCTCGATACGGGCGCCGACGACATTGCCGCCGAAGGCACTGGCGATGCGCTGGCGGTCCGCGCCTTCGCTGGCATGCACCTCGATCGCCTCGGACGGGATGACGATATCGACCTTCCCCTTACCGGCAACCGCGCCATTCGGGCGCCCCGACAGCAGGCCGAGCGGGGTGTTGACGACGGTGTTGTCGCCTTCGCTGCCGGCCACCTCGCCGTGAAAGATCGTGTTACGGCCGATGAATTGCGCGACAAATGGCGTGTTCGGCCGGGTATAGAGTTGATGCGGCGGGCTGATCTGCTCGACCCGGCCCTGGTTCATCACCACGATCCGGTCGGAGAGCGCCAGCGCCTCGGATTGGGCATGGGTGACGAAGATAAAGGTCACGCCAAGCCTCTTTTGCAAAAGCTTCAGCTCGTTCTGGATCGCCTTGCGCAGATTGGCGTCGAGAGCTCCGAGCGGCTCATCCAGCAGGAGAACGTCGGGCTCCACCACGAGACCACGAGCAAGCGCGATGCGTTGGCGCTGGCCGCCCGAAAGCCTGTCCGGCTTGCGCTCCGCAATATCCTCCAGTCCGAGCGTCGCCAGAATCCGGTCGACGCGGGCATCACGCTCGGGTTTTGCGATACCCTTGACCTCAAGGCCGTAACCGACGTTGCGGCGGACGCTCATGTGTGGAAACAGCGCATAATTCTGGAAGATCATCGACGTCGGGCGGTTCTGCGGCCGCACGTCATTCATCCGCTCGCCCTTTATCATCATGTCGCCCGAGGAAATCGTCTCGAAGCCGGCGATCATCCGCAGCGTCGTCGTCTTGCCGCAGCCCGATGGCCCCAGGAAGGCGATGAACTCGCCCTTGGTGACCGCCAGATTGAAATCGGCGACGGCCGGCGTGCCGTTGTCGTAGACCTTGCCGACATTGATGAGTTCCAGGTCGTAAATCATAACCATTCTCCAGGCGCGAGCGAGAAGACCGCCAGCCGGTCTCCTCGCATTTCAGGTGCAGAGCGGCAGGCCGCTCCGGCATTGCGTCAGGCGTTCAGGAACTCGTCCCACTTCTGGACGAGATGGTCGTATTCGTCCGGCCACTGGTGCCAATAGGCGACGTTCTTGGCGCGTTCTTCCAGCGAGCCGCCGTCGCGCAGATCGCCTTCCTTGATGCCGCGCTCCGCCGCACCGACCCAGAGCTTGCCCTCGTACCAGAAGGCGTATTTGTCGGGCGCCATGACGTTCTTGATGTTGGTGGACGGCGAGTAATAGCCCTGCTCGGAGACGGTGATGCCCGGCTCGCCGGACAGCCAATAATCGGCATAGGCGATCACGGCCTCCTTGTTGGTCGTGCCAGCGATCATCGACGGGCCGATTGCCCAGCCACGATAGCCTTCCTTCGGCACGGCATATTTGCAGGGCTTGCCCTGCGCCTTGACGGCCATGACTGCCGGCTGCCAGGCATCGCAGACAACCATCTCGCCGGAGGCCATCAGGTTGACCAGCTCGCCGAAATCACCCCAAAGGGCGCGGAACTGACCGTCCTTTTTCTTGGAGACAAGGAACTTCGCGGCTTCGTCAATTTCCGCCGTGCTTGGATTGCCGGGGTTCTTCACGCTCAGGAGACCAAGCGTGTTCATCGCCATGATGGCCTGGCCAAAGGCGATCAGCGGATCGGTGTTGATGCCCGACTTGCCCTTCCATTTGGGATCGAAGAGTGCCGCCCAGCTATTGGCTTCTTCAGCGCTGAGGACATCGGGATTGTAGCCGATGGAGTCGTAGTTATAGACCGCCGGAACCATGTTCAGCGTCGTCTGAGCGTCGTCGGCCCAGATCTGGCCGACGATCTGCTGCTTGGCGCCCCACTTGTCGGAGGGCTTGGTGAAGGTGTCGCGGATATTGGCCCAGTTCTTCAGCGAAGCGGCCGGGACCGGCTCGACATTGTTGGTCATGACGATCGACGGCAGGCGCTCTGCGATGATCTCCCAGCAATCATAATCCTTGGAGCCCGACAGGATCTTCGTCTGCGCATCCGGGAAGGTCGCCGCCGTGCCGGAGGTCTGGCCGACGCCGCTTGCCTTGCGGAAATCGGCGAGGATGCGCTCCTGTACGGTGACCGATAGGCCGATTGTGCGCAGCTGCTCGCTGGCAAGATTGGCGGCCTGCGCGAAGGCGGTGCGCGACGAAAGCAAGGACGTCCCGCCACCGATGGCGGCAAGAGCCATCACGCCAGCGGAATGCTTCAACAGAGAGCGTCTATTCATTTCCATTTTGGACATTTCTGTTCTCCAGTGTTGTTTGCTGTTCCCTGAAGCCGCTGTGGGCTTCTTTCATTGTCGTATCGCCAGCCGCCCGAGGGCATGTTGCCGCCGGGATCTCCGCGATCAGTAACGGCCTACGAGAAGGCCGCCATCCACGACCAGAACCTGGCCGGTCATGTATCTCGCGCTGTTCGACGCGAGGAATGCGATGACATCGGCGATATCATCGGGAGCGCCGATCCGACCTATGGGGATGAATTGCGGAGCCTTCTCGGCACCTTCTGCACCCAGCGAATTTTCCTCGGACAGCAGTTGCGCGGTGCGGATGTAGCCAGGCGCGACCCCGTTGACCCGCACGCCATCCTTGGCGAGTTCCACCGCCAGCCCGCGCACCAGCCCGACGACACCCGATTTCGCGGCGGAATAATGCACATGCTCATCCCAGCCGTAGGCGACACCCATGATGGAGGAGAGCGCAACGATGCTCCCCGATCTACGGCGCCTCATGCCGGTTGCGGCGGCGCGCACCAGCCGGAAGATACCCTTGAGATCGATGTCGAATGTCAGATCCCACTTGTCGTCGCTGAGGTCTGCAAGCGGCGTGCGATGGGCGATGCCCGCATTTGCGACGATGACGTCGATCCTGCCGAACCGCGCCTCCAGATCCGCAACCAGCGCATTGGCCGCCTCCGTCGAGCGGACATCATAGAACTGGAACTCGGCCGATCCGCCGGAGGCGACGATGTCGCGGACGGTCTCTTCGCCTTCCGCCTTCAAGATATCCGTCACGACGACATGATCCCCGAGAGCCGCGAAGGCCTTCGCCGTCGCCTGGCCGATCCCGATGCCTGCACCTGTGACGATCACGATGCGCTTTTCAGTCGTTGTCATATCGATCTTCCTCTCAAAGCATCACATCGCCGGAATTCGGTCCGAGCGTCTGGCCGACAAAAAGGCTGGCGGCGGGGGACGCGAGAAACGCTACCGTCGCGGCCACCTCCTCCGGTTCGCCGAACCGGCCAAGCGGCAGTTCGTGCTTCTTGCGTTCGCGCCATTCGTCCGAAAGGCCAAGCACCAGCGGCGTGTTGATCGGCCCTGGCGCGACGGCGTTGACGCGCACCCCGCGACTGGAAACCTCACGGGCGAGCGCCTTGGTCATACCAATGATCGCCGCCTTGGCGCCGGAGTAGTGAACCAGCTCGATGCCACCGATCTGACCGAGCTGGGAGGCGACATTGATGATGCCCCCCTCGCCGCGCTCGAGCATTGAAGGCAAAACCGCCTTGGTCATCAGGAACGTGCCGCGCACATGCACGGCAAACATGCGGTCGAAATCCTCAAGCGCGAGTTTTTCGAAGGATGCCTGATGCACGATGCCCGCGTTGTTGACGAGGAGATCGACTTCACCATGTCGCGCCACGGCAGCGGCATGGATCGCGGTCACATCCTCGGGTCGGGAAATGTCGCCGGCTGCGGCACTAGCCAAGCCATCCGCCTTGCCGATTTCGTCCGCAACAGCCTGCGCGCGATCGAGCGAGAGATCGTTCACCAGCACGCCGTAGCCGTCAGCGGCAAGCCTGTGCGCGATCGCCCGGCCGATGCCGGAACCCGCACCCGTCACGATCGCCGAAGGTTTTCTCGTCATCATGCGTCCTCCTGAACACGGATGCGCCTGGCGCGGCGAACGGACAGCCCCATGAGGGTGGCGTAGGTGCCGAGCAGCGCGAAGGAAAACAGGGTCGTCAGGACGCCGAAGGCGAAGACATTGGGATGAACCTCGACCGAGAAGGTGCCGTAGATCGCCAGCGGCAGCGTCAATTCGCGGCCGGACGCAAACAAGGTGCGCGAGAATTCGTCATAGGAGAGCGTGAAGGCAAACAGCATGGCCGAGAGCACGCCGGGGAAAATCAGCGGAAAGGTGACCTTGCGGAACGTCCGCGCCGGCGTCACGCCGAGCGACCAGGCGGCCTCCTCCATGCTCGGATCGAACCTGTTGAAGATCGCCAGCATCACCAGGAAAGCGAAGGGAAAGGTATAGACGACGTGGAGGACGAATGCCGTGCTCCACCAATGGCGGTCGATGCCGAATGTATTGGCAACCAGCGCCATGCCGAGCCCGACCAGCACGCCCGGCACCATCATGCCGAGGACGATCAGGTAGAAGACGACACCGGAGCCGCGGAATTTGCGCCGGAAGGCCTGGGCAGAGGTCACGCCGAGTACGGTGGAGACGATCATGGTCATCACCGCAAGCGCCAGCGAGCGGATCAGCGACTGATCGATCGGCAGCGGCGCAATGCGCGAGGGCGGCGTCAGGCCGAACAGATGCCGATACCAATAAGTCGACCATTCGATGATCGGGAATTGCGGGCCGCCCTCCGGGCCGGTCTGGAACGACAGGATCGCCAGAACCACCAGCGGTCCGTAGAGAAAAACGAGAAAGAGGGTAGTGTAGACGCCGAGGCCGAGCTTGATGCCGCTTGCGTTCATGATCAGAGCTCCTTTCTCAGATCGACGATCTTGAGAAGCACGGCAACGACCGCCCCCATGATGATCGTCAGCACGACACCGGCCACTGCCGCAAAGGCCCATTTCAACGAGCCGACCTGGGTGACGATGATGTTGCCCAGCAGGTTGACCTTGCGACCGGACAGCGCCGCAGAGGTGGCGAACTCTCCAAGCACCATGACCGACACGAAGATCGCGCCGACGACCACGCCCGGCAGGGAAAGCGGCAGGATGATCGTGCGGAAGATGCGCCAGAAGCCGGCGCCGAGATCCTGGGCGGCCTCGATGACCGAGGCGTCGATGCGACCGAGCATGAAGGCGATCGGGCCGACCATGAAGACGCAATAGATCTGCGTCATGCCGATGATCACCGACAGCTCGGAAAACAGCAGCACCTCGATGGGCTGATGGATGACGCCGAGGTTCATCAGGATCATGTTTATCGCGCCTTCGGTGCCGAGCATCGGGCGCCAGGCAAGAACGCGGATCAGGAACGACGTCCAGAAGGGGATCACGCAGAGGACAAGCAGGACGGTCTGCAATGTCTTGTTCTTGACGAGAAGGCCGACGAAGAGCGCCGCCGGATAGCCGACGACGAGGGTCGACAACAGGACGAGAAGCCAGATGCGGACGGTGGTCCAGAGCGCACCGAGATAGGTCGGGCTCGTGAGAAAGGTGATCCAGCTTTGCAGGGTGAGCGTCGGCTCGATCTTGAAGGTCGTCTGGGTCCAGAAGGAGACATAGACCATCATCAAAAGCGGCAGGACCAGGAAGAGCAGCATCCAGAGCACGCCCGGCGCCAGCAGCCACAGAGCCTTTCTCGATGGACGGCGCGTGACCGTCGTCTCCTGCACGGCATCCTCGCTCGTTACGACCATGGTCATCTCTCGTTCTCCTGGGCAGATCCGTTGGGCCGGTGCAGGAAGCGCGTGTCAGCCGAAGACAAGGGCGTCCTCCTTCTTCCAGACCAGCGCGTAGCGGCTCTTTTCGACAAAGGCGGGCGGGCGCGAATGGCTGAGATGCGACTCGACCTCGAAGACGCGCCCGTCATTGAGCGCGAAGAAGGAATTGATGGCCGCGCCGGAATATTCGCTGGCGATGAAATCCCCGTCGATGCGGATTTCTTCGGTGGAAATTGCCGCATCGAAAGGGCGGATGGCGACGCGATCATGGCGGATGGCATAGCCCGGCTGCGGCGCTTTCCTGAGCGAAGCGTTCAGCGGGAAACGGCCGGTCTGGCTGACGAAGTGATCGTCGACGACATCGCCGGCAAACAGATTGTAGCAATTGAGAAAGCGCGCCACGGCCGCCGAGGCCGGACGGTTGTAGATCACATCGGAGGTCGCGGCCTGCGCAATGCAGCCCTGATCAAGCACCAGAACCATGTCGCCCATCGCCAGCGCTTCGGACTCGCTGCCCGTCACATGCAGAAAGGTGACGCCGCAGCGTTCGCGGATCGTCTTCAGCTCGGTTCGCATGCGGCTGCGCAAATTGGCATCGAGCGCGCCAAGCGGCTCGTCCAGAAGCACCATCTTCGGCTCCGTCACCAGGGTGCGTGCCAATGCGACGCGCTGGCGCTGGCCACCCGATATCTGCGTGACGCCGCGATCCTCCAAGCCCTTGAGCCCGACGAGGGCCAGCATATCGCGAACCCTTGCGGCGACGATGGCGGGATCCGTGACCGGATCAACCTTCCTGTTACGCAAGCCGAAGGCGACGTTGTCGGTGACCGAGAGATGGGGAAAGAGAGCAAAATTCTGGAAGACGAAACCGATGCCGCGCGCATGCGGCTGAACCCCGTCGAGACGTTCGCCATGAAACAGGATCGAACCGGCATCGGGCTCCTCGAAACCGGCGATGACGCGCAGCAGCGTCGTCTTGCCCGAACCGCTGGGGCCAAGCAGCGAGATATAGGCGTCGCCTGGCAGGGAAAAATCCACCGAGGCCAGCGCCGGTACGCCGCCATAGGACTTGGCGACTTGTTTGAGTTGAAGAACGGTCGACACCGATTTCCCACCAGTTCCAGGCAAGGACCATCCTCCGGACAAAGCTCCGCCGCGGCTCGGAATCGGATCGATCCGAGCGCTGGGCGTCAGCCGTCACGCATGCATCACATGCGCTTCAAAGAGATGTTCCTTGGCGTTTCAACGAGTTCCACCTGTAGCGCTTCTGACGAGCGCCTTGATGTCTTGAAGCATTACATAAATGATTTTTGTATTCAATAGACTTTTTAAACAAAGCGAACGGCGGCAACAATCAAAATTGCGGATGAAAGACTGAAGGGGTGCAGCAGGCAGTATGAGAGCGCATCTACTCCAGCCAGTCGCCCAGAAATTGGCGCATAGAATGCCCGCCGAAGAGTCGTCGAGCCGCGACCTTCGCGCAAAGATTCCGTAAAATCGGGCACATACCGGCATGGCGCCGCAATAAGATCGCGCCATCCATTCGCATAAGCCCCAAAGAAAAATCAAACTTTGTATTCAATAATCATTTATTTTAGAGCTATTTTACCGCTATAAATAGCGTAAGAGTGAGGCATCGGAATGGTGTGGGCACATTGACTGAGATGACAGAATACGGCGCACGACCCAACGCGCAGAAGCGCTATGAGATCGCGGAGGATGTTCTGCGCAGCAACATCGAGGACAGCACACTGCCGCTTGGCGTCGTGCTTCTCGAGGGTCCGATCGCTGAGATTCTTCAGATTTCGCGCGCACCTGTTCAACGGGCCCTCCAGGCCCTTGAAAGCGAAGGGCTCGTGCATCGCTTCAATGGCCGTGGCTATCTCGTTGGGCCTGCCGATCAGGGCATCGAACCGAACCGAACCGACATCAAGACGCTGGGCCTGACCATCCCGCGCCATGCCGACGAGGCGCTGCAAAGCCGCTCCTCCTGGGAGCGGATCTACAACACCGTCGAGGCCGACGTGGCCGGCTGCGTCGTCTTCGGGCAATACCGTATCATCGAGATCGAGCTGGCCAATCATTTCAACGTCAGCCGCACCGTGGTGCGCGATGTGCTCACGCGCCTGCGCGAGCGCGGTCTCGTGCGCAAGAACCAATCGTCCCATTGGATCGCCGGTCCGCTGACGGCGCAAATGATCAAGGATCATTTCGTGCTGCGCGGAATGCTCGAACCCCAGGCGCTGATCGCCGGGGCCGGATGTGTTGATCGCAGCAGGCTGAGCGAGCTTTTTCAGCGCCTGTCCGAACTGGAAAGGCACGACATCGCCGATCATCTCAAGGCTCTGGAAGCCATTTATGCGGATTTCATCGACATTTGCATCCTGGCAACGCCGAATGAGCGATTGAAGGAATCGATCCGTAACAATCTTCTGCCGGTAACGGCGACCGAGCGGCTGTTGCGGCGGCTTGGCCTGCCGGGCGATCCCGCTGTCATCACCGAGCTTCGCCTGGTGACGGAACTGCTGCTGCGCGGCGCCGTGAGCGCCGCCGCCGCTATGATGGAAAGCCACCTTGACGCCTCGGTGAAACGCATGATCGCCCAGATGAAGATCGTTGCGATCATTCCCGGCCCGAGCGTGACGGCCGCCTATCTGACGCGCGTTCTCGAGTAGGAGCCGGCGGCCGCTGAACGGCTGCGTGCTCTGTCGTGGACGCAGGGCGGAGAAGACGGCCATCGCTTTTCTCCTTACATCAGGCAAGCGCGCATGCGCTCGATCAGCGCCTGCCGCTCGGCCCTTGCCGCGAGCGCCTCTTCCATCGTCACCTCGACGAAACGGGTCGGCGTATGCGGCTGCAACTGTCCGATCAGATCCATGTCGGCGGAGATCACTGTGCCGAGCATGAAGTAACCGCCACCGGAGACGGCATCGCGGTGCAGAATGATCGGCTCGGTGCCGCCGGGCACCTGGATCGAACCGTAGGGATAGCAGCTGTCAACGATGTTGGAGGGATCCGAGCCGGCGCCGAAGGGTTGCTTGCGCTCAACGAATTCGAGCTTGCGGCCACCACGGAAGCGATAGCCCATGCGGTCGGCTTCGGGTGCGACTTTCCATGGATCCGCGAAGAAGCTCGTCTTGGCCTCGTCCGTCAGACGGTCCCAGTAAAGCCCGGGCAGGACCCGCAGCTCAGCGGGCGTGCCGGGCCTGCGGCGCAGGCCTTCTTCGACTGACCGGCCCTCCTGTACCACGGAGCCTTGTCCGAGCGGGAGCTCGTCGCCCACCGCTAGCGCTCTACCCTTGTAGCCGCCGAGCGCACCGATCGGATAGGTCGAACGGCTGCCGAGCGCCACGGGCACGTCGATGCCGCCCGACACCGCGATATAGATGCGCGCGCCGGACTTCAGGAAATCGAAACTCAGGACCTGGCCGGCCTTGATCTTCAATGCGGTCCATCCCGGCTGGGAAACGCCGTCGATCTTGGCCGGCATGTCGGCACCAGTCACCGCGATCACCGCGTCATGCAAGAATTCCAGCTGCGGCCCCATGAACACAGCCTCCAGGCCGGCAGCACCCTCGTCATTGCCGACGAGGCGGTTTGCGGCGCGCATGGCATAGCGATCCATCGCGCCGCCAACGGGAATGCCGAGGTGGAAATAGCCCGGCCGGCCCAGATCCTGGATGGTGGTCGCCAGGCCATGATGAAGAACCTTAATGGCCATAGAGCACGCCCTCCAGCTTGGCATTGTAGCCGTCGATATCGGTCTGATATTGCCTGAGATCGAAGCTGACCTCGCGGATCGGCGGGCTGAAGAGGCCCTTGTCCACCTCCTCGACCGCCTTGTCGTAGCCGTCACGATCGATCGGCTTGAACTTGACGATATCGCCCGGGCGGAAGAACACCATGAAGTCGCGGAGATAGCTCGTCGTCTGCGTCGGGTCGAAGATCGGCATCGGTGTGATGCCGAACATCTGGTAGCCACCCGCGCCGCGCACCGAATAGATGCAGCCGAAGCAGCCGCCATGGCCGACCGTCAGCCGTGGCGTATCGGTGCGGGGGCGCAGGTATTTCGGAACCTCGATCTGCCGCTGGCGCTCGACCATCTGGTACATGAACGGCAGGCCGGCAACGAAACCGACCATGGAGACGAACCAGGGCGAGCCGGCATGGGCCGCGATGAAATCGTCGACCGCGCCGTAGCCGTTGATCCCCGCGGCATAATCGAGATCGGTGCCGGACGGCTCCTGATGGCGCTCACGAAAGCGCATCAGGGTCTCGTGCGTCCAGGGGTCGTTGTAGAAGACCGGTATCTCGACGATGCGCGTCTTGATCACCGGTTCGGCCTTTTCGGCCGCTCCTTCGATCGCCCGCACCTCCTTGAGAAGATCATCGGGCTTGATCAGATCCGGGTTGAACTTGACCTGAAAGGAGGCATTGGCCGGGCAGATCTCAGTGACGCCCTTGATGGCGCTGTCACGAACGCCGGTTGCCATCGACAGGCTCTTGAAGAAAGCCTCGAGCGACATCTCATCGCTGCATTCAATGAAGAGATGTTCGTCACCTCCGAATGTGTAGCGTGCGGGCATCAGGCAACCTCCTGGGTCCGGCCGGCTAGAGCGACGAAATCGTTCTCCAGCCAGTGTTCGAGAAAGCGGGTATGGAATGCGCCCTTGGCGACGCTCGCATCGCGCGCCAGTGCCAGATGCAATGGCACCGTGGTCGGCACACCCTCGATGACGAGCGTCTGAAGCGCGGTGCTCAACTTTGCCAGGCATGCCTCGCGTGTCTCGGCATGCACAATCAGCTTGCCGAGCAGGGAATCGTAGAAGGGCGGGATCGTATAGCCCTCGTAGAGCATCGTATCGAACCGGATGCCCTCGCCCTCGGCAACGGCGAGTTTCGTAATCGTTCCCGGAGATGGCTGGAACGCCTTGAACGGGTCTTCGGCATTGATGCGGCACTCGATTGCATGGCCGCTCGCCCTGATATCGCCCTGCGACACCGAAAGGGCCGCACCACCCGCCACCTTGAACATCTCCTGTACCAGATCGAAACCGGCAATCATCTCGGTGACCGGATGTTCCACCTGGATGCGGGTGTTGACCTCTATGAAATAGAAATCGCCGGTCTCGTCGTCGTAGAGATATTCGACCGTGCCGGCACCGCGATAGCCGACCTCGCGGGCGAGCGCCACGGCGCTCCCGCAGAGCCGATCGCGTACATCGGTGGGCAGCAGGAAGGCAGGCGCCTCTTCCCAGACCTTCTGGCGTCGGCGCTGCAGCGAGCATTCGCGCTCGAAGAAATGGACAAAATTCTGCCCGTCGCCAAAAATCTGCACCTCGACATGCCGGGCGCGGGTGATGACTTTTTCCATATAGAGGCCACCATCACCGAAGGCGGCAAGCGCCTCGGCCGAGGCAAGCGGAAATTGTTGCTCCAGCTCGGCGATATCGGCGACAATGCGAATGCCTCGCCCGCCGCCACCGGCCGCCGCCTTGATCATCACCGGAAAGCCGATCCTTGCCGCCAGCGCACGCGCGTCATCGAGGCCGGCTACCCGCCCGTCGCTTCCCGGGACCGTCGGAACGCCGGCTTTTGCCGCCACCTGCCGCGCCGCCACCTTGTCGCCCAGCATGCGGATCGCATCGCCGGAAGGACCGATGAATATCATGCCCATCGCCTCGACGGCGTCGGCGAAATCACCGTTTTCGGACAGGAAGCCGTAGCCGGGATGCACGGCGTCGACGCCGGCCGCCTTTGCGGCGGCGATGACCGCCTCGATGTTCAGGTAGGATTTTTTCGGCGCAGGCGACCCGATATCGATGGCCTCGTCCGCAAGCCTGACCGCCAGCATATCCGCGTCCGCGGCGCTATGAACCTGGACCGTGCGGATGCCGAGTGCCTTCGCCGCCTTGATGATCCGCACGGCGATTTCACCGCGATTGGCGATGAGCACGGACCGGATAGTCATGCCTCGACCTCGGCGATGACCTGCCCGGCCATGACGGGCTCTTCGTTGTCGACGAGAAATTTGATGTTCTTGCCGTCGAGGCCCGCCGGAATTTGCTGGAAGGTCTTCATGACCTCGATAAGGCCGATCGTATCGGTGGCCGAAACGGCATCGCCATCTGCCTTGAAGGCCGGCACGTCCGGGGAGGAAGCCCTATAGAACGTTCCCGGAAGGGGCGATTTGATCTCAAGCTTACTCATGTGGCCTCCGCGCTGGCTCGTTGTTCAGGAATTGGGAAATGGGTGCGATCCGGAGCCCTGCGGCGACAAGGGCCGCCCGCATTTCTTGGGCGATCTCCAGCGCTCCCAGCGTGTCCGAGTGAAAACAGATGGATTCGAACTCAATATCGATGTCGGCGCCGGTCACCGTGCGGACCTTGCCTTCGGTGCAGGCACGCAGAACCTTCCTCGCAATGGCCTTGGGATCGGGCCGGCCGGCGTCGCGGGTGAAAACGATCCAGCCATTGTCGCCATAGTCGCGATCCGCGTAGAATTCGCGCACCGCCGGCTGTCCAACCTCCAGAGCGGCGATATGCGTCTCGGAACCAGCCATGCAGAAGACGGGCGTATTCGGCGCCACCGTGCGCATATACTGGATGAAAATCCGGGACAATTCGGCGCTGGCCGCCAGTTCCATATAGAGCGCGCCATGCGGCTTCACATGCTGAACCGGCACGCCATGACGGCGGGCAAACTCGCGAAGCGCGCCCACCTGATAGATCAGGTCGTTGACGATTTCCTTGCTGGTGCCGCTGATTTTTCGCCGGCCGAAGCCCTGCAGATCGTTGTAGCCCGGATGCGCGCCGACGCCGATCCCATGTTCGGCGGCCAAACGCACGGTCTCGTCCATGAGGTTCGGGTCGCCGGCATGAAAGCCGGTCGCAATATTGGCTGAACTGATGAGCGAAATGAGATGTTCGTCGCGCGTATCGCCGATACGCCAACGGCCGAAGGCCTCTCCCATATCACAATTGATGTCGACGACTTCTTTCAAGCGTATTTCCTCATGCATGTTCGGAGCTGCGACCGCAACAAAACGCTAGGAGGAAAACCAGGATTTGAAAAATACAATTTTCAATATGGCATTATCTGATAAGTTGATATTGCCGCACAAAAAGACATCAGAATTATTCAATTTAATTCAGATAGTTAGTCAGATTGCATTGAATTACATCGTTGCTCGCCAGCAGTTGCGGCGTCGATATCTGATTTAGTTCGAGGATTTTTCAGATTAACCGATAAAGGAAAGACGTTGAGCCTCAGCCTGCGCCAGCTTCGATATTTCGTTGCAACCGCCGAATACGGTCAGATCTCTCATGCCGCCATGAACCTTTCGATCTCGCAGTCTGCGGTAACGGCAGCAATCAAGGATCTCGAACTGACCGTGGGTGTCATGCTGTTCAACAGGACACCGCAGGGAATGGAGTTGACGGCCGCCGGTCGGCAGTTTCTCTCCCATGCCTATGAAATATTGGCGAAGGTCGACGAGGCCACGCATCTCAATCTCGTCAGCAGCGATATCGAAGGCGAACTGGTCGTCGCCGCGACCTATACGGTGATCGGATACTTCCTGCCTCTCCACATCGAACGCATGCGGCGCCTGTATCCGCGGCTGCGCATCCAGCTCTATGAGGTGAACCGCGAGACCATCGAAGAAGGGCTGCTGTCCAACCGCTACGATATTTCCGTGCTGCTAACCTCGAATATATTGAACCCGATGCTAACCACGGAGACGCTGTTGAGTTCCGTTCGCCGCCTTTGGGTGCCCGCTCAACATAATCTATTGAGACGCGACGGCGTCGGCCTTCGCGAGATCGCCGAGGAACCCTACATCATGCTGACCGTTGATGAGGCTGCTCACTCGTCGCTGAAATATTGGAGCGGCACTCCCTATCAGCCTAAAGTCCTGCTGCGCACGAGCTCCATCGAGGCGGTCCGCTCCATGGTCGCCAACAGCCTCGGCGTCGCCATCCTGTCCGATATGGTTCATAGGCCCTGGTCACTGGAAGGCAGGCGCATCGAAACGGTCAATATCCAGGATCCCGTTCCGCCGATGGATGTCGGGCTGGCATGGCGCGCCAACAGCGAATTCTCACCACAGATGCTGGCCTTCAGGCGATATTTCCAACAGGCTTTCGGGCTGCCGGGAACGAATGCTTGATTCGCGTCCGACGGTCCGTCGCCATCACGGCGGCCACGATAAGATGGGCCTTAAGTGCATTCGAACCGGCGCTCTGGTGTCAGTCCGCTGGTGCTCTTATGGAATTCTCCGCTCATCATCGACCCGGTCTACCCACGGACTTTCGGATGCAAACTGCGAACGGCGCTCTTGAACAAACCCTTTATTTTGTCAAATTACTGAGGAGGCGCGCGAAGTATCATTGCCAAGTCCTCCGCTCTCAGCGTATGAACTCTCCCCGAACAACTGAACCAGCTATATCAGGGGAAAAGCTTGCAAGTCCTTGTTAGAGACAACAATGTCGATCAGGCACTACGCTTTTTGAAGAAGAAGTTGCAGCAAGAAGGTGTTTTCCGGGAAATGCGGCTTCGCGAGTCCTATGAAAAGCCCTCCGAAAAGCGCGCTCGCGAGAAGGCCGAGGGGATCCGCCGTACGCGTAAGCTCGCGCAAAAGAAACTGAACCGCGAGCTCGGAATCAGTACCGCCAAAAAGCCCAAGCCGGCTTCCCGCTCCAAATAGCTGCAGCCTGCTCTCCATCAAAAGCGCCCTCAGCTCTTAATTCACCCCAAGCGGCTGGCCAATGCCAGATTGTCGCCAGCGGGCCTATCTTCTTGATCATGCCTTCTGGCGAAGGCATGGAACGCTACGAATGCGCAAATCGGATACTCCCTCGCCCACAAAGCAGAAGCGGAGATGGCGGATACCGATGCGATATTGGCGGAAGCCCTTGGAACAACCCGCCAATCAATTGCCGGCGTCACCGCCAAATGGCATTCCCCTATCGAGATGGAAAATCCAGGCGCGCGTCTGAAGGAAATGCCGTGGCCGGAGCTGCGCTCCATACTAGCCGATCTTCTCTGGATCGACATTGACACGCCTAGGGTCTGAAACGGTCCCTACCCAGAGGCACCGAAGTGTCCGTTCCACTGTGAATTGATGCTTTTTCTGCTTGTTATTGACCAGTCTCGGCTCGAGGCAAGGCAATGCAAGACGGCAATCTGGGTGAATTCTGGACAGAATTCAACACTATCTCCGGTCTTAAAGTCTGCCGCCATCAATGCCGGCAATAGAGCCGCAATCGCCATAACTCCACCGCGACGCCAAAATTTGATCAGGCCTCTTGCCAGCCTATTAAAACGGCATATAGTTTTGCTGTCCAATATTTCGTTCATATGTCCAATATATTGGACGCTATCATGCAACTGATGTCTTCGCAAGTCCGAAATCAAAAAAGGGGAACGACACGATGAACAGCAAGTTTCTGCATAACCTCACGAAACCGCGGAACCTCATGACCACCGTCGGTGCGGTCGCATTATTCGCCGTAGCGTCGGCAAGCTCAGCACATGCCGCTGCGAACTGCATCAAGGGCGACCGCAAGGCGCCCTTTACGATCGGTTGGGCCAATATTTATTCGGTGCCAACCTGGATGAAACAGACCGAAGGCACGATCACCGACGAGGTTGCGACCCTGAAGAAGGACGGTCTCGTCAAGGATCTGAAGATCACTGACGCCCAGGGCAATGCGCAGACGCAAATCCAGCAGATCCAGTCGATGATCGACGCCAATGTCGACGCCATCATCGTTGAAGCCGGTTCGTCCACCGCTCTTGACCGCGTCATCTCGGATGCGTGCTCGAAGGGGATTGCCGTCGTCAATTTCGACAGCCTTGTCGACACCAAGAACCTGACCGCCAAGATCAACACCGATTCCGACGAATGGGGACATAAGGCCGCGCAATGGATGGTCGATCAGCTTCACGGCAAGGGCAAGATCATCATCATGAACGGCCCTGCCGGCGTCTCCGTCAGCGATGATCGCCGCAAGGGTGCGCAGCCGGTGCTCGATGCCAACAAGGGTATCCAGGTCATCACTGAAACCAATACGGAATACAACGTCGCGCCGGCGCAAGAGGCCATGACGAGCTTGCTGTTTGCCAATTCCGACATCGACGGCGTGCTTTCGCTCGGCGGTGCACTCTCGGCCGGCGCTCTGCTCGCCTTCGATCGCCAGGGTCGCGATCCGGTTCCGATCACCGGTGAAAATGCCCGTCAATTCCTGGAACTTTGGAAACAGAAGGGCATCAAGGGTTGGGCGACCATGCAGCCGAACTGGCTGGGCGCCCTCTCCGTCTATGCCGCCGTCCAGGCGCTACAAGGCAAGACTATCCCCGCCTTCGTCAAGGTTCCGCTTCCTGTCATCGATGATAGCAATATCGACAGCTTCATCGCCAGGGCCGGCAAGTTTCCGGCCGATGGCTACATCTACTCGGAATATGACAAGGCCCTCTTCGACAAGCTGCTGGCGCAGTAAGATCGCTGGCACGTACAAAGAGGTCTGGATCATGACGGATCGTCCACCCCTGCTGCAAGCCGCGCAGGTCTCGAAGGGCTTTTTCGGAAACCCCGTTTTGAAGGGCGTGAGCATCGCGCTTCAGCCGGGAAGGGTCCACGCCCTCCTGGGTGAAAACGGGGCGGGAAAATCGACCCTGATCAATCTTCTGTCCGGCGCCTTGGCGCCGGACGGCGGCGAAATTCTTCTGGAGGGTAAAGCGGTGACGCGCTTCACTCCCCAAGCGGCGCGCTCCGCCGGCATTGCGGTCGTGCAGCAGGAACTGAGCCTGACGCCGGAACTCTCAATTGCCGAGAACATCGGACTTGGTGCCTATCCGCGGCGCTTCGGCCTCATCGACTACAAGTCGCTCTACCTGCGTGCACGAGAGGTCTGCAATCTCGTCGGACTGACGGAACCTCTGGATACGCCTGTCGGCAATCTGGCGCTCGGCCGACGGCAGATGGTGGAAATAGCCAAGGCGTTGTTTCGCAAGCCGCGCGTTCTCATCCTCGACGAACCGACCTCGTCGCTCTCCGCCCACGAAGCCGGCATCCTGCAGGCCTTGATCCTGCGGTTGCGGGATCAAGGCATTGCACTGCTTTATATCTCGCATCGTCTGAACGAGGTTCGCGCCTTGTGCTCGCATGTGACGGTCCTGAAGGATGGGGTCGTCACCGCGGACCAGCCGCTTTCCGGCGTCGATGCCGAGGGTCTGGTCCGGCTCATGGTCGGGCGCGATGCGGGCGACCTTTTCCCGCCCTGGACGGCGTCGCCTGTCGGCGAGGAGCGCATCCATATCCACGGGCTCACCTCAGGAATGGTGCGCGGCGTCGATTTTGCAGCCCGCGCTGGAGAAGTCGTCGGGATCGGCGGCCTGGTGGGCCAAGGGCAGGAAGATTTTTTGCTTGGCCTCTACGGAGCAGCACCCGCGACAGCGAACAAAGCGCGTCTTTGCGGCGTCGACGGATTGCTTCCAAACGTCGGAGCCGCCAATGCCGCCGGTCTTGCCTACATTCCGGCCGATCGCAAAAAAGAAGGACTTGTCCTGCCGCATTCGATCGCCTCGAACCTGCTCCTGCCCTCGCTCGGCACGCTGGTAAAGGCCGGGCTGCGGGATAGGGCAGCCGAAAACAATCTCGTCATCGAGCTTTCAAGGCGACTGACCATCAAGGGGGATACCGCGCGCTCGGTCCAGGCCCTTTCAGGCGGAAACCAGCAGAAGGTAGCACTTGCCAAATGGCTTCCCCGCTCGCCGTCGGTGCTCCTTCTCAATGATCCCACGCGCGGCGTCGACATTGAGACGAAACGCGAAATCTACAACATGTTGCGCGGCTTTGCCGCCGAGGGAAAATTGGTGATCCTCTTGAGTTCGGACACACCGGAACTGGTTCATCTCTGCGATCGTGTGTTGGTGTTCAGCGAAGGCAGGATCGTGGCGACGTTGGACCGCGACGAGATTTCCGAAGAGGCGATCGTCGGCGCCGCCATGGGCGTTCCCGCGAAAGGAGTTGCGGCATGAACGCCAGCACGACATCTTCCCATCTCTACCTTGCCGTCCAAAGCCGACGGAACCGCGGGCTTGGCGGTCTATTCATCGTCGTCGTCGCATTTGTGCTGCTCTATGCCTGGCTTTTTCCCGGTCTGTTCAGTCTCGGCGGCTTTTCAAAATTCACCCAGAACTGGTTTCCGCTTGCACTGGTGACGATGGCGCAGGCGCTTTTGATGCTGAACGGCGGCATCACGCTTGCCATCGGCCCCCTTGTCAGTCTCGGTGCCGTGATCGCGGCCACCACGATGGCTGATCCCGCCGGAATGGCGGGAGGGCTTGTCGCCGTTGCCGTTGCCGGTCTGGTGATCGGGGCGCTGACGGGCATGATCGTTGCTTATCTCAGGCTCCCCGCCATCATCGTGACCCTGGCTGGATCCTTCATCATCACCGGCATCGCGTTGATCATCCTGCCGCGGCCCGGCGGTTTCATCCCGCCATGGTTTTCCGATCTTATCGCCGGCGACCGGCCAGTTGCCTTTGGTCTCCTCATTATCATCATCGTGGCCTGGAAACTTTTCCTTGCGACACCGCTTGGTCTTGGGATCTACGCCGCCGGCGAAAATCCGGTGGGCGCATTCCGCTCGGGTGTGCCGGTTGCCAAGGTGAAGGTCACGGCATTCGCCATTTCGGGATTGCTGGCGGCACTCGCCGGCCTCTTCGTCGCCGCGCAGACAGGCTCAGGCGACCCGGTGATCGGCAATCCATTCACATTGAACTCGATCGCGGGCGCGGTACTTGGCGGCGTCGGCTTTCTCGGCGGCAAGGGTACGATGCGCGGTGCGATCTGCGGCAGCCTGCTTTTGTCCGTGATGATCAACGTCATGTTCTTTTTGGGCTTTCCGCCGGTTGCCCAGTACATCGCCCAGGGTGTCATTATCGTCGGCGCCGTCGCCATTCCTGAGCTGACCGGCCGGTGGAGGAAGAAATGAACGCTGCATCGTCACTGCTCAAGGGATTGTTTCGCAATCCGCCTTTGCTCACCACCCTTCTGGTCGCTCTCGTGTGGATCGTCGCCAGCCTGACCCTGCGCGGCTTCGGTGCCTACGGACACCTGCGCTATATATTGGAGCTCTCCGCCGTCATCGGCATCGTGGCCGCGGGTCAGACACTGGTGATCATCATGGGCGGCATCGACCTTTCGGTCGGCGCGGTCATCACTGTAACCGCCATCCTGGTGCCGCTGATCTCACCGGATTGGGATTCGACCGGCCTTGTCGGTGTTGCCATCGCGCTGGCGATCGCCGCCGCCATCGGTCTGCTCAACGGTGCCGGCGCAACCTTCCTGCGCGTGCCGCCGATCATCATGACGCTCGCCATGGCGACGTTTCTTCAAGGCTTGCTGGTCGTGATCGCCGGCGGCAGTGCGGTGTCGGTGACGAATGCCGCCGTTATCTGGCTGGGCTCCGCCCGCCCCTTGGGCGTTCCCGCCGGCATCATCCTCTGGATTCTTGTTTCGCTGTTCGTGCTCGTTCTTCTCCATCGCATGCCGATGGGCTCGCGGTTCCTCGCCGTCGGCGCCAATGCCATCGCAGCCCGCCTGTCCGGTATCAACGTCACGCGCAGTACCCTTATCCTCTATACACTTTCCGGCTTCTTTTCCGGGCTTTCCGGCATTCTCATTCTTGGCATGAACCGTCAGGGCTATGTCGGTATCGGCGATCCCTATCTGCTGACGTCAATCGCAGCGGTCGTGCTTGGAGGGACATCGATCCTCGGCGGACGCGGAACCTATGCGGGCACGATTCCCGGCGCCATTTTATTGGTTACGACGACGGCATTGATCACGGTCGTCAACGCCTCGCCGGGTTGGCGTTCGATCATGTTCGGCTCGCTGATCCTCGCGCTGCTGCTGATTTCGGGCCGTGAGGCGCGGCGGTGAGCCGGCGCTACGACGGACCGGTGATCGATCCCCATCACCATCTCTGGGATCTTTCGCTTGGGCGGCATCCCTGGCTGCAAAAGAAACCGGCTGCGGGCGAGGAGATGGTCTTTGGCAGCATTGCTCCCTTACAGCGTGACTATGGCGTGGACGACTATCTGGCCGATGCGGCAGGCCAAAATATTGTCGCCACCGTGCATGTCGAGGCCGGCTGGTCAGACACGCATCTATCGCAGGAAAGCCGCTGGCTGAATGGGCTGGACAAGACCGGCGGCGTCGCCCGTCGCTATGTCGCCCGCGTGCCGCTGGACGCTCCCCTCGCCTTCGATCTTTTGGATGCAGAAGCCACAAACGCTCAGGTGGTCGGCATCCGCGACATCGTCAGCTGGCATCCCGATCCGGCAAAGAGTTTCGCCCGGTCGCAGCATCTGATGACAAGCCCGCGCTGGCAGGCGGGACTTGCACATGCGACGCGTCTTGGCCTCGTCTTCGATCTGATGCTGTTTCCCTGGCAGATGGGAGAGGCAACGCGCCTCGCGTCCGATTTTCCAGAAACGCTCTTCGTGCTCAATCATTGCGGCAGTCCCGCCGATCGAAGTCCTGAAGGAATGGCGCTGTGGCGACAAGGCTTGAGGGAATTGGCGAGAGCGGAAAACGTGCAGATCAAGATCTCCGATCTCGTCGCGTATGACAATCATTGGACCCACACCAGTCTTGCGTCGGTGATCGACCATTGCCTTGCCTGCTTCGGCACGAAACGGGCGATGTTTGCCAGCGACTTTCCGGTTGCCGGGCTGCACGCTTCCTTCGACGAGGTCTACAGCACCTTCCGCAGCGTCGCAGCGGCCCTGAGCCTTGATGAGCAGCGCGATCTTTTCTTCACGACGGCGAACCGGACCTACCGGGTCGGCCTGGCCGCCGGTGACAATAGCGAGAGTTAATTCGATGTCCGATCTCAGCCTCTCTTCCACCGACACCATCGTGCTCGACGACCGTATCCGCGGCTTTCCCGCGGGCCACGAACCATTGGCGCTTGCAGATGTCGCAAACCGCGGCTGGAAACCGTATGACGGTATCATGTCGCTGCCGCTCATCTCGCTCGACCGCGCGGCATTCGCATCGAACGTCGAGCTGATGATGGGCTACGTCCGCAGCCATGGCATCGCCATAGCGCCGCATGCGAAGACACCGATGTCGACGGCGCTGGCCTTAGCCCTTGTTGCGGCGGGAGCATGGGGCACCACCGTTGCCGACATTCGCCAGGCTTCGGTAATGCTGAAGGCGGGCCTCAATCGCCTCATCCTTGCCAATGAGATCGGCGGCCCCTCTGCTGGCAAAAGGCTGGCATCTCTGCTTGCCGGATACCCGCAGGCGGAGGTGCATATCTTTGCGGATTCGCCCGAACTTGCCCTGTCTTTGCGCGACGCCTGGAAGACCAGGGGTGATCTACCGACACTGGGACTTTTGGTGGAGCTTGGAGCCGCGCGTGCCGGCGCACGCTCAGTGACGGCAGCGCAGACTGTGCTCGACATCATTCTGGAAAACGAGACGCCAAAATTCCGCCTGACCGGCATTGCGGCCTATGAGGGATCCGCCGCGACGCCTGACCCCACTGAAACCGCTGAGCGCATCGCCGGCCTGATGGCGATCACAGCGGATGTCTACCGGATGGTTCGCCGCAGGGTCGGACCTGATCGCCAGTTGATCGTGACCGCCGGTGGTTCCGTGTTCTTCGACATGGTCGTAGAACACCTGCGGCCGGCGCTTGCCGGTGATCGAAACGCCACGCTTGTGCTGCGCAGCGGCGCCATCTTCTTTCACGACCACGGTGTTTATGAACGTGGGCTGGCAGCGCTGGACGATCGTTCAGGCTTCGAGATCAACGGCAAGACGGAACAAGCATCAACCGTGTTCAAGCCGGCGCTCAGGCTCTGGGCTGAGGTCCTCTCCCGACCGGAGCCGGGCTTGGCCATCTGCGGCATGGGACTTCGCGATGTCGCCATGGATCAGGGCTTGCCACGGCCGCTGGCGCTCTATCGGGATGGCAAGCGACTATGCCCGCTGACGAGCGCCAAGGTCGCCAAGCTCAATGATCAGCACGCCTTCGTCGAACTCGACGACATCAGCAATATCCGCATTGGGGATGTCCTGGAATTCGGCATTTCGCACCCGTGCACCTGTCTCGATCGGCACGCTCTTCTCTACGGGCTCGATACCGAACATACCGTCACCGCCTCCTTCCCCACCAGCTTTGGCTGAGACACAAACCGTTGTTCCACGCGATTACAAAAAAGGGAAATAGACCGACATGCATACTGGTCTCATCCATTCGATCGATTTTTCCGCCGATGGCCGCCAGGCCGGACATCTGAGCATTCCCTATTCGATCGATCGGTCACCCTATTATCAGATCAAGATACCTTATCTGCGTGTGAAGAACGGCGAAGGGCCGAGTATTCTGCTCATGGCCGGAAATCACGGCGACGAATATGAGGGCGAATTGCAGCTGGGTCGGCTGATGCGCCGTCTCGATCCATCGACGATCAAGGGAACGGTCACGGTTCTGCCGGCGGCCAATCTGCCGGCTGTCATGGCGGCCAGGCGCTGCTCTCCCTTTGATGGCGGTAACCTCAATCGAGCCTTTCCGGGCGATCCGGCGGGCACTCCGACCGCCCGGCTCGCCCACTTCCTCGAACATGAGCTTTTCCCTCGCCATGACGTCATTTTGGATATTCATTCCGGCGGCACGTCGATGGCCCATCTGCCCTGCACGCTGATCGAGCGGCAGAAGGAATCCGCGCGCTTCGAGCGGGCCATATCCCTGATGCGAGCCATGGGCGCATCCCATGCCTTCATCGCCGATAATGGCCCGGCAGCACCGACATCGATGGGAGCTGCCGCGCGCGCCGGCAGCATCGGCCTCTCCGGCGAATTCGGCGGTGGCGGCACCGTTTCGCCGGCATCGATGGCTTTCACGGCGAAGGCGATCGACAATCTGCTGATCGCGCTCGGCATCGTTGATACGCCACTTCTTGGAACGTTAGATGCCACAAAAGCAGCGCTCCAGCTCCTGTCTCTTTCGCGCCATGGCCAGGGCATCTATGCCCCCCGGCGCGGATGGTTCGAGCCGGCAGTCGAACTCGGCGCACACGTCAAGGCAGGCGATCTTGCCGGATGGTACCACGATCTCGAGCGCCTCGACCTGCCCGAAGAGGCACTTCATTTTGCCGAAGGTGGTATCGTCATTTCCCACCGGCTTCATTGCGACAGCCAGGCCGGCGATTGCCTGATCCAGGTCGCCGAACCGATTGATCTGTGAACGCACCTCCGATGTCTGAGTGAAGAGATGGTCAGGAACCGAGAATTCCTGGCCGGAGCGCGAGAGCTTACTTCTGGGTCACGCCGTCGACGGCTGCGCGGACCCAATCGAGGCGCTTTGCCGGGATCAAGCCGTAATTGTAAAAGTTGACACCATCAGCGCCGGCGTCCACCGCGACTTTCGTACGCGCGGCGATATCGCTGGCGGACGGCACCTCCGGATAGAAGACACGGAATCCGGCGCCGAGATATTTGTCGGGTCCCAATGCAGCACGGCCGCTTTCCATGACATCGGCCACGGCGTCCGGCGCCATAAAATAGCAGCACAGGATGGCGCCATCGCAGACCTTACCGACCGCTTCGAGGTCGACGCCGCCGAGCCAACCGTCCTTGAGGTCGATCAACACGATCTTGGTTGCTGGATCGGCGTGACGCTTGATCTCGGCGATGAGACTGGTGACCGGCTCCGTGCGCCAGCGCAAGTAGGCATGCAGGTCCTGCCATGCCTTGAACGCGTCGATACCGGCAGCCGGGAATTCTGCAAACTGCTTTTGGGGAATTTCGCGCTCACACATCTCGGCAATGAACGTCCTCACCGTGTCACGGGCAGCGGCGGCATCGATACCTGCCTTTTCGGCCCGTGACATGCAATGATCGCAAAAGCAGAGCGAGAGGAGGAAGTCATCCTCGTCGTTCAGCCCGACGCCGTCCTTTTCATGATGGTATTCATGCGCAAAGCCCATGAAATTCGGGCTTTCCAGCTCCAGCATATCGGGCTTGTAGTGTGTCGTAACATCATTGACGAGGGTGACGACATAATCACGCGCGGCGGGACTTGAAGGACAAAGGCTGTAGTAATTGGCATTGCCGAAGGCATTGCGGGTCGTATGGGCCGGATGCAGCATGCCGAGACGGGTATTGTGCAGACAGACGGTCCAGCAGGATACTTTCATTCCGCCCTTCGCGCGCTCGTCGACCAACTTCGCCAGCATGTCTCCGCGTTCGCTGACATTCCGCGCCATCAGCGGGCGGATTTCCTTGTCCCGCCACATCGTTTCATCCGGTGTGAAATAGACCGTGCCATCCTCCGGAAAATACGCCTTCTGCGTTGGGCTGCGCGGCTGAAGGAAGCGACCGGCATGATAGGATGTCGCAAGGCTGATCGTATTCAGTCCGGCCCGGTCCCGCAGATCAGAGACAGTTTGGTCGACCCCCTGGTCCTGGATGTCCCAAGGATAAGTCCACATGGAAAGATGCATACTGGTTCCCCGCAATAGACGAAACACGACGCATCTTTATTTGTATGCAATGGCAGTCAAGCTGCTTTTGAAAAGCAAAGATGTGAATCAGTCGTGACGTGCAACATGGTCCCAAAATGGCCTTCGATGAAGCAATCCAAGTGAATGATGAGACGCTCGATCGCCCTGTCATTGAGCCTGCCCGTGCTATCCTGTCGCCACCCAGGTCGAGATTGCGATCCGCATGTTTCGCGCCGCCAATGAGCTTGGCATCAAAACAGTCACCACCCGGGCCGAGGAAGACAACCTGGCATCGCACCCTTTCAAGGCAGCCTGTCCCGGGATCAGGCAATTCCCGTCCACGGCAACTGGATATTGCATTGCGTGATACCCATCGTTGGCACGCTTGGACTTTTCACGTGACCTTGAGCCTACACTCAACGAGACGGGCGAAGAAAGTCGCACCGACCGACAAGATAAGGCGTGCAAGTTGACCAAGAACGCTCGGCGAGACGGGCGTACGTCGAATGACGGGCTCTTCTTTACGGTACACATTCAAGACAAGTCGGCCAGGACAAAGTCGGCGCGGCCGGCAGCCAGTTGACAAGGAATGTCTACCGATCATCCGAATCGTCCACGCAAAGTGGAACCAATTACTCCCCACTTGGTTGTAGCCCTGCGGGTCTCGTAAAGAAGATTCGGCAATGTGAGGAAACACAATGAAAATGATGATTTTCGCCGCGGCGCTCCTTGGAGCGTCAGCGCTGACGGCTGTCGCCCAGACATCTGCGACCCCATCGGCCGATGCCAATACCCCGGCCATCGCTACCCCCAGCACAAAGAACCCGACCGCGCCCGTCGCGGGCCGCAACAGCTTCACCGAGGCACAGGCCAAGGAACGCATCGAGAAGGCGGGATATAGCGGCGTCACGGCGCTGAAACTTGATGACAAGGGCCTCTGGCAGTCCAACGCGACGAAGGATGGCAAGTCCGTTTCGGTCACCCTCGACTACCAGGGCAACATCGTCGCGATGTGATTGCCGCTCGTCCGAATTTATCGATTTCAGGAGAACTATAATGAAAACAGTTTCCGGACTTTTTGACGACTACAAGGATGCCAAAACCGCAGTCGAAGCGCTTGAGAGATCTGGCGTGCCCTCGGATCAGATAAGCATCGTCTCGAACAACGCTGACAACGATGATGGCAAGGATCATTCAGGTGCAGCCAATGGCGCCGGTACGGGTGCCGGGCTCGGCGCTGTCGTTGGTGGCGCGGGCGGTCTGCTGACGGGTCTGGGCATGATCGCAATTCCAGGCGTAGGTCCCGTCGTTGCGGCAGGCTGGCTTGCGGCAACCGCGGTCGGTGCCATCGCTGGCGCGGTCGCCGGCGGTGCAGCAGGCGGCCTCATCGGTGCCCTGATTGATTCCGGCGTTCCGGAAGCCGACGCGCATGTCTATGCCGAAGGTGTTCGTCGCGGCGGAACACTGGTCACGGCGAAGGTCGAGGACGCGGTCGCAATCAATGCAGAGACAATTCTCAAGCACTCGAACTGGGTCGATCCGGCCGAGCGTCGCAATGAATACACCAGGCAGGGCTGGACCAAGTTCGACGATACCCTTGATCCCTACGGCCCGGAAGCCATCGAGGAAGAGCGGGGCCGCTATCGCCAGCCAGGCGTCTGATGAAATGAGCCCTGGCCTTGAGGTCAGGGTTCTCCCTTCTCACCAAGCTATCTTAAACACAGGAGGCTCTCATGGGTCGCGGCATTCTTCTCTGGTTCTTGGGCATTCCGATCCCGATCATCATCCTCATCATGCTCTTCGTACGATAGGAGCACATCATGCCAGCAATCGACTCAAATGCTGCATACGCCACGGCTCCTGAATCGTCCGCCTCCGGCGTGAATTGGGCGCCGATCATCGCGGGAGCGCTCGCCGCTGCCGGGGTGACGTTGATCCTGACACTGCTCGGATCCGGACTAGGCCTCACCATGGTGTCGCCGTGGTCCTCGCAAAGTGCCGGGATTGCCACCGTTTCGATCTCGGCGGCTATCTGGCTCATCATTGTCCAGTGGCTCTCAGCCGGTATCGGCGGCTATCTGACTGGCCGCCTTCGCACGAAATGGGTGTCGGTCCATACGGATGAAGTCTATTTCCGGGACACCGCCCATGGTCTGCTGACCTGGGCATTGGCGACGCTGGTTGTCGTCGGCGTTCTCGGCTCTGCCCTTTCATCGATCGTCGGCGCAGGGGTCCAAGCCGCTTCCACCGTGACATCCGGTGCCGCCACCGCGGCGGTTTCCAAAGCCGGCGAGAGCATGGGAGGCAGCTCCTACTTCGTCGACAGTCTGCTACGTCCGGCCGATCCGCGGAAGCTTCCCGCAAATGCTAACGCAAGCGACACCTCGGCAGCACAGGTTGCCACAATCCTTGCCAATGGCGCGGTTGCCGGCAGCATATCTGCGGATGATCAGACCTATCTGACACAGCTGGTCGCTGCGAAGACCGGCCTGTCCGACGCCGAGGCAAAAACGCGAGTGGACACAATCTTGAAAAATGTTGCCGACGCCAAGGAAAAGGCTCAGCAAGCTGCAGAGGCTACGCGCAAAGCCGGCGCCAAACTCGCTCTTTTCGGGACATTGTCGCTCCTGATCGGTGCATTCATTGCCGCAGTCGCCGCCGTCATCGGCGGTCGCGAACGCGATGATATGAAGGCGCTTTGAAAAGTGGGCCGCCTGCGAAAGCGGGCGGCCCTACGACCATTGTTCGACCGCAAGGCGATGGCAAGTGGCATCGCATCCTCCCGTTCGGGTCTCTCCATTGGATAATTCCGCGCCCCTTACCCATAAGCAGCGCCTGCGCCACGACCAACCCCTGTGGGCGGCCTCTCCGAGAATTTCGGTAGTGTCGAGGAAGAGGTCATCATCAACCTCATTTGACGTCGTCATCGTTGGCGCGGGGATCAGCGGTGCGCTGATGGCGCAGGCGCTGGCGGGTTGTCATCGATCGCAGACAGCCCGTGCGTGGCAGCACCATGGCCAGCACGGCGATGATACAGCACGAGATCGATGTCCCCTTGCACATGCTGACGAGGATGGTCGGCGTGAAGAAAGCACAACGTGTCTGGCAGCGTTCGGCGCATGCAGTCGAGGCGCTTGTCAGCCTTGTCCGGGACCTCGAATTGAAATGTGCCCTTGAGAGAAAACGCACGTTGTTCTTGTCGGGTGAGGAATATGGCGCTCGAGCACTTCACGCGGAGGTCGACGCCAGAACCAGGGCTGGGATCAAAGCGGAACTGCTCGACGCTGCCACTCTTCGGGAACGACATGGGCTTCATCGGAGCGCGGCGATCGACAGCGCGATCTCAGCGTCAGCCGATCCGGCACAACTGACCGCAGCATTGCTTCGAAACGCAAAAACCCACGGCATCGAAATTGCCGCGGGCGTCGAAATCAAGGACGTGCGCAGTTCCGATGAAGACGTCGTCGTCTCGACGTCCGAGGGACAGATAATCACGGCAAACCATGTCGTCTTCTGCACGGGCTACGAATTCCTGGAGACGATTGCGAACAAGAGTCAGAAGCTGATCTCGACCTGGGCATTGGCCAGCCGGCCGCGCTTGAAGCGGCCGGAATGGCTTGATCGCTATCTCGTCTGGGAGGGCTCGGATCCATATCTCTATTTCCGTGCGACGCCGGATGGCCGGGTCATTGTCGGCGGTGAGGATGAAGATGGCGAGGATGCTTACAAAGATTCGTCAAAAGCCGCTACGAAGGCGAAAACTCTTGTTGAGAAGCTGGGTGATCTCACCGGCATATCGATCGGCAAGCCCGACTTCACATGGTCGGCTGCTTTCGGTGTAACACCAAACGGGTTGCCGATGATCGGCCACCTCCCCGGAATGAAAAACGTCTTCGTAACGATGGGCTTCGGCGGCAATGGCATAACGTTCAGCCAGATCGCGGCGGACATCATCTCTTCGGACATCCTGGGTCACCGCGACGCCGATTGGGATTTGTTCCCCATCCATTAGCTCTGCTTCAGACTCGGTATGCATGAACATCTGACCCGGATCATGCGGGGTATGCCACCTTATATCGGCCGCCTTAAAGGGATTGGAACTTGCGACTTCGATGGCGATGAACATTACCCCTTTGGCGGAACCCGGCCGCCGGCGAACGAGCAAAAGCCCGCGGCCGCAAGCCATTTATCATCATGGGGCCTGTACCTGCCTCACGGGGTTAGCGCCAAATGAAAAGCCGGGTTAAATCACGGGGGAATTCAACAGCGAGGCATCAAAGACGCACCCAAACCGGCTCAGAACTTGAGCGCGAACACTTACGGAAGTGAAGACAATAGTGTCGTTATACCGAGAAACAGAAATACCGCTGCAAAGAGTAGATCAAACTGATCGAGGTGACGCGCCGAAAGCGATTGCAGCCTGCCGTTCGATGCCATCACGGCGATCATGGTAAACCAGCTCGCCGCGATGGCGAAAATCACAGCAGCGCAAACCGCGGTCAGGAAAGAAGAGGATGCGACAAGGTGGGAGGACGCGAAAAACATTGCGGTGACAGGATTGGCGATCGCGGTGAGGAAAGCCATTCTGAAATAGCCTGATGTGGGTTCAGCCATCGTTGAATGCGTCCATCTCGCCACCACACGGCTGCGGCGCAAGGATCTGACAGAGAGATATACGAGGTAAGTACCGAAGAATATCGCGCCTAGCCGTTTCGTCGTATCGCTTACCGGCATGAGACCGGCACAGAGCGCTACTGCAAGATAAAGCAGACAGGCACCGAACGCGACGCCAAGAGCTGCGGCAATGGCATTTGCGCGCTGCGAGCGCAGCCCGGCGGCGGAAACGATCATGAAATTCGGCCCAGGAGAGATCGCCAGCAAAAGATAGGCCAGGGCGAAGGATATCAGATGCCCTGCGGGATTTTCCAAACCGTCAAGCATAATGCCATGTCCACTCTATGCAACGGTTTACAATACCTGGGCCTAATGTGATCGTGTTTGCCAGCCTGGCAGCCCCCATGCCAGGCTGGCAGCACGGTTGCGCGCCGACGCCTTCAGAAAACGGCGCGCCCGACCGTGATGCGAGCCCCTTGCCGACCCGCATCCCTTGAAATCCAGGAACGCGTTGAGATGCAGTTCCTTGCCAAGCCGTGGCTCGTATCGCATTAGCAAGATCAGCCATGTTCACTCGCCCGTTGCTCACAGCCCTACGCAAAATACTCACCCTGGCCGTGTATTTTTTACTTGACGATTTCAACCTTTCAAATTTGCTTAGGGTTGGCATCCCCCATTTGGTGGATACTTCAAGACTTCCAGATTTCTGCCCAAATTGAACTATGCAGAGTTGGCGGCGGAGGCGACTGCCTCAACCTCGACGCATCCAATGGCCGAACAGCACGAATTCGCGCGCCGAATGCCGGGTTTAATATGCACAATTTATAATTGCATCTCCATGCCTGGACCACGCGATTGGCTCCTCAAATCGCACTGCGTCGCGCGCCTTAACCACACGCATGTCCACCAAACGGTTGATGCCAACATCAGAAAAATCTGGAACGAAAAACGAAAGATGCGTTGTTTGGAACGCGGATGCGACGCAACGTTTGCGCCGTCTTCGTTCCGCCGAGCCTCTTTGCAGAATGAGATAGGGACATTCACAAATCGCGAGAGACCAAGGTCTGCCTCACTCCGCAGGTCGTCAATCCTTTAAAAATATTGCCTGAAGACAGAATTATACTTTTCAAAAAAACAGCATCCCATCAAAAATCCGGAACATAGTGTCGATCCCGATCGAAGGTTAATCAACCCATCATTCAGTTTTATTGCAACGTGAGGACGTTACGATGAAGGCAATCTTCCCGATACTTCTGTTGCTTGTTGGATTTTGGTGCGGCCAGGCGCATGCTGAATGCGTGACGTCGACGGACAAAGATTTTGCCGCGGCGGCGACGGCCTTGTTTAACTGTCCCAGTGGTCGCCCACTCAAGGGCGGGGACGGTGAACGGAAATTCCAGAATCATTACGACTTTCCAGCCAGCATACCGGACGCAAGCGCTCTCCCGTGGGTAATGATCGATCCGATTCACAACCCATCCGAATACATGATGGCGGTGCTACACTATGCAACCAAGGTGAATGCCCGCGATGATATCGATTGGCGGATCGAGGACAACAAAACGGAGCATTGGTGCAACGCGCCGTGGTTCCATATGCTGCGCGAGCCTTTGCACGGAATGACCAGCGAGCGTGTGTCGCGGCAACAGGAGTTGCACGAGCGACAAACAATCCCGGCAAAAACCTGGGCTGTTGGTATCTACAACGATATAGCCTGTTACGGACTGGGGCAAATCTGGAAGGACCCAACCTCTCCGAAGACGCAAGGTTTTGCGTTCCCCGACGGGGCCGTCGGCGTGAAAATGCTGTTTACCACCGCAACACCATCTCAGGTGCCCTATCTGACAGGTTCGAAAGAATGGAGAGTGGCAGCAGGGGCCGACGGCGCCATCATCACGATGCGTCTTCTGCAAGTCGACATTTCGATCAAGGACAACCGCTCTCCTAACGGCTGGTTTTTCGGCACGTTCATGTATGACGCCGCACAACCGGGCGACACGGCGTATGAAAGGCTGATCCCGGTAGGACTTATCTGGGGCAGCGATCCCAACCTTACCGCAGATGCCTACCTGCTAAAAGGTGCGGTCGCGAAAGAAAGCTGGATCAATCCGGTAGCGGCAGCCCATTTTTATGCTCTTCCCCGCCATACTCTGGGTCTCTTCGGCCGGGCCAACGGTCCACTCGACAACTCGATGTCCGCCTGCATCACCTGCCATCAACGGGCTTTGGACTGGGGTCGGGCCGTCCTGCCGGGATCCTCCGAGGAAAAGGAAGCAGACGCACTTCTGCCGGATGCGCCGAGCGATCCTTTCGACGAAGCAGCCGCCAAGCGGTATTTCCGAAATATCGGCAGCAATTCGGCGGTGCCCGGCACTCAATCGCTCGACTATACCCTGCAGGTATCCAAGGGTGTTGCTGCATTCCGGGCTTGGGCTATCCTTGCCTTTCCCGACTATACGGGCTCGACGAGCGACGTTACGCCCTTCCCCTTCCAATCCGCGGGAGCGCGAGCAGAACCGCCGTTGTCTGATTCTTCTTCCTACGATAAATTCAGTATTGGGACCGCGGATTTGAGTAACAACTTGTATCAGAGATAGTTCAAGTACCGCACCGCGCCCGATCGAAGTTCACATCTTCATGGGGCAGGTGAGAAGTGATCACTCTTTCGGCATTCGGACGCTTCAAGCTTGTCGACGATTCCGGACACGAGGTGACCCCGCGCGGGATGAGAGCGCGGGCTCTTATCGCGTTGCTCGCGCTGGCGCCCGGCCACCGACGCGCGCGCGTCTGGCTCCAGGACAAGCTTTGGAGCGAAAGAAGTTCAAAGCAGGGTTCGGAAAGCTTGCGACAAGCGCTCACCGAGATTAGGCGCAGCCTTGGCACGTATGCGTCCGTTCTCATAGCGGATCGGGAAAGTGTCGGACTAGATGCCAGCCAATTCACGGTTCAGCTCAATGGCGACGGGCACAGCGATCTGGAACCGGCGGACTTGGAGCTGTTCGCAGATCTGAACGTGCCCGACCAAGAATTCGAGCAATGGATCAGGGACCGGCGATCAGCCTTTGCGAGCACATCCCGGGAGGCCCCGCGACCAACATCCAGGCCAACCAAAATAGCGCCGGCGGTCTTCTTTTACGTTTCGGGCAATGTCGCACCCGGAGTCGATATGGCTATCGGATCACTGCTTGCGCTGATGACAACCTCGCTTCTCGACTTCGCCGATTTGCAGATTTTTCAGCCGAACGACGATACCTTCCATTCTGGTTTACCCCCTGATCAAGGCATGGCTGTTAAAATCGTCGCTGGCGGCGCTCTGGAGCAGATACAGCTGCACATGATTGTCAGTGACGTTGCCGATCAACGGATATTCTGGTCGAAGACGTTCCACTTGTTATCTCGCGACATGGGACGCGATGAGGCCGCGCTCATGGTGGCAGCTTTAGAGACTGTGGAGGCAATTCTGTCGACCTTCCGGACATGGAGCGGCAATCTTGTCATCGGCGATTGCGCGGCTCTCCTTGTCAATCGCGCCCGTCAGTCAATCTTCCGGTTCGACAAACACAGCCTGCGTCAGGCAGACCGATATCTCGCACAGGCTTACTGCTACGACGGGCGGCCACAGATTCTCGCCTGGCGGGCGTTCGTGCGCAACATAGCGAACTTTCAGCATAGATCGACAGCCTTTCTGTCGGAGCAGATTGATATCGAAACGCTTGCCCAGGAGGCGCTGCTCGACGCACCGGGCAGTGCAATATCACTCGGTGTCCGTGCTCACATCGAGTATCTGTCCGGAGGCTCGCAACGGAGTTCGCTTCTTCTGGCACGCCGCGCGGTGGAAGCCGACCCGCTCAATGCCGTCAACCATGCCATCCTGTCGAATACTGAACTCGCCCTTGGCAATCTCAGGGAAAGCCGTGCTTCATCGCTGCAGGCGCTCAGCCTGTCGGGCAGCGGCGACTACAGGTCCTTCGTCGAATTCTTCTGTTGCATGTCTGCTGCAGCCGAGGGTGCCTATGATCAAGCGACGGATCACGCCGAAGCAGCGCTACTTCTCAGACCCTCCTTCGTTGCACCTTTGCGTTATCTCATTGCGCTCTACAAGCACGCCGGGCGAAAGGAAGCATTGCAGCGCGTGCTCGCTCTCATGCGGGTCAACGAACCGGACTTTCGTTTGGAGCGCCTTCTCGACAGCGACTATCCCGTCAATACGCTGCGCCGGATCCGCCTGATCGAGGCGATTGATCGTTGACGCGATCAGAAGTCTTGTCCGTGAGAGCAAATTCTTGCGGACCTTTCACTTTGAATTCACGGTGAATTCACGGGCATCTGTTTGGATCAGAGCCATCAGAACGAGCTCAGAGCGGAGATGAATATTGCGAAATGATGAGATTGTTCGGGACTATTTTGTCGCCGAACCCGTCGGCTGATTGCTTCCGGCCATCTGTGGCAGTGCGGTTCACACCGATGGATCACGCATTCTGATCGATGCTCTATCAAATCGACGTTGCGCAGGGAGTTGATACCACGCGCACGACCATGAACACCCAGCTACGCCAAGCATATGGCGTGCTGACGAAAACACAAAGGTCTGATCGGCCCAGACGATATACAATAGGGGGCAGGAATGATTGAAGTCGACCGGGCCCTTAGGCTGCAAACAATAGAAATCTCTACCTTCGCCTCTGTCTTGGACGCATTCAATTCAGCGATCATTCTGGTCGATAAGCATGCTTCATGCATGTATGCCAATGTTGCCGCGAGAACGATGCTGAGCCTCAAGGATCCACTCGCACTTAAGAATGGACAGCTTAGTTTAGGACGATTGGCCGCCACAATTGCCTTCAAGGAAGTCGTGCAGGCAGTTGCAATCGGTTCGCGGTTGCGCAGCGCCGAGGTTCCGGTGACGCGCGATGATGGTACGCCGATGATCCTTCATATCAGGTCTCTTCATCACCACGAAATCCATCGGGATATCAGCCGGAGCGTGGCGACTGCTGCAATCTTTATGTCATCGTCTCCCGCTCCCCTCCACATACCCGCAGACGCCTTGGCGATGCTGTACAATCTCACGCCTTCCGAAACACGAATCTTGGAGATGATCGTGGCCGGAGAAACGCAAGGCAATATTGCTACGAAGCTGGGGCTCGCGGTGAGCACAATCAAAACCCACCTTCTTCATGTCTTCGAAAAAACCGGCTGTCAGCGTCAAGCCGATCTTGTGAGATTGGCGGCGTCGCTTTACATGCCGCTTTAGAACAAATCCCTGCGCTGCTTGGCGCACATCATTCGGGCTTCGTTCATTCAGCTGTCGGAATGCTGCTCAACAGATCGGCCAGAAGGGCCGAATGCATGCGTAACCTACGCTTTGGTTTTCCCATCGACATATTTCGCATCTGAAGCATGCAACTCGGCCTTTGGCCATCACGTTTTGGAGGGTAATATGGAAATACCGCCTCAAGTAATTGCCGCAAAAACTACTCGTGAGGATCTACCCACTGCCAACGGGATTGATCACACCCTTGCGCAACGAACGGTCCAAGTGCGCAGAGCCAGGACTTCTTGAGTGCGGCCCTCCAGCTCTCTACGACGCGCCATTCGGAGGCGGCAACCACCCCATCGGTTCAGGTGACCCTCTCAGCCCTATGCCCCTAAACGGTCTCAGCGCCTCGCCTGCTTTTTCGCTGGATCGGATGATGGCTGCGTCCGATCACCCGAAATCCAGATCACCACACCCCGCCACACGCGCCACAAACCGACGGGAATAAGGATCAGCGACAGGAGCCGGTGCGCCGTCTCCGGAAAATACAAGCTTCCCCAGATCGCCAAGGCAACTATGGCGAAGCCGCCAACGACGCTACCTATGGCGAACTCGATTATCACCGCGTGGACGGCTACACCAAGGATGCGATCGGCGAACGAAAGCCCCAACGCATCCGCCGCCGCAAATACGAGAAACAGGAACAGCGGCAACATCACCGCTGCAATAAGGATAACTGTGATGATGGTCATAACCGTCGTCACGGCCACATGCCCCTTGCTGCAAGAAACCCAGTCCGATCCATACGCATATCGCTTACATCTGAGCTCGATCCGGACGAGCAATTACCCGCACAGTTATCCCTACCAGAGCATTCATGAAGCGGGAACACCAAATAAGACGGTCCGACCACCGTTTGCGATCCGAACCTGAAAGCAATGCTCGACTACCCTCCCCTCAAAGCCGATCCCTCGGCGCGTGAGGCCGCGGCTATACTCGAGGACGAACCCAACAAGTCCCGATGGCAAAGGGGAGCGACTGTTTCCGCGGTCGCTCCCTCGCCGATTTCCCGGTCTATCTACCCTTGAAGACCAACGGCTGTGGCCAGCGCGGCCACGGGCGATGGTTCCAGCGAGAACACGTCATAGACGCAAGGCGCTGCAAAAACCGCAAGTGCCAGCATGCCAGCGATCAAGCCTTTCATCAAACACTCCCTGGATTTGCGAAACTGCTCAGGCAAGCTTCAGCTCAACTGCGATATTCCCCCGTGTCGCCTTGGAATAGGGGCAGGTCTGGTGGGCTTCGTCGATCAGCGCACTTGCAAGGGCTGGATCAAGGCCCGGAAGGCTGACATTCAACCGGGCTTGCAGCAGATAAGCACCCTCCGTTACGCCAAGGTCAACTTCGGCATCGACTGCCGTATCCGCCGGAAGTGACAGCTTGCGCTTGCCAGCTGCAATGCCCAGGGCGCCAATGAAGCAGGCGGACCAGCCGGCTGCAAAGAGCTGCTCGGGATTGGTGCCGGGCTTGCCGCTGCCCGGGGGCGAAAGCTTGACGTCAAGCTGTGCATCGTCGCTGCGCGCTGCGCCGTCGCGACCTCCGGTGGTGTGGGTCTTGCCGCTATAGAGTACCTTTTCAATCGTGGTCATCGGACATTCCTTCCTTCTGTCGCATGGGGCGACGTTGCTGACAGGAGCGTTTTGATGCCTCGACGTATCCGGCATGTTTCCGGAAAGGGCTAAAATGTATCAGAGCGTAACGGCTGCGCGCCGGTCTACCTTTTCACACGAAATGCACTACAAAATGGGCATTCCTCAGGGCAGCGATATCTCTGCGGCGAGGCCCCCACCGACGCGGTTGTAGAGCCTCACTGCTCCGCCAAGCGAGACGGCAAGTTGCTGAGCGATGGCCAGTCCAAGCCCTGTGCCCCCGGTGTCGCGACTGCGCGAAGTCTCAAGCCGATAGAACGGTTGCATGGCGGCCTCCAACTTGTCGTCCGGAATACCTGGCCCGCGATCGCTGACGGTGATGACGGTATTTCCCTCGCCCTTCCGTTCGGCGCTGATCTCGGCCGCACCCGCAAACTTGAGGCTGTTGTCGATGAAATTGGTCAGGATACGCCGCAACGCATGCGGTTTCGTCACGGCGGTGCCCTGGACGATGCCTGTAACCGTGACCGCTTTGCCGGTGTCCTGATAATCGTAGGCAATACTGTCGATGAAGGATGCAAGATCGATGCGGGAGGTCTTTTCGCCATTGCCGTGTGCACTACGCGCAAAGATGATACCGTCCTGCACGAGCCGCTCGATCTCGTGCAGATCACTGACCAGCTTGTCCTTTTCAGGGGAATCTTCCGCCATATCTGCGCGTAAGCGCATGCGCGTGATCGGCGTCTGCAGGTCATGCGAGATCGCCGCGAGAATCTGCACGCGTTCTTCCAGGTAGTGGGCGATACGGTCGCGCATGGCGTTGAAGGCGCGTGCCGCATTGGCGACTTCGCTCGGTCCCTCCTCGCTCATGGGAGAATCTTTCTTGTTCGGGTCGAGCGCATCGGCCGCGGCAGCGAGCGCGCCCAGCGGGCGCACAGCCTGGCGCACGGCAAACCAGGTGCACAAGATCAGAAGTACCATCTGTGCGGCAAAGACATAGGGCAGCCATTCGGCCAGCGGCATGACGCCGCGCGGCGTCACGTCGATGGTGAGCACTGAACCGTCTGAAAGCGTCACATGTCCCTGCAGCCGCTTGCCGTCACCTGGAATGGCTTCGATGCGGAGCGGAAACCTGTTGCCTGCCGCCTCCTCTATCCGTTTTGCAATCTCCGCTCCACGGCCCGACATATCCGGCACACCGGGAAGACCCGGCCCAAGAACAAGGCGATAGTTGCCACGGCTCAGGCGGTCCAGCCATTCGGCCCGTTCGTTGGCAGGCAGCCGGTCGATCACGGCGATCGATGTGGCTAGATCGCTTTCCAGCGTACCAAGCATGACGGCCTTGGCCGACATGTAGCGTTCGGCAAAAAGGATGCTGAACGAGAGGCTATAGGCGATCGCCAGTCCGGCAAATAGGATCAGGAAGAGGCGAGAGCGTAGCGTGCTTGGCCACCAGCCGAAACGGAGCTTGCTGCCTTCACTCATGTCCTGGGCACCGAAATTTCGACCGGCACGGAGAACACATAGCCTTCAGCCCGCACCGTCTTGATGTAGGTCGGCTCGCGTGCATCGTCGCCGAGCCGCTGGCGCAGACGACTGACCAGAAGGTCGATCGAGCGGTCGAACAGTTCGGCATCGCGGCCCTGCGTGAGGTTCAGGATTTGATCTCGGTTGAGCACGCGCTGCGGATGATCAATGAAAACCCGCAACAGACGATATTCCGCTCCACTCAGCGCGATTTCAGTCCCGTCCCTGTCAAGAAGATGCCGGCCAACCGTATCGAGCCGCCAGTCGCCGAACGTCAGGAGCTGGCCGGCCTCGCTGATCTGCAAGTTGGGCGGCAACATGCGGGTTCGCCGCAGCACAGCCTTGATGCGGGCAAGAAGCTCGCGCGCCGCGAAAGGCTTCGGCAGATAGTCGTCAGCGCCCATTTCGAGCCCGATGACCCGGTCCATCTCGTCATCGCGTGCGGTCAACATGACCACCGGCGTGGCTTTGTGCTTGCCGGCGCGGAGCTCTCTGCATAGGACCAGTCCATCATCGCCCGGCATCATCACGTCAAGCACGATCAGATCGACCGTGCTGGTCTCGAGAAAATTGCGCATCTGCCGGCCGTCGGCAGCAACCGACGTGCGAAGACCATTCTTCTTCAGATAGCTCGATACCAGCTCGCGAATTTCGCGGTCGTCATCGACGATCAGGATATGGTCGATATGCTCCATCTTCGATCTTTCAATCAATATCATTGGCCGCTTTGCTGCCGTTATTAGTTCGTGTCAGCTACCGCGAGTAAAGGGGTTTCTCGCAACAGCACTATCAGTCAGAACTTCGCGACATCAAGGATGGCCCGGGCAAACGCTCGCGGCGCTTCCTGCGGCAAATTATGCCCGATGCCGCCCGTTATATTTCGATGCTCGTATTTTCCGGAGAACCTCTTCGCATAAGAGGATGGTTCCGGATGCGGCGCGCCATTGGCATCGCCTTCCATGGTGATCGTCGGGATAGTGATCGTCGGTCCCATCGCAAGGCGCGTTTCATAGGCATCGTATTTTGCCTCGCCTTCGACAAGACCGAGCCGCCAGCGATAGTTATGGATGGTAATCTCCACATGGTCCGGATTGTCGAACGCTGCTGCCGAACGATTGAAGGTTTCGTCGTCGAATGCCCAGGTCGGCGATGCCGTCTGCCAGATCAGTCTTGCAAACTCGTGCGTGTTGGCGGCATAGCCGAGCCGACCGCGCTCGGTGGCGAAGTAGAACTGGTACCACCAGGCCAGCTCCGCCTTCGGCGGCAAAGGCTTCTTGTTGATTTCCTGGCTACCGATGAGATAGCCGCTGACGGAAACCATCGCTTCGCAGCGTTCGGGCCAGAGAGCCGCCATGATGTTGACGGTGCGCGCACCCCAGTCATACCCGCCGAGGATTGCCTTTTCGACGCCGAGTGCATCCATCAAGGCGATCATGTCAACGGCCAGCGCCGCCTGCTGGCCGTTACGCGGCGTCTCGTCCGAAAGGAAGCGGGTCGTCCCATAGCCGCGCAGATAGGGAATGATGACGCGGTAGCCTGCATCGGCCAGGATCGGTGCGACGTCGACATAGCTGTAGATGTCGTAAGGCCAGCCGTGAAGGAGCAGGACGACGGGGCCATCTGCCGGACCGGCCTCCGCGTATCCGATATCGAGCACGCCTGCCTTGATCTGCTTCAACGCTGCGAACGATGTGTGCCCTCCCGCCTGGAGCGTCGCCAAGGGAACAGCGGGTGACTGGGCATTCGCGATCGCGGTCATGCCGAACTCGGCGGCAGCAATGGTCATCGCGGCGACACCAAAGAAGCGGCGGCGCTGGTCGTTGAATTCAGGGGACATTGTTCTCTCCATCTCGATTGATCGTGATTGGAAGAAAGCCAGCTGCATGTATCTCCCTTGTGTTCCGCCTGCCTCGGAATTGAATACGCATGTAGCATCGGGCGCCCTCGATACGTTCTGATACAATCCGCTGCGCCCCACCCAACGGGCCGCCGGTGATTTGTGTCATTTTGTCGTGCACCCGGCGGGTCCTACACTGCGGTACATTTCTTATGGAAGCCGGACACATCCGGGATACGTCGCTCCGACCAAATTGGCCGCATTGCTGGTCGTGCCCCATCGCCGTCCAGAACCCGACCAACCGGTTTCAAGGAAACGACGATGACACTTCTCATCATTGCCTATCTTGGAGGCGCGCTGACAATCCTCAGCCCATGCATCCTTCCCATTCTCCCCTTCGTTTTTGCCCGCGCGGGACAGCCCTTTATCCGAAGCACGCTGCCCATGCTGATCGGCATGAGTGTGACTTTCGCACTGGTCGCGACGCTTGCGGCGGTCGGCGGAAGTTGGGCGATCCATGCCAATGAATACGGCCGCCTCGCCGCAATCCTGCTTCTTGCGGTCTTTGGGGTCAGCCTTTTGTCGCCACGGGTTGCAAGCCTCATTACCCAGCCGGTCGTCGACTTCGGCAACAGGCTGCTGAATGCGTCAGGCAAACCCGGCTCCGCACCGACTGCCGCAAGCTCCGTCATTCTCGGCGTTGCAACCGGGCTGCTCTGGGCACCCTGCGCCGGGCCGATCCTCGGCCTCGTGCTGACGGGTGGGGCATTGCAAGGCGCCAATCTCCAGACGACTTTTCTGCTGGTCGCCTATGCCGCTGGTGCCGCAACATCGCTTGCTGTTGCCCTCCTCGTCGGGGGCAAGATCTTTGCCGGCATGAAACGGTCGCTCGGCGTCAGCGAGCGTATTCGCCAGGTGCTGGGTGCCGCGGTTCTGGCCGGCGTTGCCGTCATTGCCCTTGGTCTGGACACCGGCCTCCTGGCGCGGTTTTCTTATGCCAGCACGGCCAGCTTCGAACGGGCCGTACTTGACCAATTGCATGAGAGAGCTGCCGCCGAGCTTGCTCCCGAAGTTGCCAGCAATGGCGCGATGGATGCCGCCCTTGATACAAAACAGCCGTTTCGCAGCAATCTGCCTGTTGAAGGTCTCGCACCCTCACTGGATGGCGCGGTCGAATGGCTGAACTCGCCGCCGCTGACGACTGAGCAACTGCGCGGCAAGGTCGTCCTGATAGATTTCTGGACTTACTCCTGCATCAACTGCATTCGCACCGTACCTTACGTCCGTGCCTGGGCTGAAAAGTATAAGGATCAGGGCCTGGTTGTGATCGGCGTGCACGCCCCGAATTCGCCTTCGAAAAGAAAATCGACAATGTCAAAAAGGCGGTCGACGATTTCAAGATCGATTATCCGGTTGCGATCGACAACGACTACAAGATTTGGCGCGCTTTCGAGAACAGCTACTGGCCTGCACATTACCTGATCGATGCAAAGGGCCAGATCCGCTACCACCATTTCGGCGAAGGCAACTATCGCCAGACCGAGCAGGCGATCGAAGACCTTTTGCGCGACGCCGGTGGTGACATGGCCGCGACCGCGCCAGTGACGCCGGACGCAAAAGGCGCCGAGGCAAGCCCGGATCTCAAGAACATCCGTTCCGGCGAGAACTATCTCGGCTACAAACGCGCCGCCGGCTTCGTCTCTCCTGAGGGCCTGCGTGCTGATGCCGCCAACGCATATTCCGTCGACGAACCGGGCCTGAATGAATGGGGCCTCTCCGGAACCTGGACGGTTGGTGCAGAGCAGGCCGTGCTGGACCAGCCGGATGGTAGCATCGTCTATCGTTTCAGCGCCCGCGACCTGCATCTGGTCGTCGGACCCAGCGCTGCCGACAAGCCCGTCCGCTTCCAGGTAACGATCGACGGCAAGGCTCCCGGACCCAACCATGGCGCAGATATCGATGCTGACGGCTACGGCACAGTGACATCAACAAGACTCTACCAACTCGTCCGCCAATCCGGCGACGTGGAGGAACGGAGGTTTGAAATCCGTTTCCTCGATCCAGGCGTCGAAGCCTACGCCTTCACGTTCGGCTGAAACCCCATCTCCCTTGCCAAAACCACTCACAACAGACAGGAGTCAAACTCATGAACCGTCATTACATCTCGACCCTCGCTCTCGCCTTCGCCACAAGCGTGATTGCCTTCGCAGCCCAGGCTGCCGATGTGAAAAACATCGTTATCGTGCATGGTGCGCTCGCTGATGGTTCGGGCTGGCGCAAGGCATCTGATATTCTCGTCCAGCGAGGCTTCCATGTCTCGATTGTACAGGAGCCGATCACGTCACTTGCCGACGATATTGCCGCAACCAATCGGGTGCTCGACCTGCAGGACGGCCCGACGCTTCTCGTTGGTCACAGCTATGGCGGCATGGTGATCACCGAAGCCGGCCACAACCCCATTGTCGCTGGTCTCGTGTATGTCGCAGCCTTCCAGCCAGACCGTGGCGAAAGCCTGCTCAGCCTCGCAAGCTCAAAGCCCGCTGGCGGCATGAATATCCGTGAAACGAAGGATGGCAAATATCTCTATCTCGACCCCGCCGCGTTCGCTAACGACTTCGCCGCCGACCTGCCGAAAGATGACGCAGCGTTTCTGGCAAGGTCGCAGGTCTTCGCCTCGAAGGAAGCTTTTTCCGCCAAGGCCGGGACCCCGCTTGGAAAACAAAGCAGAGCTGGTCAATTGTTGCTTCCGAAGACCGCTCCATCAATCCTGAGCTGGAACGCGAAATGGCTAAGCGCGCGGGCAGCGTGGTGACCGAGATCAAGGCAAGTCACGCCGTATTCGCGTCGCAAGCTGAGAAGGTTGCCGACGTCATCGAAACAGCGGCGCGGCAAGTTGGCGCAAAGAGCAAGTAAGCGCATCTGCAAGTGCAACGGGCGTCGCCCATGACCCCGTTGTTGTTCCGATTTTCCTATAATTTCATATTGTTGAGCGGCATCTCAAGGAGGTCATTGTTCAGAGCCGGTTCACAATCAGGCTTCGCCTGGCCACTAATGATGGCATCTGCAGGATATGCACCGCCTCGCTGCGACCTTCAATACGCGACAATAGCGTGCGGGTGGCTGTCTGGCCGAGCTCCCTGCCGGACTGGTCGATGCTGGCGAGATTGACGAGGCCAAGGGCAGCGATGGATGAATTGTCGTAGCCCACAACCGCCAGATCCTCAGGCACGCGCACGCCCATTTCCGCCGCCATGCTCATCACCACAATGGCATCGATATCGCTCCAGCAGAAAATGGCGCGCGGCCTGTCGCTGCGCGCCAGGAACTTGCGGATGGTTTCTTCGCGCATGGGGGATTCAAGCGGAATATTGGTGATCGGCGCCGAGGAACCGAAGCCGGCTCGCTGCATGGCACGCCGATACCCTATTTCGCGCTGCCGGACGACCGAAACCTTATGCCCCTCCCGTGCACGCTGGCTTATCATCTCTATGTCGCGATAGCCGCATTCCAGAAGCGATTCGATGGCAATCTCCGCGCCGCGCTGATCGTCGGCATTGATCGTATCGAAGCCATCCGCCGTCGGGTCGTGATAGCCGACGGCGACGATTGGAATCTGAGCAGCAAATCTCGTAATGATCTCGGACGGCAAGCGAGGCGCAACCATAATAAGTCCGTCCATCTTGTAGTCGATCATCGACTCGATCAGCGACGTCTCCAGTTGCATGCGGGCTTCGCCGACGCCAATCATTGCCTGATAGTGCGAAGGGCCTAGAACAGCGTTGACGCCGGCAATGACCTCCGGAAGAAACGGGTTGCGGATATCGATGAGGAGCACCCCGATCGTGAAAGTTTGACCGCGTAACCCTCGCGCCGCCCGTGATGGACGATATCCCAGCTCCTCGATAGAACCGGTCACCCTGGCGCGGAGGCTGTCGCTGACGCCATAAGCATTGCGCATCACCTTGGAGACTGCGGCGACCGACACGCCCGCATGCGCAGCAACCGTTCGGATCGTCACCCGATCGGCCCGTTCCGGCGGTTTTTTACTATCGACTGACATGAAATTCCCAGACCTGATCCGCGAGTCGTGCGACACGCGTCCACTCACCATGACAGAACACCTGCAAACTTTCTATTGCACATCGGCAAAAAATGTAGAACGTTATACGGAGAACGTTCTACACAAATGGGAGGATTTGATGAACTTTCAGCCATCCGCCATCAGAGGCAACCGGGCTTCGCGTGACTGGGCGGGCGGGATGATCGCGCCGCTGTCAGACCAAGGTCAGGGCACGGCTGCTAGCTTCATCGCCAAGACGTTCAATCTGGACGACGCAGCCGGCCCCATCGAACTCTTCATCTCGGCGCTCGGCCTCTATCGCTGCTTCATCAATGGCAAGCGCGTCGGCGACGACCTGCTGACGCCGGGCTGGACCAATTATGACGATCGCATTGCCTATCAGCGTTACGACGTCTCCGGCCTGCTCAAATCCGGCGCGAACCGTATCGAGATCTGGCTTGCTGACGGATGGTATCGCTCCCCGCTGATGTGGAAGGCCGTTCCCGATTGCTGGGGTGACAGGACAGCGGCGATCGTGGACCTGATCGGCCCCACCGGTATCATTCTTTCGACGGACACGAGCTGGCGAAGCGGCCTGCTGCCGATCCACAAATCCGGTATCTATTTTGGCGAGATCTATGACGCTCGCGAGGAAACGCTTTCCGAGACCCACGGCACGGACAAGCTATCCTTCGACAAGACGCTGCTTGTCGCTCACGAAACCGCACCGGTGAAGGAGCTGCAACCGATCGCCCCAGTCGAAAGCTGGAGCGATGACGAGGGTCGCGCGATCCACGACTTCGGCCAGAACGTTGGCGGCTATGTGCGATATACGGTTCGAGGCGCAGCCGGCGCGGAAGTGCAGGTCGAACATTCCGAGGTTCTGGGGCCGGATCGCTATTTCGACAACCGCAATTACCGAACCGCCCCGGCGCATACGATCTATACGCTACGCGGCGGTGGCGATGAGACCTATGCCCCGCATTTCACCTTCCAGGGCTTTCGTTATGCCCGGATAACGATCAAGGGCGAGGCGGAAATCGTCGCGATCGCCTCGGTCCCGATCTCCTCCGTTCCCATCCTTGCCGGCGGCTTCACCTCAGGCAATGCACTCGTCAATCGGCTTGTGCAAAACACCATCTGGTCGCAACGCGCCAACTTCATCGAGGTGCCGACCGATTGCCCGCAGCGCGACGAGCGCCTCGGCTGGACCGGCGACGCCCAGGTGTTTGCGGCAACCGCATGTTGGCTGACCGACTGCCAGTCGTTCCTGCGAAAATATCTGCGCGATGTCATGGCCGATCAGCGACCGGACGGAGCGGTTTCCCATTTTTCACCGGACCCGACACGCCTGCATCCGGAGCACTTCCCCGGCTTTGCCGGTTCGACCGGCTGGGGCGATGCGATCGTCGTCATCCCCTGGGTGCTCTATACGCATTATGCCGACCGTGAGATTCTCTCGGAGTGCCTGGATTCGATGGTGCGATGGGTCGACTTCGTCTGGTCGATCTCGGACGGTCCGATCGTGCGGCCACCGTCCCACTGGGGCGACCGAGGCTTTACCTTCGGCGATTGGCTCCAGCCGATCGGCGACAACCGCAAACCGCGCCCGACGATCGGAGACGATTGCGCGGCAACGCTTTACCACTTCATCTCCAGCGACCTTCTGGCGAAGATCGCAGGCGTCCTCGGCGATCACTCGCTCGAAGAGCGGATGAAGGCACGCGCCGACAAGATCCGGCAAGCTTTCGCGCACGAATTCATCACTCCGTCGGGTCGCCTCGCGCATAACGACCAGACGTCCTATGCGCTGGCATTTCTCTACGATCTGATCCCCACCGAGCACCAGGAAGCGGCCAAGCGGCATTTCCGCCAGGTAGTCATCGATGCCGACTACAAGATCGGCACCGGCTTTATCGGCACACCCGCTCTGCTGCCGGCCCTGACGAAGCTCGGCCTGGACGATCTTGCCGAGAAGGTCTTCCTTCAGCAGGAGGTGCCGGGTTGGCTCTATCAGGTCGCACAGGGCGCGACGACGATCTGGGAGCGCTGGGACGCGCTGGCGCCCGACGGCACCATCTACGACCCGGACATGAACAGCTACAATCACTATGCCTATGGCGCCGTCTGCCAATGGCTGTTCGAAAGCGTTGCCGGCATTTCGCCGAGCCCAAGCACACCAGGCTTTGCCGAAGTCGTCATTGATCCCGCGCCGATCCCATCGCTGTCGCCGGTCACCGCCCATCATGATGTCAGTCAGGGCCGCATTGAAGCCGCGTGGGAGTTGAACGGCGACAAGGTGACCTATCGGCTGACCTTGCCGAAGGGTTGCGTCGGACGGTTCCGGCCGGGACATCGGCACCAGAACCCGTTGGTCGATGGAAAGCCTGTCGTTGGGGAGACGACTGTCGATCCGGGAACGCATGAGATCGTCTTCACGCTTCCCAAGCCCTGAAGCTGCATAATCGTTCAATGTCTCATCGTTCGGAGGAGGAACGTCATGACACAGCGTATTGGAGTCGTTTTCGCGGCCGCGTCGGCGCTCGCCGTATTGATCGCAGCAGGTCCATCGCAGGCCGAAACCAAACTCTCGTTTCTGATCGACAACAGCCCCGACACGGTCGCGGCGGCCGAGGCGCTGGTTGCTGCCTATGAGAAGAAAGCCCCCGATGTCTCGATCGACGTCGAACAACGACCGGGCGGCGGCGAGGGAGACAATATCATCAAGACGCGCCTTGCGACCGGCGAGATGTCCGACGTGTTCCTCTACAATTCCGGTTCGCTGATGCAGGCCATCAAACCCGGGCAGACATTGGTCGATCTGAGCAACCTGCCATCACAGGCGAACGTGAATGAAAGCTTCAAGGCGGTGGTGCGCGCCGACGGCAAGGTTTACGGCGTCCCTTTCGGTACCGCTCAAGGGGGCGGAATCTTCTACAACAGGAAGATCTACCAAGAGCTCGGCCTCACCGTTCCCAAGACATGGGCCGAGTTCATGGCCAACAACGAGAAGGTGAAGGCGGCTGGCAAGGTGGCCGTCGCCCAGACCTATCGCGACACCTGGACCTCGCAGCTTTTCGTTCTGGCGGATTACTACAATCTCAATGCCGCAGTGCCGAACTTCGCCGAGGATTACACCAACAATAAGGTCAAATACGCCACGACGCCGACCGCCATGAAAGGCTTCGAGCATCTGAAGGAGGTACATGACGCCGGCCTGATGAACGACGATTTCGGCGCTGCCAGCTATGATGATGGGCTCCGGATGGTGGCGACGGGGGAAGCCGCGCACTATCCGATGCTGACCTTCGCAATCGGCGCCCTTAAGCAGGACTATTCCGACAACCTCGACGATGTCGGCTTCTTTGCCCAGCCGGGAGACGACGCATCGAAGAACGGCCTGACCGTCTGGATGCCGGCCGCCCTCTACATCCCGATCGCCAGCAAACATGTCGACGAGGCCCGGAAATTTGCGGATTTCGTCGGCAGCGTCGAGGGCTGCAAGATCATGATGGCGACCAATACCGTCCAGGGGCCGTCTCTCGTCAATGGCTGCCCCCTGCCCGCCGACGTACCGCCCTCGGTCAAGGACATGCTTCCCTATTTCGAAACGAAAGGCATGACAACGCCGGCATTGGAGTTCTCCTCGCCGATCAAGGGACCGTCGCTGGAACAGATTACCGTCGAGGTCGGCTCCGGCATCCGCCAGCCGGCTGACGCCGCAGCACTTTATGACGACGATGTCCGCAAACAGGCAAAACAGCTCGGCATCCCCAACTGGTAGCGCGCCCTTCGGGAATACCAGCCTCGCCCCTCGCGGGCGAGGTTCCACCCGAACGAAGAGGGAGCCATGACCGAGACACGCCCGCGCTCGCACAAATCACCATACCCGCTGTGGTTCTTCATCCCGGCCGCCATCATCTACGGCGTGCTGTTTCTGGCTCCAACGATCTCGTCGCTATGGTTCAGCCTGACGCGCTGGGATCTGGTAACGGCGGAATTCATCGGGCTGGAGAATTTCCGACAATTCTTTTCCGAGCCTTTCCTTGTCCAGGGGCTCGTGAACACGCTGATCTATGCCGTGACGACATCGGGACTGAAGACTATCTGCGGCCTTCTGCTGGCCGTGCTGTTGACCGGTAACATCTTCGCCCGCGGTCTTTTACGCACACTGGTGTTCTTCCCCGTCCTGGTCTCGACCATAGGTATCGGCATCACCTTCACGGTGATGATGCATCCGACAAGGGGCATCATCAATGTCGCGCTGGAAATGCTCGGGATCCCTGGCCCCGGATGGCTGACCAATCCGGCGCTCGCGCTCTTTTCCGTGGCGCTCGTCGACCTGTGGAAGGGCGTAGGCCTGGCGACGCTGATCTTCATAGCCGGTCTCGCCGCGATCAGTCCCGACTATTATGAGGCGGCCCGCATCGACGGGGCCACGCGGTTTCAGCAGTTTTCTCGGATTACCCTGCCACTCGTGCGTCCGGCCATGATCACGGTCATCACTTTGTCGCTGATCGGCGGCCTCAGATCATTCGATCTCATATGGTCCATGACCCGCGGCGGGCCGGGCTTTTCGTCCGACGTCATCGCATCGGTCATCTACAAGCAGTACCAGGCCGGCTTCTACGGCCTGTCGACCGCCGGCAACGTCATCCTGTTTGCGCTGATTGCCATCATCATCCTGCCGCTCACCCTATGGTTCAACCGGCACGAGGTCGAAGAATGAGAAAGATGCGACCTTATATCGGCGGGCTGATCGCGCTGGCGGTTGCCATGGTGATCTTCGTGCTGCCCTTCGTCTTCGTGCTGTTGCAGGCAGCGAAATCGAAATCCGAGGCCTCGCGGCTGAACTTCGGCCTGCCGGAACAATGGCTGCTGTGGGACAATCTGGTCGCCGTGTTCAAGGCACGCGACTATCAGCTGGTTCTCGCCTATTTCAATTCCACGCTGATCACCGTCGTCTCGGTTACGATCCTGATCCTGCTGTCGGCCATGGTCGGCTATGTGATGCAGCGGCGAAGGACCGGCTGGAATACGGTGGCGTCCATCGCCCTTTTCATGGGCCTGATGATGCCGCCCGCCGTCGTGCCGACGATCGGGCTGTTGCAGGAACTCGGCCTGTTCAAGACGATCACAGGCATGACCCTGATCCAGGTCGCCTACAATCTCTCCTTCTCGACCCTTCTATTCAGATCGTTCATCGCGACGATCCCGCGCGATCTCGACGAAGCCGCGCGGATCGACGGCGCCAAGCCCTGGCAGATCTTCTTTCGGGTCATCCTGCCGCTCCTGAAGCCGGTAACGGTCACGAACATCGTCGTGCAGTCGATCGCGATCTTCAACGATTTCACCAACCCGCTCTATTACCTGCCGGGCAAGGAGAACGTCACCGTGCAGCTCACACTCTACAATTTCCAGAGCATGTATACGAGCCAGTACAACCTGCTCTTCATGAACATCCTTCTCGTCACGATCCCTCCCCTGATCGTCTTCATCTTCTTCAACCGGCAGATCGTGGCGGGCATGACGGCCGGCGCAGTGAAAGGTTAGTGCAATGGCTGAACTTACTCTGAAGCAGGTCCGCAAGAGTTTTGGCGCGCTCGAAGTCATCAAGGGGATCGATCTTGAGGTGCGCTCCGGTGAATTCGTCGTCTTCGTCGGACCGTCCGGCTGCGGCAAGTCGACCTTGCTGCGTATTATAGCCGGTCTGGAGGAATCGACCTCAGGCGCACTCACCATAGCCGGCAAGGACGTGACGCATGCCGAACCTTCCGAGCGCGGCATCGCCATGGTGTTCCAGAGCTACGCGCTCTATCCGCATATGACCGTCGCGGAAAACATCGGCTTCGGGTTATCGCTCGCCCGCCGCCCGAAGGCGGAGATCGAGGCCAAGGTTCGTGCCGCCGCCGACACGCTCCAGCTCTCTCAATTGCTCGACCGCAAGCCGAAACAGCTCTCCGGCGGCCAGCGCCAGCGTGTCGCCATCGGTCGCGCCATCGTACGCGACCCCAAGGTTTTCCTGTTCGACGAGCCGCTTTCCAACCTCGACGCATCGCTCAGAGCGCAGATGCGGCTGGAAATATCGGAGCTTCATGCCCGGCTGAAAACGACGATGATCTATGTTACCCATGACCAGGTCGAAGCCATGACGATGGCCGACAAGATTGTCGTCCTGAAGGGCGGCGCGATCGAACAGGTCGGCAGCCCGATGGAGCTCTATCGCCATCCGGCCACACCATTTGTCGCCGGCTTCATCGGCAGTCCGAAGATGAACCTCTACAGCGGCGAAATCGCCGAGCGCTTCGGATGCAAGACCTATGGAATCCGCCCCGAGCATATCAGATTGTCGCAAACCGACGGTCAATGGCAAGGCAAGGTGCGTCATGTCGAGCGCCTCGGTGCTGAGGCGATCATCTATCTCGATATCACCGACATGGGAGAGATGGTCGTGCGCGCGGAGGGAGAAACACCCTTCGCGCCGGGCGCCATGGTCTGGGTTAATCCGCTGGAGAGCGCCGCGCATCGCTTCAACTCCTGAGTAGCCGGCAAGACAGCCTTCACTGGCCGCCAGCTATCATTCCTTGTCGCCGAGCGTCAGCATCAAGTTGGCAAGCAATGCCGTCCTCGGCGCAATGCTGCTAACGACGATATCCTCATCGAACGTATAGGCATCGGAGCCGATCCGGCCTCAACACATCGAGCATGGAAACACCAATTGTTGAATTCCATGCGAAACTCACCCCGTTTGCCATTTTACGACAACCCGCAATTGGTTCAAAATAGTGAAGCATTTCATGGGGCTCCTCCACCTCGCGGGGTCAGATTACGGCGGAATTCAACAGTCACGTAATCGCCACGACGACGCGACCGCGGATGCGACCCGCAACGATATCTTCTGCGATTTTCGGCAAGGCCGACATCGGCTCAATCCGCGTTAACGTCTCCAAGTGGACCGGATTCAAGTGCTGGCTCAGCATCTGCCAAGCTCGTTCGCGTTTCGCCATGGGCGCCATGACGGAATCGATGCCGAGCAGCGCTACGTTGCGCAGGATATGCGGCAAGACCGTCGCCGGCAGATCGGCGCCGCTGGCAAGACCGCAAGCGGCGACCGCCCCGCCATAGACCGTCTGGGACAGCACGTTGGCAAGCGTCGTCGAGCCGACGGAATCGATTGCGCCCGCCCAGCGCTCTTTCTGCAGCGGGCCGCCCTTCTCGCTGAGCGCCGCGCGCTCGACGAAGCCGGAAGCGCCCAGCGAGGCGAGATAATCATGGGTTTCCGGCCGGCCAGTCGATGCCGTTACCTTGTAGCCCTTGTTGGCAAGCAGGCTCACGGCCACTGAGCCGACGCCACCGGCAGCTCCAGTGACCAGCACTTCCCGATCGTCGACGCCGATCGTTCCCCAATCCTCCAGAGCATTGACACAAAGGGCGGCGGTATAGCCAGCCGTTCCAATCGCCATCGCCTGTTCCAGGGAGAATTCGGGCGGCAGCGCGATCAGCCATTCCGCCTTGACCCGCTGGTATCGGGAATAACCGCCCCATTCGGTCTCAGAGAGACCCCAGCCGTTCAGCACGACCTTGTCACCCGCAACCCATTTGTCCGAGCGCGACTCGATGACGACGCCGGCAAGATCGATACCGCCAACCATCGGCGTGCGGCGCGCAATCTTTCCCTTGCCGGAAAGCGCCAGCCCATCCTTGTAGTTGACCGTGGAAAACGCAACTTCGACCAGAACGTCGTGGTCGGGCAGATCGGCCAAGGTCAACTGCCGGAAGCCGGCCTGCTGTTTGCCATCAACCGTATCGATCACCATTGCCGTAAAAGAATCTGACATGGAATTCCCTTGAACTTCAATGCTTTTGAGGATGTGAGCCGACCGGGTTCAGGACTGCGCCTGCTCGCTCGCCCGCCGGCCGCGTGCGTCGAGCGCGGCGCTATAGCTGTCCCGCACATAGGCGAGGAGATTTGTGAGCGCCGCCGTTGCTTCGCCGACATCACGATTACTCAGCGCCTCATGGATTTGCTGGTGGAAAGCAACGACCTGGCGGCGCTCGCGTACCCTGAAGACGATCATGTTCGTGATCGGAATGAAGGATTCGATCACGATGTACATCATCAGTTTCAAGGGGCCGTTGCCGGTCGAGTCGACCAGGGCGCGATGGAAGCGCACATCGGAAGCACAGAAATCTTCATCACTGATGTCCTGATCCTGTTGCAAGGCGATCTCGGCAGCCATGGCCTGCAATCCCTCCTCGCTGCGGTTTTCGCAGGCAAGCCGGCAGCAGATGGTTTCCGTCTCAAGCCTTGCGGTAATGATCTCGTCAATATCGAAAGCGCCGATGCCGACGAGAAGTGTCGCGGCACCAGTAATCGCCTTCGACAGCCCCTCCGGATCGGGGCGCATCACGAAATTGCCGCCGAGGGGGCCGCGACGCGAATGAATGAGGTTCTGCGCCGCCAGACGCTTCAACGCCTCGCGCACCGTCGGGCGCGAAATTCCAAAACTCCGGGCAAGATCCTCTTCCGTCGGCAAGCGCTCGTCGATCTTCAGGCGCCCGTCCAGGATCGCGGACTTGATATTCTCGGCGACCTGCTTGGCAATGCCGGATCTTACCACTTCGTCATATCTAAGATTCATAGAGCTCCATCCTTCGCTCGAAAGCATTGATGCCATGCCTTCGTCGAAAAGGCTATAGGTATTTAAATATAGGTTTGACAAATATCAGATAGGCGATAACCTGCCCTCGATCCAGATAACCAGGGGAACAGAATGGGCGGATCGATCGACCGGGCGCTCGTCGCTCATCCCTTATCTGCGCCGTCTTTGCGGCTCTCGGAATTGTTGGCCCGCCTCAACGACAGGCTGGACAAGAACGCTGTTGTCACAGGCCCCGATGTTGGCGACGCCTATTGTGCAGACGCGACAGACGAGCGCGGCGCACGGCCATCCATCCTGTTTCGCCCCAGGGATACCGCGTCAGTGTCGGCCATTCTTTCCGCATGCGACGCCCTTCGCCAGCCTATCGTCGTGCAAGGCGGACGCACTGGTCTTGCAGGGGCCGCGCGACCTATGGCGGGCGAGGTTGCGCTGTCCCTGGAGCGCATGAGCGCAATCGAGCCCGTCAACGACGATGCCGGCACTGTGATCGCTCATGCCGGCGCGACCCTGCAGGCTGTCCAGGAGGCTGCGGCCAGCCACGGTTTCCTATTCGGCGTGGATATCGGCGCGCGCGGCACGTCCACCATCGGCGGCAACATCGCCACCAATGCCGGCGGCATTCGCGTCCTGCGCTACGGCATGTATCGCGCCCAGGTTCTTGGCCTGGAGGCCGTGATGGCGGACGGCTCGGTGCTGACCAGCCTCAAGGGCCTTTCGAAGGACAATTCGGGTTTCGATCTCAACCAGATCTTCATCGGCAGCGAAGGTACGCTCGGCGTCGTAACCCGTGCCTGTCTGCGTCTTCATCCGAAGCCACAGTCACTGGCAAACGCATTTTGCGCACTTCCTTCGCTCAGCGCGGCCATCGCTCTCCTGCGGCGCCTGCGCCAGAGTTTGGGACCTTCCCTCTCCGCTTTCGAAGTCATCTTCCCCGCCGTCTATGCCGGCGTTCTCAACCGCACCGGCGCGCCGCCACCTGTGCCGGCGGGTGCCGGGATGTATGCGCTCATCGAGATGCAGGGACAGGACGAAGCTGGCGACGAGGATCGCTTCGCGGCTGCACTGATGGAATGCTACGAGGACGGCATCGTCAGCGATGTCGCGATTTCCCGCTCATTGCGCGACTACCATGCCATCTGGGCTTTGCGCGAGGCGGCGAGCGAGTTCATTTTCAGCATGGACCATGTCGCGGGCTTCGACGTCAGCCTGCCCATTTCCGCAATGCAGCGGTTCCTGGACAGGGCCACGGCCGAAATCGCAACAGTCGATCCCGCCGCTTCCATCTACATTTTCGGTCATCTCGGTGACGGCAATCTGCATTTTCTCGTTCGCACACACCACTATGACCGCGTCGCGGACGTGACATACTCCTGCGTCGCCAACGAAGGCGGATCGATATCGGCCGAGCATGGCATTGGCCTTGAAAAGAAGAAGTGGCTGGCGCTCGTTCGTAGCCCGACGGAGATGGCCGCCATGCGCCGTCTCAAATCGGCGTTCGATCCCAATAACATCCTCAATCCCGGCCGCGTTTTCGACATGGAACCGACAACACCGGGGGAGCGCGCATAAATGTCCACCCTCCCTGTCGCCGCACACCTCGAAAACCGGCCCCCGGCCTCGGCCGCGACGACACCCAGCCTCGATGATCGCTACACGCTCGATCGGGGAAGCATCCTCGTTTCCGGCACGCAGGCGCTCGTTCGCCTGCCGATGATCCAGCGTCAGCGCGACGTTGCGCGCGGATTGAACACCGCCGGCTATGTCTCCGGATATCGCGGTTCGCCGCTTGCCAGCTTCGACCGCGAAATGGCGCGCGCGAAGAAATATCTCGACGACCATCACGTCCGCTTCCAGCCCGGCCTCAATGAAGACATGGCCGCCACAGCCGTCTGGGGCACGCAGCAGACGGCAATGTTTCCGGGCGCACGGTATGATGGCGTCTTCGCCATGTGGTACGGCAAGGGACCTGGCGTCGATCGCAGCATGGACGTGATCCGTCACGCCAACGCCGTCGGCACCAATCCGAACGGCGGCGTTTTGCTGCTCGTCGGAGACGATCACGGTGCCGTTTCTTCGACCCTGCCGCACCAGAGCGAGCATAATCTGATCTCCGCGATGGTGCCGCTCCTGTCGCCGGCCGGTGTCGGAGAATACATCGACTATGGATTGCTCGGCTGGGCGCTCAGCCGCTATTCCGGTGCCTGGGTCGGCTTCAAATGCCAGACGGAAATCGTCGAATGCACGGCGACGGTCGAGCTCGACCCCGATCGGCCCGCCATCATCCATCCCGAGGGCAATGGCGACCTCTCTTTGCGCTGGCCGGATGGCCCGCATGCGATGGAGCGGCGGCTGGAAAACAAGATGGAGGCGATACACGCCTTCGCCCGTCAAAACAGCATCGATAGAACGGTCTGGGGCAGCATTGCCGGCAAAGCGAGGCTCGGCATCGTTTCGACCGGGAAATCGTGGCTCGATCTCATGGGCGCGCTGGCAAGCCTCGGCATCGACGAGCGCCGGGCCGGCGAACTCGGCATCCGGCTTTACAAGATCGGCATGGTCTGGCCGATCGAACCGGAGGGGCTGCAACGGTTCGCCTCCGGCGTCGAAACCCTGCTGGTGGTCGAGGAAAAGCGCGCGGTCATCGAAGACCAGGTCAAGGCTCAGCTTTTCAACCTTGCCTCCGACCGGCGCCCAAGGGTCTACGGCAAATTCGGCGCGGATGGCAAACCGCTCTTGTCCGCAGCCGGCGAGATCAATGCGGTTGCCGTTGCCAGGGCGATTGTCTCGCTCATCGGTGAGCATCACACCGATCTGCTGGCCAGATCGCACGATATCGAGGCGCTCCTCGCGGCCAGTGCCACGGAAACGCCGGCGCTGAAACGCGACCCCTATTTTTGTTCAGGCTGTCCGCACAGCGTTTCTACCCGACTGCCCGAGGGAAGCCGCGCATCCACCGGCATCGGCTGTCATATGATGGTGATCGGGCTGGAAGAGCGCAACACCTCGACCTTTACCCAGATGGGCGGCGAAGGCGGCGCGTGGATCGGCCTTTCCCAATTCACCGACGAAAAGCATATCTTCGTCAACATGGGTGACGGCACCTATTTCCATTCCGGGCTGCTTGCGATCCGCGCCGCGATTGCCGCCAAGGTCAACGCCACCTACAAGATCCTCTATAATGATGCCGTTGCCATGACCGGCGGCCAGAAGCATGACGGCGAAGTCTCCGTTCCCGGCATTGTCGGGCAGATGCTCGCCGAAGGAGCGGCCCGGGTCGCCGTCGTCGCCGAGCGCCCCGAGGTCTGGCAAGGCAATCTGCCGTCCGGCGTTACGATCAACCACCGCGACGAGCTGGATGTGGTGCAGCGCGAACTGCGCGAGGTGCCGGGCGTTACCGTCCTCGTCTACGATCAGGTTTGTGCTGCCGAAAAACGGCGTCGGCGCAAGCGGGGCGCTTTGGCCGTCTCCGACAAGCGCGCCTTCATCAACGAACTCGTCTGTGAGGGTTGCGGCGATTGCTCCGCGGTTTCCAATTGTATTTCGGTCGAACCGCAGGAAACGGAGTTCGGCCGCAAGCGGCGGATCAACCAGTCTAGCTGCAACACCGATCTTTCCTGTATCAAAGGCTTTTGCCCGAGCTTCGTCACCGTCGAGGGCGGCGCCATCCGCAAGCCGGCGGCAAAGGCGGTCAAGGCAAGCTTCGACGACCTCCCCCTTCCGACCCTCCGACCGATCACCGACCGGCCCTACAACATGCTGCTCGCCGGCATCGGCGGGACGGGCGTCATCACCGTCAGCGCCATACTGTCGATGGCCGCGCACATTGACGGTCTCGCCGTACAAACGCTCGACCAGACCGGCCTTGCCCAGAAAAATGGGGCCGTCATTTCGCACCTGCGGGTCGCAAGGACGCGAGAGCAGATCACCTCCGTGCGTATCGGGCCGGGCGAAAGTGATCTGGTCCTTGGCTTCGATATCGTCGTGTCAGCGGCCCAGAACGCCCTGTCCACATTCGCTGCAGGCCGGACCAGGGCCGTTCTTGACGATCATTTCGCGCCGACCGCCTCGTTTGTGCAGAACACCGCGATCGACTTTCGGCAGGAAGCAACGTTGAAGGCTCTGCGCAGGGCGGCCGGTGACAATGCCATCAGCCTTATCGCCGCGACAAAACTGGGCGCGGCCCTGATGGGCGACGCGATCGCGGCCAACATGTTCCTGCTAGGCCACGCCTGGCAGCGCGGACTTGTCCCGATCAACCTTCAAGCGATCGATACGGCCATCGAACTTAATGGCACGGGCATTGCGATGAACCGCGCAGCCTTCGGCTGGGGCCGTCGCTCGGTGGTGGATTCGCAAGCTGTCAAACAGGCCGCTGCAATCGACCTCGACGAGGCGCCGGCCAAGCAGACGCTGGACGACATCGTCGCCAAGCGCATCGAGTTCCTGACGAACTACCAAAGCACCGCCTATGCAGCAAAATACCGCAAGCTGGTAACGACCGCCCGCAATGCCGAAGCCCGAGCGAAGCTCGGAGAGGATTTTTCCGAAGCCGTGGCGCGCAATGCCTTCAAGCTGATGGCCTACAAGGACGAATATGAAGTGGCTCGTCTCCACAACGACCGGAGCTTCAAGGACAAGATAGCCGCGCAGTTCGAAGGTGATTTTAAGATCAAGCATCATCTCGCACCGCCGCTCTTTTCCCGAAGGATCGACAAGCGCACCGGCAACCCGGCAAAGATTGCCATCAGCCGCAAGCTGATTTCACCGGCTTTCTCCGTGCTGGAGAAATTGCGCTTCCTTCGCGGCACACCGCTTGATCCTTTCGGCTACACGCATGAGCGACGTACCGAGCGCAAGTTGGTCGCCGACTACACGGCACTGATCAACGACCTCTCAGCAAACCTATCGCCGGAAAACCAGCAGCGCTCCATCGCGCTCGCCCAGCTCCCCGATCAGATCAGGGGGTTTGGTCCGGTCAAATCAGCATCGATAGAGCGTTTCGAAAAGAACAAGGCGGCCCTGTTGATGCAGGCATCGAGCACTGTATCGCAACCGGCTGACACCAGCGTAAAGAGGAAAAGCAGATGAGCATGACCGAGAGCTTCGAGACCATTCTCTACGACAAGGATGAACAGGACAAGTTCGCGACGATCACCATCAATCGGCCGGACAAGCTCAATGCGATGAACAAGACGACGGTGCGCGAGATCGACCGCGCGGTTGCGCTTGCCGTCGCCGACAAGGGCGTCAACGCACTGGTGATCACCGGTGCCGGCCGCGCGTTTTCATCCGGTTATGATCTGCAAGGCGCAGACTATGACGTTAGTATCGAGGACTGGCATGCCGACATGTCGGAAAATGCCCAGGCGCTTCTAAATATCTGGAAAGCTCCAATCCCGGTCATCGCCTCCGTGAACGGCTATGCGCTTGCCGGCGCGCTCGAACTCGTCATGTCGTGCGATCTTGCGATCGCTGCCGACAATGCCAAATTCGGCGAGCCGGAAGTCCGGCACAATTCCGGTCCGCCTGCCCTCTTCATGCCGTGGCTGCTGGCCACCCGCGACGTCCGCTGGCTCATGTACACCGGTGATCTGGTGGACGCGGAAGAGGCGCTGCGCATGCACCTGATCAACAAGATCGTGCCCGCCGATCAGCTCAAGCAAAAGACCGAGAACCTGGCGCGCAAGCTGGCACGCATGCCGGTTCCGGCGATCAAATTCGCCAAGTCCTCCATCAACAACCAGCAGATCGCCGCCGGCCTGATGACATCCTTCGATTACAACGTGCACGCCATCGCCGCCCTCCATGTCAGCAAGGACGGGCAGGAATGGATGCGCAATCTCCAGAAGATGTCGCTGAAGGAATATCTCGAATTTCGCGACGCCCCCTTCAAAGGGCTCGACTGACATCATCTCCGTCGTTGGCAGGCCGTCAAGCCGCCACGACAACACGGCTATGTTCACTCCGGAAAGGATCAGACAATGCAGACGGCCCCGTCCTCAAGGCAGGATATGGACAGCATTCCGGTCATAGATATCGCACCTTTCATCCATCGGACCAACGGCAGCGATACCGTGGTCAAGGCGATCGAAGCGGCCTGCCGCGAAACCGGCTTCTTCCTGATCACCGGACATGGCGTCTCCACAGAGGCGACCGCGCAGCTTTACAATCTTGCCCGCGATTTCTTCGATGAACCGCAGGAGTGGAAGAAGAAGCAAGGCCGGGGAGCCTCGCTAAAGGGGGGCGTCGCTTTCTCCCCGATCGCAGACGAGGCGCTGAGCGCTACGCTTGGGATCAAGACGCCGGGTGACTACAAGGAAAGCCTGAATTTCGGCCCGCGCCTTCCGGGTGACGTCTGGCCGACGGTTCCACAAGGATTGCAGGCGGCCTTTAGCGCCTATTTTGCCGAGATGGAGACGCTCGCAGGCCATCTGCGGCGCGCATTCTGCCAGGCGATCGGGCTTGCGCCCGATTATTTCGAGCCGGCCTTTGTCGACCACCTTTCTGCACTCCGTGTCATCAACTATCCGGAACAACAGGAAAGCCCGCTGCCCGGCCAATTGCGGGCAGGCGTCCACACCGATTACGGCTTCATGACCATTCTGCGCTCGGAGGCATCCCCGGGAGGGCTTCAGGTCCGCAGGCGCGATGGCGAATGGCTGGATGCGCCGAACGTCGAAGGCGCCTATGTCGTCAATATCGCCGATGCTTTCATGCGCTGGACCAATGACGAATGGCTGTCGACGCCGCATCGGGTTGCCAATCCGCCCGGCAATTTCAAGGGTACGACACGGCGTCAATCCATTCCCTTCTTTGTCAATCCATCGAAAGAGACGCTCATCGAATGCCTGCCGCCCTTTGCGGCAAAGGCGCCGGCGAAATACACGCCGATTACCTACGGAGACTATATCGCGCTGAAGACAAGCCAGGCCTTCAGCAAATCCTGAGCGCAAGAAGCGAAACATCGCCTGCCGCACCAGCACCCACTGACATACGGCCATGACAAGGGGAACCGAAATGATGAACATGAACAGGCGGCAGCTTCTTGCCGGAATGGGCGGCCTTGCCGCAGCAACCATGATCAGCCTTCCTGCACGCGCGCAAAGCAAGACACTCGTGGTGCCGACGCTCGGCGGCGCCTGGGAGCAATTCTGGCGCTCCACACTTGCTCCCGCATTCACGGCAAAGAGCGGTGCCGCGGTGACGCTCGATGCCGGCAACGGCCGTGTCTGGAGCGCCAACCTGCGGGCGGCGGGCGCTGAAAACCCACCCTATTCGATCCTGATGACCAACGAAGCTTTCGCCTCAAGCCTGCGCAAAGAGGGTTTCTTCGAGAAGCTCGACCTCACGAAACTGTCGAACTACAACGATCTCTATCCCCTTGCGAAGAAGACGGATGGTTGGGGTGCCGTGGCGATGGTCTCGCCGATCGGCATCGCCTACCGCACTGATATGGTCAAAACCCCGCCGAAGGGATGGAAGGATCTCTGGGAAAACCCGGAATTCAAGGGTCGCATCGGCCTCTACAACTTCGCCAATACGGCCGGCAAGATGGAACTGATGCTGGCATCGAAGATCTTCGGCAAGGATCAATACGATGTCGATGCCGGCTTCAAGGCGCTGGAAAAGCTCGGGCCTGTCATACAGGCAGATTTCAATCTGTCGACGGGCATTGCAGCCGGTGAATTCGTGGTTGCGCCCTTCGATTTCGGCGAAGTGGCGCGCCTGCGCTCACAGGGGCTGCCGATCGACGTCGTCGTTCCCGAAGAGGGCATGCTGATGTTCGACCAGACGCTGAATATCCTTGCCCACGCCCCGGAAAAGGAACTCGCCTACCAATATGCCGACTTCCTGCTTTCTCCGGAGGGGCAGATACCGCTCATGAAGCAGTTCTTCGTCTCCCCCACCAATTCCAAGGTGGTGGTCCCGGCCGACCTGCAAAAGGATGTGCCGATCTCGGGCGAGGCGATGGACAAGATCCTCACATGGGATTGGAATTTCATGAACCAAAAGCAGGCCGAATTCTCGGAGACCTGGGCAAAGGTCATGCGCTAAACGCGCCCTGACGATCCTCTCGCTACTGCCGGCCCGCCTCCATGCGGTCCGGCTGCTTTCTCGACATGGTGGCACGGCCACAATCGCCGCCGGCAGAATTTGGAAGATCGATCATGACAGAGGTGAGCATCGAAGCGCTGACCAAGCACTATGGAGCATCTCTTGCGGTAAACGGCATTTCCGTGAAAATCGCAAAGGGGGAGTTCATCTCCCTTCTTGGCCCTTCCGGCTGTGGCAAGACAACCACGCTGAAAATGATCGCCGGCTTCGAGGACGCGACATCAGGCGCGATCCGTTTCGATGGGCAGGACGTCGTGCATGTGCCTGCCGAAAAACGCGACATCGGCATGGTCTTCCAGAACTACGCCCTGTTTCCGCATATGACCGTCGCGCAGAACCTGGCGTTCGGACTGGAGATGCGCCGCAGACCGAAGCGCGAGATCGCCGAGCGCACCGCCCGTGTTCTCGACATGGTGCAGCTCTCCGGTTATGCGGACCGCTATCCGCGCCAGCTTTCCGGCGGACAGCAACAACGCGTCGCCCTTGCTCGAGCGCTGGTGATCGAACCTCGAATTCTCCTTCTCGACGAGCCGCTTGCCAACCTCGACGCCAAGCTGCGCGAGGAGATGCGCGTCTTTATCCGCGACCTTCAGAAGCGCGTTGGCATCACCACCGTCTACGTGACCCACGATCAGGCCGAGGCAATGACCATGTCGGACCGCGTCGTGGTCATGTTTGGAGGGCAGATCGCCCAATATGGCGCGCCAGCCGATATCTATGATCGGCCGGCGAGCCTCGAAGTCGCGCAGTTCGTGGGGCAGGTCAACATCCTGTCCGGTCGGCTGCTCTCCACCGAAGCAAACGATATCTCGGTCATCGATACCGCTCTCGGCACGGTCAGGATCGGCAATATGCCGAGGTCAGCCGATGGAGCCGTGACGCTGGTGCTTCGGCCCGAGGCCGTCGAGCTGTTTCCCGAAAGCGCCGGGCAGACAGGCACCCCGGCCACCATCACAGCGAGCTATTATTCGGGCAGCCTGATCGACTATCGGCTGGCGCTTGCTGGCGGCGACACGATCAGCGTTCAGACTTTCCCCCGCAGCCGTTTCTCTCCGGGCGACCGTGTCACCGTCAAGGTCGATGGCGATCGCTTCTGGGCGCTCGGAGCTGCCGCATGAGCCTGCGAGCGAAATCTCTGAAGCCCTTTGCCTTGATCGCCCCGGCTGTTCTGCTGCTCGGCGTCTTTCTGGTATTGCCTTACATCAACATCGTGGTCATGAGCCTGCGCAATCCGGGGAGCGGGACGCCCTATGCGCCCGGCTTCACCCTCTCAAACTATCTCAGGCTCTTTGCCGACAGCTTTTACCTGGAGCAAACCGCAAACACGTTGATGATCGGTTTCATCACCACCTTCGTCTGCCTTCTCCTCGGCTTCCCCGTCGCTTGGCAGCTTGCGAAGACCCAAATGCGTTTTCGTGGCCTGGCCTATGGCCTTGTGCTCTCACCGCTTCTCGTCGGCATCGTCATCCGCAGCTATGGCTGGACGATCCTGCTCGGCAATAATGGCATGATAAATCGCACCCTGATCGGCTTCGGCCTGATCGATCGCCCGCTTGGCCTAATGTACAACTCTCTTGGGATCGTGATTGCCCTGGTGCACGTCTTTCTGCCCTTCATGATCCTTCCGCTCATGAGCGCACTGCAGGGGATAGACCCGTCGATCGAAGCGGCCGCCCGCTCGCTGGGGGCCGGACGCATCACTGCCTTCAGACGAATTGTCCTGCCACTGGCCATGCCCGGCATACAGGCCGGCTGCATACTGGTCTTTGTCTTGTCGCTCAGCGCCTACGTCACGCCGTCCCTGATCGGCGGCCTGCGCGTAAAGACGATGGCGGTCAGTGTCGTCGACGCGCTTATCGATACGTTTCAATGGCCCTTCGGCTCAGCCATGGCGCTGATGTTGTCCCTGACCGGGGCGATGGTGGTGATGCTGTTTGCCAGGCTCACCCGCATGAAATGGAAGGCCAACTGATGTCCAGGCATCTCCTCACCGGCTACTGCCTGATAATCTACGCCTTTCTGCTGCTGCCGATCCTCGTGGTCGTCGGCGCCTCCTTCAATGCCGGCGCCTTCCTGACGTTCCCGCCACAGGGACTTTCATTTCGCTGGTATGTGGTGTTCTTTCACAATGAGGTCTTCCTCAGCGCGATCAAGACATCGCTCTGGGTGGCCGCGGTCTCGACGGTGATTTCCTCGATCATCGGCACGATGGCGGCGATCTTCTATGTCCAGCATGCCGGACGCTGGAAGGAAAGCATTCGGCTCGCCATGCTCCTGCCGCTGCTGCTGCCGGAAGTCCTGACAGCCATCTCGCTATTGTTCTTCGTCTATTCGATCGGCATGGGCACACGAACGATCGCGGCGATGATCATCGGCCATTGCCTCATCACCCTTCCCTTCGTCTTCATCAACGTTTCGGCGGCGATGGAGTCCTACGATGCATCCTGGAGCCTGGCGGCCAAGAGCCTTGGCGCGGGGCCATTGACACGGTTTCGCCGCATCATGCTGCCGCTGATCAAGCCCGGCGTGATTGGCGGATGCCTGTTCGCCTTCATCATATCCTTCGACACCTTCACCATATCCTTCATGCTGAAGAACGTGGGAACCGCCACGCTTCCAATCCAGCTCTACGACTATCTGCGCACGAACTTCACCCCCGAAGCCGCCGCCGTCTCGACGGTATCCATCGTGCTGACCTTGTTCGTCGTCATCTTGTCGGAGAAAGTCCTGGGACTTCGCATTCACCGCTTCTGACGTTGCAAAGCCATCCAATACTTTCCCTTCATGCCGGGGCGATACGTATTCGAGCGTTGTTGCCCGCTTTCGGCTGCACAACAGAAACCTTGAATACGCTTGAAGTCGAATGGAGACATAGTGGTCTTGATGGGACACCAGGAGATAGAAAACATGCTATCGCAGCATCCGCCAACGATCCCGTACTTGCCTTTCAGTTTACCAGACGACGGGATGCGGCTTGCCTGTCTGGACGTTGACAAGTCCAGACGGCGCATGATCGCTTGGCGCGACGAATACCCAGCGCCAGGGCAGGCAGGTCAAGGTGGCGAATATGAGGGTTTCCGGGAAACCCGGCTTCCAGATCTTTGTCACGGAAGGCTCATACATTCAGTCGATCTTCTCCGCGCCTGAATATAGCTGCTGCATGTCCCGAGCCGGTTCCTCCGCCGGTCGTGCCGTCATCAGGCCGCCGATCTCGTAGCGGACCTCCGCCACGATCTCGCCCCGATGCACGAGCACCCATCCGCCGGCGATGACCTACAAGCGGTTTACCGCTGTCGCCATGGCGTGATCGGAAGAACCTACCGTCCAGACATTGTGTGAATCATGGGCGACGGAACAGGCAAGCGCGGTATCGGTATCCGCCGGACCGCAGCCCAGCCAGAACATTGATGCCAGTTGGCCGTTGCCGCTATACCGGTCGATGATCGCGAATTTCGTGATCTTCCGCGCCGTATCCCGCAGCACCTCCCCGTTTTCAACGGCCAGTTCCATGGTCAGGAAGTCTGGACAGAGGAGGCCGCTGCCGAAGGCAGTCAACATGGCGAAAGAAGCCAAATATCCTATTGGATGATGAGGGCAATGATTGAGCAAGCCAGCGCCGGTATCATCACGATAACACCGAGCTTCAGGAATGGCCATGCTCCCATATGCAGCCCCTCGCGACGCAGTGCCGTCAGCCACAAGATCGTTGCGAGTGAGCCGGTCACGGAAAGATTAGGCCCGAGATCTACGCCGATCAGCACGGCACCGGCGATCTTGTCGGAAACATCCGCCGCCTGAACAGCATTGCCTGCCACAAGACCCGCCGGCAGGTTGTTGACGAGATTGGAAACCAAAGCAGTGACTGCGCCTGCAGCTGCCGCCGTCTGTGACGGATAGGCCGCGGCACCGTCCGAAAGATACTGCGCCAGACTGCCGATCAATCCCGTCCGGTTCAGCGCCTCGACGACGACGAACAAACCGGCGACAAGCGGCAGCACGCTCCAGGAAACGCCCTTGAGCGTCTCGACCGGGCTTTTGCGCTCCATCAGCAAAATAGCCGCAGTGGTAAGGCATCCGGCCAGAAATGTCGGCAGCCCGAGATCGAAATCGAGCGTGGACGCGCCAAGCAACACAACAGCGGTGGCACAAAGACCGATACCCGCAAGCTTCGCGCTCGACGACAGCGGCATTTCCTGCATATCCGGCGCGACGCTATCCGCATTGATGACGGAACGTTGCGTCCAGTAGAGCGCGAGGAACGTTACGGTGATGGACACGAGGGAAGGCAAGGCGAAGGCGGCAAACCAGCGCGACAGCGGCGGCATCGTACCGCCGCCGAAAATCACAAGATTGGCCGGGTTCGAGATCGGCAAGACAAAACTGGCGGCATTGGCGATGAAGGCGCAGATGAGCAGATAGGGCATCGGATCCTTCACCCTCGCCGCCTTGCATGCCGCATAGACCGCGGGCGTCAGCACGACGGCCGTTGCGTCATTCGAGAGAAAGACGGTGACGACGATGCCGACACCATAGATCAGCACGAAGAGCCGCTTTGGCGATCCCTTGGCATGGGCGGTTGCGACTAGGGCCAGCCAATCGAAGAGACCTTCCCGGCGAGCCAGTTCGGAGAGCAGCATCATGCCGATGAGAAAGAGATAGACGTCGAGGCCCTTCGTGACGCCAACCCAGGCATCGGCAATACCGATCAGCCCGAAGACCAGAAGCAGCAGCGCGCCCAGGATCGCCCATATGGCTTCCGGCAGTGCGAAAGGCCGTGTGATGACGCCGAGTGCGGTCAGCCCGGCTATTCCCCAAGTCATGGTCAGTGCGTTCATGTTGTTCTTAATTCACAGATTGGAAGAGGACGGAAGGGCGATCAGGGTGTAGCGACGGCAAGGTCGTCGGCCTCACCAATATCGTTCTTTTGTGCTGGCGCAATGCTCTTGTGTCCGGCGAAAAAGGCGGCGACCGCTAAAACGGCTACGCCGCCATGGACCCAATATGCAAGCCCATATCCACCGATATTGGTAAGCCAGCCCGCAACGACATTGCTCAGCGAGGCGCCAATCCCCTGTACGGTCATGACCGCAGCTAGCCCGACATTGAAGCGTCCCGTGCCCGACAGGATCCTTTCCGCCGCGATCGGCGTGGCGATACCGATCAGCCCTGCCCCGACTCCATCCAGAATCTGCACGGGAAAGATGACCGCAAAACTGCTGAAAGAACCGGCAATGGCGCCGCGGATCGGCAAGGCCAGCAAGGCGATGACAAAGACCGATGCGAGCCCGAAGCGGCGAATGAGAAACGGTGCGGCCAGCGCCATCACGATCATCGAAAGCTGAGAGACACCTGTTGTTACCGCAGTCGTGCGGAACGGCGTGCCGAGTTGGATCGAGAAATCCTGTGCGATGAGCCTGCTCATCGGCGCATTCCCGAAATGGAAGATCATCAGCGTGATAGCAAGCAGGATCAGGCCTTTGCTGCCGACCAGCACGGAATAGCCCGAGGGACCTGGCGCGCCTTTATCATGGGCAAGACCGCGTGCCACCTGATGATCGATCTTGGCGGGATCGATGGCGAGCACCGCAAGCACGGTGGCAACGGCCGTCGAGACCATCAGCCCAACGATGCCGTTCACACCAAATGCTATGGTCGCGAAATAGATGCCGGCGAGTGACACGACATTGCCGGCGTGGTTCCAGAATTCGTTCCTGGAAACCTGCCTGGAGAAATGGCGCTCCCCGACGAGACCAAGCGTAAGCCCCATCAGTGCCGGACCGATGACCGCGCCGACGATAGCCGTCGCTGACTGCCCGCCGAAGACCGACGCATTGCCAGGACTTGCAAGCGTCCAGAGTGCTGCGGCGGTGACAAGCACGACTGGAATGATGATCAGCATGCGTTTACGGCGGGATGCATCCACCCAAGCACCGAAAAGCGGGGTAGCAATCATACCCAATATGCCACCGAGCGTCGCGATGAAACCGAGCGTCATCGGCGACCACCCATGGGTTGCCAGAAAGCCGTCGAGGAAAGGTCCCAGGCCGTCGCGTGCATCGGCAAGAAAGAAGTTGAGGACGGCAAGCGCCACCAGCGAGCGGTTGGTCATGCAAGAACGGGGAGCGGATTGCATGCCGGTCTCCATAGGTGTTGAGATGGGGATGATTTGGCGATGGCCACCAGTAACACAGCAGCGGGCGTTAAAGTTCCGAGCTCGATCCTTTAAAGCCCCGCATGTGGGCAAGCTTGCCTCGCTCGCCGCAAGCCCCGCAGAGGTCGCGCCGTCGCGGCATCGCCACCTGACGAGAGATTGTAGAGAATGTGGGATAGTCGAAAGAATGGTACGGCGCAAGACAAGGAGGACATGAGGCGTAAGACTGAGCCTCGATCCTCCTCGCCATGGAACCTTTTCTCACGCATTCCTGATCTGTACAACGCCGCCAAAACAGGTGGGAAAATCCTGGCTTTCGATCGCCGTTGCCACAATTACGCCTGCCGTTTCCGGAATTGTCTGTGGGCCGTCGACCCCGTCGATGCGGTGCGTAGTCCCGTGCGTTCTCCGGGAAGTTGGTTGTGACATGAAGACAATAAGACTGGTCCTTTTGCCCGCTCTGGCTGCGCTGATGACAAGCGTTTCCGTGCATGCCCAGGAATGGAGGTATTCGCCGGATTATGGCGACGACCCGGACGATGGCTATGCTGTTCAGCGCCATTGGCGGGAGGCGCCACCGCGCTATCGCGATGACCGTCGTTTCGACGACGACTATTACTATCGGGGTGATCCCTATGGCTATTATGACGACGAAGACGGCGATTTCCCGTCGCGACCCAGTCCACAACGGCGGGCTTCGATCGATCGGGGCGCGATCTCTCCCCAACTCAATTCTGGCGTCAAAGATGACAGGCGGGCGAGCCTGGCGCAGTCGCCGATACCGCGTACTGTTGTCTCCTTTTCCGGCTACGATCCTGGCACGATCGTGATCTCCACCAAGGAAAAACGCCTCTATCTCGTGCTCAACGACGGAACTGCTCTCAAATACGGCATCGGTGTCGGCAAGCAGGGCTTCGCGTGGAAGGGTACGGAGACGATCAGCCGCAAAGCAGAATGGCCGACCTGGACGCCGCCCAAGGAAATGATCGCTCGCCGGCCAGAATTACCTGACCGCATGGATGGCGGCCTCAATAATCCTCTTGGCGCAAGAGCACTCTATCTCGGTTCCACCCTCTACCGCATCCATGGCACCAACGAGCCCAACTCGATCGGCAAGGCGGTATCCTCTGGCTGCATCCGCATGGCAAATCCGGATGTGATGGATCTCTATGGGCGGGTCGGCGTAGGTACAAAGGTCGTCGTGCTCTGATTGCACCCTAGTGCGGCTATTATCTGCCAATATCCGGTTATATGCCACCTTTCTACCTGAAGGCGCAGATGGAGATTTGAACAGGAAGGCAACTAAATCGGCGGGCCGGATTGGCAGAGCGACCTACCCATCTGGGCGTCTATGCGCGCGGCAATGTTGGTTGTATTGAAGAACTGTTCACCACCCGGTGAACCTCTCTGCGCCAGGCGTCTACGCCCCCAACCCGAGACGTCTGGCACCCCTCCTAAAAGCGGGGGACGCTGGCTGAGCGAAAGCGGCCTCATTCATGCAGTCGCCGACGACTGCCGAGCGATAGATACATTTAATCAAAAGCTACTTGCCGGCGGAAGACTGAACAAAATAAAGGCCGTCATGCGGTTGCATGCCTATCTCGCCGATCCGTGTTGCCAGGCCGATATTCAATGCCTCCGGTGCCCTTACAAATCGAAGCTGCGAGCCCAAAAGGTTGTCATATTGCTTGTCGCCGATTGAAAGCCGCTCCTTATATATTTCCTTCATTCGATCGTCGTCGTTTTGGAGCGCGGTATATCTCTCGTTAATTTCGTCGGGGGTAAGCTTTTCGTTATTGAAGCTCCATCGACCCGAGTGAAATGCAAAAATAGATTCTTTATTTGCAACTCGCTCTTTTCCAGCCAAAAATAGAAGAATTGCTGCGGATTCAACATTGGAAATCGCGTATGTATTAATTGTTACATCCAGCGAGCACAACATGTGATACAATGATATTGCTGAAGAAATATCACCGCCGACAGAATTTATCATAAGATATATTGTTTTATAACCTTGAGATCTTAGATTAATCAATCCTCCGGTCAGCTCAAGGGTGGATTTGTCATCAATCTGCTGCGAGAAATACAAATAGGCCGTCGAGGTGCTATTCGCGTTTGCCTTCTCCTCAGCAAAAGCGAATTTGGGTTTGAGCGTACCGACAGCTAAAGCAGATAGGGCGAAGCAGACATCACGGCGATTCAGTATTGCTGACATATCAGACGGTCCTTGAAGAGAGTCATCGTTCCGACAAGGCGCTCGACTCTCGGTAAGCTGATGAGGAGCCGATGCTGCGCGGTGGACCTGACCATCTGCGACTTCGATTTATGAGCATGTTTGATAATGCAACCATTCTCGCTCTCCAGCATCGGACGATCATGTGCTCCAACCTCAATGAGCCTGGTCATTCAGGATTCTCGCCCGACATTTATTGGTTTAACGAGCAATCGAACGAAACCCGTCGCCCAACTTGAAAAAATCTTTTTGCGATGAAATAGCCGCCGCTGATGGCGACGGTTTCGCCGACCATGTACCTGTTCTTCTCCGAGAGGAGAAACACGATGACATCGGCGACATCTTCGGGTTCGGCGGCGCGGCCGATCGCAGTCTGGGCCGCAAGCTCCGGCAGAAAGCCCGCCGCACGCGTTTTCCGTCGCAATGCCGGCGGGTGCCACGCCGTTGATAAGGATGTCGCATGGTTTGCCGAGCACCATTTCACCAATCATTCGATCTGCCCGTCCTCCATGCTCATGGTTGCCCATTGCGCCGCCGAGACCAACCAGATCAGGCTGGCGCCCGCCGTGCTCGCGCTACCTTTCTACGATCCGCTGCGCCTGGTGCAGGAGGCTGCCTTCACCGATCTCCTGACGCATGGCCGGCTCGTGCTCGGATTGGGTTGCGGCTACCAGCCGCACGAGTTCGAGCGGTTTCGCGTGCTCCCGGAAGAGCGGCATTCGATCATGCTCGAAGCCTGGACGATCCTCGAGCAGGGGCTGAGGGCCGGCATCGTCGAATTCAGCGGCAGGCACTTCTCCATTCCTCGCACCGAACTCTCCATGCGTCCCTTCGGCCTCGCCATGCCGGACGTCTTCGTCGCCACCAGCCACCCCGATCCGATCGCGCGCATGGTGCGAGGCAACCACACGCCGTTCATGAGCTTCGGCCATCGTGGCCTGAGTGCGGCGCGGAGTTTTCGGGACAGGATAGCCACGAGCTGGAGCGCCGCCGGCGGCAATCCGGACACGATGCCGCTCGCTGTGCAGCGTTATGTCTACGTTACCGAGGACCGCGACGACGCGCGCCATGCGGCGCAATGCGTGCGCGACCTCGCCCGCGCGGCCGTGCCGCTTTCGACGGCCGACCCCACGCGTGACGGCCCGTTCCTGCGCCTGATGCCGCTCAACGACGAGCCCCGCTCGACGATTTTCTCGATAATGCCATCATCGGACCAGCAAGCTATTGTGCGGAAAAACTCGCCGGGGAAATCAAGGCCCTCAAGCCGACACACCTCTCTTGCTTCATGGGTTTTGTCGGCATCGGGCGGCGGGAAACGCTCGCCTCCATCGAGCGTTTCGGCTGCGAGGTCATTCCCCAGCTGGAGGGCCTCGTGGAGCTGCGCAACACGACGTTAAGGGATGCCGCATGAACGAACGCCCCTTCGGAACCAACTTGCTGGCAGAGGCGATCGAGATCGCCACGAATGATGTGGTGCCGACCGCACCGCAGGACTGCCAGCCATCCGGAGGTTCGGGGCGCCGCATGAATCGACTGCCGCCGCTCAACCTTTTTCGTGTCTTCGAGGCCGCCGCGCATCACGGCAGCTTCACGGCCGCCGCCGACGAGCTCTGCATAACCCAATCGGCCGTATTAACGGAATCGAACCCCGCGCACCCCTATTTGATTTGCGGCTACGTCGCGCAAATCGAACTATGGATCATCGTCGCCATGTCCAACCTGAGAGACAGATGACACATTGTGTCGGGGACATGGCCACATCCGACCCGCAGTCCCAAACCGCGACTGAAATCATATTTCCAATTGCAGAGGCCGATCCGAATATAGGCTATTCGCGGCTTACATCACCGATACTGACGCTGGCGCCTGCGCCATTGCCCGTTTGCGGTTCGAGATGGATAGTGACGGCACGCGGCTGGCGGCAGGCCGGATCGTCGGGCAGGGGAAAGCTGAAGCGCTGAGGTTGGGCTCCTGCCGATGCCGAAAACGCCTTGTCCGGAAAAATACCGAAGCGGCCGATTTCCTGCGTATTGTCACCGCAGTGCACCGATACGACTGTTGTTACAGGCCCCATTTTCGAAGGTTCGTAACCGTTGATGGTGACGACGACCCGCGTGCCGACATCAGCCGGCACAGCATCTGTTGCACCGGAGATGGCTATCGTTGCCGGCTTGCCGACTGTCGCCTGCATGTCACCCTCATTGGCGTGGACCGGGCTGATGACACGCAACATTGAGAATATTGCCGTCGCGCAGATCGCGATGAGCACCATAAGATGATAGCGCATCGCTCTCTCCACCTCTCAGCCCGGTCCAGATTCTAGGCAGACACTATGGCTATTTCTAGCCTTGCAGGTTTCGCAGAGCCGGGCTTGCCCGCGCCCGCTCCGACCGGAACCAGCTGCAGATCAATGTCTTCGCCGTCCGCATGCCCGCCGCCATAGACCCGCTGGATCGCGTCCGTGAGATCAAGGACGAAGGACGGCGGCGGTCGGTGACCATGGGCGCCGCCATGATCGCCACTGTGGTCGAGGACGGCGAAGGAGCCGACATAGTGGGGATCGGTAACGGCTGTATCCGCCTTCAGATCAGGCTTGCCGAGGAAGACACGAACGCTCGTTGTCTTGGGATCGGTAATTTCGACGTCGCGCAGGAACGCCAGGACGCGGGGAGCGGAAGCCGCCTGTTCCTGTGCGGCGCCAAAGTCCATCGTCTCCATGCCCGAGGGCAAGGGAGGTTGACTGAAGATGCCCTGCAATGCACCGGCCGGGATCTTGACCGGCAAGGAAAGCGGCGCATTTCGCGTTGCTGCCTTGCTGTTTTCGACAAAGGCAGTCGTCAGCCCCGCAACAGCGGCGTCGGGCGTCGTTGCTGCGATGACGGACGAAAGCTTGTCATCGAGAGCAAGCGCCTTGGCACTCGCGGTCGCGACCTTGAAGTAATTCCTGAAGCCATATGTGTATCCGAGCTCTTCCGGAACATAGAGATCGGATACTTTCGGGGACCAGAAACTGCCGTCGACATTGTAGAAGTTCTCGTTGAACGGCATGTTGGTCCAGAGCGGATCGGTGCTGTTGGAATTGCGGAGATTCCACGTCGCCCAGATGCGATCGATATTGGCGTGATGCATGAAGAATATCGGATCGCGCGGAGACGAAGCGGTAGGCATATAACCGCCGATATTGTTGTGCACCTGATTGTGCGGAGTGGCCTCCAATATGCCTTGCGTGCCGCCACCGCCGGTGATCCATGATGGATCGAGCGAATTCTGGCCACGGGGACGGCTGGTGCCGAAGATTTCGTATGGTGTCGATGCCAATATGCTGTTGAGCACTGCTTGCCCGACGATGTTGTTCGGCATCGGCTGGGCGGGCGGCCAGGTGCGCTGCGCCACGTAAAGCGGGTTGTCCTTACCATCAGGTGTTTTTTGCATGGTGAAAACGTCAGGCAGGTAAGGATTGGCGGTCCAGTCCCAGAACGGCATGGCGAAATCATTGTTCTTGGTCACGAGCCGGACAATGCGCTCATACATAGCCGTATAGGCCCTGTGCCATGGCAGGAAATACCAATTGCCGTGCGGGCAATATTTAAAACCGCTCGGGCTGCCGTGGATTTCCGAGAGTTTGACCCAGTTGAATTTCTCGCTGGCGGGCATGGCCTTGAGGATACGCACCGCATCGCGATAGGTTGCGACAATCGGATCGTTCCAGGCCAATCCCTGAAGGGAACGCCGCCAAGGGATCGGCGGTATCTGCGCAAACGCCTTTATTCCCGGCAATCCGCTGGCCAGCAGTCCCGCGCCGATAACCCCACCCTGGACGATGACAGATCTACGTGTAATGCTCATATCGCTCTCCCTTGGTCAAAAACCGTTTCCACTCAAAATCAGTGATGTCTAGCCGTTGATCGCTGACCATCGGCCTCTTTCAGCAAAGTATCGAGATTGGCATTTTGCGTCGGTGGCCGATTGCCGTGCATGATCAATGCACCGGCCATACAGCTGGACACCTGAAGCGCGGTCGGTCGCCGGATTGTAGATGCCGTTCCCGATGAATTTGACGGCTAGATAGAGTTGCCGCCGGCCCGACGAAGCAAGCTGTGCCTGCGCCCTCCTTAGCTGGGCGAAAGGCGGCACTGGCGGGATGCTCGCTCCGATCGCAGCTGAAACTGCTAGACCATGCCGCCAGGCAGTCCCAAACGCTGTCTTGCTCATCGACATCATCTGCCTCCCCTTGCGATCAAAAGTGCCTGGAGTTGCCGGCCTAAGGCCGCCGCGACTGTCTCTTGATCGCGCTCGCCTGCCTCGTTGTGAAAGACCTTACGAACAAGCGACCGGAATCTGTGCTGAGATGAAATGCGTCCCTACGGTCACGTCTGCTTGACGGCGATGAACGAAGCGACATACCCGGCCGGGGAGCCGTCATGCGGCTTCGCACGCAGTACCGAACCAACAAATGCCGGGACCTGGTCGATACCCTTCGGCCAGGTGAAGGCATCCGTGCCATGATAGTCGTATTCCCAACCCGCGGTTGGCGTTCCCGGCCGCCCCGTGCCGATCATCATGAAGGCAATTCGCACGTCTCCGCCGCTGACTGGCACTACCGGGCCGCTGAGGTCGAGAACGTAGCCAGAACCCATATCAAGCGTTCCGGTCACTTTCCCATTCGACACGGCAAGCATGAAGATGCCCTCGCCGAAGATGTTCTTGAGTGCCTTGTCGGCGTTGCCATCAACGAGCGTGGTGTCGTTTCGATAGCTTCTGTACGTCCAGCGTCCCTGCAACTGAAATGACATGTAAAATCTCCCAATTCTACTGCGGCCACAGACTTCGCCCGTGTTAAGACGCGTTCATTGCATCAGCAAACCGCAACCATGCGGCGCTGTGAGATGGTCAGATTTAAAATCGGCAACGCGAAGAACATCATGTGCTCTTACAATTAGAGAATGTATCCCAGGACAACCAAGTCAGCAAGTATTTATATTCACATATTCGAATATAATGCGTCGCTGCGCTACGGGACAACCGCTTTGGAAGCGCTATTGCCTTAGCGCATGTTCAAAGGCGGTGAGCGCCCGCTTTGGCGCAATCCATCCGCTTTGTGAAAGCGCCATACAAGGAAGTGACTGATGGAGCCCTTGGTCTTGAGCGAAATCGAACCGGCGTGCTAACACTCCATTTTCCCACTTCGAAAACGAAAGCGGATGACACGGAGCTTCCGATGAGCCGGTGGTCTGCAGCGTTTAACTCAATCTTCTCCGCATTCCGGGATCTCTTCATCACCCCCATCACAGACGCTCCGCTCCCGCCATCCACATTCATCGCATCCGCGCAATCGCTTTGGAGAGCCGTGACCGGCATCGTTGCCTGATCTCGAACTGCTCCACGACGGCTCAATCGCCGCCCGATAACGTGGCAAATCCCATTTTTCCGAGGTCACCGCCGGATCGGAGCAGTAGAGGACGCGATGAGCTAGTGGACAGCGTATCGTTCGGGAGCCGGGATAATCATGCTCACTCCCCGACGGTACAGCAGGACAGTCCGCACAGGTTCGTAGATCAGATAATCGAGGAACCGCAAGCTTTCCGCCCGGCGTGCGCTGCTCTTGCGAAGAACGGCACTGGTACGACCTGCGACGACGATTGCGACGGATGCGGATCCTGAATGGGATCGTAGCATCCGTATATTCCTGTGCCCCGCAAGATGCCCTTGCTTGCCGCCGCGGGCTACGATGCAACCTGAATCGCTTCCCTGCCCACGAGTTGCGGGACAACTACCCTCATGCCCATACCCTCAGCGCCCGTTCCATCCTGTCGGCTGCGAAAGTGACGACATAGGCGATCACCATGTAGACCACGACAGCAATCAGGAAGGCTTCGAGGTAGTAGAAGTTCAGTGCAGCGGTCAACTGCGACTGCGCGAAGATGTCGACGACCTCGATGGCAAATCCAAGCGAAAGCGCCTTCATGATGACCATGATCGAATTGGCGAGGTCCGGGATCGCCGCAACGATCACCTGGGGCAGCATGACCCGCCGAAACACTTGGCTCCGTTTGTAGCCCAACGAGTAGGCTGCGTCCGCCTGGCCGGTGTCGAAGGAATTCAATGCGCCCTTCACCACCTCCGCCTGGAATGCGGCAACGCAAAGGGTCAGCGCGACGATGAGCGTGACCCAGTTCGGCGTTGAATGACCGTTGAATTCCACTCCGATCAACGAGCTCAGGAATTGGAGTGCCGGGGGAAGGCCGTAGTACGCAAGGAAAATGACGATCACCATCGGCACGCCCTTGAAGACGACCTTGTAGGCGACGACCAGTTCCCGCAGCACGGGGACCCGCCGATATTCCACCATCGCAAACAGGCTACCGACGATTGTGGACAGGACGAAGATCGCGAGCGCCATGGCAAGCGTCGCGGGAACTGCGCCAAGGATGTCCCAGAGATCGGGAAGAAGGACTTCGGAATCGAACATATGATGACCTCCTATTCGATCAGACGCTTGCCATCATGGTGGCCTTCGCCGTCGCGGTGTTCGGTACAAACTTCGAATTCCGCATTTCGAAGAACCGCACGACCAGCCACGTCACCAGGCACAACAGCGAATAGATCACCGCCAGCACGAGGTAGGTCTCGAACTGGTACTGGTTGTAGTCCCTCTCCATGACGAGGTGCGCAGTCGCCATCACGTCCGCGGCGCCGATATACATGACGAGCGCGACGTTGTGGATCAGGTAGATGATGGAGTTGCCGTAGCCCGGCAAGGCGATGTGAACCGCTTGAGGTCCCACGACGCGAAACATCTTCTGACGAAATGTGTATCCGAGACTGTCGGCCGCATCGTGTTGGCCGCGTTCGACGGCCAGATAGGCTGGCCGCAGAACCTCCGACAGGTAGCCCCCATGGTAGAGGCTGAGGCCGACCATCGCCGCGACATTCGGGGAAACGAAATCTTCGATCTCGAACAGGCCGACGACAAGTGGGAGGCCGTAAAATGCGACGAACAACTGGAGGACGACCGGAACGCTCCGGGCGTAGGACACGTAGAGATCGGCCAGTTGGCTGACCACGGGCGTCCTTCGAACCCGGAACGTCGTCGCAATCAACGCCAATACGAAGCCGACGACCATGGCTGTAAACGTGATCGCGAGTGTCAGGGGCAATGCCTTCAGCAACTCGGGGATCATTACGGAAAGGTCCACCTCGGAACACTCCTTCTTGCGATTTCAACCTTGATCGTCAGTTCGTGGCGTTACTTCATGTACGTGGTGATGTCCTCGCCGAACCATTTCTGCGAGAGCTTAGCGAGCGTGCCATCGGCCTTGAGCTCCTTCAGAGCCTTATCGATGTCGTTGGAGAGAGCCTGGTTCTCCTCGGAACGGTGGATCAGGACGAAGGTATTGTTGATCGAGACAGGCTCGCTCGCCTTGATGTCGAGCTTCTGATTGTCGATGACAGTCTGTTCGCCCAGATTCGACGGCAGAACGAGGGCGTCGTATTTGCCGTTCTGAACTTCTTTCAGGCGGTCCGGGTAGGGCACGCCGGCGCTCGATGCGGTGATCTCGATCTTGGTGTCAGGGTTCTTTTCCTGCCATGCGGTGGCGAATTTGTAGATGCCGCCGCCAGCCGTGACAGGCACGATCTTCTTGCCGACAAGGTCCTTCATCTCGTTGATGCCGCTGTCCTTGCGGCTGTAGATCTTGATCAGGCTGGCGCCGATCGGGCTTTCCGGAATGAGGAACTGCTTTTCACGCGCGGGCGCCCGATAATAGCCGCCGGTCGCGATATCGTACTTGCCGGTGGCCAGCCCGGTTTCCTGTGCGATGTCGGCAGCGCCTTCCATCTCGAACTTGTACTGGGGAAGTTTCGCATTGATCGCCTTCAGCACGTCGGGCTCGTAGCCCTGCGGCTCGACGCCGATCGCGCCCCACGACAACGGCTTGGATTCCGCCGCCGTCGCAATCTTGATGGTCCGGACGGAATCCTGGGCATAGGATGCACCCGCGGTAGCAAGGGCGATTGCAACGCCTGCTACGGCAAGACCGAAGGTACGGCGGGAGATTGACTTGATGTAAGACATGTCAGGCATCCTTTCTCTACTGGAGTGAGTGTTCGGAACTAAGGAATTGGGCAAGGCGTGGGTTTGAGGGGGCGTCGAAGATCTCGGCAGGACTGCCGTCGGCGGCGACTAGGCCACGGTCCATGAAGACGATGCGGTTCGAGATGTTCTTCGCGAACTGCATTTCGTGGGTGACGAGGAGGGAGGTGATCCCGGAGGACGTAACGTCCTTGATCACTTTCAGGACCTCGCCGACGAGTTCCGGGTCGAGCGACGACGTCGGTTCGTCGAAAAGCATAACGTCCGGCTTGACCGCCAGCGCACGGGCGATACCGGTGCGCTGGAGCTGGCCACCCGAGAGCTGGGACGGGTAGTTGTCCAGCTTGTCGGAGAGGCCGACGCGGTCAAGTTCCCGCCGGGCGATCTCGCGTGCTTCGTCCTTCGACTTGCGCTGCACGACAACAAGCGGATCCATGACGTTTTGAATGACCGTCATGTTCTTGAAGACGTTGAACTGCTGGAAGACCATGGCTGTCCGGAGCCGGATTGCCTGGATCGCGTTCTTGTCCGGGCGTTGGAAGTCCATCTTGATCTGGTCGAACGCGATGGTTCCGGACGCGGGCTTGGCAAGGTGGTTGATGCATTTCAGCAGCGTCGTCTTGCCGGTGCCGCTCGGACCGATGATCGACACCACGTCACCGCGCTTCACCGAGAGATTGACGCCGTTCAGGATCTGCGTGCTTCCGTAGGACAGCTTTAGGTTTTTGATCTCAAGCATTTCAGGTCGATGTCCTTTCGGAGGATGATTCGGAAAGCGTTTTCATCTCGTCGTCCGCCCATTCGTCTCCAAGGAGTTCGGGCGTGTCGAAAGCTTGAAGGTTTTCGAAATGGCGCTCGCGGTCGGCGGCGAAGAGCGCCCTGACAATGCCGCGCGCGAGCCGGTCGGCGCCCTCGCTGATGGCAGGAATGTCGCCGGTGAGCTTGCCGTGGCTCAGCGTGGCAGGGAAATTGAAGCAGTGGATTTTTGCCAGCGCTGGGCATGCGCCGGGTTCCGTCTCCAGAAATTCGAAGGCGTCGCCGAGGTCGGGCGAACCTTCAAGTTCACTGTTCGGCATGTCCGCCGGCACGGGAAAGCGGTCGCGCCAGAGACGGATGTGGGACGCGACGGCGGCGAGTTCCGGCCGGCTTGTCAGGTCGACCTTGAAACCGGTGCCGAAAATCAGGAAATCGACCGGATAGCACCCCTTGGGCGTCGTCACCACAAGATGATCGTCGTCCTGCGCCAGCGCGGTGATCGGGCTTTCCAAGTGGAGATGAGCTTGCGGGAACGCGCTGACGCGCAGGACGCTCGGCCGCGGTGGTGGCGTCTGCTGGCCCATCGCATAGTTTAGGAATCGCCATTTCCACTCGTCGGGAAGGCCCGCAAAACCATGCACGACGCCCTGGCTGCCGATGCCGGTAAACTTGTTAATCCGCGGCAGTTCCTTGCGCCGCACGAACATGTCGAGGCGTTTTGCCCCAGCTTCGAGAGCGGTGGCAGCGTTGTCCATCGCGGATGCACCTGCTCCCAAGACGCCGACCCGCTTGCCCTTTAGTGCCGCGAAATCAATCGCGTCTGCCGTGTGGGCCCAGAATTTCCGATCGATGCCGTCGGCGATGGGAGGCACGTACGGGCCACCTAGGCCGTCACGGCCCGTCGCCAATACGACATGGCGGGCAACGAGGGTTTCGGTCCCCTCGCCGTGGCTGCAGATCACATCAAGCATACCGTCTTCGCGAGGAATGACCGCGTCGACGGATATTCCGTTACGTACCGGAAGGTCGAGCACCCGGCGGTACCAGATCAGGTAGTTCATCCAGATTTCGCGCGGCGCCCGGTCGAGTGCGCCCCAGGCTTCGTTGCCGTACAATGCTTCATAATAAGCGCGGAAGGTGAGAGCCGGCAGCCCTATGGCCGGTCCGGTCAGTTGCTTGGGAGAGCGGAGAGTGCGCATTCGCGCGAACGTGATCCAAGGCCCTTCATGGCCGGCGGGTGCCTTATCGAGCACGACGTGGTTGGCAACGCCAAGCCGCTTCAGCATTCCGGAAGCGACGAGCCCGGCCATACCTCCTCCAATGATCACGACGTCGACGACCGGCTTACCGTCGACGTCGCGGGGAGGAACCCAGGACTTGGCCGGAAGCTCGAGCCAGGCGAGATCCTGCTTTAGCCGTGCTTCGAGGGCGTCGAGTCCTTGAGGCATGGAGGACGGGTCGCTCATGAAGGGGTTCCTTCTGGCAGCATCGTTTGTCCGTATACGGTGTCGGCCAAGGCCTCGACGCCGCCTGATTCATGCAGTCGGCAACCCGGCATCGCCAAGGCCACCGCGCGGGCCGCATCAATTATGGCGGCGACGGTCGGTGTCATCGGCAGTGCGGCAGGCGAGATCGCGCCGAAGAGGAAGGGGATGGTGTGGTCGAGCACGCGCATCACGATGCCCTCGAGCGGAACGCCGACGACGGTTGCCGGCTCGACGATGGCCACTCCCAGTCCGGCGCGAACCATCGTAAGGGCCGTCATCGAGGCGTTGACGTCGATCATCCGCTGCGGCGCAACGCCCGCTCTTTCCAGAGCTTCGTCAACGCGATGCCGCAGGCGATACGGGTTCGCTAAGGTAATGATGCGACGGTCGGCAAGATCTGCGAGCCGCACGACGTCGTCACTGGCGAGCGGATCGCCCGCGGCGAGGGCAACGACGCACGGCGCGTCGGCGACCCAGTGAACGTCGAGGCCGGGATGCTCCAGCGGCAGGCTTGAGATACCGAAGTCCGCAGAGCGGGCGAGCACGGCCTGCACGACGTTCTCGGCGGCAAGCGCCTGCACATGAAGATGACGCGGAATGAGGTCCGGTGCGACGGCCGCGATCGCTTGCGGCAGGACGCCGGCCGCAAGCGACGGCGTGGCGGCGATCGTCAACGACGTCGGTTCGTCTAGTCCGATTGCGTTCGCCCGTTCGCGGATATGGGCAAGGCTGGCCAGATGGCGCTCGACCTCGGCATGAAAGAGCAGGCCGCGTGCCGTCGGACTGATGCGCGGCCCGCTTCGGTGCAGGAGCGCATAACCGATATCGGCTTCCAGATCCTGAATAAGCCTGGTGACCGCCGGCTGCGAGCGCCCGAGGAGCCGGGCAGCCCCGGTCACGCTGCCAGCGGACATCACCGCTGCGAAGGCCTCAAGTTGCCGGATATCGAAAGAGCTAGAATGCATATATGACATCAAACATTCTCCTTCATGTCAGTAAAGCATGACAATTCTCAATTGGCGGATGGAAATAGATAAATATTCCGCATCAAGTGCTGGCCATCATTAGCATTTGACATAATGAGACGGCGAGCCTACCTAGTTCGCATGCCTGCTGACGTATTGAGGAGCTTGTTTTGACACTCATCGAAACCCTGGTCTCCGTGAAGCCGGGTTCCGCGCTCGCGCAAGCCATGGAGAAACGCGCCGAGATCTTGCGCCTGAGCGAAGCGGCCCATGACGCAGTGCTCCTACCGCGCGATCCCGGCGGAATTTCTCACGGACTGAGGGCCGCGCTCGCCGCCCGTATGGCACGGCAGAACAACAATCTGGCGCTCGCAAGCCACTACGACACACTTGTCACTCAAGCCGACGATCCGGCTACAGCCACGCTCACAGACCCGGAAAACAATGTGACGGACCCGCGAACCGCGGAGATCGTTCGCCACGCCGATCGCCTGACGGTCGCGCCACGCGATGCGACGCGTGCAAATGTGGAAGCGTTGCGCCAAGTCGGCGTAACCGATGCCGACATCGTCCGGCTCGCGGAGCTTGCGGCCTTCGTCAATTATCAGGTGCGCGTTCTCGCCGGCCTGAAGCTGCTTGGAGAAATGCGATGAGCGAGGTCGTCCACGCCTTCACCACCACGGTGCCACGCTGGCAGCCCTATGTGGTTCCCGTCGATTTCGCGACCGCCACAGAAGAGCAGCACGCGGCGATGCAGACGACGCCCTCCAACAAGGGCATCTCGCCCTATGTACTCACCCTGGCTCACGACCCTGAGACGCTCGCGGTCCGCTCACCCTTGTTCAATCTGATCATGTATGGAAAAGACGGGCTGGCCGGAAGCGAGCGCGAGCTGGGCGCAGTCGCCGCGTCCGTCGTCAATCGCTGTGTCTACTGCGCCGCTGTCCACGCCTCGCGGTTCAACAGCCTGACGAAACGCCCGGATGTCATCGAAGCCATATTCGCCGACGGTCTGGACGCGATACTCGACGAGCATCTCCAGGCAATCTTCGACTTTTCGGCACGACTGTCGCCAACGCCTCCAGAGGCAACGGCGGCCGACGCACAGGCTCTGGCCGACGTCGGGCTCGACGAACTGGAAGCTCTCGACCTCGTCCTCTCGTCCGCCATCTTCGGTTGGGCGAACCGCCTGATGCATACGCTCGGCGAACCGATAACGGACTAACGTGGTCCAGAAACTGATCTTGTATCGAATTTGGTGCCTGCCGCAGCCGCAGTTTGAAAAGGGCATAGACCAGCAAAGCCTCGCAGCGAGCCGCCGCTGGGTATCAGGATGCCGCAGTTTCACGATTACAGCATGCGGATCGGATGCTTCTGCGGCTTGCGCATATGACACGATCTTTTCCTTGCAGCTCACACTCGCTCGACAATCATCTCCGCGGCCTTCTCGGCAATCATGATGACCGGCGAATTCGTGTTGCCCGAAACGATGTTCGGCATGATCGAAGCATCAACGACCCTCAGTCCGCCGATACCGTGTACGCGCAGCCGGGCGTCGACGACCGCGCTTTCATCACTCCCCATCTTGCAGGTGCCGACAGGGTGAAAAATCGTCGTCGCAATGTCGCCTGCCCTTCGGATCAGTTCCTCGTCGCTCTGGAACTCCGTGCCTGGCAGCATTTCCTTTGGCGCGAAAGCCGAGATCGAGCTTGTCCGCATCAGGCTGCGGGCATGGCGGATCGATTTGGCCGCGACGATGCGATCTCGGCTCGCCGATAGGTAATTCGGCTTTATATCCGGTGTCGCAGAGGTGTTTGGACCCGTCACATGAACCGTTCCCCTGCTTTCCGGACGGAGATTACAAACAGAGACGGTCACGGCTGGATAGCGATGCAGCGGCTCGCCCAACCGGTCGGTGCTGAGAGGCTGGACGTGATATTCAAGGTCCGCCGTCGCCAGGGATGGATCGCTCTTTGCAAAGATGCCGAGTTGGCTGGGCGCCATGGAAAGCGGACCGGACCGACGAAAGGCATATTCAAGCCCCATGCCCGCGCGGGCAAAGAGGTTGTGGTAGAGCTGGTTGAGCGTCTTTGCGCCCTCGATGCGAAAGACGGTGCGGATCTGCAGGTGATCCTGCAAATTCTCGCCGACGCCGGGCAGCGAATGAGCCACATCGATGCCTGCGGCCCGCAATAGGCCGGGACTGCCGATCCCCGAAATTTCTAGTATCTTTGGCGAATTGATCGCTCCGGCCGAGAGAATGATTTCACCTCCGGCGCGCGCGGCATGAAGCTTGCCATTCATTCGAAAGCGGACGCCGGAGGCCCGGAGGCCGTCGAATTGAAGTTTTTCCGTTTCCGCGCCGGTCAGGACCCTGAGATTGGGCCTTTTCATTGCCGGGCGAAGGAAGGCCTTGGTGGTGTTCCAGCGTACTCCGCCGCGCTGATTGACCTCAAAATAGCCCGAACCCTCATTATCGCCTCCGTTGAAATCATCCGTCTTCGGGATGCCGAGTTCCGCCGCTGCCTCCCGGAACGCATCGAGGATCGGCCAGGAGAGGCGTTGCCGTTCGACCCGCCATTCGCCGCCCTCCCCATGCAGGGCCGATTTTCCTCGGTAATTGTCTTCGGACCTGAGAAAATACGGCAACACATCGTCCCAGCCCCATCCGGCATTGCCCGCCTGCCGCCATCCGTCATAGTCGGCGGCTTGCCCACGCATGTAGATCATTCCGTTGATCGAGGAGCAGCCACCAAGCAGCTTTCCGCGCGGATAAGGAAGCGATCGACCGTTGAGTCCGGGCTCGGCGGCGGTCTTCATTATCCAATCAACCCGCGGGTTGCCCATGCAGAAGAGGTAACCGATCGGGATGTGCACCCAATGATATCGATCGCTGCCGCCTGCCTCGAGCAACAGCACACGGTTTGCCGGATTTGCGGAGAGACGGTTGGCCAGCACACATCCGGCCGACCCCGCTCCGACGATGATGAAGTCATAGGAACCGGCATCTGCGATCGCCTCGTTCGAAGATCCGCTCATTTCATGGCTCCTGCTATTTGATCGGCCCCTGAGGCAAGGCGCCGCCAGATCGGGACCATCGCCTCGGCGATATCGCGGTAAAGGCCGTAACGCCGTTCATAGTGGCCTTCCAGGCGCCTGTTCGGCGTATAGTTGCGCTCCATCCGCACCATCGAGGCCGCGCCTGCGGCAAAGTCCGCGAAGATACCGGCGCCTGTTCCTGCGGCAATCGCCGCCCCGAGCGCACCGGTTTCGCGCGAGCGCGCGATCGACACAGGCAGACCCAGAACGTCGGCAAATATCTGCGGCCAGATCAGGCTCCGGGAACCACCGCCCGAAAGCACCGCTTCGTTGAAGACGGCTCCGGCTCGGCGCATTGTCTCTATGTGCTCACGGTGACCGAAAGCGACGCCTTCGAGGAGAGCACGCACGAGATGCCCCTTCGTATGCCAGCCGGCAACACCATAAAAGCCGGCGCGGGCATTGCCGTTCTGCTGCGCGCCATAGAGGAAGGGATGATAGAGCGGGTCATCCGCAGCCGGCTCAATAGCGGCGGCGAGTTCGCCACAGAGATCGAAAGGTGAGCGGCCATCCGTCGAAGCGTCGGAAAAGAACTCCCGTACCAGCCATTCAAGATTTGCCGCCGACGTGGCGCTCGACTCGATCGCCATATAGCGCTCCCGGTCGAAGGTAGAGGACATGAAGACTGGCCCGGCCAGCTGCGGCCTGTCGATGATGACCTGATTGATGCTCCAGGTTCCCGCGATGATCGAGGCGGCACCCGTTCGCGTGACGCCGGAGCCGACGGCGGACGCAATCACGTCAAACAGCCCGCCGACGACCGGCGTTCCGGCGGCAAGCCCGGTCTGACTGGCGGCCTCCTCCGTGATCTCCCCCGCGATATCGGCGCTTTCGATCAAGGGCGGCAGAAGCTCCATGCAGTCGCCAAGGCCATAGGCTTCCATCAGCAACCGGTCGTAACGGCGATTGGCGACGTCAAGCAGACCGCAGCCGCTCATATCGGAGACGTCGCTGACACCCATGCCCGTTAGGCGGTTGACGATGAAGTCCTTGCACAGGAAAACCGTGCCGATCCTGGCGAAGGTTTCCGGCCGATGCCGTTTCAGCCAGGCAAGCAATGTCGGCGTCTGCGACGGCCAGGGTCGCTGCTGGCCGATCGGATAGGTGCGGTCGCCAACGCATTGTGCCTGCCATTCCTCGACAAGACCGGCCGCTCGCGTATCCAGCGACTGAATGCCGAGCAGCGGCTGCCCATCGCGATCCAGCGCATAAAGCCCGTTTCCGTGGCCGGCGCAGCCAACGGCGACAATATCACCGGGCCGGATTCCCGCCTGCTCTATGCAGCTGCGTATGACCTTACGGGCGTTGCTCCACAGTTCGTCTAGCCCGCGTTCCACATGCCCGGGGCACGGCATCCGACTGTTACCCTCTGCCGCCGCCGCCGCGATTTCGTTGCCCTCCCGGTCGAAGATGACCGCCTTGATGACGGTATTGCCGGCATCGAGCCCCAATAGATAATCTGCCATGCCGAACCCCTCCCAAGGCTCCCGTCTTCATTGTCAGCCGTGCTGATAAAGCGCGAAAGCTTCCTCGCCGCCGGCATCGTCATGTATGATCGCCATCAGTCCGCGCACGACGGCGCTCGGATTGGCGTGCTGATAGATGTTGCGCCCATAGACCATGCCCATGGCGCCCTGCCGCATCAAGGCCGCGGATTTGTCAAAGACGGCGCGAAGGTCTTCCTTGCCTCCGCCGCGAACCAGAACCGGGCAACGGGCAGCCTCGACGACCCTGTGAAAATCTTCCGTATTGGTGGTCGGGTCCGCCTTGACGATATCCGCACCCATCTCCCGTGCCAATCGCGTCAGGGTGACGATCTTGTTCGCATCGCCATCGACCATGTAGCCACCGGCCTGGTCGACCGGCTGCATCACCAGCGGTTCGATCATCAGCGGCAGGCCGTATTTGTCGCAGTCAGCGCGCACGCGGGCAATATTCTGCACGCATTGACGAAAGAGATCCGGCTCGTCGGGAAGCATGAAGAGATTGACGACGACGCAGGCCGCATCCATCTCGATCGCGCCGATCAGCGGCTCGGCTTCGTTCTGAAGCACAGCCCACATGTCCCGGTGACGCGTGCGGTTATACGGGTTTCCCATGTCAACGCGCATCACCAGCGCCGGCTTATTCTTGGTAGCAATAGTTTGCAGCAGATCGGCCTGGCCGTAGTTCATCTGGATCGCATCGGGTGCCGCGTCAACCAGGGTCTTGACGACAGCCGGCATATCTTCGAGTCCGTTGAGGAAGGATGGCTCGTTGCAGACCCCGTGATCAATGGCCACGTCCAGGCAGCGGCCGCCGTTGAATAGCCGGTTCATCCGGACTTTGCTGTTGCTTCGCATTCCATGCTCCTTTGTTCGTTCCGGTCTGTAAGGGTGCTTTCGGTGACGCCGTGGCGTTCACGCAAGAGGGTGAGAAAGCGGTCGCGCTCGGTATTCCGCTGCGCCGATGTCCAGGCTTTTTCAGCGGCCAGAAGATCGAGTACCGCGTCCATCATCTGCTGTGAAAGATTGCCCGATATGGCAAGAGTGGTGCGCCTCAGCAGCAGATCATCAATATGCTCCGCTGCTTCATTGCGGATGAGAAAAAGCAGTTCGCGCTCCGAGTAGTCCGGATGCGGCATGGGCCTGTCAGGTGCCATCGCAATGAAACCGGCGAAGGCTTCCGCTTGTGTGCCGTAGCGGCCGAAAAGCGCCGCCATGCGGGAACCCGGAATTCCCTTTTCTGTCGCCACCTGGGCGATCCAGGCAGCCCGATCCAGTGGAAATCGTCGGCCGCCGCCGATCGCCCGGTCGGTTGTCGAAATGCGGCGCTCTTTCCCCAGCCGCTCCAATGCGAGATCGGCGGCGAGTTCGCCGAAGGAACGAAAAGTCGTCCATTTGCCGCCGATCATGCACACGACCGATGGGCCGCCATCGGCGGCATCGACGACCGTGCAGAAATGATCGCGCGGGATGCGGCCGGTAAAGCTGTCGGTGCTCGCCGGCAGCGGACGCACGCCCGAGAACTGGAAGCTGATCTCTTCCGGCCGGATCTTGATATAGGGAAGAACGAAGGACAGGGATTGCAAGATGTAGTCCCGCTCGTCCGTTTCGCAGCGTACGGTATCGGGATCATCGATGCGGATATCGGTCGAGCCGACCAGAACCTTACCGAGATAAGGAAACAGGATGCAGATCCGGCCATCTTCGTTCTCGTAGTAGATCATGTGGCCGGCCAGCGCTTCATAAAGCGTTGCGTTGTCGATGATGAGGTGGGACCCCTTGGTTCCCCCCATCAGAGGGACCGTCCTGGTTTCGGGTTTAAAGAGCGTGCCGTTGGTAATGTCGATCCATCCGCCAGTTGCATTGATGATGAGTGACGGCTCGATCGTCGCCGAAGAGCCGGTGATGGTGTCGTGCACGAGATATCGGCCCTCACCCATCGCGCGGATATCCGCGTAGTTCAGCGCCTTCGATCCCGTAGACAGGCCATCATCCAGCAACTCGACGCCGAGGCGCTCCGGGTGGCTGACCCAGGCATCGTAATAGGTGGCGGAACTCTTGATGTCGGCGTTGAGCGCCGGCCACTTGGCAAGCGTGCTGCGCCGGCCGCGAAACTGATGGCGCGGCATCATGGCCCGCTTGCGCGTCAGGAAGTCGTAGATGCTGAGGCCTGCCTTGATGGCGATGGCGCCGCGACGGCTGGGCCGGCGTGACAATCCCAGGAAGCGGACAAGACCATTGCCAAGCCCGGAAAAGATATCGAAAACCGGCACGGTCGTCGGCAGCGGCGCGACATAGTGCGGAGCATTGCGCAGCAGCCTGTCACGCTCGACAAGCGATTCCTGCACCAGTTTGAACTCGCCATTCTCGAGATAGCGAAGGCCGCCATGCACCATGCGCGACAATGCGGCACTCGCTCCAGAGCAATAGTCGTGCTTCTCGACCAGAAGCACGTCGAGCCCCTGCAGCGCCAGCTCCCGGAAGGCACTGATGCCGTTGATGCCGCCGCCGATGACACACACGTCCACCTTCGGGCTCCGGCGAAGCCCGTCCAACGTCTCTTCACGATTCATGATGGTGATCCGTTACCTGTCCATATCGGTCAGTTTCGCTGAAATTGCTGCATCGATGGCTGATCGATCATCTGCATCCAGCCGTATGGTTCCGGCCCGGGCATTGTCGAGCGCCTGCGCAGGATTGCGCGCGCCACAGAGGGCAAAGGTGACGCCGGGTTGAACCAGCGTCCAGGCGATGACGATTTGCGCAACACTGGCCCTGTGCTTATCGGCAACCGCTCGGATGGCGGTCGCAAAGGCCAGCGCTTTCTCGCGGTTGGAAACGGAAAAGCGCGGATTCTCCCTCCGTTGATCGTCGCCGGAAAAGACTCGGTCGGGTCCAATGGTGCCGGACAAAAGGCCGAGTGCAAGCGAGGAATAGCTTAGTGTCGAAATGCCGTTCGCTCGGGTCAGCGGCAACAGATCGGTCTCGATCTCCCGGTCGATCATGCTGAAGCGCTCCTGGATGACATCCAGGCCGCCAGTCGAAATATAGGCTTCAAGTTCCGGCACTCCGACATTGCTGGCGCCGATTGCCCGGATTTTGCCCGATGCCTTCAGGTCTTCCAGCGCCCGCATTGTCTCCTCGACCGGGGTGGTAGGATCCTGCCAATGGGTGATGTAGAGATCGATATAGTCCGTCGCGAGGCGTCGCAGGCTCTCTTCGACTTCGTGGAAAATCGCATCGCGGCCAAGGTAGCGGTGAACCGGTCTGCCATCCTGATCGAAGAAATGTCTGCCCTTGTCGGTGTGCCACACGAGGCCGCATTTGGTGGCGATAGCCGCCTTGTCACGGCGGCCCGCAAGCGCCTTGCCGACGATCTCCTCGGATCGACCGAGCCCGTAGGCCGGTGCTGTATCGATCAATGTGACGCCGGCATCCAGCGACGCCTGGATCGCGGCGATCGATTCCGCCTCGTCCGTGCCTCCCCACATCCAGCCGCCGATCGCCCATGTTCCGAGGCCGACAGCAGAAGCAGTCACGCCCGACCTGCCTATTTCGCGTATCAATTGTTGTCCGCTCATGCACGTTGTCTTTCGCCGTTTGCCAGCGCCAGAACGCGCGCGCCGGTTGCTTCGTCAGTCACCAGCGTATCGAGATGATGGCCGCGCATGACGCTGAGGATCGGCCCTGCCTTGTTCGGCCCGCTCGCCACGCCGATCTTCGTCGGGATCGACGCAAACTCCGGAAGGGTTAGCGAGACCAATGACCGGTTGAGGCTGTAGTCGCAAACGCGGCCCTGATCATTAAGCAGATGGGCAAGCAATTCGCATGAGGCGCCGGAACGCTCGATTGCTGCGCGATCCGTGCTCGAAGAGGGATGCAGGTCGTAGTAGCTGGAGTCATCGGAGAGAATGGAGCCGATGCCGACGACCGCCACTTTGGCCTCTCGCGCCTGTTTGAAGACATCGGCAACGGAGCGCATGTTGATCAGCATATCGCGCTCGGCCGCGCTGTCGGCAAAGAGAGGGGCGTGGATCTGGAACGAGCGGCCGCCCAGGCGATCGGCCATCATCGTCGAGACGTGGTTTACATCCGTATAGTGCTTACCCTGCACGCAGCCCGTTGCCGGGATGACCGCGACATCGAAGCGACGCGGCGCTTGAAGGCCGGCCACGACAGCGCTGACGCCCTTGCCGCCGGTGATGCAGATGGTGTCGCCATCGGCAATCTCTTCAAGCAGCAAACGTGCTGCTGCCTCGCCAACTGCCTGCAACGCCGTTTGCGGATTATCAGATACGGTCGGCACGACGATGGCTCGGCTGATACCGCCAAGCGCTAGAAGCTGTTCTTCCATATCGACCAGGGGCTCGACAGGAGATTTGATCTTGATCTCCACGAGGCCGAGCTGGCGGCCGCGTTTGATCAGCCGGTTGACTGTCGCATGCGATAGGCCGAGTTGGTCGGCGATCTGCGCCTGCGTCAGACCTTCGAGGAAGTGCAGGACGAGAGCCTGGTGCATCTGGCGCGCGATGACGATTTCCTCTCGCGGCGCGGATGGGGATTTGAGCTTTGCAATGGGCATGTCAGGCGGCCTTCCGCTTGTGAAGGAAATGGTCAATGGAAACGGCGGTCAGGAGAATGCAGCCTTTGATCATGTCCTGCCAATAGACCGATACATTGAGCAGGATCAGCGAACTTGAGACGACAGACAGAAGCGCAATGCCGAGGATGGCGCCAAGGATCGTGCCGGAACCGCCACTCAGGGACGCACCGCCGATGACGGCTGCGGCGATGATGTTGAGCTCCATTCCGACGCCGAAGGTCGGGGTCGCCGCACCAAAGCGCGACATGTAGATGACGCCGGCAACGCCGGACAGCGTGGCACAGAGCACGGTAACCCAGAACTTCACCTGGTTGGTCTTGATCCCGGAATAGAGCGCCGCCTTCTCATTGCTTCCCGTATAGAAAACCTTGCGGAAAGCCGTTGCGCGGCGCAGCAGGAAATCGAAGATGGCAACAACGGCGACGAAGATCAGGATGACATAGGGCACTCCGTAGAATGTACCTTGTCCGACAGCCTTGAACGAGGGCGGTAGTGTAAACAGCGACAGCGGCGTTCCCTTGGTGATGATGAGGCAGATGCCGCGTACGATCACCATGGCGGCCAGGGATGTGATGAAGTGGTTGAGGCCGATGACCGTCACGAAGAAGCCCATGGCGCAGCCAATAAGGCCACTGGCGACGATGCCGATCAGCGATGCACTCCATGGATCCAATCCCATCAGGAACAACGATCCCGACAGCACCATCGAGAAGCAGACGACCGAGCCCACCGAGAGATCGATACCACCGACGATCAGAAGGATCGTCATGCCGACGACGACGATGCCCTCCACCGAGAAGGACATCAGCATCGCCCTGAAATTGCCGAGCGTCAGGAAGTGCGGAGAGGCAAAGCTCATCAGAATGCAGAGCGCGAGAATGATCGCGATCAGTCCCGCTTCCCGCATCGTCCCGAGCTTCCTCCAGGAAGAAGCGCGCTCCCGCGTCACCGTCAATGCGTGATCTGTCATTGCCTTGTCCCCCGTTTCTGCCTTTTTCTCAGACGGCATGCTCTGATGCCTTCGATGTGGTGAGCTGCCGCGCGCCAATGCCCGAAGCAAGCCTCATGATAGCTTCTTCCGTCATCGCCTTTCCTTCGAGTTCGCCGGCGACGGTGCCTTCGTGGATGACGATCGCCCGGTCGCAAAGACCAAGGAGCTCGGGCAGTTCCGACGTGATGACGACGATGCCTATCCCGGAACGCGCGAGGTCACGCAGCAGACGATGAATTTCTGATTTCGCGCCGACGTCGATGCCGCGCGTCGGTTCGTCCATGAGGATCACCTTCGGATCGACCGCCAATTGTTTGGCGATGGCGACCTTCTGCTGATTGCCGCCCGAGAGCGACGAGACCGGCATGTCGATACCACCCATGCGAACGCCAAGACGACGCGCAAGATCGTGCGCGCGCTCGGCCTCCGTCTTCGCATTCAGGAGTCCGAAAGGGCCGGTCAGCGATTTCAGATCGAGAGCGGCTATGTTCTGCGCGATCGACAGGTCGAGAAACACGCCGGAGCCCTTGCGATCCTCGGATAGGTAAACGACACCCGCCCGCACAGAATCCGCATAGGACGACGCAGAGAGGGTGTTGCCGAGCAGTCGAACCTCGCCTTCCGTCGTTCGACGCAGTCCGCAAATGCCCTCCGCGATCTCGGTCCGGCCGGAGCCGATCAGACCGCCGATCCCGAGAATTTCGCCCTTGCGCAGTTCGAAGCTGACATCGTGAAAGCGCTTGCCGTCGCCAAGATTTTGGACGGAAAGAATGCTCTCGCCGGTGCGCTCCGCCGCGGACTGTTTTTCCGGATAGAGCTGGGTGATCTCGCGGCCGACCATGCGGCGCACCACATCTTCCGCCGTGATATCGGACACACGTTCAGTCGAAACATATCGCCCGTCGCGAAAGACGGTAACGCGGTCGCAAAGGCTGAAGATCTCCGCCATGCGGTGGCTGATATAGACGATGGAGATGCCATGGGCTTTCAGATCGTTGATGATGCCGAAGAGCACCTGAGCTTCCGCTTCCGTCAGCGCGGCCGTCGGCTCGTCAAAGATGAGAATGCGGCAGTCGAGCGTCAGGGCCTTGGCGATCTCGACAAGCTGTTGGCTGGAAATAGGCAGATCGCCGACCTTCTGGCGGACATCGATGGGGGCAAGGCGGTCCATCACGGCCTGTGCCTCCCGCTCCAGCCTAGCAAAATTCATCAGGGGCGAACGGCGCCGGTTCGTTGTTGCCATGAACATGTTCTCTGCAACCGTCGCATCCGGACAAAGCGCGATTTCCTGATGGACGAGACCTATTCCCAGAGACTGGGCGGCGGCCGGAGAAGAAATCTTCACGGACGCGCCGTCGATGAGGATCTCCCCCTCATTTGGCTGCAGCACCCCGGCGATAATGTTCATGAGCGTCGACTTGCCCGCACCGTTTTCGCCACAAAGCGCATGCACCTCGCCCTTTTCCAGGGCAAATGTCACATCCGTCAGCGCCTTGATGGCACCGAAACGTTTGCTGACATTGCGTATCTCCAAGACCGGTGGCTGCACCATGACGTCCTCTCTCTTGTCCCCTCACATCGGCCGCCCGGGATCTCCTCACCCCGGACAGCCGCTTTGCAAGACCTACTCCTCGATGCCCTTCGTGCCGCGGCGCTTCAGGTACTTGTCCCAATAGAAATCATCGGCGTTGGCCACCGTCACGATCGACAGACCGTTGTCGACGAAGGGGATGCTCATCGGGTTGAAGCCCGAGCGCTTGGCGTCGTTCATCGGATCAATCAGTTCCGGGTGCTTGGCAAACCACAGCATCATGAAGCCCATGTAGCCCTGCATGCCCTGGTTCGGATTGATCGAACCGAACACTTCGCCGGCCTTGATCATGTCGAGAATGTTGGCGTTGACGTCGGCGCACATGACGAGGATCTTGCCGCCGCTTTCCTTGTTGGCCTGGGCCGCGCCGATCGCCGAATTTGCCTCCGGCATGAACACGGCATTGAGGTTCGGATGCGCCTGCACCAAACTCATAAGACCCTGGTAGGCCTTGTTGGGGTCCTGGTTCGACGCGGCTCGTCCGACGAGCTTCATGTCGGGATATTTTGTCTCCATGCGAGCGATGAAGGCTGCAATGCGCTTGTCGTGATTGTCCTGCCCCGGATTTTCCAGAACGGCATATTCGCCCTTACCACCAAGCTTGGCGGCAATCGCGTCGGCAGCGTAGGTGCCTTCACGCGTATTGTCCGAGGTAATGAAGGAGATACGCTTGGAAAGCGGCGAGTCCGCAGCGAAAGTGACCACCGCCGTGCCCTGATCGATCGCGCGGTTGATCGGCTCGATGAATGGGTCAGAATTCATCGGATGGACAAGTATGCCTGCCGGATTCTGGGCGAGCGCCTGATCGAAGGTGGCGATCTGCTTGTTGACGTCATATTCCGGCGTACCGGTATAGGCGGTCTCGCAGCCAAGCTGTCGGCCGGCCTGCTTGAACATTTCATAGACCGGGAACCAGTATTCGACGCCCGAAACCATGACGTTCATGACGTATTTCTCACCCGGCTTGCAGCGAAACGGATTGTCCGTTTCAGCCGCTGACGCAGCCGTGCTCAATGTCGCGACAGCCAAAACAGCCATCGCTGTCGTGCCCAGAAAATTGCGCAAAGTTCCTCCTCGAGGCTGACGCCCCTCCCAAAAAGCCGATGGCGCACAGCGCGCCTTGTTCGTGAAACCGGACTTCCTCCTCGAACCCCGGTGACTGGAGTTAGCCCCGAGGAAATCGACATGTCAATATAATTCACACAATGAAATATATTTCATTCCGAGAGAGCCAGTTGGAGGTTGATGGCCGCGAGCGGGAGGCCGATCACGGGACGGGGTGCGAGATTTACGAGATGGCGATGAATTTCAGCCTATGACAGGACGCGGCCAGACCGCGCCATGGCGGCCAGACCCAGCACCGCCAGCGCCGAGAACACCGCTGGGAACCAGAAAACGTGCAACAGGCCGACCGCGGCAACACCCAGCCCACCCGTCACACCGCCGAGTGCGGTGCTGACTGCTGACGAACTCATGAATACGGCAGAGGCCGTCGCCACGGCGCTGGGCAGGAGCTGCCAAGCTCCTCAGGTAAAAAGAGGCCCGCGAGCGGCAGCGGGGTGCCCAGCTCACGCAAAGGAACAAAACGATCTGCGGCGCGGCCACCGAGGTCCCCACTCCCGACAAGAACATGGCGATGGTGGCGCCGCGATACAGCGGCGAAGCAGGGACGCGGCTGAGCGCAGGAATGTGCCCCAACCGGGCGATTGCACTGGCATCCACGATACTATTCTCCGGGACGGTGAAGACGGATTGTCGGCGCGTTGTCAGGCTTCGAAGGCGATGGCTCGATTGGCAACCACAATTGAGTACTTGCTTCCATCCAACGTCGACTGTGGTCGAGTGGGCTGCAGGGCGTTCGGGATCGCACAGCTCGTGTCCAGCCGCGCGACGAGGTGCTCGGTCCCTTGGACTGGGATGGGGCTTCACGCATCCGCGTCTCCTTAGGCTGGATGCAGGGGGCACCTGAATGGTCGACGCACGGCGCATAGTAACCGGTTACTATGCTTTGAATATTCCGCATGATTGTAAGGATTGTGCCTATCCTTCAACCTCGCCGTCCTCATTTCGGTGTTCAGCCCTGCATTTGATGGGTTGACCCGAGATCAAATCCTCGACGTCTTTTGTCGTCGGCAATGCGGTTCGCGCACCGACCGCCGACACGGCGATACTTGCGGCCGCACAGGCAAATGCGAGGCTGCCCTCAAGTGTGCGGCCGCTGAAACAAGCGGCGAGGAAAGCGCCGTTGAAACAGTCGCCCGCACCTGTCGCATCGACCATTTTGACCGGAAAGGCCGGATGTTTGGCCCATGCGGTACGGCTGCAGACAAAGGCGCCCGCGGCCCCCATGGTGACGACGACCAGTTGCGGTCCTTTGTCCAGAAGCGGGCGGATGGTTTCGACGGCGATCTCCGCGTCCGACGTCGCGCGAAAGCCGCCTTCATTCATGAAGACGATATCAGAGCATTCCAGCAAGGCATCACGACGCTCGCGGGTCGGCGCAACAGCCGCCTCGATATCGATGGCAACGGCAACGCCGGCGGCACGCGCCAGCGCCGTGACCTGCCGGAACTCGGCGAGATCATAGGGCATGGCGTAAAGCAGCCGACTTTGCAGAAGCGCTGCCGAAAGCGCCACCTCATTCACCGGCTCGCCAGGCATCGGCGCATAGACCAGAGCCTTCTCCCCGGATGCATCGACGATGATCGCCGCCGCCGCCGTCGGCCGGTCGACGACGCGCAGGAATGTATTCGAGACACCAGCCTCTTCGTTGGCCGTCAGCAGCAACTGGCCATCCGCATCGCGGCCGACGCGTCCAAAACCCGCGACACGAGCACCCAGCCGGCTCGCGGCGCAGGCAACGTTGGCGGCAGTACCGCCGGCAAAAGTGCCAAGACGGCGGCCGAGAAGTTTTTCGTCAGCCAGAGGCACCCGCGCGGTCTCGAAGACATAGTCGATGTTCGGATCGCCATAGGCGAGCATATCGAAGGGGCGGTCAGCGTTTTGCCTAAAGAAGGTCGCGAATTCGGTGCGGCTATTAGCCATGGCTGGCATTCTCCAAGGCGATATCGGCCAATCCGGCCGCCAGGCTCTGCAATTGATACTCGGCATCATTGACCGTGATGAACTCGCGGTAAAGCATTTGCGGCAGCTTTGCCGTACCGGCCATGGCACCCGCCATCGCTCCAGCCATCGTGGCCACCGTGTCGGTGTCATTGCCCGCAGTTGCCGCCAGCGCCACCGTGCGCAGCGGATCGCCCTTCGCATAGGCAAAGATGGCAATGGCCGCCGGTACGGATTCGCAAGCGAGCATTGACGCGCCGATGGCTGCATCAAGATCATGGAGAAACTGACGGTCGTCCGTGGCGCGTGCCGCAATCTCTAGTGCCATATCCAGCCGGGTCGAAAAACGCGGACCCGGCGGCACGCGCGCATGTTCGGCCGCCAGTCGCGCGCCGATAACACCGCCCTCTCGGCAAGCCTGGACGACAGCCCCGATATCGCGCTCCACGAGAGCCATGGCTGTGCCTGCGGCAATCGCGCAGGCGGACGCGATAGCAACGTCGGTATCGTGAGACGGCAGGCAGGTCACCAGCGCCTGTTCGCAAGCGGCGGCGATATTGCCGGGATGCACAAGACCGGCAGGCGCAACGCGCATGGCGGCGCCATTGGTATTGCCCATGCTCGTCAGTTTGCGTTTGGATGTACCGACGACGCCGACACGATCGAGACTTTCCCCTGCCCGCAATGCGGCGACGATCGCCGCAGTGGTCGGGCCCATGAAGCCGGCCTTCGGCGAGGTATCGACCCAATCAAGCAGGCAGGCAATCCATCCCGTCTGATCGAGACGACCGCCTGCCTTCACCAAGGCACGGGCGAGATAGTACATCTGGCTGGCATCGTCGGTGACTTCACCGCGCTTACCGCTGTTGGCGCCCGCGAACGTATCCGGCGGCGGCTCCTCGAAGCGGTCGGCCAGGCCGCCGTAACGCGCGAAAATCTCATCTATCCCCCAAAGCTCCGTCGGCGCGCCGAGCGCATCGCCGATGCCGGCGAGCGCAAGGGAGGCAAGGATCGGATCGTGATACTTGTTTGTTGTCATCCCTGGTCCGTTTCTTATTGTTTGTTTTGCTAGAACTCTCGGTATGAGGCGTGGCGCAAAGCACCCGCGGCCCGGGTGATCCGCTTGGCTATCCGGCGGTTTTGCTGGATGTTGAAGAATACCAGGGCAAGGATGGTCAATGCCGGCGGGATCATGAAGACGATCTGGCTCGGCACATTGTAGCTGCCGAGCTGCGCGGCAAACACGGTCGAAGCCCCGAAGATGAGAGCGGCGATCAGCGTGCCGAGCGGACGGCGGCCGCCGAGAAACACGGCTGCAAGCGCCAGGAAGCCACGGCCGCCGGTCATGTCGGCCTGGAACAGGGTGAGATAGCCCATACTCAGGAAGACGCCCCCAAGGCTGGCCAGTAGCCCACTCAACAACAGCGCCGCATATTGCACGCGTTTGACCGAGATGCCGGCGGCAAGGGCTGCATCCGGATTCTCACCGACGGCACGAAGTCTCAGCCCGAAACGGGTGCGATAAAGCAATAGTGACAAGAGCGGCGCAGCGAGAAGCGCTGCATAGACAATGACGTTATGGCCGGCAAAGCCGTCGCCGTTCAGGACAGTCCCGATGATCGGGATGTTATCGACGAAGGCAATATGCAGCGACGGCAAGGCGTAGCTGGTCAAAGTCGCGGTCGAGCCCTTGTCGCCGGTGATCGAGACGAGCAGAAAAACTGTCAGGCCGGAAGCCAGGATATTGATCCCGACGCCGGCGACGATGATGTCGGCGCCAAGCTCGAGGTGAAATACTGCGAGCAGTCCGGCGATCATGCCGCCCGCGAGCAGTCCGGCAAGGCAACCGATCCACGGATGCAGCCAGAGCGGTGCTTCGGGAAACCAGATCGCCGAATAGGCCGAGGCGACGACGCCGAAGAAGGCGGCCACCAGCATGATACCTTCCAGCGCGATGTTAACGCTGCCGGCAAGGTCCGAAATCAGGCCGCCAAAGGCGGATAGGATGATCGGCGCGGAGGCCCGCAATATGGCGGCAAGCAGCGTTCCGAGGAATGTGCCCCAAAGGATGAGTTCTGTGCTCATGCGCGTGCCCTCTTTCCGCCATTGGCCGATGATCGCGCCCGCAGCCAGCTTGTCAGCAGCGCCGGGCCGAAGCGCTCGGCAATGACGAACAGGATAATGAAGGCCTGGATGATCATGACCATCTCACGCGTGACATCGGAGCTGCGCTCCATCACCTGCGCCCCAATCCGGAGATAGGCATAGAGGATCGCCACGATCGGGATGACAAGCGGATTGTTGCGGGCAAGCAGCGCCACGACGATGCCCTCGAAGCCGAGACCCGGCGTGAGATCGACCGGCAGGGCTTTCAAAAGCGCATTCGATGTATGGAAGCCGGCAAGGCCAGCGAAGATACCGCCGAATGCCATGGAGAGTGCCGTGGCGCGCTTCACGGGGATGCCGGCCTGTTCGGCAAATCGCGCATTCTCGCCGACAAGGGTGATCTCGTAGCCGACGGTCGTCCGCTTGATCAGGAACCATGCGGCCACGGCGGCCAGTATCGCCACAAGACCCATGACCGTCACATTGGTGCGGGCGAGCAGCGCAGTCAGTACGGCTGCATCTGGCAATGGCGGCGTGGTGATGAAGCCGGCAGAGGGGTCGCGAAGCCAATAGGTGATGACCAGGCGATAGAATTGCACGGCGATGACGTTCAGCATCAGGGTGGTGACGATCTCGCTGGCGCCAAAGCGAGCTTTCAGCACGCCCGGCAGCAATCCCCAGAAGAAACCGGTCGTCATAGCCGCCAGGCAGGCAGCGGGAATGAGAATGATCGCCGGACCGCTGAGCGCAAGACTGACGGCCGCAGCAGCAATCGCGCCGAGGAAAAGCTGGCCATCCGCGCCCATGGAGAATTGCCGGGCGCGAAAAGGAATGGCGACGGCAAGACCGAGCAGCGTCAACGTTGTCGCGTCTTCGAGCAGCGCACCCAGCCGGGTCATCCGGCGAACCGTGAACTGTCCCGCGCCGTTCCAGCCGAAATCCGGCCAGGCGCCTGTCAGCAGCGCCCCATAGGCCTTCAACGGCTCGGCGCTGACAAAAGCCGTCAGAACGAAGCCGCAGCCCAGAGCGGCGGCGAGAACGAAGATCAGGCGCAGGATCTGAGCGCCGATACCGGCGGAAGAGTTCGAGGATGCACTCATGCTATCGCCTCCTGCGGATCGGTGGCGAAGACGGCATCGAGCGTCGCCGCCGCCTGCGGCTGGCGCTTCAACCCGGTCATATAGAGGCCGATCTCGCGCTGATCGGCAGTGTCAGCGCGGAAATGCGCGACGATCTCCCCCTTGAAAAGCACGGCGATCCGGTCGGAAAGGCTCAGGACCTCCTCCAGGTCGGCGGAGATCAACAGCACGGCCGCACCGCGATCGCGCAGTGCCACCAACTCGTCCCGCAGCGAGCCGGCCGCACCGACATCGACGCCGCGCGTCGGCTGCGCGGCGATGAGGAATTTCGGCTCGCCCGATATTTCGCGCGCCATGACCACCTTTTGCATATTGCCGCCGGAAAGCGCGCCGACCGGCGTCTTGGCTGAGGCTGTCTTGATCTCGAATTGCTTGATTAGGTCCCCGGCCCATTTGCCGATTGCGCCGGTCTTCAAGCAGCCGAAGGCGGAGAAGGACGGTTCGTAATAGGTGGTCGCGACGATGTTGTTCTCGATGTCGAGATTGACCGCAACACCCTCTTTCAGACGATCCTCGGGAACTGTCGCCACACCGGATTTGCGCGCGGCCCGAACGCCCCGGCCGGTAAAGGTCACGCCATCGAGGTCGCCTGTTCCCGCATGCGGCGCAGCAAGCCCACTCAGGACGCGCGCCAGCGAATTCTGCCCATTGCCTTCCACGCCGGCTATGCCGAGAATCTCACCGCCGGCGACATCGAAGTTGATATCGGACAGGCGCACGCTGCCCTGTGCGTTGACATAACCAAGCTGGCGCACCCGCACGCGCGGCTGCCGATCGCTCGTGTCGACACGCTTGACGACCTGCGGCGCCAACGTCCGGCCGACCATCATTTCGGCAATGGTCTTGTGATCGATGTCGGCGGTATCGGCGTGCCCGGTCACGCGGCCGTCGCGCAGCACTGTCAACCGGTCGGAAATCGTCTTCACTTCCGCAAGCTTATGGGTGATGACGACGACCGTGACGCCCGACGCCACCAGCCGGCGGATCGCCACGAACAATTCGTCCGTCTCCTGTGGCGTGAGAACGGCGGTCGGTTCGTCCATCAGCAAGATCCGCGCGCCGCGATAAAGTGTTTTCAGGATTTCGGTACGCTGCTGCATCCCGATCGAAACATCGCCCACTCGTGCAGTCGGATCGACATCGAGTCCGAAGGATTTCGCCAGTTGCTGGACCGTGGCGATGGCAGCGTCACGGTCCAGGAGCCCGCCTCGTCCGGCCGGCTCCTGACCGAGCACGACATTCTCGGCGATGGTAAAGGAGGGCACGAGGTTTAGATGCTGCGCCACCATGCCGATGCCGGCGGCAATTGCCTGGCTCGGATGGGTGAAATGACGTTCGACACCATCGACCAGGATCATGCCGGCACTCGGCTGGATCAGGCCGTAGATCATCTTCATGATCGTCGACTTGCCGGCACCGTTCTCGCCGCAGATCGCGTGGATTTCTCCGCGCTCGATCGTCAGCGACACGTCTTCATTCGCCAAGGTGCCATTGCCATAACGCTTGCTGACATTGCGCAGCTCTATGGCTGGCGCCGTTCTGCCGGCGCCAGAAGGATGATGCTCCATCGAAGGAAGCTCCTCGCAAGAGATGAGACCACACCCGATCAGAAGGCGGTCGGAACTTTGACCTTGCCGGCGATAATATCAGCCTTGACCTTGTCGACCTCGCTCATGACAGCGGGCGGGACGATGGCTTGGGTGAACTTGTTGTCCGCCAGACCGATCGCGCCCTCCTTGAGGCCAAGCGATTCCGCCGTACCAAGCGGCAGCTTGCCGTCCTTCATCAGGGAGATCGAGCGGACGACCGTATTGTCGACATTCTTCATCACCGAGGTAACGATGCGTTTGGCAGTATCCGGACGGGAGGTTTCGTAGATCAGCGCCTGATCGGAATCGACACCGATGGCGTAACGGCCGGCTTCGGCCGCCGCCTCGATGACGCCCTGGCCGGTCGCACCGGCGACCTGGAAGACGATGCTGGCGCCCTGGCCGAACTGCGCCTTGGCGATCTCCTTGCCGGTGGCCGGATCACTGAAGGAATTGGCATATTGCTTCAATACCTTGACATCGGGCAGAACGGATTTGGCCCCGGCCTCGTAGCCGACCAGGAAGTCATCGATAACGGGGATCTGCATGGCACCGACGGTGCCCAAAGGGCTGCCGGCGACAATATCGGCAATGCCCGCCTGTGTCAGACGCGCGGAAAGCACACCCGCCAGATAAGCCCCTTCGTTCTGCCGGAAGAGGATGGAGTAGACATTGCCGCATTTGCATTTGGAATAGTCCACCGCGCCGTCAAAGAGGATGAAGCGGATATCGGGAAACTGTGGCGCAATCTTCTCGACCATGGGCACCATCGTATAGGTGCCGAGCACGATCGTATCGTAGTCACCACCTTCAGCGAGGTCGATGATCGCGCTTTCCCAGCGGGTCGGATCGACGCCACCTTCGACCGTCTGGGTCGAAACCGACAGCTCCTTCTTGACGCGCTGGATGCCGCGCTCCGCCGAATCGAAGAAGGATTTGTCGCCGAGTGTGCCGTTGACGAAATAGACGATGTTCTGCGGCGGCCGGTTAAGGTCTTCCGCATGGCCTACCGTCATCGCGGCCAGGGCCATGCCGCCAGACAAAGCAATAGCTCGCACGCACCGCATGGCGGCGCCCAATCTGATCATTTCCATATTCTAACCCTCTGAGGTTGTTCTGTTTTTATTTTTGACTGAATTTGTTGACGCGTGTCGTGTATCGATAACTCGATACGTATTTCATCTCGCAATATTCCATCGGCTGCCTGCGCTCGGAAAGCGTGATGCGCTCGCACAAGAGAAGGGGCGCGCCGATGGCTACGCCGAGCTGACTCGCATCCTCGGCATTGGCCGCAACCGAGCTCAGGCTTTCAAGGCCCTCCGCCGCGTTTAGACCGAAGCGGGTTGCGAGCAGCCTGTAGAGCGAGCCCGACCGAACCAGATCTTCCGCCGTAAAGGCGGCGCCTAGCGGAAGCACCAGATAGGTATCGTGAATGCCGACGGGAGCGCCGTCGATGGTGCGAATGCGCTTCACGCGCGTGACCGTCTGGCGCGGCTCGATCTTGAGGACGCCCGCAATCGCAAGGTTGGCCGGCAGCTGCTCGACGAGGACAATCGTCTGGCCGGCAACGCCACCGCGCTTTTCGGTGTCCTGCGAGAAGCTGTCGAGAAAGCGTGACATTTCCCTGACCGAGGACGGGGCGACAAAGGTCCCCCGACCCTGTTCGCTATAGAGCAGCCCCTGCTCTTCCAGCAGTCGGACAGCCTTGCGCACCGTGTCCCGGCTCATCGCATAGTGAACCGCGATATCACGCTCCGAAGGCAAAAGCTCGTTCGAGCCTCGCGATCCGCTCTCGATCTCCGCCCTCAACTTCGCAGCCAATTGCCGGTAAAGCGGCGCGCCTGACTGGGTCGCGGCCGGCCCCGCCAGTTCAAGATCGCCCGTTTCGTCCAGCAAGTCCGCCATCGCATCCAGTTCCGAAGTGACTTTCGATACAACTATATGGTACGTACCAGTGTGTCAACAAAAATTCATAAATCCATCCATTTCCAACCTTCCCTGACCAAATTGACATATCTGGTACGTACCAATATGCTTCTGGGAAGCTTACATGCACGGGCACATGCCCGCACGAACAACAAATCGAGGAACACCCATGGCTCAAGCTCCCGCCTTTATCGCCTTCACCGGATTAGATGACCCGAAACTCATCGGCGATCTGCAGAGTCTTTCAGCACGCTATCCCATCGAGTGGGGCATGCTTATCGATGATGCGCAGGAGGAAAAGCCCCTGTTTCCGGATAAGGAGGCACGCAAAGCTTGTCTAACAGCAGGAAACCTGCGGCTTGCCGCCCATGTCTGCGGGGTGGAAGCATCGAAGATCGCCAATGCACCCGACACGGTGTCGCTCGATCTCACCGGCTTTCAGCGCATTCAGGTCAACCACAGCTTCTCCGGCAGTTCGCCTGCCCAAGTCGACAATACCTGGCGTTTTGGCCAGCGCCTGGGCGTACGGACCATGCTTCAGTGCAAGGACGCCTTTCCGGATGAAACTCGCCTGGACTGGCTGTTCGACACATCCTTCGGCAGCGGAGCTACGCCAAAGGCATGGCCGACGCTTCCCAAAAACGGACCGTTTTGTGGCTACTCCGGTGGCATAAAGCCAGAAAACGTTGCCGACGTCATTGCGGCCATAAGTGCATCTGCCAACGATCTATACTGGATCGACATGGAATCAGGCATCCGCAGTAACGGCTGGCTCGACCTGGACAAATGCGAGGCTGTCTGCAGGGCGGTCTATGGATAGTCGAAAGTGTCCGATCGGCACTGTCACTTTAACGTGAATCGGCGCGGGATTCTGATGCCGATAGGCCAGAGACCATTTGCTTCCATCCGTTGTGAGGTTCCATCGAACGCTTGCCTCCATGAACAGGCATGCCGGCAAGCCGTCTCCGTACAATTTGGCCTATTTGCTGCATCATCTGGCGTACGCCCGTTAGTGGTAGAGTGAGCCGCACCGGATTTGCCGGAGGCCATTTCGTTTAAGTTATGCAGCCATGGCTGGCGCGTCCAGGCTGGCGTAATATTGCTCCTCGGCTTCGGCTGGCGGTATGTTGCCGATGGGCTCCAGAATTCGCCTGTGGTTGAACCAGTCGACCCATTCCAGAGTGGCGAACTCGACCGCTTCGGCGTAGCGCCACGGCCCACGTCGATGGATGATCTCGGCCTTGTAGAGACCGTTGATCGTTTCGGCGAGTGCGTTGTCGTAGCTGTCGCCGACGCTTCCGACAGAGGGCTAAATGCCTGCTTCTGCCAGCCGCTCGGAATAGCGAACGGATACGTATTGAACGCCCCTGTCCGAGTGATGCACGAGACCGCCTCCATGAGCGGGACGCCGATCATGCAGAGCCTGCTCCAGAGCATCGAGGACGAAACCTGCGGTGTCGTCCTGCTCACTCGCCACCCGACGATGCGGCGAGTGAAGGCATCAATCACGAAGGCCACATAGACGAAGCACTGCCAGGTCGCGACATAGGTGAAGTCCGAAACCCATAGCCTGTTCGGCGCAGCAGGAGCTTTGAACTGACGGTTTACGCGAATGATGCCTTGCAGGCTCATCGACCCCGTGAGCCTGGCGACCGTGCAACGGGCGACGCCAAAGCCTTCACGCTTCAACTGCCGCCTTCAATTGCCGCCAGACCTTCCGAACGCCATAGACGCGGAAGTTCTGTTCGAAGACACGACCGATCTCGATCTTCAGGCTGATATCGCTGCTGGCGCGGATCGACAGGCGATCCACGTCCAGTCGCTTGGCGACGTTCTCGTATCAGGTTGACGGGGCAATCAGCAGCAGCCTGCAGATCGGCTCGACCCCGAACACGCAACGGTGTTCGTCGATGAACGAGATCATCGTTTGAAGGGGCGGTCGAGCTCCCCTTGCCCGACAAGCGAATGCTTGCATTCGCTGAAAGGGGCCATGGCGAAATAAGCAGACGCCTTGCGCAATATCTCGTTGGCCTGGCGAAGCTCACGATTCTCCCGCTCAAGAGCCCTCATCTTCTCGGCCACCTCACTCGGCAGGCCCGCTCGTTTGCCGCTGTCGACCTCGGTCTTCTTCACCCATTCATGTAGCGTGGCCGGTGAGCAGCCGATCTCGGCCGCTATAGATGAAACGGCAGCCCACCGTGACGGATGCTCTGCTTCGTGATCCAGAACCATGCGGATCGCACGCTCACAGACTTCAGGTGGAAACTTGTTCGTTGTCTTGCTCATATCGGCTCCACTCTCTTAGAAGTGGGAGCCTCCGGCAAACCCGGTGCGGTTCACATACGGGCCAGCGGTTATCTTCAATCTCGCTGTCGTCAAATCTCCAGAGAAGTCGCAATAGGAGCTGCCTGAGACACCCGAGCGATCTTGCTCGTAAATTCGCGGGTGCGCTGCACCTGAGGAGTATCGAGTATCTGCTCCGGCGACCCGATCTCCTGGATTTTGCCATTCGCCATGAAGACAACGCGATCGGAAACCTCGCGCACGAAATTCATTTCATGGGAGACGATCAGAAGGGTGATGTTCTCGGAGGCCAGGAGCTTGATGGTGTCGAGCACCTCGCTCACCCGCTCCGGATCGAGCGCGGAGGTGACCTCGTCAAGGAGCAGGATTTCCGGCTTCAGACACAGCGCTCGCGCAAGTGCGACACGCTGTTGCTGGCCGCCCGAGAGCTCGTCCGGATAGGCGTTCAGCTTGTCGCCAAGCCCCACCTTTTCGAGCAGGCGCCGGGCGTCGGCCTCCACCTCGCTCCTGTTACGCTTTCGGATCTTCGCCGGAGCGACCATGACATTGCCGAGCACGGTCATATTGCCGAAGAGATTATATTGCTGGAACACGATCGCCAGCTTTTCCCGCGCCGCCTTCAGCGAACGACGATCAGAATAGTCGATCCTTTCGCCGTCGAGAATGATCTCGCCGCGCTCCGGCTTGAGGAGACCCGTGATCACCCGCAGCAATGTGCTCTTTCCGGACCCCGACGGGCCGATCAGGCTGACGATCTCACCGCGCTCCACCGTCAGGTCGATGCCGTCGAGAACGGTGTGATTAGCGTAGCTGGCCGTGAGACCGCGAATGTCGAGATGCGCCAAGATTGCTCTCCAGATAAGCCCCAAGCCGGGCCAGGGGGTAGGAAATCAGAAAATAGAGAATTAGGATCGTCGCGAAGACGAGCAGGGCCGAAAAGCCCTTGGTATTGAGGATCTTTCCCGCCTGGGTGAGTTCGAGGACACCGATCTGCGAGGCAAGCGCCGTATCCTTGATGAACAGGACGAAATAGCCGAACACCGGCGGCAGGATCAGTGGCCAGGCTTGCGGCCAGCGAACGAGACAAAGGGTCTGCCAGGGCGAGAAGTTCATGACCTCGGCAGCCTCGAGCTGGCTGGGCCGCACCGCAGCAAGCCCAGCGCGGATGATCTCCGCCACGAAAGCCGTGGAAATGACCGAGGTGCTGATCAGGGTAACCACCAGCGGCGAGATATCGAAGCCAAGCACCTGCGCGCCGAAGAAGAACACCAGCAAGGTCACGAGGAAGGGCACGCGCCGAAACACTTCGACATAGACGAAGGCGACGATCTTGACGGGCAGGAGAATCCGAGCGCGCGACAGGCGGGCCAGGGACAGGATCGTTCCGAATACGACCCCGACGAGGCAGCCGACGGCCGAGAGGAAGAGCGTCGTCAATGCCGCTTCCGCAAGCATGGCGATGTTGTAGCTGGTGAAGACCTGGGGGAGCTGAGCGAGAATATCCTTCAACATCAAAGCACCCTGACCCTTGCGCGGAAAACGTAGCGGCCGACCACCGCAAGCAGGATCGTCGCCATCAAGGTGATCACGACATAAAGCCCGGCGATCGTCGTGAAGATCTCGATGGAGCGGAACGTCGTCGAGTTTACATTGAACGCGCGGCCCGTCAGCTCCTCGACGCCGAACACAGCAGCCATCGATGTGCCGAGCGTCATCAGGATATATTGGTTGCTGAGCGGAGGCATCGCAACGCGGAAGACATGCGGCACGATCACATAGCGCAGGCTCTGAAGCCGGCTCATGCCGAGGGTCTCGGCCGCGTCGAGTTCCTCTTGATGAACCGAGGCAAGCCCGGCTCGGAGGATTTCTGTCAGATAGCCCCCCGCATTCAGCGTCATGCCGATCAGCACAGCCGCGAAGGGCGAAAACACGACGCCGAGATCCGGCAAGCCGAAGAAGATCACATAGATCTGCACCAGCTGCGGCGTGTTGGTGAAGAAGACGACATAGGCCCGCACCAGGCGCGACAGGATCGGACCACCCTCGTTGCGGGCGATGGCCAGTGCGAAGCCGATCACCATGCCACCCGCAAAGGCAAGGACGCTCAGCTCCAGGCTGAGCAGAGCGCCCCCTATCAGGTAAGGCAGATAGGATGTGATCTGGCTGTAATGTAGAGCGTAGTGCATGACCCGATCCCGTTCCGTATCAGCCGCGTCGTCCGGTCAGAAATAAGGCGTGACAGGGACCGGATAGACCATGTCGATCCCGAACCACTGCTTGTAGGTCTGCTTCATGAAGCCGTTTGTCTGCAGCTGGTAAAGGGCGACATTGACCCACGACTTCAACGCCGTATTGCCCTGCGCAAGGCCGATGCAATCATAATCGATCGAAGCCGACTTGTCCGTGATCACCCGCGTCTCGGCGCTATAGTTCTTCGTATAGGCGCCGAGATAGTCGACAACGTCGACGATGGCATCGCCCCGGCCCTGTTCGAAAGCGCGCACGGCGTCGGGATAGTTGTCGAACAGTGTCACCTGCGCCTTCGGCAAACGGTCCTTCACGAAGTCGACGGGTGTCGTGCCGCGGACTTCGACGAGATGAACGTCGGCGGAATTCAGATCATCCATGGTCTGGTAAGGCTTGCCCTTCGCAACCAGTGCGCTGATCGCCTCCGTCTGGATCGGCAGGGAGAAATCGATCACCTTCGCCCGGTCGGCCGTGCGGGTCAGCGCGCCGAGTACGATATCAGCCTTGCCGGTCGCCAGAAACGGCACACGATCGGCTGACGAGACCTGTACGAGCGAAACCTCCACCCCGAGCATCTCGCCGAGTTTCTTGGCGACATCGACGTCGAAACCCTCGATTTCGTTCTTGTCGTTGAAGCGGCCAAGCGGCGGCAGGTTCGGGTTGATGCCGACCACGATCTTCTTGGCCGAAAGGATTTCATCCAGGCTATGTGCATCGGCGGCAACCGCCGTGAGCGCGAGGCAGGCCGCGCCCGCAAGCATGCAAACCGTCTTTAAACTATTCATATCGATCCCCTTTTTTTGCTTTGCCGTGGCCAGACCGGAGATATTTCAGCATCCGAACCGTTGCACTAGCGTTCCCGACGGTGTATCTATCGTATACCGTTCGTAGACGAAAGAAACACCGTGACAGGCGAAAGTCAACCCTTCGAATTGAGACGACCCAGTCTGCGAGAGCCGGATGTGAGGCGCGGGACGCCTGTACGCTTCATTTTCGATGGCAATGTCGTCGACGCCTATGCGGGAGAATCGGTGGCTGCCGCACTGCTGGCCGCCGGCTATCGAACCCTCAGGGAAAGCCCGAACGAGCATGCGCCGCGAGGTGCGTTCTGCTGGATGGGTCTCTGCCAGGAATGCACGGTGGAGGTGAACGGCGTTCGCAGGCCGGCTTGTCGCACGGAATGTGCGGATGGCCTCATTGTGCGAAAAGGAACGATCGCATGAGCGACACCTGCGATGTCCTCGTCATCGGCGCCGGTCCGGCCGGCACTGAAGCTGCCCTGTCCGCGGCCGCTTGCGGCCTGCGTGTCGTGCTGGTCGACGAAGCCCCCGCAGCAGGTGGACAGGTCTACCGCGCACCGCCCAGCACCTTCGCCGGCCTGCCGGCAACCCGGGAAAGCCGCGCTGGAGATGCGTTGCGTCACCGGCTCGCAGAAAGCACGGTCGACGCCCATTTCGGTCACACCGTCTGGTCGGTCTCACCGGACTTGCGGGTCGACGCTCTCGCTGAGGGCGGGCCGGTGTCGTGGAACACCCGCAAGATCATCGTCGCGACCGGCGCGCAGGAACGAGTTGTCCCGTTTCCTGGCTGGACGCTTCCCGGCATTGTCGGCCTCGCCGCCGCGACCATACTTCTCAAGTCGCAGCGTATGCTGCCAGGCCGTCGCACCCTGGTCGCCGGGCAAGGCCCGCTTCTCCTGGCGGTCGCCGCCGGAATCCTGAAGGCTGGCGGTACGGTGGTGGGTGTCGTCGATCTCGCTTCCCGTGGCGAGTGGCTGGCAAAGAGCCCCGCATTCCTGACCCGTCCCGACCTTGCTGCTCGCGGTGCCGGATGGCTGACCCGCCTTCATGCAGCGCACGTTCCCTTTTTCTATCGCCACGTCATCCGCCGCGCCGTAAAGCGGGATGAGAACGAGATCGAGGTGACGATCGGCCCCGTCGACCGGAGTGGTTGTTCGATCGCCGGCAAGGAGCAGACATTCACCGTCGATGCCGTCGCCGTTGGCAACGGCCTTGTCGCGTCCACCGACGTCACCCGACTGCTGCGGGCAGACCATGCATTCGACGAGGCTCGCGGCGGCTGGGTTCCACGGGTCGACGCCGACTTTCGCACCAGCATCGCCGGCCTCTATACGGTCGGTGACGGCACCGGGGTCGCCGGAGCGGCGGCGGCCACGCTGAATGGCCGCCTTGCCGGCCTCGTTGCCGCCCGCGACCTCGGCGCCCTCTCAGGCGAAGCCTATGAATCGCAATCCGCTCCCCTTCGGCGAAGCGCGAAACGAGCGCTCAAATTCGGCGGCGCCATGGCCGGGCTGATGGCTCTGAGGCCGGGGCAAATCAAAAGCATCGCCGAAGATGCCGTTGTCTGCCGGTGCGAGGACGTGACGCGGCGGGATATCGACTTGGCCTTTGCGGACGGCGCACGCAGCGCGAACCAGCTCAAGGCCTGGACGCGCTGTGGCATGGGACCTTGCCAGGGCCGCATCTGCGGCGACATCGCGAGCGCCCTGCTCGCCCAGGCGACGGGGCAGCACCCAAGATCAGGCATGTTCACCGGCCGGACGCCGTTTCGTCCGCTTCCGCTCGCCCAGCTTCTCGAGCCGGTCGATTATTCCGAGCTGAAGCTCCCACCACCCGCGCCGCTATGATGTCACAGAATCTTTCGCAAACATTCGATATCGCCGTGGTCGGCGCAGGCGCGATGGGGGCAACGGCGGCCCTTTATCTCGCGCGTTCCGGCATGCGCGTCGCCTTGATCGACCGCGGCGAAATTTGCCGGGAGGCCTCCGGCGTCAATGCCGGCACGCTGACGCTCCACATGACGCGCGCCGCCCTGATCCCCTACGCCATGAAGGGACGCGAACTCTGGCTCGATGCGCCGAACTGGCTTGGCATGGATGTCGGCGCCCGCTCGGCTCCGGGGCTGTCCCTTGCCTTCACGGCGGCGGAACGGGAGATGCTGGAAAAGAGGGCGCAGGCGCGCGCCGCGATGGGGGCGCCGATCCGGCTGATCACGCCCGCCGAGGCTCTGCGGATAGAACCGGGTCTCAATCCTTCGCTCATTGCCGCCGCCTATTGCGAGCTCGACGGGCATGTTACCGCCTATATGACAGGCCGCGCCTATCGAAAGGCACTGGTCTCGGCGAACGTCACCATTCTCGAAAACACATCCGTCAACGGAATAGAACCGGATGGCGGCCACTACACCATTCTACATAAGGACGGCGCAGGAACGACGGCCAAGCGGCTGGTTCTCGCTGGCGGCGTCTGGCTCGAGACGATGCTCGCCTGGCTCGGGTTCCGCATTCCGATCAAATGCCTGATCAACCAGCTCGTGGTCACCGAGCGCATGCGGCCGGTGATGCAGAGCGTGGTCGGGATCGCCAACGGCCTCCTGTCGCTCAAGCAGTTCGAAAACGGCAGCGTGCTGATCGGCGGCGGCTGGCAGGGCATCGGCGATCCGATCCGCGGCGGCGTCGAGACGATCCCGGACAACCTCATCGGCAACGTCCAGCTCGCCCGTCATGCCATACCGGCCCTCGGCGACACCCGCATCTTGCGTATCTGGCTCGGCCTCGAATCCGAGACCACCGATGCCATGCCAATCATCGGGCCGCTGCCCGGACTGGACGAAGCCTATGTGATCGGCTGCGCCCACTCCGGCTATACCAGTGCCCCTTACATGGGACGGCTCCTCGCCGAGCGGATTCTCGGGCGCGAACCCGAAATGCCGCTCTTCGACCCCGCCCGACTGATCAAGAACCCGGAGGAAATAGCTTGATACCCGCCATAGACCACCCCTTCCGCGGCATCTACGTGGCTACACTCACCCCATTTCGCGACGACGGCACGATGGACGAGGATGCGCTTGCCGATCACTTCCGCTCCGTGACGGCCGAACCGGGCATCGTCGGTGTTCTTTGCAACGGCCATGCGGGCGAGAACATCCTGCTCTCCCGCGAAGAGCGCCGCCGGGTGACGGAAATCGCCGTCGAAACGATCGGCCGCACCCATATCGTCGTCTGCGGGATCCTGTGCGAGGCAACAGCAGAAGCCGTCTGCCATGCCGAAGACGCCGCCAATGCCGGCGCTGATTCCATTCTCGTCTTCCCGCCATTCTCCTGGGCGCTGTCGCAGGACGCCGAGATGGCCGTGACGCACCATCGCACGATCGCCGAGGCCGTCGATACACCGATGATGCTCTATCAGGCTGGCGTCGCTTCCGCGCTTGCCTACCGGCCGGACGTGCTCTCCAGGCTGGTCCAGTTGCCGACAGTCGTGGGGATCAAGGAGGGAAGCTGGGAGAGCAACGCCTATGACCGAAATCGCCGCCTCGTCAAAAACACGGCGCCCCACGTTGAGATCATGGCATCCGGGGACGAGCATCTGCTCTCTTGTTTTGCGATCGGCAGTGAAGGTAGTCTCGTGAGTCTAGCGGTGATCATGCCGGGAGAGATCGTGGCGCTGGATCGCGCTGTGCAAGGGGGGGATTTGGAACGGGCACGCGCCTTGAGCGAACGCATTCAGCCGCTGGCAAACGCCATCTACGGCACGCATCCTGTCGGCTGGGCCACGGCACGCCTCAAGGCCTGCATGGTCCTACTTGGACATTGGCGCAACGGCAGTCCGCGCGCTCCCATCACCGATCTGCCACCCTCCGAAATCCTCCGGCTGCGGCATGCCCTTGCCAATGCCGGACTGCTGGGCTCTGATACATGAACGACGATAGCCTTTTGTCCGCCATCAACGGTGAAGCAAGCCTCAGCGAGCGCGCCTATGATGAGCTCAGCCGTCTCATCCTGACCCGCAAGCTGCCGGGCGGCAGCCTGGTGGTGGAAGGACGGCTCGCTCAGCAGCTCGATGTCTCCCGCACCCCTATGCGCGAGGCGATCCTGCGGCTTGCGGCGGAGGGACTGCTCATCAAGCAGGGCTCACGTTCCTATGCGGTGCGCCGGGTGCAGCCGGTCGAATTCTTTCAGGCGCTCAAGGTTCGCGAGCTGCTCGAAGGCGAAGCCGTGGAGCTCGCGATCGGCCGCATAAAACCGGAAACGATCGAGGCGCTGCGCAGCGATATTCTGAGGCTCGGCGCACTGGAAGCACAGGCCGCCGAGCACTGGGAAACCGACGACCGTCTTCACATGCTGTTCCCGGAAGCACTCGGCAACGGCGTACTGGTGCGGATGATCCAACAGCTGCGCGTCATCACCCGCCTGTTCGAACTGACCAGCCCGTCGGGTCGCGTGGCCGCAGACGCCGCAGAACACGTCGCCATCCTGGACGCCTTCGCCAAGGGCGATGGCCGGCGCGCGCGGGCGGCGATGGTAACCCATCTGCGCAATGTCGCATCCGAGATTCTGGACATCGTCAGCGGCCGGGACACTACTCCCGCGCGCCGGAGGCCGTGAACAGGGTTGAATTTGATCCGGCTGTTCGCGGTAGTCCGATCCCTGATGACGATCCCCAGCCCAGGAAAAATTAAAAACATAGCAATACGGCGGGACCGCCACTCTGTTTGTATCCCTGTCAAATATGAACACCGCTACAATTTTGTGCGGCAGTGGCCGTTTTTTTGGTCAAAAATTTACCGTTCGATAAATTTTTGACCAAACGATAAATAATTCGCGACATGCGAAACAAAGCGCCATTGATTTTATTGGGCTTTTCGATCTGGCACGCAATCTGCTTTCAAGATCCCGAACCAGGCCTTGGCCGCTCGCGACCTCAAGAGGAGAGCAGATATGGAAATCGGTGTTTTCATCCCGATCGGGAACAATGGTTGGCTGCTGTCGGAAAACGCACCGCAGTACAAACCCAGCTTCGAGTTGAACAAGGAGATCACGCTAAAGGCGGAGAAATATGGTCTCGACTTCGTTCTCTCGATGATCAAGCTGCGCGGCTTCGGCGGCAAGACGGAATTCTGGGATCACAATCTCGAATCCTTCACGCTGATGTCGGGCCTCGCTGCCGTCACCACCCGCATCAAGCTGTTTGCGACCGCTGCAACACTGGTGATGCCGCCGGCGATTGTCGCCCGCATGGCGTCGACGATTGATAGCATTTCCAACGGCCGCTTCGGTCTCAACCTCGTCACCGGCTGGCAGCGCCCGGAATATTCCCAGATGGGCATGTGGCCGGGCGACGAGTATTTCGCCAAGCGCTATGACTATCTCGGTGAGTATGCCACCGTGTTGCGCGATCTATGGGAAACCGGAAAGAGCGATCTGAAGGGCGAATTCTTCCAGATGGACGATTGCCGTCTGTCGCCACGGCCCCAGGCCGACATGAAGGTGATCTGCGCTGGCTCCTCGACCGCCGGCATGGAGTTCTCGGCCCAATATGCCGACTACAACTTTTGCTTCGGCGTCGGCGTCAATACGCCGAAGGCGTTTGCCCCGGCAGCCGAGCGGCTTCAGGTGGCAACCGCCAAGACCGGCCGTGACGTCTCGTCCTTCGTTCTCTTCATGGTGATCGCCGACGAGACCGATGAGGCCGCCCGCGCCAAGTGGGAGAGCTATAAGGATGGCGCCGACCAGGAAGCGATTGCCTGGCTTGGCCTGCAGGGTGCCGCCGATACCAAATCCGGTTCCGACACCAATATCCGTCAGATGGCCGACCCCGTCTCGGCCGTCAATATCAACATGGGAACACTGGTTGGCTCCTACGAGACCATCGCCAAGCTGCTCGATGAAGTCCCGACTGTTCCCGGAACAGGCGGCGTACTGCTGACCTTCGACGACTTCGTGAAGGGTGTTGAAGATTTCGGCACGAAGATCCAGCCGCTGATGAAATGCCGCGAACACATAAAGCCCATGCTGGAGGCCGCCCAATGAGCGCCGTTACCGCCGCCGGGTACCAGGCCCCTCAGGAACGCTCGCAGAGCGTCACCCTCCCCGCCCGACCCGAACCGATCACGCTGAAGCCCAGTGAGACAGCGGTTGTCGTCGTCGACATGCAGAACGCCTATTCGACCGAAGGCGGCTATGTCGATCTCGCCGGCTTCGATATCGCGGGAGCCAAGGGCACGATCGCCAATATCAAGAAGACGTTGGACGCGGCGCGCGGCGCCGGTGTTCAGGTCATCTATTTCCAGAACGGTTGGGACAAGGACTATGTGGAGGCAGGCGGCCCCGGGTCGCCGAACTATCACAAGTCCAACGCGTTGAAGACCATGCGCCAGAGACCGGAGTTGCAAGGCCAGCTTCTCGCCAAGGGCACCTGGGACTACGCGATCGTCGACGAGCTGCAGCCTCAACCCGGCGATATCCTGGTACCGAAGACCCGCTACAGCGGTTTCTTCAACACCAATATGGACAGTGTGCTGCGCGCGCGCGGCATCCGCAATCTCGTCTTCGTCGGCATCGCCACCAATGTCTGCGTGGAGAGCTCGCTCCGCGATGCCTTCCATCTCGAATATTTCGGCGTGATGCTGGAGGACGCAACCCATCATCTCGGCCCCGATTTCATCCAGCAGGCGACCGTCTACAACGTCGAGAAATTCTTCGGCTGGGTCGCAACGGTCAACGACTTCTGCGCCACCGTCTCGCAAGCCGCTCCAAACGAAGCCTGATCCAATCATCAAGAGGAGACCCTCATGCCCAAGTCCATTATCGTGCCCGCAGGAACCCATAAGCCAATCGCACCATTTTCGCCCGGCACGCTTGCCGATGGCATCGTCTATGTCTCCGGCACCCTGCCCTTCGACAAGAACAATGACGTCGTGCATGTCGGCGATGCCGGCGCCCAGACGCGCCATGTGCTGGAAACCATCAAATCGGTGATCGAGACGGCCGGGGGCACGATGGAAGACGTGACCATGAACCACATCTTCGTCACCGACTGGGCCAACTACCAGGCCGTCAACGCCGTCTATGCCGAATACTTCCCGGGCGACAAGCCGGCGCGCTACTGCATCCTGTGCGGGCTCGTGAAGCCTGACGCGCTGGTCGAGATCGCAACCGTCGCGCATATCGGCAAGAAGTAGGCGGGCATGCATTTCGAGGTTCATGGGCTCGATCGCCCCGACGCGAAGACGATCATCCTGTCCTCCGGACTCGGCGGCTCAGGAAGCTATTGGGCGCCTCAGATCGAGGCGCTCGCGACCGATTTCCGGATCGTCACCTACGATCATCGCGGCACGGGACGCACCGGCGGCGATGTTCCGGACACCGGCGGTATCTCGGCCATGGCCGACGATGTGCTGGAGATCGCAGCCCGGCTGCAGCTTGATCATTTCGACTTCATGGGCCATGCGCTCGGCGGCCTGATCGGCCTCGACATCGCGCTGCGGCGTCCCGAACTTATCGAGAAGCTGATCCTCATCAACGCATGGAGTAAGGCCGATCCGCATTCCGGCCGCTGCTTCGATATCCGCATCGAGCTGCTGGAGCGATCCGGCGTGGAAGCCTTCGTTAAGGCGCAGCCCTTGTTTCTCTATCCGGCCGTCTGGATGTCGGAAAATGCCGAGCGCATGGCGGCTGATGAGCGCCATGGCGTCGCGCATTTCCAGGGCAAGGCGAATGTTCTCAAACGGATCGCGGCCTTGCGGGCGTTCGATATCGACCACAGGCTCTCCGAGATCCGCACCCCAACGCTGGTCGTCGGCACACGTGACGATCTGCTCGTGCCCTATACGCGCTCCGTCCGGCTTGCCGAGGGCCTGCCCGCCGCCGAACTTGCCCTTTCCGATTTTGGCGCCCATGCGGTGAACATCGTCGAGCCCGAAGAATTCAACAATAAAGTGCTGCGCTTTCTGCGCACGAGATCGGAAGTCCGATAAGGAGCCTGACATGCAAGCCTCATCCCTGACGGTCGCCGCATCAGCCAGCGCCTCCCTTGACGAGAGGAAGCAGGAATACCGCAACGCCATGGCGCGGCTCGGAGCCGCCGTCAACATCGTGACAACAGATGGCCCGGGAGGGCTTGCGGGCTTTGCGGCAACCGCGGTGTGCAGCGTGACCGACAGCCCGCCGACATTGCTGGTCTGCCTCAATCGCGGCTCCTCCGCCTACCCGGCCGTCAGCGCCAACCGGGTACTCTGCGTCAACACACTGGAGCGCAGTCATGAGGAGCTTAGTCGGCTTTTTGGCGGCAAGACGCCGGTGCACGAGCGTTTCGAGGGTGCCAACTGGTCGCTGCTTGAAACGGGAGCGCCGGCACTGGACGATGCATTGATCTCGTTCGATTGCAGGGTCAAAACCATCTCGGACGGCGGCACGCATGATATCCTGATCTGCGAAGTCGTCGCCATCCGCGAGAACGACGGCGGACAGGCTCTCATCTATTTTGACCGGGGCTATCATGCGATCTAGGCGCAAGTGAAGTCACCAGGACATGCTGATTTCCGTCAACCCCGGCCACTGACGGACTTCGTCTCCAGATATTCCTCAACACCCCAGACACCGCCTTCCCGGCCATTGCCGGACTGCCCCACCGAAAGGACTGCCGGACGCGCCGTTGATCTGAGGAATGAGGTGGCGATAAAACCTGCAAACTCCAAACTATTTTCTACATAACCAGCAGAAAAAGAACGACCTGTCTTTCTTGAAGCAGTTCGCGTGCCTAAGCTTCCACATGTTGCCAGGAACGGTCTGTTTGTGACCAATTTTCGTATGCGACCTTCAGGGAACACCGATGTTGATCGAAAATTTCGTATCGGAACCGTTCCGCTGGCTGTCACGCGCTGGTTACTTTTTTAACCGGAGCCGTCCCATCTCCAGAGTGCGGACAATTTCACTAACGTCCTTCCGAAAACCGCAATCGGGCTGACTTCACGATCGCAGCTGTTACTGAGGCAACATCGGCTCACCGCAGCAGCCCTAGACCAAATTCGGGAGAAAAGATGACTCGGTACATAATCGTTGGCGCGGGTGCGGTCGGCGCAAGCCTCGCGGCGCAGTTCGAGCTTGCCGGCGTCGGATATGCTCTGGTCGGGCGCGGCGCGCAGATCAGCCAAATAAAACGGCATGGCCTGAGCTACCAACGCCCCTCCGGAGTGCAGCAGATCAGGCTGAACGCCTTCGATATCTTCGATCCGCCCGAGTTGACGCCCGGCGATATCCTTTTGTTGACGGTTAAGTCCCAGGACGCGGCAAACGCCTTGGCATCCTGGTCATGGCGCCCGGTGTCGGATTGCGGGGATACAGCAGCTGCCCGTCTGCCGGTCGTCACGTTTCAGAATGGTTTGGCAACGGAAGCGATTGCGCTTAGAACTTTTGCCAAGGTTTACGGAGCCAGTATTCTGACGCCGGCCCGGTTTACCGAAACGGGCAAGGTCGCAGTGGCGGGTGATCCGCAGGTTGGCGTGGTCACCATAGGGCGTTTCCCGACGGGTTCCGATGAAACCGCCGAGCAGATTGCCGCAGACCTCGACCGTGCGAACTATCTCGCAGAAACCAGCAACGATATCCGCCGTTGGAAATCACTGAAACTCCTTCACAACGTCCGAAATGCCTTGGAATTGTTTGATGGGGACGATGATCTGCGAGCCTCAGTCGCCGAGGCCCTGGTCAATGAAGCCCGCTGCGCTCTTGAGGCTGCCGGCTACAACTTCGCTTCAGCATCTGAGCGGGCGTTGGATATTTCAGGCTGGCGCATAGCTCAAAACAGCGGCATCCATCCCGGTCAACAATCGACTTGGCAGAGTTTCGCTCGAGGCGCCTCGAGTGAAGTCGATTTTCTCAACGGAGAAATCGTCTTGCTTGGTCGTTTGCACAACATCCCGACCCCCTACAATGAGGCTGTCCAGAATATTGCTGGCAGATTGGAGCATGAAGGCGGCGTCACGAACGCGGTGCCGCTTGACGCGATCCAGTCACTTGTCGACAGATCCTACCAAGGTGGCAAAAGCGGTCTTGCGGCAACCAGATAATTTGTGGCCGACGAATTGTTCAATAATACAACTACCAACATGAAGCGATTCAATGCGAGAAACCATATCAGATCAGATTTTCACGGCAGCCGGCGGGCTGTTTTACAGCGAAGGTATTCGGGCTGTTGGGATAGATCGCATTATCGAGGAAGCCAAGGTTGCAAAAGCAACCCTATACCGACACTTCCCGTCCAAAGATCATCTCGTCGCGGCCTATCTTCAGGATCGCCACGATCGTGTTATTCGCTCCCTGCAGGAGGCCTTGGACGCGACCGGCACTCCGAGAGACCAGATCACCGTTATTTTCGAGCGTCTGTATGAAAAGGCCGACAGCCCGGAGTTCCGCGGTTGCGCATTTGCTCTTGCCGTGGCCGAGCACGGCGAGTCCGACCGCGTTGTATCGGTCGCCCGAACGCACAAGAAGGCAGTGAGGGATATTTTCCGCGCCGTCATATCCAACACCGGGCTGGATCTTGACCAGGCTGCCGCTCATCTATCGCTTCTTTATGAAGGGGCGCTTGCGACGGTAGCAGTCGGACGCGATCCAACAGCGGTTCTCGTTGCGCGAGACTGCGCACTTTCCATCTTCGACGCTGCGGTCAGCAAACACGCCATCGACCTCGCAGGCATCATGAATCCCGGGAAGATTATGTCTGAATAAGACTGGAAGCAGCCTATCAACAAACCTCGCCTACCTGGATATCTCCCTATGAACACCTTCCAGCCTCACAGCTCTCATTGGGGTGCCTTCTCGGGCCGCTATCAAGATGGAAAGCTTGAAATTCGTCCCCATCCGGCCGACCCGCATCCGTCGCCTTTGTTGGGCAACCTCGCCGCGATCGCTCATAGCCCCGCGCGCATCAGGCGTCCGGCCGTCAGGCGCGGCTGGCTCGATGGTACCACGAACAACGCACAGCATCGCGGCGCGGATGATTATGTGGACGTCAGCTGGCCAGAAGCGCTTGACCTGGTAGCTGGAGAGCTTCGGCGCGTTTACGGAGACTTTGGAGCCAAGGCCATATTCGGCGGTTCCTACGGCTGGTCGAGTGCCGGACGCTTCCATCATGCACAGAGCCAGATCCATCGGCTTCTGAATGTGCTCGGCGGCTATGTGCGATCCGTCAATACCTACAGCTCCGGTGCTGCAATGGTCATCATCCCGCATGTCTTGGGACCATATGACCATTTCGACCGCAAGAGTGTCACCTGGGATGCCATCGAACGGAGCAGCGAACTGATCGTCGCCTTCGGCGGAATGGCGATCAAGAATGCGGACGTACATGGCGGCGGCATCAGTTCGCATATCGTACGCCAGACGCTGAACGGGGCGAGTGCCCGCGGTGCCCGCTTCGTGCTCGTCAGCCCACTGAAAGATGATTTTCCCGCCGAGCTGGATGCCCAATGGCTGCCGATCGTGCCGGGCACGGATGTCGCGCTGATGCTCGGTATCGCGCATGCGCTCGTCAATGCGGGATTGCACGACCTTGGATTTCTCGACCGCTACACGGTCGGATACGAGCGCTTCGAGGACTATCTGCTTGGGCGGAGCGATGGAGTCGAAAAGAGCCCGGAATGGGCCTCCGGCATCTGTGGCATCGATGCTGATGCCATCAAGGAACTGGCCCGGACGATGGCGAGCGCCAGAACGCTGATCACCGTCAGCCATTCCCTCCAGCGCGCCGACTATGGCGAACAGCCTGTCTGGATGGGCATCGTGCTGGCCGCAATGCTCGGACAGATTGGACTTGACGGCGGTGGCTATGCATATTCCCTCGGTGCATTGGGGAATATCGGCAAGGCCCAGCTTGCCGTTCCACTGCCGACCCTTAGCCAGTTCAAAAATCCAGTGCCGGATTTCATTCCCGTCGCGCGCATCGCCGATATGCTCCTCAATCCGGGCGACGCGTTCAACTATAACGGCCACACGATGCGTTATCCCGATATCCGCCTCGTCTATTGGGCAGGCGGCAACCCGTTTCATCACCATCAGGATCTCAACAGGCTGCGGGCGGCATTCAAGCGGCCGGAGACCATCATCGTCCACGAGACGGCCTGGACGTCCTCCGCGCGTCACGCGGATATCGTGTTGCCTGCGACCACCACGCTTGAGCGTGACGATATCGGCGCGGCGGATCGTGATCCTCTGATGATCGCGATGAAGAAGCTGATCGAGCCGGTCGGGGAAGCGCGAGACGATTATGAGATTTTCTCCGAAATAGCGCGCCATCTTGGAAAATTCGAAGAGTTCACCGAAAATCGCACCAGCCAGGATTGGCTTGCCTTCCTGTTCGAGACCACGCGCACGGCACTTGGAGCCGGTGGACACAAGGCTCCGGATTTCGAGGCGTTCTGGAAACGTGGAGAGATGCGCCTGCCGCTCAAGCCCGACGATGGCGGACCGGCCCACGCCTTTCGCAATGATCCGTCCGGATCCCCGCTGCGGACGCCATCCGGAAAGATCGAGATCTTTTCGCAGACGATCGAGGGCTTCGGCTACGACGATTGCCGCGGCCATCCAAAATGGTATCCTCCCAGGGCGGAGACCAAGGCGGACGAGAGCTATCCCCTGCATCTGGTCTGTAACCAGCCGTATTCGCGGCTCCATAGCCAGCTGGACTATGGTGATTTCAGCCGCTCCACCAAGATAAAGGGCCGCGAGCCGGTTCGTATCCACCCGGTAGATGCGGTCGAGCGCGGCATCTCGGATGGAGACATCGTGAAGTTGTTCAACGTCCGTGGCAGTTGCCTCGCCGCAGCGGTGATAAGCGAGGACGTGCGCAAGGGGGTCATGCAATTGGCCACGGGCGCATGGTTCGAGCCGGACGCCCCGACCGCCGACAACGCGATGTGCATTCATGGCAACCCGAACATACTGACGCACGACGTTGGGACCTCGCAGCTAGCCCAGGGTTCGACCGGACAGCTTACAAGGGTAGAGGTCGAACGGTTCGTTGGCGAAGCGCCGCCAGTGCGGATATTCGAGGGACCCAAGGTTCAAAATCGATCCCAATAAGATCAGTACGGAGAGCCTGATCGCCCAGGAGGGCTTTGAACGCTCACAGACAAGCCCTGAAAAAAGCTGACCCTTGCACACGCTAAAACCGAACAAAATAATCCATAAAATTAGTAGAAAAAGAACAACCAGTCTTTCTCCCTTGGCTCCGCCTGCATAGGCTCTGTTTCAGAATTTATCAGAACCAGAACCATCAGGACCTCTTCATGACCGAACGCCTTTTTTCGTTGTCCCTCTCCCGGCGCCGTCTGCTGATCACCACGTCCGCCGTGGCAACCGGCGCTTTGGTGACGATGGCAGGCCTCACTCCGGCTCTAAGTGCGGGCGAGCCGACCAATGGCGGGGACATCACCTTCCTGATCGACTCATTGGGCGACACCTGGATCCCGAACAACAGCGCGATCTCCAGCTTTCAAGGCCACATCTGGGGACACGTGACCGACAAGCTCCTTTACGTCGATGCTGACGGCAAGGTCAGCCCCTGGATCGCCGAACGCTGGGAGCAGAACGACACGGCCACCGAATTCACCCTGCACCTGAAGAACGGCGTGACGTTCTCCGATGGTACCCCGCTCGACGCGTCGGCCGTCGTCGCCAACCTCGACATCTGGTACGCCGGCCGCAAGAGCGAGGGCATCAACCCAATTGGCCTCTTTCCGAAAACCTACGACCACGCCGAGGCAATTGACGCGACCACAGTGAAGGTCTTCTTCAAGAAGCCGACGCTCGGCTTCATTCCGACCCTCGGCTACCACGGTTCGATCCTCATCTCTCCGAAGACCATCGCGCAGCCCGCCCCGCAGCAGGCCGACCTGAGCAAGACTTCCGGCAGTGGTCCGTACGTGGTTGAATCCTGGAAGGAGGGCGACTTCGTCAAGCTGGTCAAGCGCAAGGATTACAGCTGGGGTCCCGCGGCGGTCGGTCATACCGGTCCAGCCTATCTCGACACGATTACCTACAAGCTCGTGACCGAGCCGTCGCTGCGCGTTGCAGCCGTGCAGTCAGGCCAAGCCGATGTCGCCTACAACGCCTCGCCGCAAGAGTTGGAGTCTCTCAAGGCAGATGGCTTTACTGTCGCGACGCCTCGCTACCTCGGCTTCGTCAACGGCTGGGCGATAAACACCAAGCTCGCGCCCTACGATGACGTCAAGGTACGCCAAGCCCTTCAGGCCGGTATCAATCGTCAGGAGATCATCGACACCGTCTACACATCCGACTGGAAGCTCGCGACCTCATTCATCCAGAGCAACGTTCCGGGAGCGACCGACCAAAGCGCCCTCCTGGCCTACAACCCCGACAAGGCCGAGAAGCTTCTCGACGAGGCCGGCTGGAAGAAAGGCGCGGACGGTATCCGCACGAAGGACGGCAAGCAACTGTCGCTGACGCTGAACTCCAACCCCTACCTCGCAACCTCTAAATCGATCGACGAACTGATCGCCCAGCAGCTCGGCAAGATCGGCTGGAAGGTCGATATCCGGGCCTATGATGTCGTGACATTCGGTCAGAAGGTAAAGTATGGCGGTCCGGCTGTGCCTGCCTACGAGGTGACGCGCAGCTTCATCGACGCGGGCACCGTCGCCAGTATCCTGACGAACGCCAACAACGGCGAGAACTGGTTCGCCCTCGACGAGAGCGACAAGACGCTCAACGAGCTACGCGACAAGATCGCCAGTGCCGGTTCGATCGAAAGCCGTAAACCTCTCCTGGACGAGCTCCAGAGATACGTCCTCGATCAGGGCTACTTCATCCCACGTACGCAGATCGTCCAGCGGATCTACGCGCAGTCTCCGAAGCTGACGGGTGTGGTCTATAACGGCGTCGCCTATGCCAGCTACTACACGGCGACGAAAAGCGCATAACCCGCAATTTTACCGAGCAACGCAAAAAGGTGACGGCATGAGCAAAGCCTACCTAAACTACGCCGCAAAGCGCCTCGTGCAGGCAATCGTCGTAATCCTGCTGGCTTATGTCTTCACCTTCGTCGTCGTCAGCATTCTGCCGGGCGACCCGATCTCCAACGTCCTCAACAATCCCCAAAATGGGTTCACGCAGGACGAGATCAAGGAGATCATCGCCGCCCAAGGTCTGGACAAGCCGATCCCGGTCCAGCTTTGGACATCGTTTTCCGGGTTTGTCACCGGTGATCTGGGTCTGTCGATGCGGACCAATCGGCCCGTGACGACCCTGATCGCCGAGGTGCTCCCGTCGACGTTGGTCCTTGCTTCCGCAGGCCTGGTCGTCGCGCTTCTGCTCGCGGCGGTGATCGCCTATGGCACACAGTTTCTTCCAAAACGGCTTGGCCAGGGCTTGTTGCGAGGCTTTCCGTCGCTGTTCCTGTCGGTGCCAAATTTCGTGATCGGCCTGGTGCTGATCCACCTCTTCGGTTTCCAGCTTGGCGTCTTTCGCGTGATAGAGCCCGACAGCCTCTGGGCGACCCTTTTCGCGGCGATCGCGCTCGGCATCCCTATCTCCGCACAAATCGCCGAAGTGCTCGTCGCCAACCTCGACCATGAGTCCGGACAGGAATACGCAGCCGTCGCGCGCGGCCGCGGCCTCGGGCAAATGCGCCTGTTCGCAAAGCACCTGCTCAAGCCGTCCTCACTCCCGGTCGTCACCGTCGTTGCGCTGACGATCGGCGAACTGCTCGGCGGCTCGCTGATCACCGAGACGGTCTTTGGGCGGACCGGTCTTGGCAGCTTGGTACAACGGTCGGTGAGCACGCAGGACCTGCCCGTCCTTCAGGCAGTCGTCTCGCTGGCAGCAGTGGTCTTCGTGATTGTCAACCTGATCGCCGATCTGACCTATCCGCTGCTCGACCCACGCGTAAAACTCCTCGGCGCTCCCGAGCGTCGTCCAACCACAACCGACGAGGCTTCCGTCAGCATTGCGAAAGCGGTGGCATCATGAGCCTCACCTCTACCTATTCCACTTCGCGCGTCTCGGCCATCAGCCGGCTGACAGCTCTTCGCATACCGCCAGTCGTCGTCCTCTCTTTCGCGATTGTGGTGTTGGCCATCGCTTGGTCGCTCGCCCCGAGCCTGTTCACGAGCTATAACCCGATCAACGGCGTTCCCGCTCAAAAGCTGCTCGGTCCCAGCGCCGCGCATTGGTTCGGCACCGATCATCTCGGCCGCGATCTCTACGCCCGTGTTGTCTACGGCACTGCCTCTTCGGTCGCGAGTGCGCTGATCGCCGTGGTCATCGGTGTTATCGCCGGCGGCCTCATCGGCCTGCTGGCCGGCTTCTTCGGCGGCTGGGTTGACACCCTGTTCGCCCGTCTGGTCGACGTGCTGCTCGCCATTCCAAAATTCCTGCTGGCCGTCATCGTCGTCACCGCGATCGGTTTCGACACCACGAACGCCGCCATCGCCACCGGCGTTTCGGCCGTGGCCCTGTTCGCCCGGGTGATGCGCTCGGAGGTGATCAAGACCCGGCAAGCGACATTCGTCGAGTCTTCCTTTCTCCTCGGCGGGTCGCGCTGGCACATCCTTTGGCGTCATGTGCTGCCGAATGCGTCACGCTCGGTGCTGCCGCTTGCCGTGCTGCAGTTCGGCGACTCGATCCTGATCATCGCCAGCCTCGCATTTCTCGGTTACGGCGACCCGCCGCCGGCGTCCGACTGGGGCCTGCTGATCTCGATCGGCAAGGACTACCTCAAATGGCCTTGGCTGGTTTACGCACCCGCCTTCGTCACGATCGCAACCGTCCTCTCTGTGAACAGGATCAGCCGATGGCTCCGCAAGACAGACTGACCCAGCTTTTCGCTCGCACCGATGTTACCGGCTCGACGTCTCAACGACCGGCTCCGCTGCTCCGCGTCGACGGGTTGTCGGTCGCCTACGGAAAGCAAGAGGTCGTCACCAACATCGGGTTCGAACTGGGCCGTGGCAAGAGCCTTGCTCTCATCGGGGAATCGGGCTCGGGCAAATCGACGATCGCCCGCGCGATACTGCGACTGCTCCCGGCCGGTGGACGCGCGAGCGGCAGCATCGACTTTGACGGCCACGAGGTGCTGGGGCTCCCCGAGCGGCATTTCCGGCCGTTACGGGGACGTGCGATCGGGTTTGTCCCGCAGGACCCAGGCAACTCGCTCAACCCTGTGCGGACGATCGGCTCCCAGGCGATGGAGGCAGCCGCGCTCGTCGACGAGCCCAATAAGACACTCCGCAAGGCGCTCATCCTGGAGACATTCGCTCAAGTTGGGCTCGACAACCCGCAGCGAGTTTATGACTCCTACCCGCACCAACTCTCCGGCGGCATGCTGCAGCGTGTGCTGATCGGTCTTGCGGTCCTGCCGCGGCCGCTGCTGCTGGTCGCGGACGAGCCGACCTCCGCGCTCGACGTCACGATCCAGAAACGCATCCTCGACTTGCTTTCCGAATTGCAGCACAAGCTCGATATCAGCCTGCTCCTCATCACCCACGACCTGGCGATTGCCGCCGAGCGGGCGGACTCGCTGGTGGTGCTCAAGGACGGTATCGTACAGGAGGCCGGCAGTACAACGACCGTGTTCTCCTCGCCGGCATCGGCATACGCGAAGAAGCTTCACGCCGACGTCCCGGCCCTCAACCCCGACCGCTACGCCCGGCTGCGCGACCCTGGCTTCCGTTTCCTCAGGACCGACGCCGGCAAGGCGCCGAAGATCGAGGTCAGCGCCGTCACGAAGACCTTCACGGTTGACGGCAAGGTTCTGACGGCCGTCGACGACGTGTCGTTTGCCGTCCAGGCTGGCACCACGCATGCGCTGGTCGGTGAGTCGGGTTCGGGCAAGACGACCGCAATCCGGCTCTTGCTTGGGCTGGAGCAACCCGACATCGGCAAGATCGCGGTCGCTGGCGAACAGCTCAACGGTCGCTCGCACGAGTCGCTGCGCGCGGTATGGCGCCACCTTCAGCTCGTCTACCAGAACCCGTTCACCTCGCTCGACCCGACCTGGAAAGTCGAGCAGCTGGTGCGCGAACCGCTCGACCGCTTCAAGATTGGAACCGCCACGGAGCGGGCCGCACGGGTCCGCGAAGCGCTGGCCAATGTCGGGCTCGGCGAGCACCTGCTTGCTCGCCATCCGGCAGCCTTGTCAGGCGGCCAACGCCAGCGCGTGGCCATCGCCCGGTCGCTGGTCCTCAAGCCGGATGTGATCGTGCTCGATGAGCCCACCTCCGCGCTCGACGTCAGTGTCCAGGCTGACATCGTCGAAGTGCTGCTTTCGCTGCAAGCCAAGCTTGGCCTGACCTATGTATTCGTCTCCCACGATTTGGCTCTGGTGCGCCAACTCGCCCATACCGTCTCGGTGATGCAGCGTGGACGTATCGTCGAACACGGGACCGTCACCGACATCTTCGACAACCCTCAGCAGCCCTATACCCGGTCGCTGCTGGAATCGATTCCGTCCGGCGCCGCTCGTATCGCCCGCGTGCCACAGCCTCGACCCCAACGGGTCTTCAACGAGGAAAAAATCGCATGACCGTGACCGCGCCTGCCGGCGCCCTGTCCGCGCCGTTCCGCCCCAAGCAGCGGCTCGGGTTCAATACCCGCGTGTCTTTCAACGATGATGCCGGGCCGGCGCAGGGGCTGCGCGATGGGATCGAACTGTTCAAGGCCGCGGAGCGGCTGGGCTACCAGTCCGGCTGGGCCTACCAGCGGCACTTCGACCATTACCTGTCCTCGCCGCTTCCGTTCTTCGCCGCGGCCGGCCAGCACACCAAGCATATCACGCTGGGATCGGCGGTCATCCCGATGCGCTATCAGGATCCGATTCTGCTTGCCGAGGCAGCTGGCACGACCGACCTATTGATCGGCGGCCGGCTGGAACTGGCCATCTCGACCGGTGCCAACGCGGCGTTCGACGCTGTCTTCGGTACAGTCGACACCGATGCCCGCACCGAGGCCAAGCGCCGTCAGGCACGTTTCCTCGCCGCAATCTCGGGCGAGGTCCTTCATACCGTCGCCGGGCCGAACCAGGGTGCCCCGGAGGGTATCGAACTGCGCGTGACACCGCACAGCCCGACCCTACGCTCCCGCATCCGTCAAGGTTCGGCGAGCCTCGGCTCGGCGGTGCAGGCTGCCGAGCTTGGGATCGGGCTCATCTCCGGCACCGTGCAGCACGACCATGCCGAGGGCGAGACCTTCGGGGAGTATCAGGCCCGCAGCATCAAGGCTTTCCGTACCACCTGGCGCGAGACGTGGGGCACCGAGCCGCCGCCGGTCACCGTCGCCGCCTCGATCCTGGTCGGCACCACCGCCGAGCTCCGGGAGAAATACGCCGCCTACGATCTCGAGCGCCGCACCCTGGGCATCGCCGCATCCCGCCCCAAGGGCGCCCTCACACCGACCGGGCCGACCAACCAACCGTCCGGAGTCCAAATTTGCCCCGTTTTCCAGGGCACTCCCGACCAGGTAACCGAGGCGGTTTTCAACGACCCGGGCCTCGCCGCCGCAGACGAGATCGTGCTCTTTCTACCGCCCGCCTTCGGTCTTGCCGAGAACGTGCGGCTGCTGGCCGACCTCGCGGAGACGGTGGCTCCGAACCTGGGCTGGTCGCCTGCCTCGTGACCCCATAGGCAACCCATGCCTTGATGGGGTGCCTGTCTCGTCTTCCCAGCTGGAGGGGTTCAGTCCACTGAACAACAGCGAGCTTAATCAGATTGTCGAATTAATCAGAGGTGACCTGCTGACGGAGGACGAGGTATTATCCCCGATGAATAAGAAGACCATTGCCCTACCAAACAATGTGAAGGGTCTAGAGTATATCTCCGCGAGGCTGAAGCAATATAGTTATTGCCTTGGGTATAATTCGTTGTAGAGCTAAAGCATATAATCCAATCGTTCTATTCGAAGGCGATGGCTCCACCCCAACGATATGCTTCATCAGGAGCACAGTACTTCGCCTGCCCATTTGCCTCCTCCACGATCTGAGCGAGATACCGCAGCGACCGGAAACTGGAGGATCATGAATGCGCAAAACCGGCGACGGAGCCAATATAATCTATTGATATCATGGTGTTATTTACATCTACCGGATGCAGTGACGCTACCCAATCTCATCCTCCGAACGAATATAGACCTGCAACGTATAACCGATATGCTCGGTCATCAGCACGCGCGCGCGCTCTATATCGCGGTCGAGCGCCGCTTCCATTAGCTCCGTGTGGTGCTCCATCGCCATCGCGTCGCGCAAAGCGGCGACCGCCTTTTCGTAGCCGATCGTTAGGCCGGCGGCGGCGCGCTGCGTCGGCGCTAGGCCGAGGAAGCGGTGATGGCGGCGGAGCTGGTCGGAAATCGTGCTTTGGAAGCGTTGAAGCCAGTTCGATGATGCCGCGCTGATCAGCGCGGCATGAAAGGCCGTGTGCTTGTCGTCCCATTCGTCGGCCATCTCCTCGGAAGCGGCATCGGGGACGATCTTGCAGCGTGACAGGCGGTAGTGAGCGGTAACGACGGCGGATTCCCAGTCCGGGCCACCCTTTTCGATCGATTCCAGCAGCAGCGGCAGCTCGACGACCATGCGCGCCCGCATCAGGTCTTCCAGCTCGGCGCGCGACACCGGGGCGACGGCAAAGCCGCGATTGCTGACCGCGGTGACAAGCTTCTCGGCCTCCAGCCGCGACAGTGCCTCGCGCAAGGGTGTCCAGCCGACGCCATAGGCGTCCCGCAGGGCGCTGAGCTTCAACGACGCGCCGGGCCTGAGCTTCGTGTTGAGAATATCCCGCCGCAGCAGCCAATAGGCCGCTTCCGTCTTGGTCAACGAGTCCTTGTCCTGCATGGCGTTCGTCCCGGTCGTCGAAGTCCTGAAATTATATATAAAACGGCTCTGGCGCAAAAATATATATCAAAGGCTCTGATGGTGCATATCATATATCAGAAATTGACAGAGGCACGGCAGGCGCTATGATCCGGCGCAACAAGGCCGATCAAACACGGCTGCCAACAACATCCGGGAGGGAAATCATGCGTAAATCCACGTCGAAATGGCTGTCCGGCCTCGTTCTTGCGAGCGCCTTCATGGCGAGCGTCGCGACCGCGGCGGCCGAGCCTATCAAGGTTGCCATCGCCAATTTCGGCGAGCATCCGCAGCTCAACGCCTCGATCGCCGGCTTCAAGAAGGCGCTCGCCGACAATGGCTTCGTCGAGGGCAAGGACGTTGTCTACACCGAAAGCAACACCAGCTTCGACGCTTCGCTGGTGCCGCAAATGATCGCCAAGCTGCAATCCGATCATCCAAAGCTGATGTACACCGTCACCACGCCGGTCTCGCAGATCGCCAAGAAGGCGCTGGCAGGCTCGGGTATCCCGATCGTATTCTCGGCCGTGACCGATCCGGTCGCCGCCAAGCTCACACCTTCCTGGGACGCGGGCGACGAGGGCATCACCGGCGCATCCGACCTGCAGGATATTGCCGCCATCATGACCTTCACCAAGAAGCTGCTGCCGAACGCCAAGCGCTTCGGCCTGCCCTACAATCCGGGCGAGGCCAATGACGTCGCCCTGCTCGAGAAGGTCAAGGAAGCAGCCCCGGCTGCCGGCTTCGAAGTCGTTCCCGTCGGCGTCGACAGCGTCAACGACATCCAGCAGCGTATCGCATCGCTGGCCGGCAAGGCCGACGTGATCTACACGCCCGCCTCCAACCTGCTGCAGCCGGCGATCACCGCCGTTTCAGCCGCCGCCCGCCAGGCACAGATCCCGATCGTCAATTCGGATGACGCGGCGGTTCGCAGCGGTGTCGTACCGGCAAGCTTCGCGGTCAATTACGAGCAGGTCGGTGAAAATGCCGGCAAGATCGCCGCACAGATCCTGAAGGGCGCGGATCCGAAGACGATCGCACCGGTGCGTCCGGCCTATGCGGACCATGCGCCGCTGATCAACAAGACGGTTCTGAAGGCCTTCGGCGCCGAGGTACCGGCCGGACTTGCCGATTGCAATTGCTTCGTCAACTGACAAGCGGCATCTTCGACAAACAATTCAGCAGATATGGCGGCGTGGCCAACGCCGCCATTTTTTCAAGGAGGCACGGATGCTGGACATTAAATCCGCGCGCAAGGTTTTCTACAAGGGACTGCCGGACGAGAAGGTCGCGCTCGACGGCCTTACCCTGTCGCTCAAGTCAGGCGAATTCGGCGTCGTCATCGGCTCGAACGGTGCCGGCAAGAGCAGCATGCTCAACGCCATTTCCGGCGCGCTCAGCCTCGATTCTGGCCAGATCATCATCAATGGCGCCGATGTCACCGGCACGCCGGTGCACAAGCGCGCCGCACGGCTCGCCCGCGTCTTCCAGGACCCGATGAAGGGCACCGCCGCCAGCATGACCGTCGCCGAAAACATGCTGCTCGCCGAGCTGCGCGGCAAGAAGCGTGGCCTGCGCCCCGGTCTTAACGCATCCCGGCTTGCCACCTACAGAGAACGGCTGTCTGTTCTCGGTCTCGGCCTGGAAACCCGGCTGGATACGAAGGTGGAGCTGCTCTCCGGCGGCCAGCGGCAATCGCTGTCGCTGATCATGGCCGTCGGCGGTTCGCCGGATGTTCTTTTGCTCGACGAACATACGGCAGCGCTCGATCCGCGCACCGCCGATATCGTCATGCAGGCGACAGTTCGCACGGTCGAAGCGCTGAAGCTGACGACGCTTATGGTGACGCACAACATGCAGCACGCCGTCGATTTCGGCGACAGCATCATCATGCTCGACGCCGGCCGTGTGCATCTCGAAATCACCGGCGAGGGAAAACGTCGGATCACCGTGCCCGAGCTGATCGGTCATTTCGCCGTCAAGACCGACCGCATGCTGCTGGTGAGCTGATATCATGGATTTCATTCAGACAACTGTCTCGAGCTTCATCTCACTGATCCCGGTCACGCTGGCACAGAGCTTCATCCTGAGCTTCGTCGTGCTCGGCATCATGATCCCCTTCCGCATGCTGAGCTTTCCGGATCTGACCAGCGAAGGCGCCTTTCCGCTTGGCGGCTGCATCTGCGGCATCCTGCTCGCCGCCGGCGTGACGCCACCGCTCGCGATCGTCGCAGCCTTCGCCGTTGGGCTTGCGGCCGGCTGCTGCACGGCCTTTATTCACCTGCGTTTTCGCATCCATACGCTGCTGGCCGGTATCCTGATGTCGACAATGCTCTACAGCATCAATCTCGGCATCATGGGCAAGTCAAACCTCTCGGTCTTCGGTGCGCCGACCGTGTTCGACTGGGTGCCGCTGACGCAGCCGGGCTTTCCGGCGAGCAAGATCATCGTCGCCGGCGTGATCGCCCTCGTCGTCCTCATTGCCCTCAACCTCTATTTCAAGACGGAAAAGGGTACGGCCATGCGCGCCGTCGGCGCCAATCCCGACATGGCCGAGGCGCAGGGCATCAATGTCTGGGCCGCGACCATCGGCGGCGTCGGCCTTGCAAGCGCCTTCTCCGCCACCAGCGGCGCGCTGATGGTGCAGTCGCAGGGCTTTGCCGACGTCAACATGGGCATCGGCATCCTCATCAACGGCCTGGCCGCGCTGATGATCGGCGAGGCTTTCACCGGCAAGCAGTCCGTGTTGCGGCAACTGCTCGCGCCCTTCGTCGGCTCGATCATCTATTACCAGCTCGTGTCGCTCTGCCTTGCCGCCGGCTTGCCGCCGTCGAACCTGAAGCTCGCCACCGGCCTTTTCGTGCTGATCATGCTGGCGCTGCCAAGCATCCGCCGCAGCCGAGGCGGCGCGCCCTCCCGGGAAACCATTCGCGAATAAAGAGGCCGATACCATGGACAGCCTTCCCGATCTCGCCGCCATCGAGGCCATGGACGAGGCCGATCCGCTGCGCATCTTCCGCAGCCGCTTCGCCCTGCCCCACGGCGTCATCTATCTCGACGGCAATTCTCTTGGCGCCGCCTCGCATGACGTCTTCACGGAACTCAAGCAGGCGATGATGGAGGAATGGGGCAACGGCCTCATTCGCAGCTGGAACAGTGCCGGCTGGTTTCAGTTGCCGCTCGAACTCGGCGACCGTATCGGCCGGCTGATCGGCGCCGCACCCGGCCAGACCGTGGTCACCGACTCCACATCGATCAATATCTATAAGGCCTTGCACGCCGCCTTGGCGATGCGCCCCGGCCGTAGCGTCATCGTCGCCGAAGGGGACAGTTTTCCGACCGACCTCTATATGGCCGAAGGTGTCACTTCCACGCGGCCAGGCACCACACTTCGCCTCGAAGGCCGGGATGCCGACGATATCGAGAGTCTGATCGACGATCAGACCGCCGTCGTGCTGGTCAACCACGTCAACTACAAGACCGGCGCATTGCGCGACATGGCGGCGCTGACGCGCAGGATCCACCAGGCCGGTGCGCTGGTTATCTGGGATCTCTGCCACAGCGCCGGCGCCTTGCCGGTCGATCTTGACGGCGTCAATGCCGATTTCGCAGTCGGCTGCACCTATAAATATCTGAACGGCGGCCCCGGCGCGCCGGCCTTCATCTATGCCGCGCACCGCTATCATGCCTCGATCACCCAGCCGCTCAGCGGCTGGTGGAGTCACGCCCGGCCCTTCGCCTTCGAACAAGGTTTTGCCGAAGGCGACGGCATCAAGCGCTTCCTTTGCGGCACGCCGCCAGTCCTGTCGCTAAGGGCGCTGAAGGGCGCGCTCGGCATCTGGGACGAGGTCGATTTGGATATGCTGCGCCAGAAGAGCATCGCGCTCAGCGATCTCTTTATCCGCTTAGTCGAAGCCAAATGCGGCCAATACGGCGTCGTGCTGGACACCACGCGCGATAGTGAGCAACGCGGCAGCCAAGTCTCCTTCACCCATGACAACGGCTATGAAGTGATGCAGGCGCTGATCGAGCGCGGCGTCATCGGCGATTTCCGCGCGCCTTCGACCCTGCGCTTCGGCTTCACGCCGCTTTATGTCAGCTACCGCGATGTCTGGCAGGCGGCCGGCGTGCTGGAGGACATTCTGAGCAGCGGATCATGGCAGGACGCACGCTTTGCCGTGCGCTCCGCCGTAACCTGATAGCGGATAGGCACTGGCGAGAACCGGGAGATCGGGCAATGAGCTATTTCAGGATCACCGATTGGGACGTTGCCTACACCAACGGCGCCTATGTCGTTGATGGAGACCGCTGGCCGGCGGCCTGGCTGGGGCCGGCACAGGCCTTCTGCGACAGCATGACTGCCGCCGGGCGAGCCAAGCTCGATCTTGCTTACGGACCCGGCGCACGCAATCGCTTCGATCTCTTCCTGCCTTCGGAGAAGCCGAAGGGATTGGTCGTCTTTGTCCATGGCGGCTACTGGCTCGCACTCGACAAAAGCTATTCGTCACATCTCGCGGCGGGCGCCGTTGCTGGCGGTTACGCCGTCGCCATGCCCTCCTACACGCTTTGCCCGGAAATACGCATCACCGCCATCGCAAAGGAAATCGCCACGGCGATCGGCGCTGCGGCCGAGATGATCGATGGTCCGTTGATCCTCACAGGGCATTCGGCCGGCGGCCAGCTCGCCACCCGCATGGTCACCACCACCTCTCCGCTTGCCGCATCGGTCCAGACCCGCATCCGCCATGTGCTGTCCATATCAGGCCTGCACGATCTGCGCCCGATCATGAAGCGGACCATGAACCAGCAACTGCGCATCAACGAGGCGGAAGCCATGGCCGAGAGCCCGGCGCTGCTGGAGCCGATGGACGACCTCCGCCTCACCTGTTGGGTCGGCGGTGCAGAGCGCTCCGAATTCGTCCGTCAGAGCACCCTGCTTGCCAATATCTGGACCGGTCTCGGCGCGGCGACGGCAACCGTCGTCGAGCCGGACCGGAATCATTTCACCATCTTGGAGGGCCTTGCCGATCCCGCGCATCCACTGACGCGAGCCCTGCTCTCCGACTGATACTATGCCTTTACAGGCGCGTTGATCGCCCAGGTGACACCGAAGGGGTCGCGAAGCTGACCCCAGCGATCGCCCCAGAACATCACCTGCGGCTCCATGATCACCTCTGCTCCGGCCTCGACGGCGCGTTTCCACCAGGGATCGAGGTCGTCGACAAGCAGTTGCAGCGAGAAAGCCTGCGGCTTTTCCACTCCAAAGCCATGTTCAGGATAGAAATCTCCCAGCATCAGCGAGCTGCCGTTGACATAGAGATGGATATGCATCGTCCGGCCCTGCTCATCGGCCGGATACATGAAGGCACGCTCGGCTCCGAAGGCACGCTCATAGAATTCAGCCGCCTTTACGGCGCCATCCACCATCACATAGGTCACCAGGCCGCCCTTGGCCGGGATATTGGGCTGGGATGATTGTTCTGTATCGGTCATGATCGTCTCCTCGGAATAGGTTTGAACGTTGTGCCCGTCGACGGGCTGCCCCAAGGACGATGGCCGATCACGTTTCCCGACAGGCGACGCCAAATATTTTCCATTTGATCATTTCGTGGCAAAACACTTTGCATCCGAATGAAAGGCGAGACGCATATGGACCGACGGCGGACAGTGTTGCTCTGCCTATGCCTGCTGGCCACGACGACCCAGATTTGTTCGGCATCCGAAACCGTCTATCGAGGCATCGAGGACGACAGGTCGAACGGCGTGAAGCACGGGCTGTTCGAAGTCAGGGAAGAGGCGAGACAATTCATCGCCACGGAAAATCTGTCTCGTGGCACCCATTGGGAGGTACTTGACCCAAACCTGAAGATTCAGGTGCCGCGATGTGCTGTTCCCTTGACGGTCAAGTGGGTTCCCAAGACCTATGGCCTGTCCGCACCGAATGTCGCGGTGAGCTGCGGCAGGACGGTCCACGACAGTTGGGGAAAACACTGGAACGTCTTCGTTCCCATCACCTCAAAGCGATGAAACCCGCTTCATGGGGCGCTTTTCGCCAAAAATCAGCGCCTCCGCATCCTGTCGCGGCATAGGCCGGCCGAGCAGGAAACCCTGGACTTCGCTGTAGCCCTCGGCCCGCAATTTCCCCAACTGCTCTTCCGTCTCGATGCCCTCGGCCAACGTCATGGCGTTGAATCCGGAGGCGATGCCGACGACGGCGCGCACGATCGCGAGATTGCCGGGATCGGTCTCGATGCCGGCGACAAAACTGCGATCGAGCTTGATCTTGTCGAAGGCGAATGAGCGCAGATAGCTCAACGACGAATAGCCGGTACCGAAATCGTCGATGGCGATGCGGATGCCGAGTTCCTTCAGGGCGCGCAGCAAATGCAGGCTCTGCTCGACTTCGGAGAGCAGGACGGATTCGGTGATTTCGATCTCCAGGCGCTCGGGACGCAGTCCTGTCTCGTCGAGCACCGACACGACGGTGGCGAGCAGGCCTGTATGCCGGAATTGATAGACAGAAAGATTGACGGCGATCTTCAGGTGGCTCGGCCATCGTGCAGCAGTGCGGCATGCCTCCCGCAGCACCCATTCGCCGATCGGCACGATCATGCCGGTCTCCTCGGCGACGGGGATGAACTCCATCGGCGCGATGAGCCCACGCTCCGGGTGCCGCCAGCGGATCAGCGCCTCGAAGCCGGACAGGCCGTCATTGTCCAGCCGGATGATCGGTTGGTAATAGAGCTCGAACTCGCCGTTCTGCAACGCCTCGCGAAGCTCGACGGTAAGTTGATGGCGCCGCTCGGCCTCAAGCCGCATCTCGGTCTGGTAAAAACGATAAGTCGACCGGCCGCTTCCCTTGGCGGCATAAAGCGCCAGATCCGCGTCGCGCATCAGGACGTCGGCATCGTTCGCATGGTCCGGCGCCATCGCGATACCGATGCTGCAGGTGACATGTTCGCGAACACCGTCGAGATCGAAAGGGGCCGCGAGCGACAACAGCAGCAGGTCGGCAAAGCGCTGTGCCCGGCCGGCATCGGTCATCCTCAGCACCAGCGCGAATTCATCGCCGCCAAGGCGGGCGACAAGATCGCTTTTCTCGGCAAGCCGCAGAAGCCGCTGCGCGACCTGGCGCAGAAGCGTGTCGCCGGCGGCATGCCCCTTGCTGTCGTTGATGTGCTTGAAATGATCGATGTCGATGTAAAGCAGCGCGATCGGCATCTCCGGAGTGGCGACAGCCACCTGCCGGACGATGCTTTCGGAGAAAAAGGCGCGGTTCGGAAGGCCGGTCAGGGAATCGTGCATGGCGAGATGCGCAAGCTTTGCCTCGACGCCGCGTTCCTCCGTGACATCCTGGGAAATGCCCAGCAGATAGCGTGGCGCCTCGCCCTTCGGCGCAGGCAGCGCCCGCTTCGCCGTCCTCAAGATGCGTGTGACGCCATCCATGCCCCGGATTGTTTCTTCGAAATTGACGGTCGAAGCCGTTTCGAAGGCGCGTTCATCCTGCTGACGGAACGCCGCGATCTGCTCTTCGTGGAAAACCGCCGGATCGTTCTTGCCGACAACATCTTTTGCCGGCCGCCCCATGGCGGCCGCGCAGGCCTCGTTGAACAGGATATAGCGACCGTCCTTCGCCATGTCCTTGACGAAAACGCCGACGGGCAGGTTGTCGACAATACTGTCGAGCAGCGAGCGGGTGTCGGTGAACTGCCGGCGTGCGGCATTGACCTCCGTGCGATCCTGGACGATCGCCAGGATCGCCGCCTTGCCGTCGAAACGGATTTCGCGGCCGTAGGTCAGCACCTCGAATGTCTCGCCGTCAGCTTTCAGATGCGTCCAGCGCTCTGCCTTCTCCACATCCGTCCGGCGCCGAATGGCATCAAACATACGCTCGCGCTCCTTCTGCGGGCGGATGTCGAGAACCGTCATGCCGACATAGTCCTCATGGCGATAGCCATAGAGATCACGTGCGGCGTCGTTGACGATCAGGAATTTCAGCGTCTCGGGATCATAGACCCACATCGGCGAGGGATGCGTCTCAAATAGCGACCGAAAGTCATCGTTCGGAGTGTCGGGCCAAACGGAATTCATGTGCGGGTCGACCTAGCCAATTTGCGTTGAAATGATACGGAGTGCGATAGTCATAATAAAAAAAGTTAAACAAAATCAGAACGCTATACTAGCTTAAACTTTAAGCAAAAGCTTACCAAATACGCAACCATGCGCTTTGCTTGTCAGCTATCTACCGACAAGACGGAATATCGTCTTGCATGACCGGGCAAGATTGATTTTGCCACCGATCAACAAGCTCAAATGTGCCGAGCCTTGCCAAGTCCTGATACCAACGTCATTTTCCGCTGATCATGAAGAAAGTCTCCCAAGAGGATCTCGAAGCAAATCTTGCGGCTCAGGCGCGGGAAGTCGGTATCGACCTGAGCAATGCCGATCTTTCGGATATTGCGTGGCATGGTCTCGATCTGAGCGGGAAAACCATCGCCATGTCGGTTCTGCGCGACGCGCATTTTTCCGCAGCGGAAGCACTGCATGGCTGCACCTGGATCGGCAACAGGATCGAGAACTGTAGGTTCGAGTCGGTATTGGCCTCGAAGTCCGAGATGCTGGATTGCGAATTCAAAGCATGCACGATGCACGCGATGCGGTTTTTCAGGGTCGACCTGTCCCGAACGGTTTTCTCTTCCTGCAGCTTTGTCGATGTCGATTTTTCGGAAGCCGTCACGATCCGCTTGCGGTTCGAAAGTTGCAATTTCGTCGACACCCGATTGACCAAGGATGTTCTGTTCACCGGTACCGATAACTTCGAATTCTCGGCGGAAGGCGAATTGGAACTATAAGTTCCGCCCGATTTCTAAAACCGCCGCCAATGTCGCGAGAACTCATCCGTCTTGCCGATGGCATGGATGACACCGTGCAGTTCCGCCAACCCCTTCAGGCGACCGATCAGGGAATAGCCGGGATTGGTCGGTTTATCGACATCGTCGCCGATCAGATGGCCATGATCGGGGCGCATCGGGATCAGATGGTCCATTCGACCCTCGGCTCGACGCCGGGCCTCTTCCGCCAGAAGCGTGCGCAGAATGGCGTACATGTCGCTGCGCCCCTCGAGATGGGAGGCTTCGACAAAGGAGCCGTCCGGCTCGATCGCCACATCGCGAAGATGGGCAAAATTGATGCGCGGCGCGAATTCCCGGGCGATGGCAAGCACCTCGTTGTCGGCACGCGAACCGAGAGAGCCGACGCAAAGCGTCAGGCCATTGGCGGGGTCATCGACGCTGGTGACGATGCGGCGCAAATCCTCAGCCGTCGAAACCACACGCGGCAGGCCGAATAGCGAAATCGGCGGGTCGTCGGGATGGATGGCAAGCCTTGCGCCAACCTCCGCCGCAACCGGCACCACTTCACGCAGGAAACTGTCGAGGTTTGTCCGTAGATCGTCGGCTGACACTCCGTCGAAGGCGGCAATCTCAGCACGAATGGCCTCCCGGCCATAGCTGTCCTCACCACCGGGAAGACCGGCGATAATATTGCTCTCCAGCCGCTGAACCGCTTCCTCGGAGAGAACCTTGTGGCGCTTCTCGGCGCGCTGCACTAGCTCCGGCGCGTAACTCACTTCAGCACCTTTCCGGCGGAGAATGAAGACGTCGTAGGCGACGAATTCCACCATGTCGAAGCGAAGCGCCAGCGCCGTCGTCGGCATCTCGAAACGCAGGTCCGTGCGCGTCCAGTCGACCACCGGCATGAAATTATAGCAGATCGTCTTGATGTCGGAGCGGGCGAGATTGGCCAGCGTATCCTTCCAGACGCCGATCGCCTTCGCAGCGCCAGCGCCACCAAGCTTGATGGCGCTCGGGATCGGGATCGATTCACAGACGCTCCAGCGCATGCCGGCCGCTGCCACGAGGGCCTTGCGCGCCTCGATCTCCTCCGGCGCCCATGTGCGTGAGTAGGAAATCTCGTGCAGCGCGGTCACGACGCCCGTCGCCCCGCCCTGGCGGGCGTGAATGAGTGGAACGAGATCCCTCGGCCCGAACCAACGCCAGCAACTCTCCATGCGGTGCCTCCCTTATTTGTTGGGCAACATAATGCCAAATCCACGATTGTCCATTCCACCAGCGCCTCTATCCCGCTTGACATCTCTTATTGGCCAACAATATCTTCTTCGAGATGGAGGATGCATGGCGACAGAAACCGCAGAGATCGGGGACAAGGGATCGGCGGTAGACCAGGTGGTCGATGCGATCCGGCGGCTGATGCGTGAGCGCAATCTCGGCCTCGGCGACGCCCTGCCCTCGGAAATCGAGCTGGCGGCGATGTTCAACACCAGCCGCAATACCGTACGCGAAGCGATCCGCATGCTGAAGGCATACGGCATCGTCGAAAGCAGGCAGAAAGTCGGGGCCGTCATCACGGATCGGCGTCAGCAGGCACTGATGGAGCAGTTCTCTTTCGCACTCGATATTTCCGCCGAAAGCTTCCTCGATATCCAGGGTTTTCGCCGGCTGATCGAGGTCAATCTCTCCGATCTCCTGTTTGAACATATCGATGATGCCGGCATTGCGCGGCTGGAGGCGATCAACGATGCCATGAAGCTGGCGCCGGACCTTTCGGATGCCGCCGAATGCGACTTCGAGTTCCACGTCACGCTGGTGGGCCTTGCCGGCAATCAGACGGTGTCACAAGTCTATGGCATTCTGCAGCCATTGTTGCAGCGGCTGATGGAAGCAGGAAAACGCTCCCGCGCCGCCGTCGACAGCGCCTATGACGACCATCGCGACATCATCGCCGCACTGAAGCAGCGCGACCGCATTGCCTACGCCTATCACATGAACCGTCATCTTCATGCCGGATTGCAGTTCATCCAGCCATCCAATCAGCCGCGGCAGATTTGATACAATCCATTTGATGACGGACCGACAAGCATGAAGACACTGGCACTCGATACCGGCTGGACCCTCTCCCGCCTTCGCGCACCCTCCACCGCCCCCTCCCTGCCCGCGACGATCCCGGCTACCGTGCCGGGCAATGTGCACACCGACCTCCTGTCCGCCCGGCTGATCACCGACCCCTATCTCGATGTCAACGAGATCTCCCAGGACTGGATCGGCCGCTCGGCCTGGCGCTACCGTATGGCCTTCGACTGGGATAGCGACGAGGCGGATCGGGTCGACCTTTCCTGCCTCGGCCTCGATACGGCTGCGCGCCTGGAGCTGAACGGCACGATGCTCGGCGAGACGCGCAACATGCACCGCAGCTACCGTTTCGACATCCGCGAGAAGCTCAAGGACGGTCGCAATGAGCTGATCATCGATTTCGAGTCCGCCTATGTCCATGGCGAGGCCGTGCGCGCCGCACTCGGCACCGCCGCCGATATCCCGGCCAACTATCCCGGCCCCAGCAATCTCATCCGCAAGATGGCCTGTAATTTCGGCTGGGATTGGGGGCCAACCGTCGTTACCGCCGGCATATGGAAGCCGGTCGTCATCGAGAGCTGGTCGAAGGCGCGTTTGGGCACCGTTTGCCCGGAAATTACCCTGCAGGGCGGCGACGGCGTCGCCCGCCTGCGCGTCGAGATCGAATGGGCCGCCGAGGGCATGGATAGTGCCGCGCTCGTGATGTCGGTCGGCGGCAAGCGATCCGAGGTCCGCATTGCGCAGGGCGAAACGCATACGCTGGTGGAATGCCGGGTCGATAATCCGCAAGTCTGGTGGCCGCATGGGCTCGGCGACCAGCCGCTCTACGATCTCGACCTCCAGCTTCTGGGGTCCGATGGCATGGTGCTGGATCGCTGGCAGCGGCGCGTCGGCTTCCGCTCCGTGCGGCTCGACACCACGCCCGACGAGATCGGCTCCGCCTTCATCCTCGTCGTCAATGACGTGCCGGTCTTTGCCCGCGGCACCAACTGGATTCCGGACGATTGCTTCCTGCCGCGCGTGACGCGGGAGCGCTATCGCGAACGGATTGCCCAGGCCCGCGACGCCAATATGAACATCCTGCGCGTCTGGGGCGGCGGCATTTACGAGACCGATACCTTCTACGAGGAATGCGACGCCGCCGGCATCATGGTCTGGCAGGACTTCCTGTTTGCCTGCGCCGCCTATCCCGAAGAGGAGCCGGTCTATAGCGAGATCGAGGCGGAAGCGCGCGAGGCGATTATCCGGCTGATGCCCTATGCCTCGCTGGTGCTCTGGAACGGCAACAACGAGAACATCTGGGGCTATTTCGATTGGGGCTGGCAGGATGTGCTCGCCAATCGTCCCTGGGGTGCCGGCTACTATCTCGATCTTTTGCCGAAACTCGTCGCCGAGATCGATCCGACGCGGCCCTATTGGCCGGGCAGCCCCTATTCCGGCTCGATGGAGATCGCGCCGAATGCCGACGAGCACGGCTGCAAGCATATCTGGGACGTCTGGAACGAGGTGGGATACGAGACCTACCGTAACTATATCCCGCGTTTCTGCTCCGAATTCGGCTGGCAGGCGCCGCCGACCTACGGCACGCTTGCCTCATCCGTGCGGGAGAAAAATCGCGCGTCTGCCTCGCCCGGCGTTCTGCATCACCAGAAGGCGACTACCGGCAACGACAAGCTGCTCAAGGGATTGGAGGGGTGGTTTCCCGCGCCGGAAAACTTCGACGACTGGCTCTTCGTCACCCAGCTCAATCAGGCGCGCGCTATCAGCCTCGGCGTCGACCATATGCGCTCGCATCGCCCCACCTGCATGGGCGCGATCGTCTGGCAGCTCAACGATTGCTGGCCGGTGACCTCCTGGGCGGCGATCGATGGCGGCGGGCGGAAGAAACCGCTTTGGTATGCGCTACGCAACAGCTACGCTCCGCATCTCCTCACCATCCAGCCACGCAGCGATGGTCTCGCCGCCATCGCCGTCAACGATGCCACCCTATTCTGGCGCGTGCCCTTCACCGTCGAGCGCTTCGATTTCAACGGCACGCTTCTCGCCCATCACTCCGTCTGGCGCATCCTTTGCGACCGCTTCGAAAATGCCGAGATATCGATCCCCAGGGACGTGGCGACACCCGGCGATCCGCAGCGCGAATTCCTGCGTGCCCGGCTGGGCGATTCAGAGGCCTGGTGGTTCTTCGAAAAGGACATGAAGCTGCAATATCCGCAGCCGCGCTTCGAAATAGAGGCCGCGCAAACCGCCGACGGTATAGCCGTCACGGTCACGGCGCAGACCTTCCTGCGTGATCTCTGCCTGTTTGCCGACCGGATCGACCCGAATGCCGAGGTCGACGACATGCTGGTCAACCTTATGCCGGGCGAGAGCAAGGCGTTCCACATCAAGGGCCTCTCGAAAGAGGCATGGGATGATGCCGATCTTTCCTCTGTCGTGCGAACGGCCAATCAGGTTGCGAGCACGATTCACCATCGGTGAGACGGAAACATTGTCACGAAAGATTGCGATCTCAGAAGGCAAATTGCCGCCTATGATCGCGTAGCACCTTATGATCTAGTGCGCTCACCCGACCCATGAATCAGCGAGACACCGGCTATGCCTTCGGAATCCAATCGCAGCTTTCAGACGCCCCGGCGCGAAGAACTCGGTCTTTCCACACTTACCAACAGCGCCGGCCTGTCCGCATCGGCTTTGCCGAACGGCACGCTGTTCGCCATCGATTTTGCCGACCAGCAGGGCGGCGTCATGATCAACCAGGTGGTCGGATCGCCTGTCTATGGCGGCATCGGACGGCTCTATCTGCGCATCGGCGGCTCAAAGCCTGAAGTCGCCGAAATCGTCGGCCCGAAGGCGGTGGTGCGCTTCGGCCATGACGAGACGAGTTTCTACTGGAGCGGCGAGACGGCAGGTGTCCGGCATACGGTGCGGCTACAACTCCATCCCGGCGATACCGCCTGGTTCTGGCGGATCTCGCTCGAGAATTCGACGGGCAAGACAGTTCCGGCCGATCTCGTGCTGATCCAGGATGTCGGCATCGGCGACCGTGGCTTCCTGATGAACAGCGAGGCCTATGCCTCGCAATATATCGATCATCACATCGCCGCTCATCCCGCCTTCGGGCCGGTCGTGATGAACCGGCAAAATCTGAAGCAAGGTGGCGGGCGCAATCCGTGGCTGGCGCAAGGCTGCCTGGATGGCGCAGCCGCCTATGCCACCGATGCGATCCAGCTGATGGTGCCGGCTCCAAGCGGCGATGCCCCCATGGTGCCGGGTTTCGGCGAAAACCTGGCGAGCACGCGCCGACAGCACGAGGTCGCCTGCCCGGCGATCCAGTCGAAGCCGCTGACACTGGCACCAAAGGCGACTGCTATCACGACGTTCTTCGGTCTGTTCGTTGCCGATCACCCCTTGGCCTCCAGCGATGCCGATCTCGTCCGTCTCGATGCCTTACCGCAGGCACTCGGCCAATTGGCGACGACGGATATTGCCTCGGAGACACCGGTTCGCAGCCTGGTGCAGGATGCGCCGCTGTTCGTGACCGAGCCATTGGATGACGCGACGATCGACCGGCTCTATCCCCAGCGGATGCTGGAAGAGCGTATCGACGGCCAGCTCTATTCCTTCTTCGTGCCGGAGGGATCGCTGAACCGTCATATCGTGCTGCGCGAGAAGGAGCGCCTCGTGGCGCGCCGCCATGGCGCCATCGTCCGCAGCGGCCAGAACATGCTGCTCGACGACCAGACTTTGGGCGCAACCTGCTGGATGCAGGGCATCTTCGCGGCGCAGCTTACCATCGGCAACACCTCTTTTCACAAGCTGTTCTCGATCTCCCGCGACCCCTATAATCTGACACGGGCAAGCGGCTTGCGCATCCTCGTGGATCTCGGCGAAGGCTGGCGTCTGCTCGGCGTGCCCGCCGCCTTCGACATGGGCCTCAGCGATGTCAGATGGATCTACAAGCTTGCCGGCCACACCATCACCGTGACGGCGGCAGCCTCCGGTGACGACCCTGCCATGCAATGGAACGTCACGGTCGAAGGCAAGGCCTGCCGCTTCCTGGTGTTCGGCCATATCGTGCTCGGCGAGCGCGACTATGAAGCCGTGGCCAACATTGAGATCGATGCTGCGGCCAAGCGGATATCCTTCCGTCCTCAATCCTCCTGGCTTTGGGATCGCTATCCGCAGGCCGCCTATCATCTCGTCACCGCGACGCCGGATGCTTTCGAGGCAATCGGCGGCGACGAGCTTCTCTATGGCGACGGCATCTCACGCAACGGCCCCTTCATCGCGCTGAAATCGCACCCAACGCAAGGCTTCAGCTTTGCCGTCACCGGATCGATGACCGATACGTCAGCGGGTGAAGCCCTTGCCGCACGTTACAAGGCAGGCGTCAGCGGCGAAGAGATGCTTGCGCCGGCACAGCACTTCTGGAGCCATGTAACGCGCGGCCTGCGCATCAAGGGCAGCGGACCGGATATTACCGAGCAGGCGGTGATGCTGCCCTGGCTGGCGCATGACGCCATCATCCATCTGAGCGTGCCGCACGGCCTCGAACAATATACCGGGGCGGCATGGGGAACGCGCGATGTCTGCCAGGGGCCGGTTGAATTCCTGCTCGCCTATGAACACGACGCCGAGGTGAAGCAGGTCCTGAGCACCGTCTTTTCCGAACAATACCGGGACCGGGGCGACTGGCCCCAATGGTTCATGCTAGAGCCCTATGCCAATATCCGCGCCGGCGAGAGCCACGGCGATATTGTCGTCTGGCCGCTGAAGGCGCTCTGTGACTATATCGAGGCGACCGGCGATATCGCCTTCCTCACTGAGACCGTTCCCTGGCGAGCCGATGACACCATGCAGCGGACGGAAGAGACGGCGACGATCTCCGACCATGTCGAAAAGCTGCTCGACACCGTCCGCAGCCGGTTCGTCCCCGGCACCAGCCTCATCCGCTATGGCGAAGGCGATTGGAACGACAGCCTGCAGCCGGCCGATCCGCATTTGCGCGACTGGATGGTCAGCAGCTGGACCGTTTCGCTGCTCTACGAACAGCTGGTGCGCTATGCCGCGATCCTGACGTTCGCAAGCCGGGATGAAGAGGCGCAGTCGCTGAAGGAAACCGCCGCCGCCATGCGCAGCGATTTCAATCGCCTGCTAATGCGCGACGGTATCGTCGCCGGCCACGGCGTCTTCGATCCGAGCCATGACGGCGTCGAGCTGCTGCTGCATCCGGCCGACACCCGCACCGGCCTGCATTTTTCCCTGATCGCGATGACCCAACCGATGCTGGGCGGCCTGTTTACGCCCGAGCAGCGGCACGACCATATGAAGCTGATCAGCGAGAACCTGCTTTTCCCGGATGGCGTGAGATTGATGGAGAAGCCGGCCACATATGCCGGCGGGCCGGAGACGCTGTTCCGCCGCGCCGAATCCTCGTCCTTCTTCGGCCGCGAGATCGGACTGATGTATGTGCACGCGCATCTGCGTTACTGCGAGGCGCTGGCTCTGGATAACGACGCCGAGGGCGTCTGGAACGCGCTGGCGCTCGCCAATCCGATCTCGGTCAGCGGCCGGCTAGACCATGCGTCGCTGCGACAGCGCAACACCTATTTCAGCAGCAGCGATGCCGCCTTCGATGACCGCTATCATGCTTCGTCCGACTGGGATCGCGTCAAGGCCGGCGATATCGCCGTCGATGGCGGCTGGCGCATCTATTCGAGCGGCCCCGGCCTCTATACCAAGAGCCTGATCAACAACGTCTTCGGTTTCAAGCGGCACTTCGGCCAGCGTGTCCACAAGCCGCTGTTGCCGGCATCGGTTACCGTTTCCAAGGTCGAACTGGATTTCAAGGCGTAATCAAAAAGGGGCCGCGTGTAGCGGCCCCTCTCCAGATTTTGTAATCAAGCGGCGGCGTCCCAGACCGGCGCGAGGCCATCGGGGCTGACGATCCGCCCCTTGGGCTCGGCAAGCGTATGGATCGCTGCCATTTCTTCCGCCGTCAGCTCGAAGTCGAAGATCGCCGCATTTTCCTGGGCACGGGTCTCGGAGACCGTCTTAGATAGCACAACCAGACCCTGCTGCACGATCCAGCGCAGGACGATCTGCGCGACGGATTTTCCACGCCGGGCGGCAATCGCCTTCAGAACCGGGTCGCTCAACACCTTGCCATCCGCCATGGCGTAATAGGCGGTGACGGACATACCGAGGCTCCTGGCCGTTTCGATCACCTGTGACTGGTCGAGATAGGGGTGATACTCGACCTGATTGATGACGAGCGGCAACTCGCTGAGCTTTGCCGCCTCCGTCATCAGCGCCCGGTTGAAATTCGAGACGCCGATGTGGCGGACCTTTCCGGCCTTGGCAACCTCGTTCAGGGCGCCGATCTGCTCGGCAAGCGGCACGGCGTCGTTCGGCCAATGGAGGAGGAGCAGATCGACATAATCGATCTTCAGCTTCTTCAGGCTTTCATCGACCGAAGTGACGAAAGCCGCGTGCTTATAGTGCTCTACCCAGACCTTTGTGGTCAGGAAGAGATCGGCGCGGGCAAGGCCGGAGCGCTGGATACCCTTACCGACCTCGGCCTCATTGCCGTAGATCTGGGCGGTATCGATATGCCGGTAGCCGTTGTTCAGCACATACGACACCATGCGTTCGGTATCGGAGCCCGGCACGCGGAAAGTACCGAAGCCGAGAGCGGGGATCGAAGCGCCATTGGCGTTGACGAGATGCATGGGATTTCCTTTCGATTGCGGAATGATCAGGCGGCGCAGGAAGCGCTTTGCGCCGAGGGAGCCGAGCGGCGGTCGAGAACGCCGCTCCAGAGAGTGAGGACGAGGGCAGCGACGACCAGGATCGCACCGACCCAGGGCGTGGCGCCAAGGCCAAGCGAGGATTCCACCACCAGGCCGCCGATCCAAGCGCCGGCGGCAATGCCGAGATTGAAGGCGGCGATGTTGAGCGCCGAGGCGACATCGACGGCTGCGGGGCGCACCTCGCGGGCAAGCTGGACGACGTAGAGCTGCAGGCCGGGCACATTGGCGAAAGACAGGAAGCCGAGGGCGGCAAGCGTCGGAATGGCAAGCCAGGGCGAAACGGCCGTAAAGCTGAAGAGCACGAGCACGATCGCTTGGGCGAGGAAGAGCCATGTCAGGGCCTTGACCGGATTGCCATTGGCAAGGCGACCGCCGACGACATTGCCGATAGCGATGGCGATGCCGTAGAGCACCAGGATCAGGCTGACGGCGGAGGCGGCAAAGCCGGTCACGTCCTGCAGGATCGAGGCGAGGAAAGTAAACGCGACGAAGGTGCCGCCGTAGCCGAACGCCGTCATGGCGAAGACGATCAGCAGGCGGGCGCTTCCAAGCACGCGAAGCTGTTCGCCGATACCGGCCGGCGGCGCCTTCTTCAGGTTCGACGGCAGCAACAGGGCGATACCGGCAAAGGCGATGACGCCGAGGACCGCGACGGCGGCAAAAGTGGCACGCCAGCCGAAGGTTTGGCCGATGAACGTACCAAGCGGAACGCCGGTGACGATCGCGACCGTCAATCCCATGAACATCATGGCGATCGCAGACGCACGACGGTTTTCCGGCACGAGATCGGCGGCGATAGTCGAGCCGACGGAGAAGAAGACGCCGTGGGCGAAGGCCGAGAGCACCCGGGCGACAAGCAGGAACTCATAGCCGGTGCTCAACGCCGCCATGCCGTTGCCGACAATGAAGAGCGCCATCAGTCCGAGCAACAGCGGCTTGCGCTCGATGCGGCCGGTGAGCGCCGTCAGGATCGGCGCGCCGAAGGTGACGCCGAGTGCGTAGACGCTGACGATGAGGCCGGCAAGCGGCAGGGTGATGTGAAGATCGTTCGCGACGGTCGGCAGCAGGCCGACGATGACGAATTCTGTGGTGCCTATCGCGTAAGCCGCGATCGTCAAGGCAAAGAGAGCGAGTGGCATGAGATGACCCGATCGAAAAGGCATCCGGACTCATCCGGTTGCGCTGGTTCTTGTTCGGACAGAATATGGGCTCAAGACATTCGTTCGATAATCACCTATATAAACTCAACACTTGTGAATTGAATTCAAAGCAGCGAGGCTAAGGGTGGATAATCGCGCCGGGGAAATGGATGTCTTCGTCCAGGTGGCCGAGCTTCGCAGCTTCTCGGCGGCCGGGCGAAAATTGCGCTTGTCGCCCTCCGCCGTCAGCAAGCTCGTCACCCGTCTTGAGGACCGGCTCGGCACGCGCCTTCTGGTACGCACCACCCGCTCGCTGCAATTGACGCCGGAAGGCGAGGTCTATCTCGAACGGGCGCAGGCGATCCTCGCGGATATCCAAGAGGCCGAGCGGCTGGTCGCCGCAGGCGGAGCGGCAGTGCCGCGTGGACGGCTGCGCGTCAGCGCCTCGGTTGCTTTCGGCGTGTGCTACGTCGTGCCGCTCATTCCCGAGTTCCTGACGCTCTATCCGGAGGTCGAGCTGGAGATATCGCTGAGCGACAGCGTCATCGATATCGTCGGCGAGCGCGCCGATGTCGCCATTCGCGTCGGATCGCTGAGCGACAGCTCTCTAAAAGCCCGCAAGCTTCTCGAAAGCCGCCGCGTCGTCGTGGCGTCCCCGGCCTATATCGCCAGCAAAGGCCTGCCGGCGACGCCGGATGATCTCGACCACCACAATTGCCTGACCTTCAACTTTCGCCCCACTGCGGAAGGCTGGTCGTTTCGCGATCCGCGCACCGGCTCCGTCTTTGTGAAACCCGTCTTCGGCAATCTCCAGGCCAATAACGGACCGACAGTGCGCAGCCTTTGCCTCGCGGGCGTGGGGCTTGCCCGCGTCGGCCAATTCCATGTGCAGCCGGATCTCGACGCCGGGCGGCTGGTGCCGCTGCTGGAAGACTTCAATTCGGAGGATATCGAGATGATCCACGCCGTCTATGCCGGCCATGATCATCTTGCCGCCCGCATCCGCGCCTTTATCGACTTCCTGGCCTCGCGAATCGCGTAAAACGACCCTGAAATCCTCAAGCCAGAGAGCAAGATTTGGAAACGGCGCTTTACCTCCCGATCAAGAATTTCCTTGAGAAGGCCGGCTATATGGTGAAGGGCGAGATCGGCAATTGCGATCTCGTCGGGCTCAGCGATGGCGAGCCGCCTGTTGTCGTCATCTGCGAGTTGAAGCTGAGTTTCAATCTCGAACTCGTGCTGCAGGCCGTCGACAGGGCTTCGGCCAGCGACGAGGTCTGGATCGTTGCCCGCGTCTCGGCAAAGGGCAAGGGACGGGAGAGCGATCGCCGCTTTCGCGATCTCTGCCGCCGGCTCGGCTTCGGCATGCTGGCGGTCTCCGATAGCGGTCTGGTCGACATCATTGTCAGCCCGGCGGCACTGATGCCGCGCAAGAATCTCCGCAAGCGTTCGCGTCTTGTCGAGGAACACCGGCGGCGCAAGGGCGATCCCGCCTTGGGCGGCAGCACCCGCTCGCCGATCATGACCGCCTATCGCCAGCAGGCCCTCGCCTGTGCCGCCGCCATTCAGGGTGGCCTGCAACGCCCGAAGGATATTCGCGCCAGCGCCCCGAAAGCCGCCCAAATTCTGCAGGATAACGTCTATGGCTGGTTCGAACGCGTCGATCGCGGGATTTATAGTTTAACCGCGCTTGGTGTGGAAGCGTTGGCCCGCTGGCCGCAGACGGAAACCCCTTGAGCAGAAAGATGGAAAAATTCCGGCGAAACCGTATTAAATTTCGGTAATATTCTTAAATTTTTGCAATAAAAACATGATCAATATTTAATTTGTAAAACACAATTGGCGGATCATATTAATCATCAGCGCCAATTCTTTTTTATACTTTGCGTTCCTCAGTAAAATCTGGAAGCAGAGGCTCCCGGAAGGAGTTGGCGTCCACCCATTCGACGCCTGGTCCCTGACATGGACCCAAGACGCCATATCGCCAACGATCTCGTAAGGGACTTCTGCCATGTCATCTCTTCTTCGCAAACATCGTACCACAGCCATTGTCGGCGCGGCCATCATCGTCGGCGCCGGCGCGCTGCCCTTCGCCTTCAACGCCTCTACTGTCGCCTCGGCCGCCGAGCCTAGCGGCATCATCGCACCCGGCGGCTCCTTCGCGCCGATCGTCGACGCCGACAAACCGGCTGTCGTCACCGTCACCACGACAATGAAGGCGACCGACACCAGCGCGGATACCAGCAATTCGCCGATGGACGAGCAGTTCCGCCAGTTCTTCGAGAACCAGGGCATTCCCTTCCCGCAGCAACAGGCGCCTCAACGTCATCAAAGCCAGAGTGCCATGGCGCTCGGCTCCGGCTTCATCATCAGCCCTGATGGCATCATCGTCACCAACAATCACGTCATTGAAAACGCCACCGATATCAAGGTGACGCTGGATGACGGCACCGAACTGCCGGCCAAGCTCCTCGGCGCCGACGCAAAATCCGACCTCGCCGTTCTGAAGATCCACGCACCCAAGCCGCTCGCCACCGTCGCCTGGGGCGATTCCGACAGGCTGAAGCTCGGCGACCAGATCCTGGCGATCGGCAACCCCTTTGGCATCGGCACGACGGTCACCGCCGGCATCGTCTCGGCTCGCGGCCGTGACCTGCATAGCGGTCCCTATGACGACTTCATCCAGATCGACGCGCCGATCAACCACGGCAATTCCGGCGGCCCGCTGGTCGACCGCGAAGGCAATGTCGTCGGCATCAACACCGCCATCTATTCGCCGAACGGCGGCAGCGTCGGCGTTGGCTTCGCCATCCCGTCTGATCAAGCCAAGGCGATCGTCGCCAAGCTGGAAAAGAACGGCTCCATCGATCACGGCTATCTCGGCGTCGCCATTCAGCCGGTCACCTCCGATATCGCCAATGCGGTTGGCCTGTCGCAAGCAGGAGGCGCCCTGGTCGCCGGTGTCAACGACGACACTCCGGCCGCCCGTGCCGGCATCAAGACCGGCGACATCGTCACGGCGGTCAATGATGAGACCGTGAAGACGCCCAAGGATCTGTCGCGCCTCGTCGCCGATCTTTCTCCGGGTGACAAGCGCTCGCTGACCGTCTGGCGCGATGGCAAGAGCATGGACGTCAACGTCACCATCGGCGGCAATGACGACGGCAAGCAGGCCGCCAACGACAGCGGCGATGGCAAGGTCCAGCCTTCCAACCAGCCGAGCATCGGCGTCGGTCTCGCCAACCTGACCCCTGATCTACGGGAACAGCTGAACCTGCCCCACAGCGTCCAGGGCGCCGTCGTCGCCAGCGTCAACCCGGACAAGTCGGCCGCTGCCGCCGGCATCCAGGCCGGCGATGTCATCGTCTCGGTCAACGACCAGCCGGTCCATAGTGCTCACGATGTCCAGAGTGCGGTCGCAGAGGCCGGCAAGGCTGGCCGCAAGTCCGTCCTACTGCTGATCGAACGCGGCGGCGACAAAACGTTTGTAGCCGTACCGTTCTCGGCCGCTTGAGCCCAAGCAAGACATTGATAGCCCCGCTTCTGGCAACGGAAGCGGGGCTATATCTTTTTCTGGAATCGTCGATCGCGATGGGCGATCATTTCCACAGAGGACATGTTTCCGCCTCACACCCTGATCTTTTTGTCCAAACTCTGCCTTGGTGATGATAAAGAAGGAGAAGAGCGGTGGGTATCCATCGCCCACCGGCAGGCTTGTGTCCAGCCGGTAACATTGATGGCATAAGGGCTTCAGGACTTTGGTCGGGGCTGAGCGGCAGCAGGAGTTGGAGTGACCGATCCATACGACATTCTCGGCGTCGGGCGCGATGCGAGCGACGAGCAGATAAAGGCGGCCTATCGCAAGCGGGCGAAAGGGGCACATCCCGATTCCGGCGGCGATACCGAGGCCTTCGGGCGGCTGCAGAAGGCCTATGAGCTGCTTCTGGATCCCGTGCGCCGCAAGGTCTACGACGACACCGGCTATGATGTCGAACTGACCGACGCCGTCGATCTGCAGGCGCTGGTCGCCATCGAGAAGCTGATTACCGACATGGTTCTGGACGAGCGCGAGCCGGGAACTTTCGATCCGGTTGCCCATATGCGCGCGAGCCTTCTGGAAGAAATCCGCAAGGCGAATTTCAGCAAGAGCGAACTGGAGCGCCATTCCGACCGCATTCGCCTGCATCTGGACCGCCTGGGCAAACGCCCCGGCAAGGATGTCGTCGGCCATATGCTGCGCGCGCGTATCAAGGCTATCGCCACGGCGATCGGCGAAACGGACGCCAAGATTGGCGCCACCGAGCGCGCCTGCGACATGCTCGACGGCTACCTCTATGTGATGGATACGCCGATGCTCGAGGATGAGGTCGAGGACCCCGAAATCGAATGGGATGAGGCGGTCGAGGCTCGTTCCGCCGCCCAGTAATCTCCCCTAGTCATATGCCTCCTCCGCTGCCGGAACTTTCGACCGGCAATCGGGTTTTCCTTCCATGTTGTTGTCGAAATCCGGTGGCGCCGTGCGACCAGCATCAGCGCAACGGATCACACAGGGAGGATATCATGATCAACGAAGACGGTTATGTGCCAGCAGCCGAGCTGGCGCAAAGAAACGGCGTGCGTTTTCCGAACGAGAGCATCGAATACCGGCAGGCGCGTGACGCTCTGCTGGCCGAAGAGATCGAGCTTCGCCGCCATATCGAGCGCGTCGCGGCGCAACGGCGGGCGCTGCCGCCGGGCGGGATCGTCAAGAAGCATTACCAGTTCATCAGCCCCGACGGCCCCCTCGACTTTGCCGATCTGTTCGACGACAAGGATAGCCTGCTGGTCTACAGCTTCATGTTCGGCCCGGAGCGGACGCGGCCCTGCCCGATGTGTACATGCATGCTTTCGGCGCTGGAGGGAGAAGTCCTCGACATCGAGCAGCTGATGGCCATCGCCGTCGTGGCGCGGTCGCCGATCGACAGGCTGATGGATTTCAAGCACGAGCGCGGCTGGCGCAACCTGCCGCTCTATTCCGATCCGACCGGCGAATACAGCCGCGACTATCGCGCACTCGGTCCCAACGGCAGCGATGACGCCGCCGTCAATGTGTTCACGCGACGGGACGGAACGATCCGGCATTTCTGGAGCGAGGAGATGGGCCCGGTGACGGCCGATCCCGGCCAGGACCCGCGCGGCGCCCCGGACCTCATGCCGCTGTGGACGATCCTCGACATGACGCCCGAGGGACGGGCAAGGGACTGGTATCCGAAGCTCTCCTACGGACGCGCGTGACGTTCGCAAGCCGTCCGTCGGCCAAGCCACTTGGCCGACGAATGATACGATGAAGACTGCCTGAGGGGATGACAGCGGTGGACGCGTCGGCTATAAAATCGACGCGACTCATGAAGGAGGCTCGTTCGATGAGAAATTTCGGCACCCATAAACGCTGAACAGCGATGCCGGATGTGGACTGCTGTTCTGTCCATTCTTGTCTGATCCTGTCTTCTCCCATGCCCATGGAGGGCATTCATGCTTCGTCGCTTCTTCTCCTATTATGCGCGTTACAAGACGCTGTTTTTCCTTGATTTCGGCTGCGCTGTCGTCGCCGGCCTGCTCGAACTCGGCTTTCCGCTGGCGGTCAAGCTCTTTGTTGATCAGCTATTGCCGGGTCGTGACTGGGGCCTGATCGCCGCGACCACCGCGGTGCTGCTGATGGTCTATGCGTTGTCGACCGGCCTGTCGGCGATCGTCAATTACTGGGGCCATGCGCTCGGCATTTCGATCGAATCCGACATGCGCCGCCAGGCCTTCGAGCACATCCAGAAGCTCTCCTTCCGCTACTTCGACAACAACAAGACCGGGCATCTGATTACCCACGTCACCAAGGATCTCGAGGAAGTGGGCGAAATCGCCCATCATGGTCCCGAGGACATGTTCATCGCCATCATGACCTTCATCGGCGCCTTCCTGCTGATGTTCTCCGTGCATTGGAAGCTGGCGCTGCTGACGACGACCATCGTGCCCTTCATGACCTGGCTGGTCAGCCGCTATGGCGCCAAGATGACGAAGAATTCGCGCAGCCTGTTCGGCAAGGTCGGCGACTTCAACACGCGCATGCAGGAAACCGTCGGCGGCATCCGCGTGGTCAAGGCGTTTGCCAATGAGACATACGAAAGCCAGCTATTTGCCGGTCATAACGAGGATTACAAGGCCACCAAGCTGGATGGTTACGCCTATATGACGGCGGGCATAGCGCTGAGTTATTTCAGCACGCGCGTGGTGCAACTCGTCGTCATGATGGCCGGGACCTGGTTCGTCATATCGGGAGAGCTAAGCTATGGCGGCTTCATTAGCTTCCTGCTTCTGATCAACGTTTTCTTCCGCCCGATCGACAAGATCACCTCGGTGATCGAGACCTATCCGAAGGGTATTGCCGGCTTTAAGCGCTTCCTGTCACTGATCGACACGCAACCCGACTTGGCCGACCGGCCGAACGCGACCGAGGTCAAGCATCTCAAGGGCAATATCGCCCACAAGGATGTCAGCTTCGGCTATTCGGAGCACGGCACGATCTTCGCGGGCCTGAACCTGACGATCGCGGCCGGCGAGACGGTGGCCTTCGTCGGTGCTTCGGGAACAGGCAAGACGACGATCTGCTCGCTGCTGCCGCGTTTCTACGACGTCACGGGTGGCAGCATCACCATCGACGGCATCGACATCCGCGACATGACACAGGCCTCCCTGCGCAGCCAGATCGGCATCGTGCAGCAGGACGTGTTCCTGTTCGGATCGACCATTCGCGAGAACATCGCCTATGGACGGCTCGGTGCGAACGATCAGGAAATCATGGAGGCGCTGCGCCGCGCGTCGCTCGATGAATTCGTGCTGTCGTTGCCCGATGGTTTGGACACGCCGACTGGCGAACGTGGCGTGAAACTCTCAGGCGGCCAAAAGCAGCGCCTCGCCATCGCCCGCATCTTCCTCAAGAACCCGCCGATCCTCATCCTCGACGAGGCGACTTCGGCGCTCGACACCGCCACCGAATATGCCATCCAACAGGCGCTGGCTGATCTGTCGACAGGGCGCACGACCTTGGTGGTCGCACACCGGCTCGCCACCATCCGCAACGCCGACCGCATCATCGTCATGGGACCGAACGGCATTGTCGAGCAAGGCACACATGCCGAACTTCTGGGCCGCGACGGCGCCTATGCACGGCTGCACAACGCCCAGTTCGGAGCCTTGGTATAAGGGCAGCTCCAGAGCCGATCTTCAGAATGAATTGACGATATCGCCGCCGGTGCGCATTTGCTGGACCATCAGATGCGCATGGTAGTGCATCGCGCATTTGATCGCGTAGATCTGCAGAACGACCGGCGAGCGGCGGCGCAGCAGGAGTTTCCAGAGGCGCTGCCGATAGATATTGCGCAGATCCGCCTCCGGCACCCGCCGCATCAATCTTGTGAAGATGCCAATAGCCTCCAAGGCCCACATCACATTGAGGGCCACCAGGCGGAGAGGATGGCGTCGCAGATGCCGCAGGCGCGTCCGCTCCGGCTGGATACGGGCATCGAGATAAAGCGCGTCCAGCCGGTCGAAATAGGCGGTCGGCTGGTGAAGGTCGCTGAGCACGGCGAGATAGCCGTCGCGCAGGGTCTCACGACTGAGATTGAGCGGGATGACATTGGTGCCGTAGGCCGGGGGATCGGCATGATCGAGCCGTCCCTCCTGTTCAAGGCGCGTATAAAGCGGTGTCTTCGGGATCGCGGCCAGCATGCCGATCATGGCGTTGACGATACGCGCGTCCTTGATGAAGACACGCTGTGCCTCGAAGATCGTCGCGTCGTCGCTATCGAAACCGAGGATCATGCCGCACCAGACTTCCATGCCGGTCTGCTGGATCGCGTGGATCTTATCCAGCATCGTCCCGCCTTTTCTCAAGTTCTGCAACTTCTTGGTCTCGCGCAACGCCTCCTCGTTCGGCGTCTCGATGCCGACGAAGACGACACGGATATTGGCATCGACCATCAGCTGCATCAGCTCGGCATCGTCGGCAAGATCGATCGAGGCTTCGGTGAGGAACGTCATCGGATAATGGTGACGCTCCTGCCAGGCGATCACCTCGCGAAGGACCTCCTTAATCGCCTTCTTGTTGCCGATGAGATTGTCGTCGACGATGAATGCCGTATCCATTCCCACCGCCAGCAATGCCTCAATTTCAGCGATGATCTGCACGCTGGTCTTGATCCGCGGCTTTCGCCCGAACACGACGATGATATCGCAGAAATCGCAGGTGAACGGACAGCCCCGCGAGAACTGGATGCTGCCGACCGCATAATCATCCATCTTCAGAAGATCGAAGCGCGGAACCGGCACCGTGCTCATATCCGTCTTGCCGGACTGTTCGTAACGCTCAGTGTAGCGTCCCTCCTTCCATTCGAGAAGGAATTGCGGCCAGGTCTCCTCCGCTTCACCGATGAACTTGACGTCGATTAGCCCGTCAAAATAATCCTCCTTCACCGTCACCCACGGCCCACCGACGACGATGAAACAATGACGCGCTCTGAGCTCGGTGAGGATTTCCGTCATCCGGAAACGCTGGACGATCATGCCCGTCAGCGCGACGATGTCTGCTTGAGCACAGAGATCGTAGTCGATCGGCTCGACATTCTCATCCACCAGCGTGACGGTGTGCTCGGCAGGCGTCAGCGCCGCCAGCAGAGGCAGACAGGCAACGGGAAGATTTGCCTTCACGTCGAACAGCGGCAGCGCATGTTCAAGCCCCCAATAGGAGGTTTCGAAGCGTGGATTGATAATAACGATATGAGCCATGAATTACACCGCCCCATGACCTAGAAGACCCTGATCGGCATTTGCGAAGGCTGCATTTCAATGCGGTTCCGGTACCCCAAATCGAACGGGGCATATACGCTGCACTGTGGCGTAGAGCATTAGCAGCCGCAGATGAGCCGAGGATTAAGTTCCACTGGTGGCCGCGAAGCGCTGGGAATTCCGCCGCCGTAAGTTTCGCAACAAATGAGAACACACCGCAAAAAACGCTTGGCTATCATCGTCGGGCTATGTGCCGCACGAGAACCAAGGTTAGCGGTTGCGACCTGGCCAACTTCACGCATCTCCCCAGGAGATTGCACATGTCAGGAACGGATAAAGGATATGCCAATGAAGATCGCCTTCATCGCGCTGGGTATGACAGCAGTCATGACGATGGGTCTCATCACGCCCGCCGTTGCTCAAGTCGTTATCTATAACGATCAATCACCGGATGGCGATTCCGACCAGAGCGACAGCCAGACCGAGGCCAACTTTCTTCATGCCTGGAACCGCCATCACGACTCGTCCAACCGTTGGGGAGAGCCCCGTGGCAACTACGGACCGAATGATGTCATCCAGCTCCTCGAGAGACGCGGTTATAGAGTGAGAGACGTCAATGACGTGGGCGAGCGTTTTCTGGTCAGGGCAACGCGCGACGGCGACAAGCTCCTGGTGAGCGTATCCCGGAGAGGCGAAATTATGGGTGTCGTCCACGATCGCGAGTATTGACACTGAGCAGATACTGCTGCCGCAGCAAGACGCTACGGCAGCAGAGACCCGAAGAGCGGTAAAACCGCTATCCTTTCTTCAGCTTCCAGCTTCTGACCTCAAAGGGCAGGATATCCGGGCCGGTATCGCGCTTGTCAGGCTCTTCCATCAAATTGACGGCTTCGGCGACATGCCAGCCGCTTGCGGTCTGGACGCTCAGTCCGCCGCGCCGGCCGGCCGGCTCGTAGACGCGCAGCACAAGCCCATCCCCCTCTTCAGCCGGCTTGATGGCAGACAGTGCGACCGGCATGCCCGTTATCGCGACCGGAGCAAGCGTCGTCCCCGCAAGATTGGCGGCCGTCGCCACGACCAGCGGCTGGTTCAGATCGTCGGCTTCCTCACGCACGCCGCCGGAATGCCACGCGCCGGCATGCGGCAGCAGCGCATAGGTAAATTGCTGCTCGCCCTCGTCCGCCAGCGGATCGGGATAGATCGGCCCGCGCACGAGGCTGACGCCAAGCACATTGCCGCGGGCGCTGTGGCCGTATTTGGCGTCGTTCAGCAGCGCAACGCCGAAATCCGGTTCGCTCAAATCCACGAAGCGATGGGCGACGGCTTCGAACATCGCCGCGTCCCAGCTTGTATTGGTGTGCGTCGGCCGGCTGACGACGCCATAAGCGCATTCGAATGTCGCCGTGCGAGCCCGCACCGCGACCGGGTTGAGCGCGCGCAAGAAGGTGCGGCGGTCGTGCCAGTCGATATGGGTCTCGATATCCAGCCGCCTAGCGTTGGCGGTCAGCACGTAATGCTGCACGACGCTCGAATCGCGGTAGCGATGGACGACCTTGATTGCGGCCCGATGCGCACCATTCTCGACAAGTTCGATACTCTCGGGCCGATCGAGACGGACGCCCTTTTCCGGATAATCGGCGTCGATATCCCAGGCATCCCAATTGCGCGGCTTGTCGACGGGGTACATCCAGAGCTGATTGGCGGGCTCGGCCAGCGCCTCACGGCCGGTGGCCTTGTGTACCAAGCTCTGGACCGCACCATCGGTGCCGATGACGACGACCACATGCTCATTTTCCAGCCGGCTTGCGTCGGCGCGTAATCCGCCGGCCGGCTTCAGCGCGACACGATCCAGCACCTGGACGGAGAGCGGCGCGATGATATCGCCGGTGGACAGAACCGTGCCATCAGCGAGCGTAACACGCAGAGGCCGGGCATCCAGCGACGGATTGGCGACGACCAGCGCATCCGCGATCCCGCCCTTCGGCAGGACCGTCACGACAGCATCCATGGCCTGTTTTTGAGCCACCTTGGCGTGATCGATCACTTCGGAAAGCTCGCGCTCGGCATCCTGATAGACCTCGCGGATGCTCGATCCCGGCAGGATATCGTGGAATTCGTTCTTCAGCGTCACGCGCCAATCCGCCTCAAGGCTGCGCGGCGCTTCGGCTCCCGCCATATGGGCGACCGAGCCCAGGGTTTCAGCGGTGATCAAGGCGCGCTCGGCCCTGCGATGCAGACGCTTGACGCCGCTCTGGCTGGTCAGCGTCGCGCGATGCAGTTCGAGATAGATCTCGCCCGACCAGGCTGGAAGCTGCTTTTCCCTGGCCGTGCGGTGGGCGCTGGTGAAGAAATCGCCGACCTTGCCCCAGCGCGCCTTCGGAATGGCCGGGAAACTACGCAATTGCGCCTCGCGCTCTACCATCTCCGGCGTCACGCCGCCGCCGCCATCGCCATAGCCGACCGCCAGAAGCGACGTGTCATGCAACGTCTTGGCGCGGAAGTTCTTCCAGGTCGGCAGGTAGCAATCCGGCCGCACGAAGCCGTTATAGCCTTCCATGGGATTGTCGAAGACATGCGCCAGCACGCGGCTGCCGTCGAGCCCCTCCCACCAGAAAAGGTCATAGGGAAACTTGTTGGTCTCGCTCCAATTGACCTTGATGGTGAAGAAGCTCTCGATGCCGCCCTGGCGCAACAGTTGCGGCAGGGCGCCGGAGAAGCCAAAGCAATCCGGCAACCAGCAGACCTTATGCCGTGTGCCGAAGGTTTTCTCGAAATAACGCTGGCCATAGAGGATCTGCCGCACCAGGCTTTCGCCCGTCGGCATGTTGGTGTCCGGCTCGACCCACATGCCGCCGATCACTTCCCAGGTACCGTCGGCGACTTTCTCCTTGATCCGGGCGAACAGTTCGGGATCGTCGGCCTCCATCTGCGCGTAATAATGCGCCGTCGATTGGTTGAAGCGGAAGTCGGGCGAGCGCTCCATCAGCGACAAGGCGGTGTGGAAGGTACGGCGCATCTTGCGACGCGTCTCGTCATAGGGCCACAGCCAGGCAAGATCGATATGGGCGTGGCCGGTGAGCAACAATTCGCCGTTCTGCGGATAACGCTCCTGCAACGCCTTAAGGCGAGCAAGCAGCGCATCATGGGCTGCGACCACGGTCGCACGCTCTCCCTCGGACAGTCCTGCCGGACTTTCCGCAAGCTCCGGCAATTCCCAGATCTTCTGCTGCTGCTCGGCATTCGCCGTACGCGCGATATAGGGAGCCGTCGCGGATGGCCAATCCAGGCTGCGCAGCGCAGTCTCGGCGGCATCGAGCATATGCGGCACGACTTCATGATCCCGTAGCGCCTCGATGGCTTCGACGATCTGCCGCAGCAGGAGGTGCAGCCTGTGCACCGGTAGGTCGATCCAGCCAAGCTGCGCCCGGTTCAGCTTCGGTTGCCGGTTCTGTTCGCCGAACGGAAAGCGGGCAACGCTGTCGGTCGCAATCGAGAAACTGCGGCCTTTCAGCGGAAACTCCTGATGATAGGGGTCGAGGCCGAAATTCTCGCTCTCCCCTCCCGCAAAGGCAAGCGTGATCAGGCTCTCGCCGCCAAGATCGAGCTGCAGCCGCGTCTCGTCCAGCGGCCAGTCGGCGGGCACCGTCGCCTGCGAGGCAAAATGCACCACCCCCTTGCGATGCGGCCAGGCTTGGCCAACGGCGATTTCCGCGCCTTCGAAGGTCCAGTTGTCGATAGCGAGTGCCGTACGCACGCGCCAATGGCTGAGTTCGGCGGTACGGACCTTGAGACGGTCTAGGCGCTGGGCAAGGGTGAGCGGCATGGCATGTCCTACATGATTGATATCAGCCGGGACCGCACCGGCGGCCGTGGCGTCGAAATGAGGCATTGCAAGGCAAGAAAGGTGGGAATGGCCGTCCCGGTCGGGATCAGGCGAACATAAGCGGCGAAGATAAATGGAGAGAATCGCCGAAATGGCGTTCCTCGGCCGCGGTTTTGATGGTGGTGCTCATTCGACGGTCTCCTCCTCCTGCATGAAGCAGGCATAGACTATGGCGAAGACCTGCCCGATGGCCAGTCTGAAAATGGAGGTAAAATTTTAGACTTGGCGATCTGCACGGAAAGGTCAGACGGCAATAGCTGCGTCGACTTCGACCTGCCGGGAGATTGGCCGCGCATGTAGGTGTTCGGCGGGGCAGCGAGCCCCGCCTCTCTTGTTCAATGCCTCGGTATGCGCGGCAGGAAGATCGTGAACAGACCGAGCAGCGGCAGATACGAGCAGATCATATAGACGAAGGGGATGCCGTGCGTATCGGCGAAATCGCCAAGAAGAGCAGCACCCAGGCCGCCAGCCCCAAAGGCGAAGCCGAAGAAGATGCCGCCGATGAGCCCGACCCGGCCCGGGATAAGCTCCTGGGCGAAGACCACGATCGCCGGAAATGCAGAGGCGAGCACCAGCCCGATCACCACCGTCAGCACGCAGGTCCAGAACAGGTTCGCATAGGGCATCATCAGGGCGAACGGAATGACGCCGAGGATCGAGAACCAGATCACGAAGCGTGCTCCGAAACGGTCTCCGAACGTGCCACCCAGGATCGTTCCGGTCGCGACAGAGCCAAGGAACAGGAAGAGCATCAGCTGTGCGTCGCGCACATCGAGATGGAACTTGTCGATGACATAGAAGGTGAAGTAGCTGGATATGCTCGCCATATAGACGTTCTTCGTCGCCGTCAGCAGGATCAGGATCGCCAGCGCCCAGATGGCCTTGTTGCGTGCGATCGGCAAGGCGCGGCTGGCGGCAGGACGTGCTGCATGCTGGCGGCGATGATTGACGTACCAGGTTCCGACCCAGCTCAGGACGATAAAGCCGATGACCGCCAAAACCGAAAGCCAGGCCACGCTCTTCTGGCCATGCTGGAGCACGAAGAAGGCGGCGATCAGCGGTCCGATGGCCGATCCGGCATTGCCGCCGAGCTGGAAGAACGACTGCGCCAGGCCATGACGTCCGCCGGAGGCCAGCCGCGCCACGCGCGAGGCTTCCGGATGAAACACCGCCGAGCCGAAACCGATGAGGCAGGCGGCAACCAGCAGCATGCCGAAACTGCCGGCATAACCGAGCATGATGAGCCCGAGGAAGGTGCTGATCATGCCGACCGGCAGAGAATAGGGCATCGGCCATTTGTCGGTGACGATGCCTACCACCGGCTGCAGCAGCGACGCCGTGATCTGGAACATCATGGTCAAGAGCCCGATCTGAACGAAATCGAGCGCATAATTTTCCCGGAACATCGGATAGAGCGATGTCAGCAGCGATTGCATGATGTCGTTCAGAAGGTGGCAACCGCTCACCGCCACTACGATCGATATTGTCGTCTTCTGAAAGCGGGACTGCGTGTCCGAAAATGCCGCAACCATTGGGAATCCTTCCTGAGCCGGCAGATTCTTTTCGGCCGTGCTGTTTGATTAGCCTTGTACACGGCTTGCGGGTGACCTTCTTTCGTGTTTTGGTCCTATTCTTTCGCGATCGGGCCAAAAGATGGAAAAGCTCTCTCAACAATTGCTATCAACCGTCGACAACAGCCATGAGCAGAACATGCACTGGACGGAGGAATCGAACGCGGACGTGCTTGTGCATAGCTCCGAGCCGCGGCAGGGCTATACCGTGCCATGGCATCACCACCGTCGCGCGCAATTGCTCTGCGTTTTCGCCGGCGTCGTCCTGATCTTGACGACCCGTGGCCGTTGGATGGTGCCTCCAGGCCATGCTCTGCTCATTCCCGCCGGCCTGGAACATTCCGTCGAGATGTTGAGCGATGTCAGCATGAAATCGGTCTATGTAATGCCCCGCGATCCTAGACCGCCGGACGAAGCACCTCGCGTCGTCGAAGTGACGGATCTTGCGCGCAGCCTGCTGCTCGAGGCCATCCGGCTCCGAGAGGCCCCGATGGGAAATCGCAAGGCTGCACTGGTCCTTTCCCTGCTCCTGGAGGAGATTTCTACGCTGGAGGAACGACCTCTTGGCCTGCCCTTCCCTTCCGACCGGCGGCTGGCGGCACTCTGCCGCGCCTATCTGGCAAACCCGACGCCGAATGCCCGTCTGGATGACTGGGCCGAGAAGCTGGCAATGAGCCGCCGGACCTTCACACGACAATTCCGCAAGGAGACCGGCATCAGCTTCACCACCTGGCGGCAGCAGGCGAGCGTTTTCGCCTGTCTGCCGCAACTTGCGGAAGGCCAGCCGGTTACCAACGTTGCGCTGGAGGCCGGCTATGAAAGCGCCGCTGCCTTCACCACCATGTTCCGGCGCATGCTCGGAACTTCGCCACGCACCTATATGGTCAACCGCTGGTCTTTCGACCGGCCTTGAATATCGCGGATCCCATCTCGCGATCGGATTGCAGATATTGTTCACTTGAGGGGAAATAGAACGGATGAAAAGCAAAGGGCGCTCAACCCATGACTGGGGAGCGCCCTCGCTGTTACCCTGGACAGCAGACACCGGCTCGGCCTCGAAAGGTCGGCCCGGCAGGCTATCTATACAGGTGATGGCGTGCAGATAATACAGCATCGCACGGTTTGCAAGGGTCAATCTGAAGAAAGCCATTCACCATTGGCGATTTCGGCGAGCGGTCTGCGACGCCTCGCGGCGATCCCCGTGAAAATAGGCTCCGCCCGTTCGCGCAAGTTCCGTATCGGTAAACTTGATCAGTTGTTGCACGTCTCCCGCCATGGCAAGCGCAAAGCTTCGATCGAAGCTGTCAAACAACTCTTTGTCGAATGCTTTTAGAAGCCGCGGAATCCATTTCCCCTTGCCCGACCATCGGCCACGGCCCAGCAGCATGAGATCGGCAAGCGGTTGGTACAGCTGCGCCGTGATCGCCCTTATGTCCTCCACGCTTCGCTCGTCGCTGAGATCGGCAAGCAGATCCGTGATCTGATATCGCAACGCGTCCAGCTTGGCAGCAGAGAGCGGTGGAGCCCCTTGGTCGAGCAGTTTTCGGGCATGCGCCTGACAGGATTTGGCCTGCTCCACATCCCGGCCCAATATATGGCCAGAGGCCACCATATGGATGATGATCGGGTAGCCGAAGGCCATGTCATTTTCAAAGAACCAGCTGAGCGTTTCCGGGTCGTGAACAAAAGCCTCGAACGGAACGCGGTCCTCCACGAAAGACTCGCGCCGTGCCACATCAAGCTTGTCGAAGACGACCACAAGATCGACATCGGACGTGCTTTTCCCTTCGCCACGCATGATCGATCCGGCGGCGAATGCGAATGCGTAACCCGTAAAACGCCTCAGGAGGACATCTTCTGTTCTCTTCAGCGCTTCCGTGGCGTCGATGGTCACGTTGTTCTTCATTGGACAGCTTTCAAGACTTGATCAGCGTCGTCGCATCGTAGCTGGGGCTTCGGCCAAAAAGGAATCCGAGCATTGATAGCACACAAGATTCTGCCGCAAACTGCCACCCCGTAGACAAAATCTATCGATTTTTTCGGATTTATCTATTTTCCTTATTGCAACGCACACACTATGTTGCGACGCGAAACTCCTCCTGTCCAAACACACAAGGGTACCATGTCCGTTCTCAATACCGCCATCAAGCCGTTCAAAGCCCAGGCCTTCAAGCAGGGCAAGTTCATCGAGGTCACCGAGGCTGACATCGCCGGCAAATGGGCGGTCTTCTTTTTCTATCCGGCCGATTTCACCTTCGTGTGCCCGACCGAACTGGGCGACGTTGCGGATAACTATGCCGAGCTGCAGCGCCTGGGCGTTGAGGTCTTCTCCGTATCGACCGACACCCATTTCACCCACAAGGCCTGGCACGACAGCTCCGAAACCATCGGCAAGATCCAATATGCGATGATCGGTGACCCCACGGGCACGATCACCCGTAATTTCGACGTCATGCGTGAAGCCGAAGGCCTTGCCGATCGCGGCACCTTCGTCGTCGATCCCGACGGCGTCGTCCAGGCCGTGGAAATTACCGCCGAAGGCATCGGCCGTAACGCCGCCGACCTGCTGCGCCGCATCAAGGCTGCCCAGTATGTCCGCTCCCATCCAGGCGAAGTTTGCCCGGCAAAGTGGGAAGAAGGCGAAAAGACGCTGGCTCCTTCGCTGCATCTCGTCGGCAAGATCTGATTTCGGCTTCGGCCATGGCCTTCCCTGACAACGGGGAAGGCCTCCTACTCACGATTTAGACTGATGGCGATTTTGTTCCGAGGGACAACTCGCCCCAATTTTCCTTCCGAACCGGAGACATATCGATGCTTGACGACGCACTGAAAAGCCAGCTCAAGGCCTATCTGGAAAAAGTCGTACGGCCGATAGAGATCCGCGCCAATGTCGATGACAGCGCCAAGTCGAAGGAGATGGTGGCGCTTCTCGAAGACATTACCGGACTCTCCGACAAGATCACCCTCGCCCAGGAGCGTGACACCAGCGAACGAGCCCCTTCATTCGCCCTGACCAGTCCGGGGCATGATATCGACTTGCGTTTCGCCGGCATTCCGCTCGGCCACGAATTTACCTCGCTCGTCCTTGCCCTCTTGCAGACCGGCGGACATCCGCCCCGCGTCGAGCAGGCTATTCTCGACCAGATCCGCGATCTCCATGGCGAATTCCGTTTCGAAACCTATTTCTCGCTGTCGTGCCAGAATTGCCCTGACGTCGTGCAGGCGCTCAACCTGATGTCGATCCTCAATCCGAAGATCAGCCATGTCGCCGTCGACGGCGCCGTATTCCCACAGGAAGTCGCGGATCGGCAGGTCATGTCGGTTCCCACGGTCTATCTGAACGGCGAGGTTTTCGGCCAGGGCCGGATGGAAGTCGAGCAGATCATCGCCAAGCTCGACACGAGCGCTGCAAAGCGCGCCGCCGAAAAGCTCGCAGATCTCGAGCCCTTCGATGTGCTGGTGGTCGGCGGCGGTCCGGCTGGCGCTGCCTCGGCGATCTATGCCGCGCGCAAGGGCATCCGCACGGGTGTCGTCGCCGAACGTTTCGGCGGCCAGGTGCTCGACACTATGGCGATCGAGAACTTCATTTCGGTCCCGCACACCGAAGGCCCGGCCTTCGCCAGTGCCCTTGAGGCGCATGTGAAAGACTATCCCGTCGAGATCATGAACCTGCAACGGGCTGAAAAGCTGACGCCGAAGGGCGATCTGTTCGAGGTTGAGCTTGCCAGCGGCGCGACGCTGAAATCCCGCACGCTGATCCTGTCCACCGGCGCGCGCTGGCGGCAGATGGGCGTTCCTGGCGAGGAGCAATATCGCAACAAGGGTGTCGCCTATTGCCCGCATTGCGATGGCCCGCTGTTCAAGGGCAAGGATGTGGCCGTGATCGGCGGCGGCAATTCCGGCGTCGAGGCGGCGATCGATCTTGCCGGCATCGTCAAGCACGTCACGCTCATCGAATTCGACAGCAAACTGCGCGCTGACGACGTGTTGCAGCGCAAGCTGCGCAGCCTTTCCAACGTCCGGATCATCCTGTCGGCCAAGAGCACAGAAGTGCTGGGCGACGGCAGCAAGGTCACCGGTCTCGTCTACGAAGATCGCAACAAGGACGAGAAGCATACGCTGTCGCTCGACGGCATTTTCGTGCAGATCGGCCTTCTGCCCAATACGGAATGGCTGAAGGGCACCATCACGCTGTCTTCGCGTGGCGAAATCGTCGTCGATCATCACGGCCAGACGTCGCTGCCTGGCGTCTTTGCCGCCGGCGATTGCACCACCGTTCCCTATAAGCAGATCGTCATCGCCGTGGGTGAAGGCGCCAAGGCATCGCTTGCCGCTTTCGACCATCTCATCCGCACCTCCGCCCCCACGGAAGAGGAAGCCAAAGCCGCCTAAGCGGCGAAGCGTCATGACACTCAGAGAACTGGAATATCTCGTCGCGCTGGCCAAATATCGCCATTTTGGCCGCGCGGCCGAGGCTTGCCTGGTCAGCCAGCCAACCTTGTCGGCACAAATCAGGAAGCTCGAGGCGGAACTCGGCACACCGCTGGTGGAGCGCGACGCGCGCTCCTTCATGCTGACCGTCTTCGGTAAGGACGCCGCCGAACGGGCGAAACGGATCCTCGTCGATGTCCAGCAATTGAAGAATGCGGCGCTGCTGAACCAGAACCAGGAGCTCGGAACGCTCCGTCTCGGCGCCTTCCCGACGCTCGGCCCTTATTTCCTGCCGCATGTGGTGCCGCAGGTGCATGAACGCTTCCCGCAACTGGAGATTCTTCTGAGCGAGGAGAAAAGCGGTGTGCTCTTGTCGCGGCTACGGAGCGGCGAGCTTGACGCCGCACTCCTGGCCATGCCGGTCGAGAGCGACCAGCTGCAGGTGGAGTTCCTGTTTGAGGAACCGTTTCTACTCGCCGTGCCGAAGAAGCATCCGCTGGTCGAGCGGGCAAGCATCAGCATGGAAGATCTCTCCCGTTACGACCTGATGCTGCTGGAGGAAGGGCATTGCCTGCGCGAACACGCGCTCGACGTCTGCCGGCTCTCCGGCGCCGGACAGAAATCCTCCTTCCAGGCCACAAGCCTCGAGACGTTGCGCCTGATGGTCGGCGCGAATGTCGGCATCACCCTCCTGCCCTCACTGGCAACCATCGGCCCGATCATGTCGTCGGACCAGATCTGTCTGCTGAAATTCAGCGACGGCAACCCGAAACGCCGTATCGGCCTATGCTGGCGCAGAAGCGCGCCGACCGGTCCGCTTCTGAAGCAGCTGGCGGAGATGTTTCGCGCAACAGCGCAGCAATTGTTACGCGAGGGATCGCATTCTGGCGGCTTAGCGAGAGATTAGAAGGGCGTCGCGTCAAGCTCCACCAGTCCTCGCCTTGAGCGCATCCAGAATGCGAGCGCCCACCAGCACCTCGGTGCCGGCAAGGCCCACGGAGCAAAACAAGGTCGTCTGGTCAGGGCCATCCCGGGCGGCAAGCCTCCCGCTGACGATCGCCGCTAGGTCAACCAGCCGCTCCGCGCTCGGCGTTCCCTCAAGGAAGAACGGCATCTTGTAGGCTTTCACCTGCTCTGGAGAATCCGTGGCAATCAGATGGGCGACGGCGGCAACATCCAGACCCAGTTCGTGCTCGTCCACCATCTTGGGGCCGACGGTATTGATGTGAACGCCGGGCTTCAGCCAATCCGCCTCGATCACTGGCGTCAGGCTGCTTGTGGCGCAGATGACGATATCGGCTTCGCTCACGGCGCACCGCGGCGAGTCCACGGTTTCGATCGGAATGCCCAGGCGCTCTTCCATTTCCAATGCAAATTGATAGCGGTTCCGCTCGCTGCGGCTATATACCCGGACATGAGTAAGCTCGCGAACAAGCGCCGCCGCCTCCAGCTGGGCGCGTGCCTGCTGACCGGTGCCGATGACGCCGACCGTCCTGGCATCGGGGGACGACATATAACGAATGGCAATGCCGCCGATCGCGCCGGTGCGGATCTCTCCCAATCGGGTGCCGATGATGAGGCCCTGAAGCTCCGCCGTTTCCGTTGACCAGACCGCAGTGATCTGTTCGTGGCGAGGTCCTGTGAATGTGTCATAGACCCTGAAGCCAGCGATAGAAGCATCATCGAGCATTCCGCCGATCGTGAAGATCAGGTCACCTTTTTCGGCGAAGGAAACATTGTGCCTCGGCGGCGACACCAGGTCCCCCGTGGACCTGGCAAGGATTGCACCCTCGATCGCTTCTATAGCGAGCCGCATGACCGGAAGCTCCTCCAGATCACCATCGCTCAGAATGATCGCCATCGGCCCCTCCATCGCTAGCGAGTAAACGCACTCTCACACCTCAACCCAGGTTGAGGTCAACAGGAATTTTCGCGCAAACACGGCACGCAATTTCTTTGATCCAAAAGCTCCTCACCAAGGACTTTCGCCGATTCGTTTGTCCCAAATGCGTTTTTCTTCGAAAGAGACCTATTCGTTGCATGCGGAACGACGAAGGTTTAGCCCACCCATACCACCAGAACGTCAGTCATGCCCCGACAGGAAGGCAGAAACGGTTGCCAGGCACAGCTCTTTTTCCTCGACATGCGGCATGTGGCTGGACTGGTCGAAGAGCACCCATTTACAGCCGACGACGCGGTCGACATAGGGCTTGACGACATCGGGCGTCGCCTCGTCATATTTGCCGGAGATCAGCAGCGTCGGGGCTTCGATCAGGGGCAGGCGGTCCTCGATGGTCCAGTCCTTCATCGTGCCGATGACATGGAATTCGGTTGGGCCGTTCATGTTGCGATAGACCGTATTGTCCTCGTCCATGATCGCGAAGGTGCGCGCCACTTCCGGCGGCCAGGGAACGACGCGGCAGACATGCCGGTCGTAGAAGACGCGGGAGGCGGTGATGTATTCCGGATCGGTGATCGTACCCGCCTTTTCGTGTTTCAGAAGCGTATCCTGCACATGCTGCGGCAGCTCGCGGCGGAGCCGATTGGCCTCGGAAACCCAGGTGTGCATGTTCGCCGGCGAATTGGCGATGACGAGCGCCTTCAGCCCCTTCGGCTGGCGAACCGCATGTTCCGCGCCCAACATCCCACCCCAGGACTGGCCGAGAAAAGCGTAGCGATCCTGAATGCCGAGATGCTTCAGCAATGCGTCCAGCTCCTCGAGGAACAGCGCCGGCGTCCAGAAATCGGGACCTTTTTCCGGTAGGCGCGTGGAATTGCCGTTGCCAAGCTGATCGTAGTGAATGACGGCGCGACCGTCGATCTCGGTGATGCCCTTGAAGGAATCGACATAGTCGTGCGTGCAGCCAGGACCGCCATGAGCGACGACGAGGGGCAGCTTGCCGCTATCGAGCGATCCGGTGATGCGATACCAGGTCTGGTATTCGCGAAAGGGCAGGAAGGCTTCTTTCGATGCGACGGCGGCCACGGGTTTCTCCATCTCTTTGACAAGGATGGAAAAGCATAACGCGGCCTCAAGGCCTGCGGCAGCTATCAGAAGTTATAGGATGGCTCGTTATCCAGAAGACGATAATGCGTGGCGCGCACCACCGCCTGCGTGCGGTTCTTGGCGCCGAGCTTCTTGGCAGCGGCATTGAGGTGCATGACGACAGTCGGCACCGAGCGGTCGATGATGCGGGAAATTTCCTTCGCCGAAAGCCCCTCGGCCGAATGGCGCAGGCACTCCCGCTCCCGCTCCGTCAGCCGCATCTTGCCGACGCTGCGCGCGCTGGAATCGAAAAGCGCATAGGCCGTCTCGTGGAAGACATGGGCGAGCAGGCCGAAATCGGCGATGTAGCGGAGCGCATTGCGCTCGAAATCCTTGTTCGCACCGAAACGGATGCCGGTGACCGTCGCATAATCGCCGCGCGGCATGTGCACCGGCACTGTGACGCCCGTCGACATGTCGCGTTCGTTGAGGTAGCGGGCGACCGGTTCGGTATTTTCTCCGAGATAGCGGTTGATCGCCGTATCAGCCTCGACATTGTAGTTCCAGAAAAACGGCGCCGAGGTGCGCAGCGCCACCTGCTGCACCGGATCGATGCGGAAATAGCCGCGGTCGAACCAGTATTCGAGCATATCGTCGGAAATATTGCGCAGCTTCAGAAACGAAGGAACCATGAGCTCACCGTCGAGATCGAAGGGCACCGGCGTGTAGTCGTAAACCAGGGCTTCGAAACCGAGCTGTTGCATCGCCTCGAAAGCCTGGTCGATCCGTCCGTCCAGCGTATCGTGCGCGGTAAACTTGCGTCTGATCGTTCCGATTTCGTCAAGCATGGAGAACTCCGACTTACATCCAAACCCCGACCCTATCACTTCTTATAGCTGGTGTGGATCGCGGTTTACGGTAAAAATTTAATCATGCCCAAATGTTGAGCAAGAAGAATTTTGCCGGAGTAAGCTGATGTGGCGCGAAATGCAGCCGGACGAACGCATGGAAGTCGAAGTCGATGGGCACAAAGTGATTGCCTATAACTTCGGTTCCGGCGCGGAGACCGTCTTCTGCCTTAATGGCGGCCCCGGCCTTCCTTGCGACTACCTGCGCGAGGCGCATTCCTGCCTTGTCGACCAGGGTTATCGCGTCGTTGCCTTCGACCAGCTCGGAACCGGCGCCTCCGACCGCCCCACCGATCCCGCCCTCTGGACGATCGGCCGCTATGTCGAGGAAACCGAAACCGTTCGCAAGGCGCTTGGCCTCGGCAAAGTTCATATGCTCGGCCATTCCTGGGGCGGCTGGCTCGCGATCGACTACGCGCTCACCTATCCGGAAAACCTCCAGACGCTGATCCTCGAAGACACCGTCGCCGACATGCCGCACCTGATCCTGGAACTGGAGCGGCTGCGCTCGGCACTCGGCCCGGAAACCGTGGCGATGATGCAGAAGCATGAGGCGCAAGGCACCTACGATCATCCGGAATACATGGCCGCCGTGACAATCCTCAATTACCGCCATGTCTGTCGCCTGCCGGAATGGCCCGCACCTGTGCGCCGTTCGCTCGACGACTGGAACATGGGGCCTTACGCGACGATGCAGGGGCCGAACGAATTCCTCTATATCGGCAATCTCAAGGACTGGAACCGCATCCCCGACCTGCCGCGCATGACCGTGCCGACGCTGATCACCGTCGGCGAGCACGACGAGCTGACGCCCGCCTGCGCGCTGCGCATGAAGCTTGCCATTCCGAATGCCGAACTCAAGGTGTTTGCGAACGCGAGCCACATGCCCTTCTATGAAAACCCCGGCGATTATTATCCCGCACTTCTCGATTTCCTGGCGAGGCACAGGCAGGCATGATGCAACAGAACGGGTTCAAAAACCGAAGAAGGCCAGGGAGCGATCGTCGCCATGCATCGCTATAGGTTCGTTCTCAGCCGGCCGCTGCAATTCCTGCCTGTCATTTTCGGCATCAGCGTCATTACCTTCATCCTAGTGCGCCTCATTCCTGGCGATCCCGCCCGCAATATTCTCGGCACACGCGCGACGCCGACGGCGCTGGCCAATATCCGCGCCCAATACGGCCTCGATCAGCCGATCTGGCTGCAATACTTCTATTTCCTGAAAAACCTCGCCAATGGCGAGATGGGCAAATCCATCCTCTATAAGATCGATGTGTTGAAGCTGATTTCCACCCGCATCGAGCCGACGGTGGCGCTCGTCGTCGCCAGTGTCATCCTGTCGATCCTTATCGCCGTGCCGATGGCGGCGATTGCCGCCCGCAACAGTGGCCGCGCGGCCGACCATATCGTGCGGATCGTCTCCACCTTCGGCATCGGCTTTCCGCCTTTCTGGCTTGGCCTGATGCTCATCATCCTCTTCAGCGTCGATCTCGGCGTGCTTCCGGTCTCCGGTTATGGCGAGACGCTTGGCGACAAGCTGCAGCATCTCATCCTGCCGAGCCTCACCATCGCTCTGTCGCTGTCGACCGTGCTGACCCGCAGCCTGCGCGCCGCGATGATCGAATCCCTGAAATCGGACGTGGCGACGGCGGCGCGGGCCCGTGGCATGCCGGAGAGCATCGTCTTCTGGCGGCATGTGGTGCCGAATTCGCTGGTGCCGACCATCAACCTGCTGGCGGTCAATATCGGCTGGCTGATCGGCGGCACCGTCGTCGTCGAAAGCGTCTTTGCGCTGCCTGGCATGGGCCAGCTTCTGGTGCGCGCCATCTTCTCACGGGACTATATGGTCGTTCAGGGCGTCGCAATGGTCTTTGCCTGCGCCACCGTGCTCGTCAATTTCCTCGCCGACATCGTCACCGTCGCCGCAGACCCACGGGTGACCATATGAGCCTCCAGGCAACCGTTCCCACTTCCATCGCCTGGCGCCATCTTCTAGGCAAGCGGCTGACGCTCGTCATCGGCGGCGGCATTCTCCTGTTCTTTCTGCTGGCGGCACTCGGCGCTCCGCTGATCGCGCCCTATGATCCAATCCTGCAAAATGCCGATGTCCGCCTGCAGGCACCGTCCCTGTTTCACCCCTTCGGCACCGATAATTTCGGCCGCGATATCCTCTCGCGCGTCCTCTGGGGCACGCGCATCGACCTGCAGATCGCCGTGATCGGCGTCGTCTTTCCCTTCCTGATCGGTACGACCATCGGCACCATCGCCGGTTTCTTCGGCGGCGTGATCGATGCGGTCTTCATGCGGGTCGTCGACATCATCCTCGCCTTTCCCTTCCTCGTGCTGATGCTGTCGATCATTGCCATTCTCGGACCGGGGCTGAGCAGCTTCTATATCGCCATGGCGCTGGTCGGCTGGGTCTCCTATGCCCGCCTCATCCGCGCGCAGATGTTGGTGCTGAAAAACAGCGACTATGCGGTTGCCGCCGTCAGCCTCGGCTTCAGCCGCTTTCGCATCATGTTCCGTCATCTGCTGCCGAATGCCATCGCCGGTTCGATCGTCTTTTCGATGTCGGATGCCGTACTCGTTCTGCTCAGCGGCGCCGCCGTCAGCTATCTCGGTCTTGGGGTACAGCCACCGCTGGCCGAATGGGGCGTCATGGTCGCCGAAGGCCAGAGCTTCATCACCACGGCCTGGTGGATTACGCTGTTTCCCGGCCTCTCTATCGTCTGCCTTGCCTTCGGCTTCAGCATGCTGGGCGATGCACTCGGCGAATTGCTGGGGGTGCACGAATGAGCGCCTCCGTCCTTTCCGTCCGCGATCTCACCGTCAAGGCGCATCTCGACAGCGGCGAGCGCATACTGCTCGATGCCGTATCGCTCGATCTCGCCAAGGGAGAAATCCTCGGCCTTGTCGGCGAAAGCGGCTCCGGCAAAAGCCTGCTCTGCCGCTCGCTGATCCGCCTTCTCCCCTCCTCACTCCTGAAGATCGAAGGCGGCAGTGTCCTGCTCGAGGGTCGCGACCTGACGAGGATCAGCGACGCCGACATGCTGAAGGTACGCGGCGGCGAGATCGGCATGATCTTCCAGAACCCGACCAGCCATCTCGATCCGGTCATGCGGATCGGCAACCAAATCGCCGAGGGCATCCGCTATCATCAGGGTCTCAACGTCCGCGAGGCACGCGCTGCTGCCATCGAAATCCTCGGCCAGGTCGGCTTTCCCGATCCTGTCAGGCAATATGAGAGCTATCCGCACGAATTCTCCGGCGGCATGCGCCAGCGCGCGATGATCGGCGTCGCCCTGGCCTGCAACCCGAAAATCCTGATCGCCGACGAGCCGACGACCGCGCTCGACGTCACCATTCAGGCGCAGATCCTCAAGCTCTTGATGGATATCCGCGACAAGCGTGGCCTCTCGATCATCCTCATCACCCACGATCTCGGCATCGTCGCCCAGACCTGTGACCGCATCGCCGTGATGCGCGGCGGCAAGCTGCTGGAGGAGGGTCCGAAACGGACGCTCCTGTCGCAGCCGCGGCATCCCTACACGATCGACCTGATCAAGAGCCATCCGTCGATGCCCGACGAGGCGGCATCCCTCCCGGAAGCCATAAGAGCCGAAACCCGGCTCAAGCCACTCCTTGAAATCGACGACCTGCACGTCCGTTTCAATGTCGGCGGCGGCTTCCTCAAGGGCAGCGGCGCCAGAACGGTCAACGCCGTCTCGGGCGTCAGCCTCCGGCTGATGCCGGGCGAGACGGTTGGCATCGTCGGCGAATCCGGCAGCGGCAAGAGCACGCTTGCCCGCGCCATCCTTGGCCTGACGCCACTCTCCTCCGGCCATATCACCTTCGGCGGCATCGACCTGGCGCAGCAGAGAACGGCGGGCCTCGCCAAGCTCCGGCGCGAGGCGGCCATGGTGTTCCAGGACCCCTATAACGCGCTCAATCCGCGACTGACGATCGGCGATATGCTCACCGAAGTGCTTAAGGTGCAGGGCAAGGTCGCATCTGCCGACATCCCCGCCCGCGTCGGCGAACTGCTGGATCTCGTCGGGCTGGAGCGGGAATTTGCCAAGCGCAAGCCGCGCAGCATGAGCGGCGGCCAGTGCCAGCGCGCCGGCATTGCCCGTGCGCTCGCCGTCGACCCTCAGCTCATCATCGCCGACGAGTGTGTCGCCGCCCTCGACGTCACCATCCAGGCGCAGATCATCGAGCTCTTCCGCGAGCTGACGCGGAAGATGAATCTGACCCTGCTCTTCATCGCACACGATCTCGCCATCGTCCGCAATCTCTGCGAACGCACCGTCGTGATGTATCGCGGAGAGATCGTCGAGGAAGGCCCGTCCGAGGAGGTCTTCGCGCGTCCGAAACATGCCTACACGGCCTCGCTTATCGCCGCCATTCCGGACATCGACCCGGACAAGCCGCTCTTTGCCGACACCGATCTTCGAGACGCAAACAACGTCGCCGAAATCCTGCCAATCAAACGCATGCCATAACAACCAAGGGAACGATCTTATGACCAGCAAATGGAAATCAATCGGGCTCGCGGCCATCGTCGCCGGCCTTACGCTCACCGCAACCTATGCCGAGGCAGCCGGCGTGCTGACCATTGGCCGCCGTGAGGATTCGACCACGTTCGATCCGATCAAGACGGCGCAGAACATCGATAACTGGGTGTTCTCGAATGTCTATGACGTGCTGATCCGCGTCGACAAGACCGGCACCAAGCTGGAGCCCGGCCTTGCCGAAAGCTGGACCGCGTCCGAGGATGGCCTCACCTATGTCTTCAAGATCCGCGACGCGAAATTCTCCGACGGCTCGCCGCTGACCGCCGAGGATGCCGCCTTCAGCCTGCTGCGCATCCGCGACGACGCGGCCTCGCTCTGGAGCGATTCCTACAAGGTGATCGACACGGCGGTCGCGACCGACCCGCATACCCTGACGATCAAGCTCAAGCATCCTTCCGCACCCTTCCTGTCGACGCTGGCGCTGCCGAATGCCTCCGTCATTTCCAAGAAGGGCATGGAGACGCTCGGCCCCGACGCTTACGCCGAAAAGCCAATCGGCTCCGGCGCTTTCTCCGTCTCGGAGTGGCGGCGCGGCGACCGCATCATCCTCAAGAAGAACCCCTACTTCTGGCAGGCCGACCGGGTGAAGCTCGATGGTGTCGAATGGATTTCCGTGCCGGATGACAACACCCGCATGCTGAACGTCCAGGCCGGCCAGCTCGATACGGCGATCTTCGTTCCCTTCTCCCGCGTGGCAGAGCTGAAGAAGGATCCGAACCTCAATGTCGACATCGATGCCTCGACCCGCGAGGATCACCTCCTGATCAACCACGCGCATGGCGAACTCGGCAAGAAGGAAGTCCGCCAGGCCCTCGACCTCGCCGTCGACAAGAAAGCGATCGTCGATGCCGTTACCTTCGGCCAGGGCACGGTCGCCAATTCCTACATTCCGAAGGGCGCGCTTTATCACTACGCCGACAACCTGCAGCGCCCCTACGATCCGGAAAAGGCCAAGAAGATGCTGGCTGACGCCGGCGTTTCCAACCTGACGCTGACCTATCTTCTGCGCGCTGGCGACGAAGTCGACGAGCAGACGGCCGTGCTGGTGCAGCAGCAATTGCAGAAGGCAGGCATCACCGCCAACCTGCAGAAGGTCGATCCGAGCCAGGAATGGGACATGACGGTCGCCGGCGACTACGACATCTCGGTCAACTACTGGACCAACGACATTCTCGACCCGGACCAGAAGACGACCTTCGTGCTCGGCCACGATTCCAACAACAACTATTCGACCAATTATAAGAACGAAGCGGTGAAGGAACTGGTCGCCAAGGCGCGCCTGGAGCTCGATCCGAAGAAGCGCGAGCAGATGTATATCGATCTGCAGAAGATGGCGAAGGACGACGTCAACTGGATCGACCTCTATTACAGCCCCTATATCAACGTCTCGCGCAAGAACGTTAAAAACTTCTATCAGAACCCGCTCGGCCGCTTCTTCCTGGAAGATACCGTCAAGAACTGAGGTTCCGCCCGAAACATATTTGCTCCGCCGCCCGATCAGCGGCGGAGCATTACCCATTCGGTGGGGAGGATCATGCCGCTCGTCATGGTCTGAGCGGCCATCTGTATGCTCGTCGAAAGTCCGTTACGACGAGGTGGGCACGTCGCCGTGGTCGACCCGGCGCGAGAATTCGGTTTCGATCCCCTTTGCGAGTTTGGCGGCCTGACCAATCCAGTCCTCGCGCTCTATGCGCCCTGGGAAGGCCATATAGCTGCCGACCCATTCGGCGTTTGCCTCTGTCCAGGCCGCGATCTGCGCGAAGGTCCAAATGCCCAGTTCGTTCAGCTTTTCCTCGTTGACATGACCGATGCCGGAGATGCGCTTCAGATTGTCCGGAGTTGCAACCCCTTTCACCGCGGACGGCGGGCGTTGACCTGGATGATCGCCGGCGGCGACGGGAGCAGCGGCGGGTGCCGATGAAGCAAAGCCCGATGACGCGGACGCATCGCCCAGATCGGCCCAGCGCGAAGGTTCGGTTCCGAGCCCTTTCGCCAGTTGTGCCGCCTGCCCGATCCAGTCTTCACGCTCGATGCGCCCCGGAAAGGCCATATAGCTGCCGACCCATTCGGCATTTTCCGGCGTCCAGGCCGCGATCTGCCTGAAGGTCCAGATGCCCAGTTCGTGGAGCTTTCCCTCGTTGACGGGGCCGACCCCATCAATGAGCTTGAGATCGTCCACCGCGCCAACCCCTTTGGGGACGGCTGGCGGGCGTTGGCCGGGATGGATGTGATCGTCTGTGGGAGCGGCGGATACCGGTGCCGACGTGGTTGCTGTCACCGGAGCGGGCGTTGGCTTCGGAGTCGATGTAGGCGTGATGACCAGAGGCGGTATGGGAACTGGAGGCGTGACCCGCACTGGCGTAGGCTCGGCAACCGCAACAGGCTCACTTGCCTCGACCTCCTCCCGCGCACGGAAGCTTGCCAGCCAGCTACCGAGGAAGCAGCCGACGATATAGCTGCCGACGAAAAGCAGAGCGGTTTCCAGGTAGTGCCCCAGCAGACCCGGAAGCCATTTGAAGATGGCGACCACAACGCCCACGAGGAACAGCAGGCTCAACAGCTTGAACCAGCCCGGCCAGGCGTCCGGCCACCAGCCCTTGCCGGACCGCAGGAAAGTCGCAAAACCGACGATGGCCCCGAGCACCAGCGCAAGCAGCATCCAAGGCCAATAAGTCGAAAACAGATAGGTCATCGCTGCCTCCCCTATTTGACAGAGAATTCGATACGGCGATTGAGCGCCTTGCCCTCATCGGTATCGTTCGATGCGACCGGACGCGACGAGCCGAGGCCGATAGCCGTCAACCGGCTTGCCGGCACGCCCGCATCGGTCAGGTAGGCAACGACCGCCTTGGCGCGCTGTTCGGACAGGGCGATGTTTGCCGCCTCGTCTCCGCTCGAATCCGTGTGACCCGAAACCTCCACAGCATTGCCGGGGCACCGGCCGATCGTCGCAACAATCGTATCCAGCACGCCGGACGATACGGCCGATATCCGAGCCTTGCCGGTATCGAAGTTGATCTTTGATTTGCTGAGGATCGTGTTCAGCAGCGATTGGCAATTTGGAGCATCGACAGCCGGCGCGGGCGCGCTGACGGCGATTTCGGCGGGCGCCGCCTTGAAGCCCTCGGGTATCGCGGCGGCAAAGCTGTCCTGAATGCTCTTCACCGCACCGTTATAAAGCGCCTCGCCGGAAAGCTTCGCATCGGTGCCGGAGAGCGAGAACGATCCCTTGGCAAGACGCGACAGGGCGTTGAGCCCGCCGAGTGCTGCGGCCGCAAATCCATCCGGCGCGCCGGGCGCGGCTTTCAGCTCATCGCTGATCTCATCACTGGAGAACAGGCTCTTGGCCGCATCGATGATCTTGCTGTGTGCGTCATCGTCAGAATAACTGCCTGAAAGCGTCAGTTTCCCCGCATCCCTCAAGGCATCGAAACTAAAGGAGGATGGCGCGAGAGCGGGCGTAACGGCGGTCGCCGTTGCCATTGTGGTCGAAGTCGACGTTGCTGCTGGCGCGGGCGTCGGCGACGCTGCAGCAACCACGGGAGCCGGCGCCGTTATATCGGTCTTTGCGAGCGTGAGGCCTTGCGGTAATGCCTTGAGCGCGGTGGTGATCGCGTCATAGGCGTCTCGCGTGGCGGCCGTGCCCGAAATCCCGAGAGCCGCGTCGGACAGAGAGACGCTGCCTTTCTCAAGGCCGGCCAACTGAGCGAGCCCGAACTGCACGGCGCCGTCGTAGCCGGTGGGAGCGCCGCTGGCATATTGCATCTCGTCCTTGATCTCGGCGCCTGAGAAAGCCGTCTTTGCGGCGGAAACGATCTTGTCGCGCGTGGTCGGATTTGGCACATTGCCGGTCAGGACGACGCTTGAGCCTTCATGGATTATGCCCCAGTTGAAGGGCTTGGCGACATCAGGTTCCTTGGTATCGACCAGAACCTTGCGGACACCCCAGACCTGATCCACGGTACTCGCAACCTGCGAGGCCTCGTCCGGGGAAAACACGGTGCCGGAAACCGAGACATCGCGTCCCGCCACACTGAAGGCGGGATTCTGGACGGACGTGCCCAATGCCGAGGTCGACCGGTTACCAAGATCGCTGTTGATGGATTGCCCGGTAAAGATCGTGGCAACGATCCAAACAACCGCCAGGGGGATTAGTCCCCACCACCATTTCGAAGGCTGACTCATAGCTACCCCCTCAAATAACTAGACCTAGGATGGTAATTAATTAGCTTTTAAGCATATACTTTAAATCATTATGACTGCAACACAAATTGCATTCATCACATGTATATACCTTACGATCGATCACGCGTCGTCGAATGATCAGAAATCGAAGATGCTCAGACCCGTCGTCATCTCGTCCAATCCGAGCGGCCGCGTGACCGGCGGCTCGGCGCGGGAAAGACAACCCTTGCGCTCGCACACCCGACAGGCCGGTCCGATTGCAACAGGCTGCTGGCCGGGTAATCCGATCTGGCCATAAACGAGGCTACCGCCAGCCATGACATCGCAACCGAGCAGCAACGCGGTTCGCCTCACCCGCTCGCCGAACGGTGCCCTTGGCCCCTCCTGTGTGCGGGCGATGGTCAGAAATATCGAGCCGTCCGGCATCTCGACGGTCTCGGACAGGATCTGGCCTGGCTGCAGGAATGCCGAGTGTATATTGAGCTTCGGACAGCCGCCGCCAAACCCTGACCGTGGAAAACCATGCGCGCCGATCTTCCGCAGGCGATGACCCGCTGAATCGATCTCCATCAGAAAGAAGGGCACGCCGGAGGCGCCCGGCCGCTGCAACATCGTCAGGCGGGTCGCCGCCTGCGTAAAGGAAACCGAGAAGCGCGCGCAGAGAATGTCGATGTCATACCTGGCGGCCTGGGCGGCCTTGAGAAAAAGTGCGTAGGGCATGGCAAGCGCCAGGGCAGCCAGACGGCCAAGCTCGAAGCGGGCGATGCGCTTCGCCTCCGGCGTCGAGAGCGAAAGAGCCTGCAACTCTTCACTGATCGCATCCTGCAGGGCGAGCGTTGCCACCTCGATGGCGATTTCATGTGCTTGGTCGGCGGGCGACAGCCGTTCGGATATGAACAGGCGCATCGAATGCCTGTCGAAGCGCCGACGAAGATCAGGCATGACATGGACCGGCAGAATACGAACAGAGATCCCGCGCTCGATGCGTAGCCACTCCTTCAAAGCGAAGACTAGGTCATGCTCGGGCGAAAGGCTGGCAGCAAAACTCTCCGCCGCCATTTCCAGGCGCGGAAAATAAGCCGTCCGGCTTTCGAAGACATCTCGGACTTCATCGGCCGGCAAGCGAGCCCCACCGATCGGCGGCATTGCTCCACTCTCCATCGTCAAGGTCATCAGATCGGACAGGCGCGCCGTCTGTTCGCGATAGGCGCGATAGAGCTTGACCATACCGCTTGCCGCATTGGGCGCGATGTCAGCCAGCTCGACCAGCTCCTGATCACCCGGCAGCTCGCCGGCAAGGAGAGGATCGGCAAAGACCTCCTTCAACTGGCTGAGACCGTTGCCCGCCTCGCTCCGGAGATCGTCGAGATCGATCTTGAAGGCAGAGCTCAACTTCAGCAGCAGCTGCACGGTCAGCGGGCGCTGATTGCGCTCGATCAGGTTGAGATAGGACGGAGAAATCTCCAGCGCATCCGCCATGGCGATCTGCGTCATGCCGAGCCCGTTGCGCACGCGCCGAACCTTCGGGCCTGCGAAAATCTTTCTCTCCACCATCCGACCTCCTCCACCTCCGCAATGTTTACAAAAATTGACAAAGTGACTGCACGTCTTCGTCAAGGATTTGCAACATGACCCTTTTCCAAGCGTCATTTGAAAGGTTTGACTGGCATTTCGCCGTCACTTTGTCGATCTTGTCAATGCGTCACCTCAGCGACGAGCATTCTGTATGGAGGAAATCGTGACAGAATTTGACAAGTTGATCCGCAATATCCCGACCGGTCGTTTCGACGGCATCGAGCGCCCTTACTCCGCCGAGGATGTGAAGCGGCTGCGCGGCTCCGTGGAACTTCGCTATTCGCTGGCCGAGATGGGCGCGAACCGGCTCTGGCAGCTTCTGCACAGCGAGGATTTCGTCAATGCGCTCGGTGCGCTCTCCGGCAACCAGGCCATGCAGATGGTTCGCGCCGGCCTGAAGGCGATCTATCTCTCCGGCTGGCAGGTCGCGGCCGACGCCAACACGGCTTCCGCCATGTATCCGGATCAATCGCTCTATCCCGCCAATGCCGGGCCGGAGCTTGCCAAGCGCATCAACCGCACGCTGCAGCGCGCCGACCAGATCGAGACCTCGGAAGACAAGGGGCTTTCCGTCGACAGCTGGTTTGCCCCGATCGTCGCCGATGCGGAAGCAGGGTTCGGCGGGCCGCTCAACGCCTTCGAGATCATGAAGGCCTATATCGAAGCTGGCGTCGCGGGTGTTCATTTCGAGGATCAGCTCGCCTCGGAAAAGAAATGTGGCCATCTCGGTGGCAAGGTGCTGATCCCGACCGCGGCACATATCCGCAACCTCGATGCCGCCCGGCTGGCGGCCGACGTCATGGGCGTGCCGACGCTGGTCATTGCCCGCACAGACGCCGAAGCGGCAAAGTTGCTGACCTCCGATATCGACGAGCGCGACCAGCCCTTCGTCGATTATGATGCGGGACGCACGATCGAAGGCTTCTATCAGGTGCGCAACGGCATCGAGCCCTGCATCGCCCGCGCGGTCGCCTATGCACCTCATTGCGATCTCATCTGGTGCGAGACATCGAAGCCCGATCTGGAGCAGGCCCGGCGCTTTGCCGAAGGCGTGCACAGGCATCATCCGGATAAGCTTCTTGCCTATAATTGCTCGCCGTCCTTCAACTGGCGGAAAAATCTGGACGAGGCGACGATCGCCAAGTTCCAACGCGAGCTTGGCGCCATGGGCTACAAGTTCCAGTTCATCACGCTTGCCGGCTTCCACCAGCTCAATTTCGGCATGTTCGAACTGGCGCGTGGCTACAAGGAGCGGCAGATGGCGGCCTATTCCGAGCTGCAAGAAGCGGAGTTCGCCGCCGAAAGGAACGGCTATACCGCCATCAAACATCAGCGCGAAGTCGGCACCGGCTATTTCGATGCCGTGTCGCTCGCCATCAGCGGCGGTCTTTCATCGACCACTGCCATGAAGGCATCGACCGAGCACGAACAGTTTCGGCCAGCCGCCGAATAACCCGAACCTTAAGGAGGAAAACCATGGCTTCCATCGCACGCGTCCGCGAACGCGCGGAAGAACAATCGTCAAGCCTGTCGCCGGATCAGCAAAACACGATCCGGATGCTGGCGAACGATCTGCATCGCCTCAACCATTCGGTCATGAAAGCCGTCGAGGCCGGCGTCTCGGTCGAGCTGGTGCGCTCGGCCCGACATCATGGCGGCGACGGCAACTGGGGCGATCTGTTGCTTCCGGTCGTCATGGCCCGCAGCCGTCAGGGAGAACTCTGACCTTCGCCGGATCAGCAATCGCCATGGCATGTCTCGTCTGACCTGCCATGGCGTTTCCGTAACCGCGCATCCTCACCCATTCCGGGGAGAGCGGCCACCCTCCGGATGCATCGAGGCTCTTTGCCGACCAAGCCAATGGGCTAGATCGGCCTCGGCGCGCTCAAGAGCGCTATGGTTCAGCAATTTGCGCAGGAAAGCCACGGCCACGGCCCGCGCACGCAGATTAAACCGTCCACCGTCTGCCTCGCCGCCGATGGACTGGTAGACATCGAGCTTCTCATAGAGCTGTTGTAGCCGGTTCTGCACACTGCGCACCGACAGATTTCGCCGCTGCGCAATGGCACGATCGGTCATGCCAAGCGCGATATCGACCAAGATCTCATATTCGGCGTCAGTGAAGGCACTGGCGTTTCCAAGGCTCTTCTGCTGCATGCCGCGCACTTCGCGGTCGATGACGCATTGGCTCTCGATGAAGATGCTGCGCAACGCCAGCCGCAGACGATCGTCAGAGGCTGACTTCAGCACATAACCATAGACCGCACCCTGCGGCACGATACGCGACACGCCGCGAACATAGGCCTCGTCGGAATAGTTCGACCAGAACAGGATGCGTGTCTCGGGCCGCTCTTTCCAAATGGTCCGCGCCGCCTCGATGCCGTTGCGCGGGCTCATCTGCAAGTCCATGACGACATGCGCCGATCTGAAATCGCGCGCTAGCCGCTCGCCGGCATTGCCGTTTTCCGCCTCCAGCACGGTTTCGCATTCAGGTAGAGCGGCGCGGACGGCTTCGTTGAGATAGGAGCGATGAAGCGGATCGTCCTCGATGATCAGCACCTTCATGCCGCACCTCCCGCCACGAGAGGACGGCCGGCCAACGTGACACTCACGCAAGTTCCGCCCTTGGGGCCTGCGGGTCTCGCGGCGAACCGCGCTGAAATCAGCCGCGCCCGGGTTTTCATATTCTCGATGCCACCTCCCGATGGCTTGCGGGATTGGGCCAAGCCAACGCCATCATCGTCGATTTCTATGGTCAGGGCACCGCCGGTGGCTCCCAAGCGAACCAGAATGCGGCTCGCCTGCGCATGGCGAACCGCATTGTTGATCGCCTCCTGCGCAATGCGGAAGAGTGCGATGCTGACGGGTTGCTCCAGGCAGTCGATGGCGCCGTTGGTCTCGTCAGTCAGTTTCCACTCGACAGCCGCGCCGCTTTCCTGGATCGAGCGTTCGAGGTGATTTTCAACCGCCTGGGCAAAGCCGAAGAGCTGGAGGACCGAGGGCTTGGCCTCTTCGATGATCTGGCGCAGGTCGTGCATGCATTGCTGCAACCCACGAAACAAAGGTTCAAGCGCTTCGCCGGTGACATCGGGCGTGTGTGCTAGCCGCTCCATCCGCCGCGACAGGCGCGTGAGATCGGCGAGGGTCTGGTCGTGCAGGTCCATGCCGATGCGCTGGCGCTCGGCCTCCAGAGCCTCAGTCAGCTTCAGTGCCCCCAACCGCAAGCCCTCTTCCCTAGCCCGCGCCTCGGCCTCTACGATGGCCGATCGCTTCGCCTGTTCGGCGGCCCGGATCGCGAAGAAATGCGGCGCCAGCAGATCCGCGATGGCGCGCGCATTCACCACGTCCTGCGTCCCGTAGAATCCGGTCTGGTGACTGGAGCAGCTCAAGGCCCCGATCACGGCGCCTTGGACTTTCAGCGGCACATGCAGGCGCGCCTTCAGCGACTGGCTGATGATCGGATGCGAGAAGGCACCTTCGAAATGGAACCTAGGATCACTACAGGCGTCGTCGGTCAACAGATGGTCGACCTCGCCCCAGAGGAGCGTACGGATGGGACTGTCGCTGACCGGAGCCGGGTGGCGCTTGCCCCAATCGGTCTCAAGGCCGCTCTCATAGGCGATGTGATATTTCTCATCCACCATGATGATGCAGACATCGAAATGGTCGTAGGGAATGACATGGCTGATCTCGGCAGCGACAGAGCGGATGACCGAATGAAAATCGAGCTGCCCGGCCAAAAGCCTGGAAATGCTAAGGTAATGGTCGAACACCGACCGAGGCTCTAACGTGTGCAAGGCGGCCCTCCCAGGCAACGCGCCGACCTCTCCCCAGGCCAGTTGCGGAACGCGAAATCCGAAGGTCATTAAGCGCTGATCAGGATCGTTCGTCTTGCGGAAAGGCGCAATTTTTATGCGGAATCCCGCAACATCCGTCCCGTTAAGCGCCTGTACAACCGAAAGAATCTCGGACATCCTATTCTTACTGACAGGGGAACCTTCAGCGCAAATACTATTTTCGAACATCGTTGAGGAGCGCGTTCGAAAATCATGGCCTGGGAGTGAGATTTAGGTCTTTTTGGGAGGAAAAACATGAACATCGCCAAGACACTTCTGGCATCCGTCGTGATCGCAGCCGTTGCGACGCCGTTTGCCGCACTTGCAGACACGTCATCCAAGAAAATTGCCCTGTCCAACAATTACGCCGGCAATTCCTGGCGTCAGGCCATGCTGACAAGCTGGCAGAAGGTGACGGGCGAAGCCGTGAAAGCCGGCGTGGTTGCCGCAGCCGATCCATTCACGACGGCGGAAAACCAGGCGACCGAACAGGCGGCGCAAATCCAGAACATGATCCTGCAGGGCTATGACGCCATCGTCATCGACGCGGCATCACCAACGGCTCTCAACGGCGCCGTCAAGGAAGCCTGCGATGCCGGCATCACCGTCGTATCCTTCGACGGCATCGTCACCGAACCCTGCGCCTGGCGCATTGCCGTCGACTTCAAGGGCATGGGCGCAAGCGAGATCGAGTATCTGGCCAAGAAGCTTCCCAAGGGCGGCAACATCCTGGAAATCCGCGGCCTTGCCGGCGTCTCCGTCGATGACGAGATTTCGGCCGGCATTCACGATGCCGTTGCGAAATACCCGCAGTTCAAGATCGTCGGCTCCGTGCATGGCGACTGGGCACAGGACGTCGCCCAGCGTGCCGTTGCGGGCGTTTTGCCCAGCCTGCCCGAGATCGCGGCAGTCGCGACACAGGGCGGCGACGGCTATGGCGCGGCGCAGGCGTTTGCCGCGGCAAAGCGCCCGATGCCGACGATCGTCATGGGCAACCGTCAGGACGAACTGGCCTGGTGGAAGAAGGAAAAGGACGCAAGCGGCTATGAGACCATGTCGGTTTCCATCGCTCCCGGCGTCTCGACGCTTGCCTTCTGGGTCGCCCAGCAGATTCTCGACGGCAAGCAGGTCAAGAAGGATCTGGTCGTCCCGTTCCTGCGCATTGATCAGGACAATCTCGAAACCAATCTCGCCAATACCCAGCAGGGTGGCGTCGCCAACGTCGAATATTCGTTGGAAGACGCCCAGAAGGTCATCGCCGCGGCCAAGTGAGCCGAGGCGTGCCACAATTCAAGACCGGTGCCATTCCCGAGTGGCGCCGGTCGCTGAGGAATTCTTGCCGGATCGATCCATGAATGCAGCCAAAGACAATGAGCCCATGAGCGAGGATGCACAGACAAAGCCGGTCGTCTCCGCGCGCGGCGTCAAGGTGCAGTTCGGCGCCGTCAAGGCGCTGAATGGTGCCGATCTTATCATCGATGCCGGCGAATGCATCGGGCTGGTCGGCCATAACGGCGCCGGCAAATCGACGATCGTCAACGTCCTCAACGGAAGCCTCAGCCCTCACGAGGGCACCATTGCTTACAATGGCGATGAGACCGCACGCGGCATCAATGCGGCACGCGGCCACGGCATCCGCTGCGTCTTTCAGGAACTATCCCTTTCGCCGAACCTGACCGTTGTCGAAAACATGCGGGTCGTGCATCGCGACCTCAGCGGATGGAATTGGCGCAGGCAAGCGGCCGGCATCGTCAGCGCCAAGCTTGACGAGATTTTCGCGAATCACGGCATCGACGTGATGCAAACCGTCGGCGAACTCTCGATTGCCGAGCGGCAGATGGTCGAGATCGCCATCGTCTTCTGCGCGGTCGGACACCAGCCTAAGCTCGTCATCCTCGACGAGCCGACATCGTCGCTCGATGCGGGGCTTGCGGCGCAGCTCATGGCGTATGTGCGCAAATATGTCGATGCGGGCGGTGCCGTGCTGCTGATATCGCATATTCTCGGCGAGATCCTGTCGACCTCCGACCGCATCGTCGTCATGAAGGACGGCAAGGTCGTTGCCAATCGCCCGGCAAAGGAATTTTCGACCCACAGCCTCGTCCAGGCGATGGGCAGCGTGGTCAAGGACCATGATTTCGACCGCAACAAGAATAGAGCCGCCGACACATCGCCCATCCTTTCCCTGCCTGCCAGAGGCGGCAAAGGTCTTCCGTTCACAGCCTACAAGGGCGAAGTGATCGGCCTTGCCGGTCTCGGCGGGCATGGCCAGACCGACATGCTGCTCGAACTCTACCGCGCGCTCAGCAGCGACTGGCTGCCGGGACGGCAAGGGCGCATCGCCTTCGTTGCCGGCGATCGCAGCCTGAACGGGACCTTTCCCCTCTGGAGCATCCTGAAAAACCTCAGCATCGCCTCACTTTCCGATCTATCGGAGAAGTTCCTGGTCAACAGAGCTCGCGAAGACAGGCTCGGGGGCGACTGGAAGAAACGGATCGAAATCCGCACACCCGACATGACAAACGGCATCCTGTCGCTCTCGGGCGGCAACCAGCAGAAGGTTCTCTTTGCCCGCGCCCTGGCGACGACGTCGTCGCTGGTGCTGATGGACGATCCGATGCGCGGCGTCGATATCGGCACCAAGCAGGAGGTCTATAGCATCCTCAATCACGAAGCGGCCGGCGGCCGGACATTCATCTGGTACTCGACCGAGATGGATGAAATCCGGCTTTGCGACCGCGTCTATGTGTTTCGCAGCGGCGCCATCGTTTCGGAACTCACAGGCGATGCCATTACGGAGGAAAATGTGCTGGCAGCCTCATTCTCTGGAGAAGACGCATGATCCGCATTTCGCCCAGCATGGTGCGGCTGCTCGTCCCGGCGCTCTCGCTCGTCGTCCTGCTGGTCGCGGTTTTCTATCTGCAGCCGCGCGCCATGAGCTATATCGGGCTCAATCTCCTGTTCAATCTGGCCGTGCCGATTGCGCTCGCGACCATTGCCCAGATGATGATCATGTCCGTCAACGACCTCGATCTGTCGATGGGGACCTTCGTCAGCTTCGCCGCCTGTGTGGCGGCGACCTATCTGCAATCTTCTCCGCTGCTCGGCATTCTGATCCTCGCGGCAGCCATCGCCGCCTATGCCGTCATCGGCGTCGTCATCTATGTCAGGGATCTGCCGTCGATCGTGGTGACGCTCGGCATGAGCTTCGTCTGGGGTGGTCTTGCCGTCCTGCTCCTGCCGGCGCCTGGCGGCGAAGCGCCCGCCTGGGCACGCTGGCTGATGACCTCGAAACCGCCGCTCGTTCCCATGGCGATCGTCGCCAGCGTCGTCATCGCCCTTGTCGCGCATTTCGTCGTCATGCGCTCCGCTTTCGGCGTACTGATCCGCGGCGTCGGCGGTAACCAGCGCTCGGTGCAGCGCGCCGGATGGTCGATCCTCCTCCTTCGTGCCGCAGCCTATGGGCTGGCCGGTCTGTTTGCCGTGCTCTCAGGCATTGCTCTTGTCGGCCTCACCACTTCGGCGGACGCCAACATCGCGCTGCGCTACACGCTGCTGTCGATCGCCGGCGTCATCCTCGGCGGCGGCGAATTCACCGGCGGCCGCATCTCGCCGATCGGCGCCGTCATCGGCGCGCTGACGCTGACACTGGCCGGATCCTTCCTGTCTTTCCTTCGGATTTCGCCAGATTGGCAGATCGGCGCACAGGGCGCCATTCTCATCGTCGTGCTTGCCCTGCGTCTCTTCCTCAACCGTCTCGAAAAGCGGGGGAACCGCGCATGAACGCCCTTCGCGCGCTCCATCGGAAACCCTGGATCTGGTCCTTTGCCGCGACGCTCGTCGTGTGGGTTCTCACCGTCCTGTTCACCGGCGGTGCCAGCTCTCTCGGCCTGTCGCAGGCAGCACTCACCTTCGCGGCCTTTTCCGTCATCGTCGGCATCGGTCAGATGTTCGTCATCACGCTTGGGCCAGGCAATATCGATCTCTCCGTTCCGGCAACAATGACGCTCGCCGGAACCGTGGCGCTGAAGCTGATGAATGTCGAGGACGGCATGATCGTGCCCGGCCTTCTGATTTCCATCCTGATCGGCCTCGCTATCGGCATCGGCAACTATGCCCTGATCAAGCTTCTGCGCATCCCGCCGATCATCGCGACGCTGTCGATGAGCTTCATCGTGCAATCCACCGCGATCTGGAGCAACCGCGGCCTGCGCATCAAGCCGCCGGAGCAGCTGGCGGACTTCACCGTGTCAAGCCTCGTCGGCATCCCGAATATTGCCATCGTCGCCTTCCTGCTCTCCGTGCTTGCCTGGATACTGCTGGAAAAGACCATCTATGGCCGCTGGATATCGGCCATCGGCCAGAGCATGTTCGCGGCCCGCATGGCCGGCATTCCCGTCGATGGCACGCGGCTCGCGACCTATATCCTCTGCGCCGTCCTCGCCTCGATCTGCGGCTATCTCCTCGCCAGCTTCTCCGGCGGCGCCGCCCTCAACATGGGCTCGGAATATCTACTGATGTCGATTGCCGTCGTCATCATCGGCGGAACGGCGGTGGCGGGCGGGGATTCGAACGTGCCAGGCATCTGGGGCGCATCACTCTTCATGTTTCTCGTCGTGTCGATGCTGAACACCTACGGCTTCGGCGCGGGTTCGCGGCTCATCCTCACCGGCTTCATCATCATCGCCGTCATCCTCGTGGCCGGCGGCCGCCCGCTCGGCGGGCGCTGAGACTCTTTTCGACATCCAAGCAGGCATCACAGGAAACACCGCAATGGCCAAGAACGAGCACCCCCTCTACGAAATACACGATCCCCGGTTTCGTTATCTCGTCGTCAAGAGCGCCGCTCTGGACGAGCTCTATTCCGGTTGCCGCTGGGCGGAAGGCCCGGTGTGGTTTGCCGACGGCGGATGCCTGATCTGGAGCGACATCCCGAACCAGCGTATGCTGCGCTGGGTGCCGGATGGCGGCGTATCAACCTTTCGTGCGCCCTCGAACTTCACCAACGGCAATACGCGTGACCGCCAGGGGCGGCTTGTTTCCTGCGAGCATGGCGCGCGGCGCGTCACCCGCACCGAGATCGATGGATCGATCACCGTTCTCGCCGACAGCTTTCAGGGCAAACGGCTGAATTCGCCCAACGACGTCATCGTCCGCTCCGACGGGTCGGTCTGGTTCACCGATCCGACCTACGGCATCCTGTCCGACTATGAAGGCTATAAGGCCGAGCCCGAGCAGGCGACGCGTAACGTCTACCGGCTCGATCCAGAAACCGGCGAAATGGAGATCGTGGTCGACGATTTCGGCCAACCGAATGGCCTGGCCTTCTCGCCGGACGAAACCAAGCTCTATATCGCCGATTCAGCATCGAGCCATGATATCAACGCGCCACGTCACATCCGCGTCTTCGACGTGATCGGCGGCCGGACACTCGCCAATAGCCGGGTATTCTGCGACATCGACGCTGGGCTTCCGGACGGCTTCCGCGTCGATGTCGCCGGCAATGTCTGGACCAGCGCCGGCGACGGCGTGCATTGCTTCGCGCCCGACGGAACATTGCTCGGGAAGATCAAGGTGCCGCAGACCGTCTCCAACCTCACTTTCGGCGGGCCGCGCCGCAACCAGCTGTTCATCACCGCCACCAAATCCCTCTATTGCGTTCACACCGTCGCGACAGGCGTGCAGGTGCCCTAGGACTGAACCTTGAACGGCCCCATCTGGATGGAGCGCAGCAGCGTTGCGCGGGCACTGCCCAGATGGGCCAGCAAGTGTGCTTCCACCGCCGAAGGATCCCGGCTACGAAGGGCCGCTATATAATCGAGATGCTGGGTAAGCGCCCTGACATTGCGCTGTTTCTCGTCATCGATATTCCACTGATAGGTGTAGTGGAAGAAGGCCGAAACGACATTGTAGAACTCGATGATGTATCTGTTTTTCGAGGCATCGTGCACGCAACGATGCAGGCGCTCGTCCAGCGCCGGGAATTCGCGATAGCGCCGATCAATGTCCGCCAGCAGCTCGAGATGCTCCGCCTCGATCGCCTGCAGCTCTCTCCAGCAGGGGTCGCTATCCGGCAATTTGAGCAGATGCCTGGCCGAGCGCAGCTCGAACATTTCGCGGACTTCATATATTTCCGCGGCAAAATTCGGGGTGACGCCGAGAAATACCCAGGCGCTGTTGGGGCGCCGCTCTATCAGCCCAAAGTGCTGAAAACGCGTGAGATATTCGCGGATGGTGGTGGTCGAGGTACCGAACTGCCGCGCAAGTTCCGCGCTGTTGAGCAGCTGTCCGGCGCGAAAATCCCCCTGCAGAATCCATTCCATGAACCGGCGCTCGACGGCGGCGGCGGCGGACATCGTCTGTGTTTCGGGGAAGTAGTCGCCGGGCTCGGGCCGCCGCTGCAAAGAGTAGATGGCATCGTCGAAGCGCAGTATTCCGGCATCCATCAGTGAGGACAGGACCGAGCGCACCGTCGTGCGGCTGACCCCCAGTTTCGACGCCAATTCCGAATTCGACGGCAGCTTCTGATCGACTTCGACATCGCCGAGATAGGACAGGCAGCGGTTGTACGCGCCCTTGTAGACTGTATTCCCCTTCATTCCAAACCATCCCCTGCTGCTACCATTCCGTACCATATAGGCCGGATTATTTATATAAAAAACAGTTGACACAAAAATTCCAGACTGTTTTATATATGCAAAAGACAGTCGGAGGGAGGATCGAAGCTTGTCTGGAATTCATCTTGCAAACACATCTCTGGACCGCGCATCCTTCGGGAAGATAGACGCGTGAGCGGCCGCATCATCCAATTCGGGACGAGCCGCTTCCTGCAGGCACATGTGGCATTCTTCCTCCACGAAGCGGCGGAAGCCGGCCAGACAGTCGGCCCCATCACCGTCGTTCAGGTCTCCGGATCAGGCAGCCGAAGCGGCCGCGTCGCGGCATTCGGTCAGCCCGAGGGCTATCCCGTCGTCATTCGCGGCATGTCGGACGGCAAGGTGATCGATCGCACGGTGCGGGTGAAGAGTGTCGACCGCGGCCTGTCGGCGGCAAGCGACTGGGCCGAGATCACTAGGCTTTTCGTCGAGGAGGCGGATTTCGTCGTCTCCAACACCGGCGATACCGGCTATCGGACCGATCCAGATGGCGATGAGTTCTCCTCCGGCGACCGCCCTCCACACTCATTCCCGGCAAAACTGGCAGAGCTTCTCTGTCGTCGCTGGCAGGCATCGAGGCGTCCCCTGGTGGTGCTGCCCTGCGAACTGGTGACGAGCAACGGCCAGGCCCTGAAACAGGTCGTCGTCGAAAGCGCGCGGCGAAACGGTCTGCCGGCAGACTTCTTCGAATGGCTCGACCGCGATGTCGCCTTCGCCGATACGCTGGTCGACAGGATCGTGTCCGAACCCATCGAGCCGATCGGCGCCGTTGCGGAACCCTATGCCCTCTGGGCGATCAAACGCGCGCCGGGCGTCCGCCTGCCCTGCACGCACGAGCAGATCGTGCTGACCGATGACCTCGAACCCTACGAGCGCCTGAAGCTGCATATCCTCAACCTCGGGCACACCTATCTCGCCGAGATTTGGCAGACCGAAGGCCATGCGGACGATCAAACAGTCGGCGGAATCCTCGCCGATCCGCGCATACGGATGCGGCTGGAAGCCCTCTATGAGAACGAGGTCGTCCCTGGCTTCGCCTCGAAAGGCATGGGTGAAGAAGCCCGGACCTATGTCGCGACCACGCTCGATCGCTTCCTCAACCCATTCCTCAATCACCGCATTGCCGATATCGCGCAGCATCACACCCAGAAGGTCGAGCGCCGCATCGCCGCCTTTCTCGACTGGGTCGGAGCGACGCCCGAGCAATACGAGGCTCCGATCCTGCGGGCGATAGCATCACGTTATCCAGCATCCGGAGGGGCAGCATGAGCTACCAGTTCGATTTTGCCTCCCTCCTGCCCTACTGGAAGGAGTTCGCGCACGGCGTCTGGCTGACACTTCAGCTCTCCGTCATCTCCACGGTTATAGGCTTCGTCCTCGGCACGCTCTGCGCCATCGGCCGGGCCGACGGCGGCCCCTGGCTTCGCGGCATCATTGCCACCTATGTCGAGGTCATCCGCAACACGCCGCTGCTGGTGCAGGTGTTTCTGGTCTATTTCGGTATCGCTACCCTCGGCGTCCACGTCTCGGCGAACATGGCTGCCGTCGTAGCCTTGGTCGTCAACGTCGGCGCCTATACCTGCGAGATCGTCCGCGCCGGCCTGCAATCCATCCACAAGGCGCAGCTCGAAGCGGCGGAATGTCTTGGGCTGTCGCGCAAGCAGACCTATTGGCATGTGATCATCCGGCCCGCCATCGAGCGCGTCTATCCGGCGCTGACCAGCCAGTATGTGCTGCTGATGCTGGCCTCCTCGATCACCTCGCAGATTTCGGCCGAGGAACTGACCGCTGTCGCCAACCGCATCCAGTCGGATACGTTCCGCAGCTTCGAGACCTACATCGTCGTCGGCGTCCTCTATCTCCTCCTGTCCTTCATCGTCCGCATCGCCCTCTGGCTGCTGGGCCTCGGTCTCTTTGTTCGCCGGCGCAAGCTCGGCACGGCTCTGTAAAGGACGCGGCCATGACAACATTCGGCTTGGTTCATCTGGAGTTTCTGGGTTGGGCGGCGATGTGGACGGCGGGCCTTTCGGTGATCGCCTTCCTCGGCGGCGGGCTTCTCGGCTTTCTGGTCGCACTGGCGCGCGTCAGCAGCTCGGGCCTATTGCGGACGATTGCAGCGGCCTACATCCAGATCGTTCAGGGCACTCCGCTGCTGGTGCTGCTGTTCCTCATCTATTTCGGCATCGCCATTCTCGGCTTCGATCAGGTTCCGGCGATCATCGCCGCGGCGGCCGGCCTCATCATCTATTCCTCCGGCTTCCTCGGAGAGATTTGGCGCGGCTGCATCGAATCCGTGCCGAAGACCCAGTGGGAAGCGGCGGAGTGCCTGGCCCTGTCGCGCTGGCAGCGCATGGTCAAGGTCATCCTGCCGCAAGCACTGCGCATCGCCACGCCGCCGACCGTCGGCTTCCTGGTGCAGATCGTCAAGAACACCTCGCTCGCCTCGGTCGTCGGTTTTGTCGAGCTGTCGCAGGCCGGCAAGCTCATCAACAATTCGATCTTCGAACCCTTCACCGTCTTCATCGTGGTGGCAGTATTTTACTTCGCCATGTGCTTTCCGCTCTCTCTGTGGAGCCGCAACCTCGAGAGGAAGCTCAATGTCGCCAATCGTTAAAGTCACCAACGTCCACAAGGCCTTCGGCGCCGTCAAGGTTCTCAATGGCGTATCGTTCGAGGTCGGCCGCGGCGAGGTTGCCGCCGTCATCGGCCAATCCGGTTCAGGCAAGTCGACGGCGCTGCGTTGCATCAATGCGCTCGAGACCATCGAGAGCGGCACGATCGAGGTCTGCGACCACGCGGTCCATGACCCCAAGCTCGACAAGAGCGCGCTGCGCCGCGACGTCGGCATTGTCTTCCAGAGCTACAACCTCTTTCCTCACCTGACGGCCGAGCAGAACATCATGCTCGCTCCGACCTGCGTGAAGAAGCTCGGCAAGGCCGCCGCCCGCGATCTGGCGCGCGAAGTGCTGAGCCGCGTCGGCCTCGAAGCCAAGGCAGAGCATTTTCCGGAGCAGCTTTCCGGCGGCCAGCAACAGCGCGTGGCGATTGCCCGCTCCCTGGCGATGAAGCCGAAGCTGATGCTCTTCGACGAAGTGACGTCGGCGCTCGACCCGCAGCTGACCGGCGAGGTGCTGAAGGTCATGGAGGATCTCGCCCGCGGCGGCATGACGATGATCCTCGTCACGCATGAGATGGCTTTTGCCCGCAAGGTGGCATCGAAGGTTGTCTACATGCATCAGGGCCAGGTCTGGGAAACCGGACCGGGCGCGATGCTGGACAATCCGCAGACGACCGAATTGCGCGAATTCGTGGGCAGCGGCCTCTGAGGCCGAAACGGGAAGAGATTTTGTTGGAAGGACAAAGGGATGGAGAACATGAAACGTAGAAGTTTTCTGGCAGGCATAACCGGCGCATTGGCCGGCACAACATTCCTGGGCGTCAACGCGCGCCAGGCTCTGGCCGACACGCTGGAGACCATCAAGACGCGGAAGAAGCTGCTGATCGCTGTCGATCTCGGCTCACCGCCATTCGGCATGAGCGATGCGGCGATGCAGCCGACCGGCTCCGACGTCGAGACCGCCAAGCTGCTGGCCGCCGATCTCGGCTATCCGCTGGAAATCGTGCCCGTCACCAGCCCGAACCGCGTGCCCTTCCTGCTGACCAGCAAGGCCGACATCGTCATGGCGTCCTTCAGCGTCAATGAGGAACGCAAGAAGGTCATCGATTTCACCGATGCCTATGGCGTCATCCAGATCGTCATCGCCGCGCCGAAGAGCGCAAACATCAAGACCTTGCAGGATGTCGTCGGCCAGCGCCTCGGCACGACCCGCGGCTCGACCAACGACAAGGTCGCGACAACGGAGGCGCAAGGCGCCGAAATGGTGCGCTATGACGACGACGCGACGCTGATCACCGCGCTGGTTTCCGGCCAGGTCAACATCATGGCGTCCTCGCCGCAGATCATGGCCGCCGTCAACCAGCGCCGGACGAGCGATCCGCTCGAGGTCAAGCTGGTGCTGAAGACCAATCCTTACGCCATCGGGCTGCGCAAGGGCGACGACGCGCTGAAGGCAACGCTGAACGAATGGATCGCCAAGAACCTTGCAAACGGCAAGCTCAACGAGATCTATCAGAAGTATAATGGCGTGGCGCTTCCGGCCGAAATGCCGAAGACGTAAAACAAACACCGGAGCGCCGCATTGTCGGCGCTCCCTGCAATCCCAAGAAGCGGTTCGAGCGGGCTGGCCCCTGCGGACAAGGAGTGAACGATGAAAGCATTGATCTGCAACGAGCCGGGCCGGCTATCTCTGATCGAACGGGATATTCCCGTTCCCGCGGATGGCGAGGTGCTGGTTCGCATCAAGCGCGTCGGCATATGCGGCACCGATTTTCATATCTTTCAGGGCAAGCACCCCTTCCTCGAATATCCGCGTGTCATGGGCCATGAACTCTCAGGCATCGTCGAGGACGCCCATGGATCGGCGCGGCTCAAGAAGGGCGACAATGTCTATATCGTCCCTTACCTCTCCTGCGGAAAATGCGTTGCCTGCCGTCGCGGCGTGACCAATGCCTGCCAGAACATCGCCGTGCTCGGCGTGCACAAGGACGGCGGCATGTCCGAATATCTGTGCGTTCCCGAACAGAACGTCATCTCGGCCGGCAAGGCCTCGCTCGACGAAGCCGCGATGATCGAATTCCTGGCGATCGGCGCCCATGGCGTCAAGCGCGGCAACATCCAGGCTTCCGATCGCGTTCTCGTCGTCGGCTCAGGACCAATCGGCATGTCGGCGATCATCTTCGCCAAGGCGCGGGGTGCGGATGTGACCGTCATGGACATGCGCGAGGACCGCCTTGCCTTTACGACCAGCGCGCTCGGCGCCGACAGGACCCTTCTCGCCAACGAAGATGCTGAAGCGGAGGCCAAGCGCCTGACGGATGGGGATTTCTTCGATGTCGTCATCGACGCCACCGGCAATGCCGGCGCAATGCAGCGCGGCTTCGGCTTCGTGGCCCATGCCGGACGATACGTCCTTGTCAGCGTCGTGCGCCAGGACATCACCTTCTCCGATCCGGAATTCCACAAGCGCGAGACCACACTCTTTGCCAGCCGCAACGCTCAGCCGGATGATTTCGCCGAAGTGGTGAAGCAGATGGAGGCCGGGCGCGTGCCGACGGCCACTCTCAACACCCATCGCGGCGCGCTGTCCGACGCTCCCGGGCTCTTCACCGAATGGCTGCGCCCCGAAGCCGGCGTCATTAAAGCCATTCTGGAGGTGTGATCGCATGGCCGCGCCGCGCACGCTTCGTCTCCATGAGGCCGACAATGTCGTCATCACCATCGAAAGCCTGTCACGCGGCAAGGTAATCGATGGCGGCATCACAGTCGCGGCAGCCGTTCCGCGCGGCCACAAGGTCGCCGTTCAGCCAATCCGGACCGGCGAGCCGATCCGCAAATTCGGACAGATCATCGGTTTTGCGAGCAGCGATATCCAGCCCGGCGACTGGGTGCATGAACACAATGTCGCGATCCATGATTTCGAGCGCGATTATGCCTTTGCCTCTGAGGCGAAGCCCGATAGCGGGCTTCTGCCCGGAGAAAGTCCCGCGACGTTCGAGGGCTTCCGGCGCGCCGACGGCCGCGTCGGCACGCGAAATTATATCGGCATCCTCAGCTCCGTGAACTGTTCCGCCACCGTCGTCGACTTCATCGCCGACGAAATCATGCGCTCCGGTATCCTTGCCGATTATCCCAATGTCGATGGCGTCGTTCCCTTCACCCATGGAACGGGCTGCGGCATGGGCAGCAAGGGCGAGGAATATGATCTGCTGGCAAGGACCCAATGGGGCTACGCAAGCCATCCCAATTTCTCCGCCATTCTCTTGATCGGGCTTGGCTGTGAGGTGTTTCAGATCCCCCGCCTGAAGAAAACCTACGGCATTGCCGAGGGCGAGCATTTCCAGAGCCTGACGATCCAGGAGGTCGGCGGCACCCGCAAATCAGTGATGATGGGTGTCGAGAAAATCCGCGAGATGCTGCCATTTGCCAATAGGTCGTTGCGCGAAACTGTTCCAGCCTCGGAGCTGATGCTGGCGCTGCAATGCGGCGGCTCGGACGGCTATTCCGGGCTGACCGCCAATCCGGCGCTGGGAGCAGCTGTCGATATTCTCGTGCGCCATGGCGGCACCGCAATCCTGTCGGAAACGCCGGAGATCTATGGCGCGGAACACCTCCTCACCCGGCGGGCGGAAAGCCCCGAGGTCGGACAGAAGATCGTCGACCTGATCGACTGGTGGCGGGATTACGCCGCGAAAACAGGCGGCGAATTGAACAACAACCCCTCGCCCGGCAACAAGGCCGGGGGTCTGACCACCATCCTGGAGAAATCCCTCGGCGCCGTCGCCAAGGGCGGCAGTTCCACTCTGCGCGGTGTCTATCGCTATGCCGAACGCATCGACCGCAAGGGCTTCGTCTACATGGATACGCCGGGCTACGATCCGGTCGCGGCGACCGGCCAGGTGGCAGGCGGCGCCAACGTGCTCTGCTTCACCACCGGCCGGGGATCTGCCTACGGCTGCAAGCCGACACCGTCCCTCAAGCTCGCCACCAATTCCGATCTGTTCACACGGATGGAAGAGGACATGGACATCAATTGCGGCGATATCATCGACGGCGTGTCAATCGAGGAAAAGGGGCGCGAGATCTTCCAGTCCATCCTGGAAACTGCCTCCGGCAAGCGCTCGAAATCCGAACTGCTCGGCTATGGCCGCAACGAGTTCGTACCCTGGCAGCTCGGCGCGACGATGTGATCTCAAGAGCCGTTGAAATCATCGCTATCAACGCCTTTCTCTCCATGAAATAACTTACCGATCGGGAAGTGTCTTGATCTCCACGCGATATACTTCCCGATCGGTAAGATATCCCTTGTTAGCATGAAAATCTTCCTGTACGGTAAGAGAAACAGGAGAGAAGAATGATCCGCTCGGCGCGCGACTTTGGAACCCTGATCAAAAACAAGCGGAAAGCACTCGGCTGGACGCAGGCCGAACTCGCGACCCGGTCTGGGACGGGTGAGCGTTTCATTGTCGAGCTGGAAGCAGGCAAACCAAGCTGCCAGCTTGAAAAGGCACTCATCGTTGCTCGTGCCGTGGGCTGCGAGCTCGCAGATCTCAAATCCGCATCACCACAGCGGTCGAAACAGGAAGACGACGAACTCGGCTTCCTGCCGACCTTTGGTGACGGGACATGACAGCAATCTACTACGAGAGATTTCCGGTTGCGCACCTGACGTTCACGGATCAGTGGCGTCTCGACTACGATCCCACATGGGAAGCACGCCGCTCCGCTTTTCCAGTTTCGCTTACGATGCCGTTGCAATCAGGACCGGTGACTGCGGACAAACTCCTTCCCTGGCTCGCCAACCTGCTGCCCGAACTTCATCTTGCGGAAATCGGGCAACGCCTCAAGGTATCCCCCCAGGATATCGTCGGTCTCCTTGGGCATATCGGCCGCGACACCGCCGGTGCCCTGTCCATCGGTGAGCCAAAGAAACCCGGCGTCCATCTCAGACCGGTTCCGGACGAGACGGCGCTGGAGCGCATTCTGAATGAACTTCCAGCCAGGCCATTTCTCGTCGGTGAGCGTGGCGTCTCGATGTCGCTGGCTGGCGTCCAGGAAAAGCTGCCGGTCTTTGTCGATCAAGATGGCCGGATCTCAATCCCGGTCGACGGCACCCCCTCGACCCATATCGTCAAGCCGGACACGGATCGCCTGACAGGAAGCGTCGACAACGAAGCTTTCTGCCTGGCACTGGCAGGGGCATGCGGCCTGGACGCCGCCGAGGCGACGATCGGTCAGGCGGGCAAGCGTCGCTATTTGCTGGTGAAGCGCTATGATCGTTTCACCGATGGGCAAGGCGACATGCGCCGGGTCCATCAGGAAGATCTTTGCCAGCTTACCGGCCACTTTCCGTTGCAAAAATATGAGCGCTCATCATCCGGCGCGGGCGTCACGATGAGACAGATGTTCGGTGCGATCAATGATCTGATCTCGCCGGGTGAGCGACTGAAACTGCTGGATGCCGTCATCTTCAACCTGCTGATCTGCAACTCAGATTCGCATGCGAAAAACTACTCCATCCTGATAGGCGCGGGCGGATCGGCCAAATTGGCACCGCTATACGACTTGATGTGCGCCGCAGCCTACGAACAAGTCGATCAAAGCCTGCCGCAAGGCATCGGGGGAAAATTCAGCGCTTCGGATCTGCACGGCAAGGATTGGAAAGCATTTGCCGAACAGATAGGCCTCAGCCCAGCGTCGACGATCAAGCGTATCGAGGAACTTGCGGCACTCGTTGACAGTGCCTGCGATAGCGTCAGAACAGAGATCATGGAACGAGGTAGTGACCCGACGAAGATCCTTGACCGCCTCACCCACTCGATCCGGAAGAGATGCCATCGCATTCGGCGCCAGCTTTAGGCGTTGGTGGAAATCGCCCCTCTCACCGTCCCTTGAACTGCGGCGGTTCCTTCGCGGCGAAGGCACGCATCCCCTCCGCCCGGTCATCGCTTGCCGCGATCAGGGCCGAAAGCGAGCGTTCGTATCGGATGCCGGCGGAGAGCGGCGTTTCGAAGCTTTCGAGCACCGCGGCCTTGGCCATCGCCACGGCAAGCGGTGCAGCCTTAGCGATCCGTTCGGCGATCGCGCAGGCTAGATCGTCCACGGTCTCCCCATCGGCGGCGATACTGCTGATCAGGCCGCAGGCCCTCGCCTCTTCCGCATCGAGCTTGCGCCCCGCCAGAACCATCTCCATCGCCATAGACTTGCCGACGGCGCGTACCAGGCGCTGGGTTCCGCCGGCGCCGGGTATGGTGCCGATCGCGGTTTCCGGCAGGCCGAACAATGCCGTGCGATCGGCGACGACGATGTCGCAGATCAGCGCCAGCTCAAGACCGCCGCCAAGGGCGTAGCTTGAAATGGCGGCGATGAGCGGCTTGGTCATGGCCGCCACCTCGTCCCATTTCTCGCTGAAGCCGCTGGTATAAAGCTCGATGGGACTGGCGGCGGCAAGCGATCCGATATCGGCGCCGGCGGCAAAACCGCGCTCGCTGCCGCTGATGACGATCGCCCGCACGGCTGGATCCGCCTGGCAGTCGCGCAGTGCATCAACAAGCCCGGTCAGCATCTCGATATTGAGCGCGTTTCGCTTGGCCGGACGGTCAAGGATGACGCGCGCGAAGCCGTCTTGCTTCTCGGTTTTGACGAGGGAAGATGTCATGGCTTGCGCCTTTCCGTCAGCAGGCGGACGGTGTCGTCGCGGCGCGCGATCGCGGCCGCGATCTCTTCCGCCGTCCAGTCGTAAAAGCCGCGGCCGCTCTTCGTTCCGAAAGCGCCCTCCTCGCACAGCCGGCTTACCAGAGGGGGTATGCCTTCGCTGCGGTCGAGCGCCGGCATCAATATACGCGACACTTTCTCGACCGTGTCGAGGCCGGCCAGATCCATCAGCCGCAGTGGTCCTGCCGCAGACCACCGAGGCGCCAGCGTCGTTTCGACCGCCCGGTCGACATCCTCAATGGAGGCGGCGCCCACTTCGACGAGGTGGAGTGCTTCTCGCAGGATCGCATATTGCAGCCGGTTGACGACGAAGCCCGCTATATCGGTCTTCACCTCGATCACTTCCTTGCCGATATCGGCGCAGAGCACGCGGGCGCGCTGAACGACCTCATCCGAGGTTTTCTCGCCGCGCACGATCTCGACAAGCGGCATGACCGCCGGCGGATTGAACCAGTGAATGCCGACGATACGCTCCGGCCGGGCAAGCCCCGCCGCGATCAGGGTGATCGGAACGCTGGAGGTATTCGTCGTCAAAAGGCAATCGACCGGCGCCATCGCCTCGATCTCGCCGAAGATGCGCTGCTTCAGCGTGACGTCTTCCGCCAGGTTTTCGCTGACGATGCCGGCGCCGGAAACGCAGTCCTCGATCGAGGTCGTGTATTCCACCGCCGCTTCGCCGGAGATGGCGACGATCCGGCTGCGAGCCTTGTCGAGCGTCTCCGCGCTGCGGGAATAGACAGCGACGGGATAGCCTTGTGCTGCAAATACGCCGGCGATGCCGGCACCCATCGTGCCTGCACCGAGCACGGCGACCTTCGGCCGAATGCGGGTCTTCTCGTTAATATCCTGCGCCATGGTCAGATGACTCCCCGCAGCCGGAGATTTTCGATGTCGGGGCCGTCCAGCCCCAGCTCATCGCTCAAGACCGCATCCGTATGCTGCCCGAGGGTCGGGGCGACATAATTCCCACCCGAAGCCATGCCGCTGAAGCGGACCGGCTGCGGCATCACCTGGAATTCACCGGCGTTGCGATGCTGCACGGTATGCAACAGCTGGCGGTGTTGCGCATGCGGCGTGGCGAGCGCCTGGGCGAGATCGTAGATCGGCGCGGCCGGGACACCCGCCTCGTCGAGCAGCTGCGTCACCTCCTCCGTCGAGCGCGTGCGCGTCCAAGCCTCGATGACGGATCGCAGCTCCTCCTGATGGCCTTGCCGATCCGGATCCGTCTTGAAGCGAGCATCCTCGGTCAGGCTCGGATTGCCAAGCGCCCGCGCCAATCGGGCAAAGAGCGCATCATTGGCAACGGCGATGACAACATAGCCATCGGTCGCCTGATAGGAATCCATCGGCGCGCTGATCGGATGCGCATTGCCGACGCGGCCGGGTACGCCCTTGCCGCCGGTGATCTGTGACAGTGAGACCATCTGCAGGGACATAATGGAATCGAGCATGGCGACATCGACATGCTGACCCTTGCCGGTGCGATCGCGCTGAAGCAGCGCCGCAAGCGCGCCCCAGGAGCCGTAGATGCCGGCAACAACATCGCCGATCGCATCGCCCACCCGCGTCGGTGGGCCGTCCGGCCAGCCGGTGACGGTCATGATGCCGCCCATCGCCTGGACGACATGATCGTAGGCGGCGCGATGCGCAAGCGGCCCGTCCTGGCCGAAGCCGGAAATGCTGACATAGATCAGGCGCGGATTGAGCGCTTTTACGGCCTCGTAGTCGATGCCCAGACGCGCCGTGACGCCCGGCCGGAAATTCTCGACGAGAATATCGGCCTGCTTGATCAGTCCGAGCAGCAGTTCGCGGCCCTCATCCGATTTCAGATCGAGCGTGACGCTTTTCTTGCCGCGATTGACCAGCATGAAATAGCTGCTCTCTCCGCCGACATGCGGGGAAAAGGCACGGGAATCATCGCCATGATCGGGAATTTCAATCTTGGTTACGGTCGCACCGAGATCGCCCAGCATGGCCGAGCACAGAGGCCCCGCAAGCACGCGCGCCAGATCCAGCACCTTTATTCCATCCAGCGGCCGTACGGCCTGCGTTGCTTCGGTCACGGAAGTCTCCAAGCTCTTAAACGTTGACTGCGAGGGCACGGTCGACGGCCCTCGCGATGGTGCCGTTGTCAATGATGTCACGGACGGCCTGCAGTTCCGGATACATGGCGCGGTCGCTGTCGCGCGGCGGAACGACATGCCGGATCGCGTCATAGGCGGCGCCCGTACCCTTCCCCGGCCGCAACGGCTGATGGAATTCCAGCCCCTGGGCGGCGCAGATGAGCTCGATCGTCAAGACATCGGCGAGATTGTCGGCCGCCGTGCGCGCCTGCATTGCGGCGGAGACGCCCATGCTCACATGGTCTTCCTGGCTGGCGCAGGTGGTTACCGTATGGACCGAAGCCGGTGCAGCAAGGCTGCGATTGTCGCCGGCAATGGCCGCTGCCGCGTAGGGCGGGATCATGAAGCCGGAATTGGCGCCGCTCGCGCCCATGAGGAAAGGCGGCAGCTCGCTGATATGGCCATTGTTCAGGCGGTCCGACCTTGCCTGCGACATGCTGCTCACATGGGCGATGGCGATCGCCAGCACATCCAGCGCGAGCGCCGTCGGCGCACCATGGCCATTGCCGCCGGGCAGAGGCACGAGTTCATCGTCTTCGATGACAAAAACGGGATTGTCTGTCACCGAATTGATCTCGATGGTCAGGACATCGCGGCAATAGGCGAGCGCGTCGCGCACGCCGCCATGGACCTGCGGAATGCAGCGCAGGCTAAGTGCGTCCTGAAGGCGATGATCGCGATGCTTCGCCAGTACCTCGCTATCCGACAGCAGGCTTCGCAGCCGGCTTGCCGTCGCGACCTGTCCGGGGTGCGGCCGCATCCGCTGCAGGCGTTCGTCATAGCCCCGGCTGTTGCCTTTCAGCGCTTCCAGGCTCATGGCGCCGGCGATATCGGCAATCGCCACCAGTTGCTCGGCCTGATGGACGGCAAGCGCGCCGATGCCGGTAATCTCGTAGGTGCCGCTGATCAACGCATGACCTTCGCGGGGACCGGGAGCCTTGATGGCAATACCGGCGCGGGTCATCGCCTCGCGTCCGGAAAGCAGCTCGCCTTCGTACCAGGCACGCCCCTCGCCGAAAATGACGAGACCGATATGCGAGGTGGCGATCAGATAGCCGACCGAACCTTTCGCAGGCGACCAAGGGGTGACGCCGCGATTGAGCATCTCGCTCATGGTCTGCACCAGCCCGGCACTGACGCCGCTGCAGCCCTGCAAGAGCGCCTTGATCATCGTCGCCATGATGGCGCGCACGGCCGGCGGATCAAGCGGCGTACCCATGCCGCTCGCATGACTGAGCAGCGTGTTGAGCTGCATCTGGGACATGTCTTCGGGCTTGAGTTTGACGGTGTAGAGATCGCCCACCCCGGTCGTCAGGCCGTAGATCGGCACGTTATTCCTGATCGCCTTGAGAAGATGTTGCTGGACCCTGCTCATGCCGGCGATGGCATCGGGGCAAAGTGCCACCTTTGCTCCCATCGCGATCGCTGCGATCTCCTCGATCGTGGTCGGCGCAGTGCCGAGCGTGACGGTGGTGGAGGCGTGTGACGATTGATCGCTATGTTCCATTTCCGCCCTCCCTGGACGGACGCCAGCCTTCTCCGTCTGGAGACAAGCGGCTTCTCAACTTTCCTCTGTCCAGGTGTCGGCGGCCGAACATGAGCTCGGCCGCCGTGATATCGATTAGTTCAGCTTGTTCTTCGCCAGCCAATCGCCGGCAACGGTCTCGAAGCTTTCCTGATTGGCCAGGCGACCGTTCATCTCGATCAGGTCCTCGGTCGTCAGCGCGGCGGAGACAGCGTTGAGCGTCGCGGTGACCTTATCGCTGACCTTGCTGGTGGCGATGATCGGCAGGATGTTCTGCGCCGGGAACAGGTTCTTCGTGTCCTTCAGCGCAACGAGCTTGCTCGCCTTCATCGCCGGATCGGTCGAGGTCATGTCAGCCGCATGGACCTGGCCATTGGTCAGAGCCGAGAGGGTCAGCGGACCAGCGACGTCAAGGGTTTTGAAATCCTTGAATTCCAGGCCGTAGACTTCCTTCAGGCCAACGACGCCTTCCTTGCGGGTCTTCCATTCCGGCGGGCCGCCGAGGATGAGTTCGCCGGCGACCGGCTTCAGATCCTCGATCGACGTCAGGGAGTATTTCTTGGCGGTCTCCTCGGTGACGGCCAGCACGTCCGAATCCTGGGCATCGGATGCGGTCAGCATCGACACGCCCTTCGGCAGCACCTTGCCGAGCGCCTCAACGACATCCTTCGGAGCATGCGCGGTCGCGTTCTTGTCGAGATAACTCAGCGTGGCGCCTGCATATTCGGGAAGAAGGTCGATCGAACCGTCGAGCAACGCCGGCATATAGACTTCGCGGCTGCCAATATTGAGCTTCGTGTCCACCTTCATGCCCTTGGCGGCGAGCGCCAGCGCATAGATCTTGGCAAGGAGCTGGCTTTCCGGGAAGTCCGCGGATCCGACAATGATCGTATCCGCATCCGAGCGCGGCGTGCTCGAGGACAAGGGGTCTTCGGCCCGCGCGAGCGGAGCGACCGCAAGAAGGGCAGAAATGGCGATAGCGCCGAGTGCAAGCATGTTTCGCTTTATCATTATCGTTCTTCCTAGCTGTTCCGTTATTTTTCGTTTGTAAGCTGGCGCCGGATGGCGGCGCCCTTCACAGTCCGGCGCGTCAAGCCGGGCGAGACTGCGATCCTGGATGTGAGGCCGAAGAACAGGTCGACGATCAGGGCGAGAACACCCACAAGAACGGCGCCGGCGGCCATCTGCATGTAGTCATTTTGGGCGCGGCCATCGATGATGAGCCGGCCGAGGCCGCCAAGCGAGACGTAGGCGGCGATTGTCGCTGTCGAAATCACCTGCAAAGCCGCACTGCGGAAGCCCGAAAAGATCAGCGGCAATGCACAGGGAAGCTCGACGGTGAGCAGCAAGGCGAGCGGCCGGTAACCCATGCCCCTGGCCGCATCGACGGCCGCCGCATCCACCGAGGTGATGCCTGAATAGGCGCCCATCATGATCGGCGGCACCGCAATCAGCACCAGGACGGCGATGCTCGGTACCAGATAGGCCAGGTCCGATTTGAAATAGGGCCCGACGAGAATAACGAGCAGGACGATCAGGCCGAGGCTCGGCAAGGCGCGCGTGGCGTTCGCCAGGCCGGCGATCAGGAAGGTTCCCTTGCCGGTATGCCCGACATAGAGGCCGGCAGGCAGGCCGATGAGCGCAGCGATGAAAAGCGAGATGAAACTATATTGCAGGTGCTGGGCGAGAAGGGTCGGGATACCCTCTGAACCGTGCCACTGCGCTGGATTGAGAAACCAGTCGATCATGAGCTCACACCTTTCTCGGACGCCAGGGTGTCAGCCAGCGATTGAGCAGGATGACGAGACCATCGAGGACGACAGCCAGCAGCAGGCAGAGCACGATGCCGGCGATCAGCGGCGTGACGAACCGGAGCTGAAGACCTTGCGTGAATAGCAGTCCGAGCTGCGGCGTCCCGATCAAGGCAGCGACGGAAACAATGCTGACATTGGAGACGAGCGCCACGCGCAGACCTGCCGCGATGACAGGCACGGCGATCGGCAACTCGACCAGGAAAAATCGCTGTAGAGACCGATACCCCATGGCGGTGGCAGCCTGCAGCGTATCCGGGGGCACGGCGCCGAGGCCATCGCTGACGGTACGTACGAGCAGGGCCAGCGAATAGACCGTCAAGGCGACGACCACATTCAGCGGATCGAGGATTTTCGTGTGCAGCACCAGAGGCAGAAGGACGAAGAGCGCCAGCGACGGGATGGTGTAGAGCAGGCCCGCAACCCCGAGGATCGCCGATTTGAACAGCCCGCTCTTATGCGCCAGCCATCCGAGCGGCAGCGAAAGGATGAGGGCGGCGATGACGGGAATAACGGAAAGACCGACATGCCACCAGAACAGGTTGGCAATATTCCCGGACTCACGGAGCAGCCAGTCAAACCGCATGGTCCGCTCCCTTCACCGGAGCAGCCGGATCTTCCGATCCATCCAGCAGCGCAACCAGATCCGCAACCCCGATGGAGCCCATCAGCTGGCCCTTGTCGTCGACGACGACGCCGCGCCGGCTAGGCGAGCTCAAAGCCGCGTCGAGAAGCTGTCGCAGCGAGCCGTCAGCCGAGGCGAGCGTGCCGCTGAGATTGAGGTCGCCCATCCGGATTGGCCCCTGCAGGCTTGCCGGTTCCGTCCAGCCCAGAGGTTCGCCGCGTTCGTTGGTGACCAGCAGCCAGCGATCCTTGGCGGCGCCTCGCGCTGCTTCCGGCGCATCGCCGAGGCGCACGGTCGGCTCGGCCTTGACAGCCAGCCGTCCATTGGCGCCGACGAAGCCCAGAAAACGATAGCCCCGGTCGCGACCGACGAAATTGGCGACGAAGGCATCGGCCGGTTTCGTCAGCAATTCCTGCGGCGTCGCGATTTGCGCAAGCTCGCCGCCGACGCGCAGGACGGCGACCTGGTCGCCAAGCTTCAGCGCCTCGTCGATATCATGGGTGACCATGATGATGGTCTTGCCCATCTCTCGCTGAAGACGCAGGAATTCGTCCTGCAGCTGCGTACGAACGATGGGATCGACCGCGCTGAAGGGTTCGTCCATCAACATGAATTTGGGATTGGAGGCGAGCGCGCGCGCCACGCCGACGCGCTGTTGCTGTCCGCCCGAAAGCTGCCAGGGATAACGATCCGCAAAGCTTTCCGAGAGACCGACACGCTCGAGCAGTTCCAGAGCGATAGCGCGTGCCTGCTTCTTCGGCGTACCGTTCAGGCGAGCGGTCGTCGCGACATTGTCGATGATCGTCCGGTGCGGGAAGAGGCCGGCATGCTGAATGACATAGCCGATCCGACGCCGAAGCACCGCTTCGTCCATCCGCGATGTCGGCTCGTCGCCCAGCCGGATCGTGCCGGAGCTCGGGGCCACGAGACGATTGATCATGCGCAGCGATGTTGTCTTGCCGCATCCGGACGGCCCGACAAGCACCGTCAATTTACCGGTCGGCGCCGTGAACGACAGTTCGTTCACCGCCACAACATCGCCGTGATAGCGCTTCGTCACATTTTCGAAAGTGATCAACCTGGCTCACCCGTTCTTGTTCCACCTGTATATACAGGTTACACGAAACCTACGGCCACGCAACTAGGATGGCAAAAATTTTAGCCGAACCGGTGGCGTGCCCATTTAATATGCAAAAACCTGCATTTAAATGTCTCGTGTTGCCAGCGCGCACCGAACACCGCTCCGCATTGCCGGACCTGAAAATCCTCGGCCTCGTAACTTGATAAAAACCATGGATTTGATTAGTAACGACATATGCAAGGGCAAAGCCCAGCCCGCGAGTTCCAGCAAGCAGCACGCCACACCGGCTTTCGCGACCGGCTGCTAAATTTTTAATCAGCGCCGATTATTGCCTTGCAAACACTCATTCGCTGTGCCTGTATATACAGCCAACCCTTAAATGGATGCGTTTATGCAGATCATCACTTCGAATGAAGCGGCGGCTCTTTTGAAAGACGGCATGACCGTCGCCGCTTCTGCTTTTGGAGGATGCTGCCATCCCGAGGCCATTTCGGCAGCCGTCGAGGAGCGTTACCTGGCGGAAGGCGTTCCTCGTGATCTTACGCTCCTGTTTGCCGCCAGCGCCGGCGACCGCAAGACGCGCGGCATGGGCCATTTCGGATATGAAGGCCTCGTCAAGCGCGTCATCGCCGGCGGCTGGCGCGGCACTCCCCGGCTCGGCGAACTGGCTTTGGCGGAAAAGGTCGATGCCTATTGTTGGCCGCAGGGCGTGATCGCCCAGCTCTATCGCGCCATCGCCAGCGGCCAACCCGGTGTCATCACCCATATCGGCCTCGGCTCCTTCATGGACCCGCTACATGGCGGCGGCCGGATGAACGAAAGCACGACGACCGAACTGGTCGAACGGGTCACCTTGCGCGGCCGCGACTGGTTGCTCTATCCCTCGATGCCACTCGATTGCGTTCTTCTGCGCGGCACGACCGCCGACGAGGACGGTAATATCACGATGGAGGACGAAGCCTTTCCTGTCGACGTTCTCGCCATGGCGCAAGCCGGCCGGAATTCCGGCGGCATCGTCATCGTCCAGGTGAAGCGCATCGCCGAACGCGGCTCGCTACGCGCCGCCGATGTACGCATTCCGGGCATGCTGGTGGACTATGTCGTGGTCTGCGACGATCCCGCCCAGCATGGTGTCAGCTTCGGCGAGACCGATAATATCGCCTATACCGGCCGCTTCCGGGCCGCAGCCGGCCAATTGCCCCCGCTACCGCTTTCAGTCGACAAGGTGATCCAGCGCCGCGCCTTTCAGGAACTTCTCAGCCGCGCCCAAGCGACGATCAATCTCGGCATCGGGATTGCGGCGGGGATTGGCCGCATCGCCAGCGAAGAAGCCTATGACGACTATACCGTCACCATCGAATCCGGCGTTATCGGCGGCATTCCGGCGGAGGAGCTTTCCTTCGGCGCGGCGATCAATCCGAGCGCCATCATTCCGCAAGCCTCCCAGTTCGATTTCTATGACGGCGGTGGCCTTGATGTCGCTTTCCTGGGAATGGCGGAGGTCGATATGCGCGGGGCGGTGAATGTCAGTCGCTTCGGAAAGTCCATCGTCGGCGTCGGCGGTTTCACCAACATTTCCCAAACCGCCGGCATCGTCGTCTATATGGGATCGTTCTCACATGGCGGCGCTGATATCCGGCTCGAGGATGGGAAGCTCTCAATCGTCGCCGACGGCCGCTCCTGCAAGATCGTCGACAAGGTTACGCAGGTAAGCTCCGATCCCGCCGCAGCACCCAACGGACAAAAACAGATCGTCATCACCGAACGCGCCGTTTTTCACGTCATCGACGGCCGGCTGACACTGATGGAGGTCGCACCGGGCATCGATTTGAAAGCCCATGTCATCGACCGTCTGCCGTCAGGTGTCACCATCGCCGACCAGGTCAGGCAGATGGACGTCCGCCTTTTTCGTCCATCCGCCATGAAGGATTCCGGCCATGAAGATTGATGGCTCCGTCGTCATCGTCACGGGATCGGCGACCGGCGTCGGCGCTGCCTGCGTCCGCATGTTTGCCGAAAAGGGCGCAAGGGTCGTCGTCAACTACAGCCGCAGCCGCGACGAGGCAGAGGAGACCGCCGCCGCCTGCGAGACGCTCGGCACCGAGGTCGAGCTCATTCAGGCCGACGTATCGGACAATGCCGCCTGCCGCGCGATGGTGGCCAGGGCTGTGGAGCGCTGGGGCCGACTCGATGCGCTGGTCAACAATGCCGCTATTACCGTCAAATCCGATCCCTTCGATCTCGAAACGCTTTCGGCGGAGGATTTCCAGAAAGTGTTCGGCGTCAATGTTGTCGGCGCCTACCAGATGTGCCGCGCCGCCATTCCGGCTATGCGTGCCACCGGCGCCGGCGCGATCGTCAACGTCTCCTCGAATGTCGCCTTTACCGGCGGCGGAACCTCGCTTGCCTATACCGCCTCCAAAGGCGCGCTCAACGCGCTGACCATGGCGCTCGCCCGCACCTGCGGCCCGGAGATCCGCGTCAACGCCGTCTGCCCCGGCGTCATCGATACCCGCTGGATGCGCCAGACGCTCGGAACCGACGCCTATGACGCGCTCGCCGCGCGCTTTTCCGGCACAGCACCGCTCGGACGTGTCGCAATGCCCGACGATGTCGCCGGCGCGGTTGTCTGGCTAGTCGAGGGTGCGGAGTTCGTCACCGGCGAATTGCTCTCCGTCGATGGCGGCATTCGCCTGGCGGGCGGCGTGCGCAAACCTACCGCCAAGTCGGGAGCGTGACCATGACCGTCTCGCTGCAAGCGCTCATGGATTTTCCCATTCCGGAAGCCCGGCAGACGGTAACGGCGCGCGACGCCATTCTCTACGCGCTGACCGTCGGCTATGGCGCCGCCCCTCTCGATCCGGCGCATCTGCAGCGGCTGCAGGAGCATGATCTGCGCCCCACGCCGACGCTCGCCAACGTCATTGCCCATGCCGGCTCCTGGATGAAGGACGCGGGCGTCAACTGGCAGCGCCTCGTTCACTCCGAGCATCGGCTGACGATCCATCGTCCGCTTCCCCTCGACATCCCGCTCAAATCGCACTCACGCATGCTGTCGGTCGTGGATCGCGGGCCGGAAAAAGGCATGTTCGCGACGTTCGAGCGAACGATCCTCACCCAAGCGGAGGAGACGCCGGTCGCAACCATCGTGCAGACGAATGCCTGTCGCGACGACGGCGGATGCGGATCGGCGGGAACGCCGCCGGAACCGCTGGCGCCCCTACCCGACCGCAAGCCGGATGCGAACCTGGCAATCGTCGTGCCCGAGGATGCGGCTCTTCTCTACCGCTTGAACGGCGATCTCAACCCGCTTCATTCCGATCCGGACTATGCGGCCCTGGCAGGCTTCAAGCGCCCGATCCTGCATGGTCTGTGCACTTTCGGCCATGCGGGCTATGCGATCGGGAAAACTTTGGGCACGAATGACATCGCGGATGTCGGCGTCATCGCCGCCCGCTTCACCGCCGTCGTCTTTCCCGGCGACCGGCTGGAATTCGATATTTGGCGAGAAAGCCACGACATACGCTTCCGGGCTCGAGTGCCCGCGCGTGCTGTCACGGCGCTCGATTATGGAACTGCGAGGTTGGCATGACTGGACCGAAACCCAAACCGGCGGGCGACGCGCCGCATTATCTGCGCATCAAGGAAAAGATCATGGGTTTGATCGCCGAAGGCACGCTCAAGCCGGGCGATCGTGTCTTTTCCGAAAGCGAGCTGGTCTCGTCCTTCGGCGTCAGCCGCATGACCGCCAACCGAGCACTGCGCGAACTGATGTTCGAAGGCGTGCTGACGCGCTCCGCTGGCCTCGGCACCTTTGTTTCCTCGCAGCGCCACGATATCGACCTGCTGCAGATCAAGAACATCGCCGAGGAGATTTCCAGCCGTGGTCATCGCCATACCGCCAAGGTGCTGATTGCCGACCGCATCAAGGCGGACGCCAGCGTCGCCCAGTCGCTCGATCTGGAGCCGGGCATCGAGGTCATGCATACGCTGATCGTGCATCTGGAAGACAATCAGCCGATCCAGGTCGAGGAACGCTATGTCAATCCGGTCGTAGCACCCGATTATCTCACCAATGATTTCAATGAGATCACCCCGAACGAATATCTGACGCGGGTCGCGCCGATCACCGAATTCGAGCATTTCGTCGAGGCGATGAAGCCGGATACGACGGTGAGGAAACTGCTGGGCATGAAGCCAGATCAGCCTTGCCTCAGGGTCTTCCGCCGCACATGGTCCGGCGATGCCGTCGTCACCTGCGCCCTGCTCTCCTATCCCGGCGACAAGTACCGGCTGGAAGCGCGCTCGGGCAAGGGACGGGCAAAGCCGCTCGCTCTTCTGGAGGGCAGGCAGGGATGACCACCGCCGGCAACATCGTCTCTTTTACGGGCGCAGTTCCGACGGTGAACGACATCGCCGCTATTGCGAGGCGGAATGCCCGGGTGACGATTTCCTCCGATGTCGAACAGAAAATCCTTGCCGCGCGCGCCATCGTCGACGGCTACACCGCGTCTGACGTACCCGTCTACGGCCTGACGACCGGGCTCGGCGCGGGCGTCGATACGCGTCTGGCGACCGACGATCTCGTGGCCTTCCAGCTGCGCGTGCCGCAAGCCCGGGCCGTCGGCGTCGGGGCTCCCCTTCCGCGAGATGTCGTGCGCGCCATGATGGCCGTCCGGATCGCCGGAATGGCGGCTGGCGGCTCCGGTGTATCGCTGCCGGTATTTTCGGGTCTCGTCGCGGCATTGAATGCCGGTTTCCACCCGATAGTCCCCTCCCTCGGCTCGATCGGTGCCGCCGACCTTGCGCCGCTGGCGCATATGGGCAGAGCACTTCTGGGCGATGGCGAAGCGGAAATCGGCGGTGCTGTCATGGCAGCCGGCGAGGCGCTGATGACAGCCGGGCTCGAACCACTTCGTCTTGCGCCGAAGGACGGGCACGCGATCGTCGTCGCCAACAGCCTGTCCGTCGGCAAGGCCTGCCTTTGCCTTGAAGACATCGAACAGCTGTTCGCCTGGTCGCTTGCCGCTGTCGCCCTGAATTTCGAGGCGTTTCGCGCCAATGTGACCGCCTTCGACGACCGGGCGCTGGCGGCACGGCCGGCCTTCGGCCAGCGCGAGGCGGCGGCACGGCTTCGCGATCTGCTCACTGGCAGTTCCCTGCTGGCCGATGGCGCGGCGCGGCGACTGCAGGATCCCTTGAGCTACCGCTGCGCGCCGCAGGTCTCGGGCGCCCTCCTCCACGCCATCGGCGAGGCGCGTCAGATAACGGAGATCGAGATCGCCAGCTCCGGTGACAATCCTGTCGTGCTGATCGACGAAGGCCTGATGCTGTCGCATGGCAATTTCGACATGACAGCCTTCGTGCTGGCATGGGAACGGCTCGGCCAGGCGCTGGCGCATTGCGCGGCCGGAACCGCTTACCGCACGATGAAGATCATGTCCGCCGGCATGTCTGACCTGCCGCGCTTCCTGACGCCGCTCGGCCAGAGCCGGACTGGTTTTGCCACGGTCCAGAAGACCGTCTCAGCGCTCGAGGCGGAAATTCGCCACTTCGCCGCGCCGATCTCGCTCACACCCATACCGGTCGCCGATGGCGTCGAGGATCAGGCATCGATGGCGCCGAGTGTCCTTGCAAAGACCGAAGCGATCATCGAGCGGCTACGCTATCTCGTCGCCATCGAGCTGATCGCCTCGGCCCAGGCGGTGGAGCTGCGCGGCGTGGAAAACGAACTCGGGACAGGTACGCGGGAGGTCTATCGGCAAATTCGCGAACAGGTGCCGCCCCTCAGCGAGGATCGCGCCCAGGGTCCGGACTTCCAACGCATATCCGAACTGATCCGGAACTCCGCCTGACGGGGCGGGAATTGAAAAGACCAAAACTGATTTTGCAGCAATATCAATATTGATCCACCGCATTTAACCAGAGGGGAATGAAGATGAAATTATCGATCCTGTCCGCCATTGCCGCCGCAGTGATGGTCACCTCCGCCTTCCAGCCCGCCGCTGCAGCGGAGCCCATCAAGGTCGGCAGCAAGAATTTCACCGAGCAATATATCCTCGCCGAAATGTATGCGGCTCTTCTTGAAAAGGCCGGCTTCCAGGTCGAGCGCAAGATCAATCTCGGCGGCACGATGATTGCCCAGCAGGCGCTCACCACAGGTGCAATCGACCTCTATCCGGAATATACCGGCACGGCGCTTTCCGCCGTCGTCAAGGGAACGATGTCCACCGATCCGGACAAGGTCTATAATGACGTCAAGGACTTCTACACAAAGCAGTTCAACCTCACCTGGCTGAAGCCGACCGGCATCAACAATGGCTATGTCATCGTCGTGCGCCAGGAAACGGCCGATGCCGACAAGCTGAAGACGCTATCCGACCTTGCCAAGGTATCAGGCAAGCTGGTCTTCGGCGGCGGCGCCGAATTTCCCGACCGTGCGGACGGTTTGCCCGGCCTGAAGCGCGTCTACAGCGCGGAATTCAAGGAATTCAAGCAGTTCGCCAAGCTCGGCCTGCGCTATGATGCACTCGCTCAAAAGGACATCGACGTTGTCAACGGCGCCGCCACCGACTGGCAGATCGGCGCAAAGGGACTGGTTGCCCTTGACGACGACAAGGGGCTCTTCCCGCCCTATTACCTCGCCCCGGTCGTCCGCCAGCAGACACTGGATGCCAATCCAAAGATGAAAGACGTGCTGGAAGCGCTCGGTTCACATCTCGACAACGCGACGATGCGCGTCCTCAATGCCAAGGTCGAGAACGACCACGAGGAACCCAAGGACGTGGCCGAAGCCTTCCTGAAGGAAAAGGGTCTGCTTCCCTGATCGTCTCGGAGCGCGACGGACTTTAAGCCCGCCGCGCTCCCGTCCGGCACCATCGCCGGCAATTTACAGCAATCGATGTGACCGCCAGCGGCGGTATCCGGAGAACGGGAATGCAGGAAATCTGGATCGACTATCTGAACGCCATCGATGCCAAGGCACTGGCGCTGACCAATGACGAAATCCTGGATGCCGTCAGCAAGGCGCTGGATGCACAGGGGCGTGGCGAGACGGTGATCGAGCCACGCGTGCATCTCGTGCCGGAAAGCTCCGACAAGGGGCATTTCAACGTGCTGCGCGGCTATGTGAAATCGCTCGGCTATGCCGGCGTCAAGGTGGTCGGCGATTTCGTCGATAACTACAAGCAGGGCCTGCCGTCCGAACTGGCGGTGCTCAACCTTTTCGATCCGCATACCGGCGTGCCGAAGGCGATCGTCGACGCCACCGCGATTACGGATATGCGTACCGGCGCCGTCACCGCCATCGGCGCCCGCCATCTGGCCCGCAAGGACAGCAAGGTGCTCGGCCATATCGGCGCGCGCGGCACCGCCTATTGGAATGTGCGCCTGCTCGACCATCTCTTCGATTTCGAGGAAATCCGCGTCCATTCCCGCCGCCCGGAAAGCCGCGATGCCTTCGCCGCCAAGCTGGAAAAGGACCTCGGCAAGAAGATCATCGTCACGGACAATTGGGAAGACTGCCTGAAGGACGCCGATATCATGGTGGAGGCAAGCCGCCTGCCGGAGCCGACGCCGCTCTTCAAGACCTCCTGGGTCAAGAAAGGCGCCTTCGTCGTTCCCTACGGCACGATGAGCGCGCTGGAATTCGACCTGACGGATATCATGGACAAGGTCGTCGTCGACGATTGGGGGCAATGCGGCCCCGGCCGCCCCTATGGCGCATTGCGCCGGCATGTGGACGAGGGCAAGGTGACGGCGGAGACGCTGCATGCCGAAATCGGCCAGATCGTTTGCGGTGCAAAGCCCGGCCGCGAGAGCGACGACGAGACCATCCTCTTCTGGCATCGCGGCCTCAGCACGACCGATGTCGCGCTCGGAGCGGCCATGGTCGACAAGGCCAAGCGGATGAATATCGGCCAGCGCCTGCGTTTTGCGTGACCGGCAATGACCGAAACAGCCTCTCCGCCGATAGCCTGCTCGAGAATGTATAATCTCAGCCCGAAGATAACCGGGCTCTGGGACGACTTTTTTACGTGGCTCGGTGCGCAATCCGGCGTCAAGCTTGAGGTGATCCCGCACGCTGCTCCCGCACCTCTTTCCGCGCTCTGGGAGCGGCCGGATATGGGCGTTGTCTTCATGTGCGGTTTCCCCTTCTCGAAGCTTGCCGCCGAACAGCGGCCGATACCGCTCGTGGCACCTATCTCGCTCGCGAACTGGGCTGGCGGGCAGCCGGTCTATGCGAGCCATATCGTCGCCGCCAGAGATACGGCATTCAAAAGTACCGACCTCGCAAAGGCACGATGGGGCTGGACGGTGCGGGACTCGCAGTCCGGCTACAATGCACCGCGAGAATTTGTCTCCACGCAACCCTATGCAAGAGAAGTGCGCAATACGGTCGGCCCGCTTCTCAATCCGCGTGGCGTCGTGGAGGCGATCCGCAGCGGGACGATCGATGTCGGGGCAATCGATGCCTATGCGTATCAACTGCTGGAAATGTACGAGCCGGATATGATCGCGCCACTTCGCATCGTCGCGACGACCGAGCCCGCGCCCTTTCCGCTGTTCGTAGCCTCCCGGCAGTTGCCGTCGGACACGGTTCTGGCACTCAAGCATGCGCTTCTTCACGCGCACCAGAGCGACGAGGGGCAAGCCATCCTCGCTTCGCTGGGTCTCGCCGCTTTCGCGGAGCCGGATATGGCGGCATACGATCGGATGCCGGCAAGAGCGCGGGATACCGACGAAACCCTCGGAGCGTCATGGTGAGACCGCGACAGCCCCGCCATCGCTCCAGCAAGGGAGCCAGCCGATGAAGTGGGTTCCGAAGAATATCGATCGGCTGGCCGAAGCCCTGCTGGAACATCTCTATCTCGTCTTATCGTCCGTCGGAATCGCCCTGATCATCTCGTTGATTGTCGGCATATGGGCGGCACGCAAGCCCCGCACCTTCAGCGCCATCGTCATTGTGACCGGTGTCCTCTTCGCCGTGCCGAGCCTTGCGCTTTTCGCCCTGCTCATTCCGACCCTCGGCATCGGCGCGGCGCCCGCCATCACCGGCCTTGCGGCCTATTCGCTGATGATCCTCATCCGCAACATCGGGCTTGGCTTCCAGGCCATCCCCCGCGACGTGCTGGATGCCGCGCACGGCATGGGATACGGGACCATCAGGCGCATCTGGGAAATTGAGCTGCCGCTCGCCATGCCCTTCATCGTCGGCGGCATCCGCATCGCCATGGTTACGGTGATCGGCATTGCCACCGTTGCAGCCTATATCAATGCCGGCGGTCTCGGCGTGATCATCTTCGAGGGCATCGACCAGCGCTTTCCGGAAAAGATCCTCGCCGGCGGCCTGCTCACCTCGGCGCTGGCGCTTTTCACCGACTATCTCTTCGCGGCGATCGAAAAGATGCTCCGCCGTCGCAGCGGGAGGCAGACAGGATGATCCTGATCGACGCCTTCCACTGGATCGCCAGCAATCCCGGCACCTTCTTCAGCGCCTTCAACCGCCACATGCTGATGTGTGCGATCTCGCTCGGCATCGCACTGGTCATTGCGATCCCGCTCGGCTTCCTCGTCGCCAGAATGCCGCGCGCCGCCTTCGTCGCCGTCAACATAGCCGGTTCGCTGCGCTCCATTCCAAGCCTGGCGATCCTCTCGGCAGCCATGCCCTTCCTCGGCATAGGCCTCCTGCCCTCGGTCATCGCCCTCATCGTGCTGGCGGTGCCGCCGCTCCTGCTCAACACCATCGTCGGCATCCGCGAAATCGACCCTGCCCTTCTCGACGCCGCCAGCGGCATGGGCATGGGACGCCGCGATATCCTCTGGCAGATCGAAGCCCCGCTTTCCGTGCCCTCAATCCTCGCGGGCGTGCGAACGAGTGCCATCCAAGTGATCGGGGGCGCGGCCCTTGCCTCCTTCATCGGCGGCGGCGGGCTCGGTGATTTCATCAATGCCGGCATCGCCATCATGAACATGCCGCGCCTGCTGGTCGGTGCACTTCCCATCGCCCTTCTCGCCATCCTCGCCGAACTCATCTTCGGCTGGCTGGAGCGATTTTTCACTCAAAGACGATGACCGCGGAAGGCCATTGCCATGATACGACTCGACCACGTCACCAAGAACTACGAGGGAAGCGAGCGCCACGCCGTCGACGCCCTTGAGCTTGAGATCGAAACTGGCACGACCGTCGCGCTGATCGGCCCCTCCGGCTGCGGCAAGACGACGACCATGCGGATGATCAACCGGCTGGAAACGCCGACGCGCGGCCGCGTGCTGGTCAATGGGCGTGATGTGGCGGAGACCGATCAGAAGCAGCTTCGCCGCAGCATCGGCTATGTCATCCAGCAGGTGGGGCTTTTCCCGCATATGACGATCGCCCGCAATGTCGCGACCGTGCCGCGCCTGCTCGGCTGGGACAAGGCAAGGACGGACCGCCGCATCGACGAGCTTCTCGACCTGGTCGGCCTCGATCCGGCGATCATGCGCCGCCGCCTGCCGCACGAGCTTTCCGGCGGACAGCGGCAGCGCGTCGGCTTTGCCCGGGCGCTCGCCGCCGATCCCGCCATCATGCTGATGGATGAGCCGTTCGGCGCGATCGACCCCATCACCCGCGTGCGGCTGCAGGACGAGTTCCGGCAGATTCTGAAAAAAGTCAGCAAGACCGTGGTCATCGTCACCCACGATATCGACGAGGCGATCAAGATGGGCGACCGCATCGCCATCATGCGCGACGGCCGCCTGCTGCAATATGATACGCCGGAAGCGATCCTTGCCCGTCCCGCAAACGACTTCGTGGAAAGCTTCCTCGGACCGGACCGGGCAATCAAGCGGCTGAGCCTGATCGAGGTGGCAAGCGTCATGACGCCGCCCGCAACTGAGGTTTCCGCTGTCTCCATCAGCCCCCGCGCCAGTCTTCACGACGCCCTGGCGTTGATCCTTGCCGACGACCTGCAGGGGCTCGACGTCAAGGCGGAGAGCGGTGAGAGGGTCGGGTATCTGTCGCGCGAGGCGGTGCTTTCCGCCCATCGATAGGATGCAATTTTCCGGGCTGCGCAGACTTGCTCTCAGTCCCGATATCAGGCACTAGAGCCTGTCTCAGCGCAACCAGTTTTCAACGTCGCGTGGCCCATAGACGACCGCAACGACAAAGATCCCGTAAGGCATCGGCTCGTAGATGACGACATAACGCCCCTCATGAGGATTCGCGCCGGGGGCTCAATTCCGGCCGAGGAGACCCCATGAGAGGTTGTCCTGCCGCAAGCTCGGCCTTGTCCAAAATCCGCGTGAGAAGAGCATCCGCTGCCCGTTCATTGTCCGGCGCGATTGTACGCCATATCTGGCGCAGATCTTCCTCTGCCTTGGGGCTTAGAATGTATTTAGCCACCGCGACGGATTTCCGCCTTCAACTCCGCCAGAAGGGTTTTGGCATCGACCTCACGGCCTTCGCCACTTGCCATGCCCTCGTCATATGCTCTCTTGAGACGGTTGATTTCCAAGAGACGAATTTCTTCGCGCTGCTCCCATAAACGCAGGGCATCTCGAACCACCTCGCTATTGGAGGCATAGGCTCCGGATTCAACAGCGCCGTGCAGACGCGCCACCTGCTGAGGCGAAAGGGATATGGTAAGGGTTTTCATGGGCTCGGTTTTCATCAGCTATTTATAGCAGCCCTAACAAGAACTAACAATATGGCATAAGGGGCAGTAGTTGGCACGCGCTCTTGGAATCAGCACGCACGTGATCTACATTAAAATCAAAATCCATCTACATGGAGGTGGTCATGGCCATCAATGTCAACAATCGTGAAGCGGATGCGCTGACACGCAAATTCGCGCATATGGCCGGCGTCAGTATCTCCGATGCCATTGTCATTGCCATGAAGGAAGCCATCGCAAAGCGCAGCAATGCAGAGACGCCGCGCCAAACGGCGATGCGGCTCCGCGAAAAGCACGGGATTGCCCTCCACAATCAGGCCCAGAAACCGCTTCCGCGTGAAGTATTCGATGCCATGTGGGATGAAAGCTAGTGTTCGTCGATGCCTGCGCCATCATCGCCCTTCTCTCCGACGAGCCGGAGGCGGAGAGAGTTTCGAAGGCGATCGCATCGGCGAAAAGCCCGATGACCTCGCCGGTCGCTGTTCTGGAAGCAGCACTCGGCCTTGCCCGTCCGGACAAATTCGATCTTTCGGTGGAAGCGGTCGAGGCTCTGCTTCTGGAATTCATCGACGAGCGCGGCATTGAAATCCGCGATCTGCCGCCGGCACGGGAAACGACCCGTCTCGCCCTTTCGGCCGCACACCGCTATCGCTCGGGACGTCATGGGCTCAATCTCGGCGATTGCCTGCATTATGCCTGCGCCAAATATTATGGCGTTCCGATCCTCGCAACGGCGGATGAATTCCGACAAACCGACGTGGAAACCGTCCCCTGACGGGAACCATGCTCAGCACCCATCATGATTAGAATTCCGTTCTGCGCAGCTCACGATGGAGCCGGCCGGAAAGAGTAAAAGGAAAATCCCCGCTGCGATTCACCGCAACGGGGATCGACATTATTTCATCAATCCTTCCCTACGCCGGCAGCTGGAAGAACCAGTTGGCGAACAGCACGATGGCAAGGCCGCCGGCGATTGCCAGATAGGGCAGAATGCCTGCCTTCTTGACGCCGAGATCCTGGCCGACCAGGCCGAGATCGTCCATGGCGCCTGCCGGGAACTTGCCGCCGTCGCGCACATAATGCCGATAGGCGAAAACCGGCAGGATCAGGGCCGCAAAGGCGAAACCAACCCAAAGCGCGTTGGCGTAGCCCCAGACCTTGGCGCCGGCGCCGAGGAAGAGGGCATTGACGAAGGCGAGGATGGTGTTGAGGCCGATCAGCCAGGTCGGCGCCTTCCACGGACGCTCGATATGGCCGGAGTCCATGCGGTGGATCCAGCCGGAGTTGAGGTTCAGGAAGTTGAAGATGATGTAGCCGACATTGGAGACGGCCAGCACGAAGAAGTAGCCGCTTGCATCGGATGCGATCGCCAGAAGGCAGAGATTGAAGGCGAAGTCCGTCCACATTGCCCTAGTTGGCGCGCCGTTCTCGTTCACATGGTCGAGATATTTCGGCAGCCAACCGTCCTTCGAGCCCTGGTAGAGCGTGCGCGAAGAACCGGCCATCGCCGTCATGATGGCGAGGAAGAGCGCCAGGATCATCAGGATGACGAGAAGCTGGGTGACGATACGGCCGGCGCCGATCAGGCCGCCGAGCGCTTCCGCGACACCGGTGCCGTCGACGATGCCGGGCGCCAGCATGCCGGCATGGCCAAGCACGCCTTGGAAGGCGAAGGGCACGAGGAAGAAGAACAGGCAGCAGACAAGGCCGGAATAGAAAATCGCCTTGAAGGTGTCGGTCTTCGGGTTCTTGAGCTCGCGCGTGTAGCAAACGGCGGTTTCGAAGCCGTAGGTCGACCATGCCGCAATATAGAGGCCGCCAAGGAAGAGCGTCCAGCCCCCATTGCTCCAGGTGCCGTCTGAGCCGGCATAGGCGGCTGTCGGCGGCACGAGGCCGGTGACGTTGGAGGCGAGGATCTGGCCGCTGACAATCGGATAGAGGCCGATGATCAGCAGCGGCACCAGAACGATGATCGCCAGCCATTTCTGGACACTCGCCGTTTCCGAGATGCCGCGATGCTGGATCGCGAAGATGATCAGCATCAGGATGCCGCCAATGAAGAAGGTGGCATTGACGTTGGCAGTCGCAAGGAAGGGAATGTTGAAGCTGACGAGCGACCAGCTGCGGATCGCTGGCGTCAGCGCGGCAACGCCGTCGGCGCTCAACAGCGCGGTAACGGCATCCGCCGGCGCCGTGCCGGCATGGGCGGCGATGTATTCGGCAACGCGGGGGCTATCGGCCGCGATGGATGTGGCGTGCGCGCTGATCCAGGCGACCACAGCCTGCGAATCCGCCGCCGGGATCGGGTAAAAGGCGTTGAGAATATAGCCGGCCGCGATGGCGCAGCCGAGCGAAAGCACCGGCGACCAGGCAAACCAGTTGCACCAGACGGAGAGCGGCGCGATGAACTTCGAATAACGCAGCCATGCGGTGGCGCCATAGACCGAGGCGCCGCCGGATTTGTTGCCGAACATGCCGGCGATTTCCGCGTAGGTGAAGGATTGCAGGAACCCCATGACCATCGAAATGATCCAGACGGCGAAGGCAAGCTTGCCCGTCGTGCCGGCAATACCGCCGATGGAGAAAAGAACAAGCGGCGGCACGCCCGCAGCCACCCAGAACGCGCCCTTCCAGTCGAGCGCGCGTATAAGCTTACCTTCGGTGCCAGCAGGAGCGCTGGCGTCCACAATATCCGTCATCGGTGCAGTTCCCCATTTATTGTTCCGGACGTATCTGTCGTACGTCTCCCTGAACGTGCCTCCCATGGCATTTCGGGCCCGTCGGTGGTTTTGAAGATCCGTGTTTCCTGCACGGATTTCCGAGTCTCGGCCCTTTATAGATAGTGAAGATATTTTCTTTTTAGTCAATATCCCTTTACTTTCGGAAGGCATTTTGTCAGCATGACTCGAGTGCCGGGAGGCACATCACTCCCCGAGAGGGTTGCATGCGAGATCTTCATCCGACGACTGCCGGAGTGCGGCCCGTTTCGGCCAGCATCATTCACTATCCCGGCATTCCGGCGTTGCCGCCGAACACCGAGCGTTACCGTTGCAAGGGCGGCGGATCGCTGGTCCTGCGTGTCGAACCGGGCGACCATGTCACGGTGACCGACAGCGAGGGCGGCCAGGCCTGCGAGCTGTCCTTCCTTGACGAGAAGGGCCGATTTCAAGCGGCCGGCCTCGGCACGGCCTTCACCGGTCAGGCCGATGGCCTCAAATCCATTTTGTCCTCCGAGGAGGGAAGTGCCCAGCGCACGCGCGCCGCCTTACAGCGGCGTGGTGCCGATCTCGCCAAGGCCGGCGCTGTTAACCTCTTCGGAGCAGCATCGACGCCCGGCAGCACGGCTGAGTTCACCATCACGCTGAAAGGCCTGCTGATTGTCGCCGCTCCGGGCGACCCAATGTCGCCGGAGGCGCAGGAGACTGTAACGCCGATCGAGGTCAAGATCCGGCGCAGCCAACTCATTCGTGACTATGCCTCCGCATTGCCGGAGCCGCTGGCCGACCCGATCGAGGATATCCGGATCAGGGCGGCGACGGCGTCTGCCTATTTCGTCCGCGCCGGCGAGTTCATCCAGATCATCGACGTCTATGGCCGACAATGCACCGACTTCCAGGCCTTTGCCGCCCGCAAGGTGGACAAGGGGCTCGATCTCGCGCTTGATTCCACCGTCACCCGCACCCTGCTCGGCCGCAGCTATCCCGCCCCCGGCCTGCCCTCGAAAGCCTTTGACCGCGATTTCGAGCCGCTGGTGGAGGTCGTGCAGGACACGGTCGGCCGCCACGATGCCTTCGCGACGGCCTGCAATTCACGCTACTACGACGACATGGGCTATCCCGGTCATGTGAATTGCACCGACAACTTCAACGCGGCGCTCGCGCCCTACGGCATTGCCGGCCGCAAGGGCTGGGAAGCGCTCAACTATTTCTACAACACCAATATCGACCACAATAATCAGCTCTATCTCGACGAACCCTGGTCGCGGCCGGGCGACTATGTGCTGATGCGGGCGCTGACCGATCTCGTCTGTGTCTCCTCCTCCTGCCCCGACGACATCGACGCGGCGAACGGCTGGGATCCGACGGATATCCACGTCCGCACCTTTTCCGAAAAAGAGAAATTCACACGAGCGGTAGCCTATCGCATGACCCCTGACGCCGACGCCGAACTGACGCGCGAAACCGCGTTCCACCCCCGCCTCTCCGCCCTCACGCGGGACTACACCGAATATCGCGGCTTTTGGCTGCCGAACCGGTTTTCTTCCGAAGGGTCGGTCGAGGAATATTGGGCCTGCCGCGAACGAGCCGTCATCATCGATCTCTCGCCGCTGCGCAAATTCGAAGTGACCGGACCGGACGCGGAGGAGCTGCTGCAATATTGCCTGACGCGCGACGTCCGCAAGCTGTCGACCGGCCAGGTCGTCTATTCCGCCATGTGCTATGAAAACGGTGGGATGATCGACGACGGCACGCTTTTCCGCCTCGCCGACAAGAATTTCCGCTGGATCGGCGGAGATGACTATAGCGGCATATGGCTGCGCGAGCAGGCGGAGAAGAAGGGCTTCAAGGCATGGGTCCGCTCATCGACCGACCAGATGCACAATATCGCTCTCCAAGGTCCGAAAAGCCGCGATATCCTGAAGGAGATCATCTGGACCGCGCCGCGCCAGCCAACGATCGGCGAACTCGAATGGTTCCGCTTCGCCGTCGGTCGCATCGGTGGTTTCGAAGGTGCGCCAGTCGTCGTCTCGCGCACCGGCTATACCGGCGAGCTAGGCTACGAGATCTTCTGTCATCCGAAGGACGCGCTTACCGTCTTCGATGCCGTCTGGAAGGCCGGCGAACCCTATGGCCTGAAGCCGATGGGGCTCGAAGCGCTGGACATGGTCCGCATCGAGGCGGGCCTGATCTTCGCCCATCATGAATTCACCGACCAGACCGATCCTTTCGAGGCCGGTATCGGCTTCACCGTGCCGCTAAAATCCAAGCAGGATGATTTTATCGGTCGCGAGGCGCTGCTCCGCCGCAAGGAAAACCCGCGTCATCTGATGGTCGGCCTCGACGTTCAGGCCAATGAAGCGGTCGGCCATGGCGACTGCATCCATATCGGCCGCGCGCAGGTCGGCGTCATCACCAGCGCCATGCGCTCGCCGATCCTCGGTAAGACAATCGCGCTCGCCCGTATCGACGTTCAGCATGCGGGTGTCGGCACTCAGGTCGAGATCGGCAAGCTCGACGGCCATCAGAAGCGTCTGCCGGCCACCGTCGTGCCGCTATCGCATTACGACCCGCAGAAGACGCGGCCGCGTTCGTAATCTATTACTTATTCTGCCTTACGCTGGGCATTCGAGATCGCGCGCGCCGCCTCTTCCGAGGAATTGGCGAGTGTGCGCATTTCCGCCGCCAGCACCGCAAAACCGGACCCCGCCGTTCCCGCTCTCGCGGCCTCGATGCCGGCATTGACCGCGAGCAGTTTCAGGTAGCGCAGTGACTGCAATATCTCGCCGGTCTTGGAGGCCGTCACCCGCATGTCGGCGGTCTGCTCGTCGATGCGCTGATAGAGCGACTCGATATTGATGATGCTGCCTTCGAGATAAAGCAGCTCTCCGGTCTCGTCCCACACGCCGCCGCCGGTCTCCGTCACCCAGATGAAATGGCCCTCGTGGTGGCGAATTCGGTATTCCATCGTCCAGTCGGTGTGGCTTTCCAGCGCCCTGCCGACAACCTCATCCATGAGCGGCACGTCGTCTTCGCACATGATGGAGGTGAATGTTCGTGTCCGATTACCGATGATCTCATCTGCTGGATAGCCGAAGACACGCTCGATGCCATCAGTCATCTCCAGCATCGTATAATTTTCATCCGCGCGGCAGCGATAGAGAAAGCCGTTCATGCGGCCAAGAATGCTTGTTTGGAAATCCATGACGACCATGCCCGAAGAAAAAGGAGTTGCGGATCAAATTGCTTCGTCTCATCTCAAACACGCCGGCAAGGGCCGCGATGAGCGACCCTTGCCGGTTACGCAACGCTTGGGAAGGCATCAATTCCGCAAATATTCCTCCATGGAATCGTCAAGCGCCTCGACCCAGGGCGTGTGATGCGTCGGCGACATGTTGCCGGTCATCAGCGAGCGATAGGCATGGTCGCGGAAGCCCATAACGTTTTCCGCCTTGTGGTGCTCCCATTCCATGAAGGTCTTGTTCGTGCCCTCGATATCGAAGCTCGGATAGTCGGTCTCGGCAAGCAACTCCTTCACATAGTCGCCCTGATACCAGATCATCTGCTCGGCATCTTCGAGCGTCTCCTCACGGGCACGCCACATGTCGAAATTCGCCTTCAGCTCCTCTTCCGAGGGCAGCTTGATGCGGCCCATCATCACGTCGCGCGCCCACCAGGCCTGCACGTCGAACATGTTGAAGGTATAGAACTGGTCCTGCATGCCGATGTAGAAGAGCTGCGGGTTCTTGTCGAAGATCACGCCCTTGTACAAGTGATCGGCCCACAGACGGTTGGCGGTCTTCAGGCGCAGTTCGTCGGGCAGGAAGGGGAAATGGTGCTGATATCCGGTGCACAGGATCAGCGCATCCACTTCCTTTTTCGAGCCGTCTAGGAAGTGCGCCGTCTTGTTTTCAAGCTTGGTCAGCAGCGGCCGCTCTTCGAAATTCTCCGGCCATTTGAAACCCATTGGCTTCGAGCGGTAGCTCGTCGTCACTGATTTCGCGCCGTATTTCCAGCATTGCGAACCAATATCCTCAGCCGAATAGCTGCGGCCAACGATCAGCACATTCTTGTCCTTGAATTCCAGCGCATCGCGGAAGTCATGGGCATGCAGCACACGGCCGTTGAAAGTCTTCACGCCCTCGAAATAGGGCACGTTCGGCGTCGAGAAGTGACCGTTGGCGACGACGACATAGTCGAATTCCTCGTCGTACATCCGGTCCTCGACGCGATCATGCGCCGTCACCGTGAACTTCTTCGTCTCCTCGTCGAAACGCACCATGCGAACCGGCGTGCTGAAGCGCACCCATTTGCGGACATCGGCCTTCTCGACGCGGCCCTTAATATAGTCCCAGAGAACGGCGCGCGGCGGATAGGAGGCGATCGGCTTGCCGAAATGCTCCTCAAACGTATAGTCGGCAAATTCCAGGCATTCTTTCGGGCCGTTCGACCAGAGGTAGCGATACATGCTGCCGTGAACCGGCTCGCCATATTCGTCGAGGCCGGTGCGCCAGGTGTAGTTCCAAAGCCCGCCCCAGTCGGACTGTTTCTCGTAGCAGACGACCTCCGGGATCTCGGCGCCCTTCTGGGCCGCCGATTGGAAGGCCCGCAACTGGGCCAAGCCGGAAGGACCGGCGCCGATGACGGCAACTCTTGTCATGAAGCATTCCCCTTTCGATTGTATCGAACTTTTATCGTATGCGGTCGTTTGGCGCGTCGTTGGCGTCAATCCGGGAAGGTGCCGGGGCTGGTCGGCGCGCCGTCATCATATGTGGAAAGCCAGTCGATCGTCATTTCGCGGAACCGCGTCAGGCCCTTGTAGTCGATAAGTTCCGGCGGCAGCGTGCGCAGCACGCGCGGGAAGCGACGCGCCCATTTCGGCACGGTCACAAGCTCGTCCATGTTCATCAGATAGCAGCGAATGACGAAGAGGATGGCGTTCGAGCGCGGCAGGCGCCAGAGGCTCTGCAGCTCGACACGCAAATGCACCTTCTCGCCGATATTCTGCGGCGTCACCGTCAAGCGATCCGGACCCCATTTCGGATAGTTCTCCGGGCTGGTGTCGAGACGCGGATTGATCGTCATCGTCCAGTTGAAACGACGCGTCGGCTTGCCCTGCTGCAGGTTCAACAGGAATTTCAGCGCGCGGTCGAAGACGCCGATCTGGTGAGCGAGCGGCACGGGACCATGCCATTCCATGAAATTCATGCCGATATCGAAATCGAGCGACCAGTCGGCCTGGGTCGTCACCATGCCGGCGTCCATCCAGAGATTGTTGTCGCGCTGGTCGACGATGCAGAAATCGCCCTGGGCCTGTCGAGTGATGTATTCGAAGGGCTCATAGGGCAGCGTCGATGCGTCACCGAAGGTGAACGTGTCGTCGATGCCGAGCGGTCGGTTGATCCAGCGCCATTGATCGCCGTTCTTGATCAGCGTGAAATGCTCGGGGTAGCCGGCGGCCTGCTCCTCCATCAGCAGTTCCAGCGTATCCCATTGCGCCGACATCATGTGCGGCAGCGCCTGATAGCGCAGCGGATCCTCTTTCAGCACCAGTGCCCGGTCGCGCATCTCGGCGACGTAATGCTCATCGACGTCGATCAGGCTTTCATAGACCGTGCCCGCCTGCCCCTTCATATGCGGTTCCATGTTGACGGAATACATGTACTCGTCGCGGTCGAAGGGGAACGGAAAGCGCCGGATGTTTTCCGGACTGTTGCGATAGCTGAAATCGTCCCGGAACGTTTCCTGCTTGAAGGCGATTGCCATGTCCGTTCTCCTGGGTATCGGTTCGGTGCCTAGAGGTCGAGATGCAGCGTGTTTCCCTCGAAGCGGGAGACACAGATCATCACCTTGCGGCCAGAGGCCTTTTCTTCGTCAGTCAGATAGACGTCATGATGCAGAAGCTTGCCCTCGCAGGCTGCAACCGCCGTCTCGCATTGGCCGCAGGCGCCGCCACGACAGAGGAAGGGCGCATCGACACCGGCTGCCTCGATCGCCTCCAGCATGCTCTCATGATGGCCGACATGCACTGTCTTGGCGGAGCGCATCAGCTCAATCGAGAAGGGCTTGCCGGGTTGCGATGAGAGGAAGCGCTCGGAATGCAGGTTCTGTTCCGGCCAGCCGGCCTCAAGCCCTGTTTTCAGCACGCCGTCGATCATGCCCGAGGGGCCGCAAACATAGAGGTGCGTGCCGAGCGGCTGGCTTTCGAGCAGGCGGGCGAGCGGAATGTAGTTCTTTTCCGCATCGCAATAGATCTTCACCCGATGCGGACCGTAGCGCGCGACGAGATCCTGGCAATAGGCGCCGCGATCGAGCGAGCGCACGGCATAATGCAGCTCGAAATTGGCGCCCTCACGGGAAAACTGCTCCATCATGGCGATAAAGGGCGTGATGCCGATGCCACCGGCGATCAGCAAATGCTTGCGGCCGCGCCAGTCCGGCTGGAAGAGATTGACCGGATAGCTGACCTTCAGCTCGTCACCTTCGCTGACCTTCTCATGCATGAAGGTGGAACCACCACGCGAATCCTCGACATGCAGCACGCTGACCTCATAGCCCGAGCAATCATGCGGCGGCGACATCAGCGAATAGGCGTTGCGTCTGATATGACCATCATCATTCATCGAGACGATGACATGAGCGCCGCCGGAGAAATAAGGCATGGGCTTGCCGTCAAGGCGTTCGAAACGGAAGCGCTTGATGCGGTGGGCGATCGGCGTCACCTTGGCCACACGGACGGGAATTTCAGTACCACCGCTCACAGGAACAACTCCTCTGGATCAGGCGCGCTACCGGGCTCTTCCGCATCGATATTGACGCCCTGGAAAGCGCCGAGGCGACGCGAATAATGATCGCGCACCAAGAGCGGAAGTCCGCAATGGCCGCAGGCAAAGGGACTGTGGGTGACATCCTCGGTGATACCCTTGCAATGGACGCATTGCACGCGGCGCGCCAGCGAACCACGATGCTCCGTGATAACAGAGGCATGGTCCATGCCGTAGTCGAGCGCCACCATCATCGCTTGACCAATGAAGCCCTCCGTGCCGGCGATATAAAGCCGCGTGCCCATATGGGCTGTCGCAAGCGACCCTTTCAGACGAAAGAGCAGTGTCGCGATCGTCGGCGCTGTAAAGAACATATCGGCGCCGAGCCGGCGCAAGGTCTCGTCGTGACCCTTGCCCTGCGAACCGCGGGCGACATAAAGGATCTCGCTACGCGACAGGACGGTATCGTCAAGTGAGGACTTCTGGTCAAGGAGGGCATTTGCCCCCTCGCCTTCAAGCGCAAAAATGTGTCGCCGGGCGTGCGGCTGGATGGAGAGGCCCTTATAGACCGGTCGGCTCTTGATGCCTTCGACGAGCATAGGCGCGCCTCCTCAACCCACGGCCGTCCTCTTCTTCTTTTCCGGATCATCGAAGGGCAGCGTGTGGGCAATTGCGCTCGCCTTCAAGCTCTTGCCGCGCACCTCGAGCTTCGTGCCCTGAACCGCCTTGTCGACATCGAGGCGGGCGATCGCCATGGATTTCTTCGTCAGCGCCGAATAGCACGGGCAGGTGATGACGCCGACTTTCTTGCCATCGGCAAAGACCTCGTCGCCGAGATCGGCGGGACCGTCGGCATCGATCAGCATGCCGAAAATCTTGAAGCGTTCCTTGCCTTTGAGGCGAGCATGTTCCTCGGCACCCCGGAATCCGGTCTTGCCGGGGCTGACGGTGAAATCGAGCCCGAGCTCCCAGAGGCTGTCGCCGGGCGGCTGGTCGGCGAAGGGATACATCTGCGAATTGTCGTAGGGATAGAAGAGCAGGTAGCTTTCAACGCGCAGCATGTCGAGGACGCTGAAGCAGCAGGGGATGATCCCCATCTCCTTGCCTTCCGCGACGATGCGGTCCCAGACCATCGGTGCGTCCTGGCCGCGCACGAAGATCTCGTAGCCGCGCTCGCCGGTATAGCCGGTGCGCGAGATCATCACCGGCGCGCCGAACAGCGTCGTCTGCATGTGGTGGAAATATTTGAGGTCGCGGATGCCGGGCACATATTTGGCGAGATAATCGACCGCGACCGGTCCCTGCAGCGACAGATCGTGCAGATCGTCGTCGAAGAGGACGGCGCAGTTGCGGCCCGCTGCCTGCTTGACCAATTCTTCGTGGCCGGAGCCAGAGCCGTGAACCAGCATCCAGGAGTTCGGGCCGGTGCGGTAGACGATGCAGTCATCGGTGAAATAGCCGCGATCGTTCAGCATGGCCGCATAGACCGAGCGGCCGGGATAGATCTTCGACATGTCGCGGGTAGTGATAGAGTCGAGGACGGCGATCGCATGCGGGCCGACCAGATGCACCTTCTTCAGACCGGAAACATCCATGATGCCAGCCTTGGTGCGGATCGCGACATGCTCTTCCGACATGTCCTTCTCATAGGTCCAGGCGGTTCCCATGCCGCTCCAGTCCTCGAGTTTCGATCCCAGGGCGCGATGCCGGTCCGCCAAGGCGGAGAAACGCCATGATAATGCCATTTCCGTTCCCTCATTTTCTTCTATGGAATATTTATTTCCTGACTATATTCGTCTTTCGCGCCGTGGCAAGCCGATCCTCAAGTTTTTTGTCGGCCTATCTGGCAACATTCGCAGTCAGAACTTCGGTACTAGTTTTCCAGCAGCCCGATGAGCGGCAATGACGGTATTGGCCATCAGCATGGCGATGGTCATCGGCCCGACACCACCGGGAACCGG
>NZ_JBFUPL010000008.1:0-348822 GCF_041355235.1 Rhizobium sp. RCC_161_2 | reverse complement strand
GCATGGCAATCTCCTTTTCTGGAGATTGAATCACACACCAGCACCAACATGAACCCCGTTATGGGGACACGGCCTAGTCTACGGGATGAGGCGGTCAAGCAGTATCGGGGCTGGACAGTCGCTAGAGCACCCGAGGGGAGCTCTTCACGCGCACCTCTTCGAGGCGGCTCAGAAATGTGAAGGCGGCAAGCGTCATGCCGGCGGTCAACAGGGCAGTCAAACCAAGAACAATCATTGCTCTCTCCACGTCGACATCGAAGGTGTCTCTACTTGCAGGATTAAAGCATGAAGCTTGCCCGTGACTTGCGGCCGGCCCGGGTTTTACTCGAATTAACCGCCGCAAGAAATTGAATCGGACGCCGTCCAAATTAAAACCGAGTAGCCGACGACGGCTATTAACCTTCAAGCAAGGAATTAACCATAAACATGGAAGCTGCACGTCGGAATGGGAAAATTGTTACTCGTTCTCACCAGGCATGAAGCCGCCCCGTCGTACCGGGCTCGATCCGGTATCATCTCATCAAACAGGTCCGGGAACAGACTTTGATGAACGAGCGAGCTTCAGTGTGCCGCGATCAATCGATCGACGGCGACCTCCGCCCTTTCTCGTCCTCTCATCGCCTCTGAACCCGATCATCAGCGGTTTCGCCGGGGCTCTTTGCGCCTGGCAGTTCGGCAGGGACGATTTTGGCGCAGGATTCGCCGTCAGATCAGGCAGGGCGGGCGCAGGCGGGAAGCCTTCGCGATCGCTTGCGTTTTGCGGGGCTCGCCGCCGAGCAATGCGAGATCGTGCGCCGCAATCGGCCGATGCTTGAGACCCATCTGAAAGCGGGCCTGCGCGATCTCTTCCACCGTTTCCAGACCTTTCCGGATGCGGCGCGCAATTTTGCCAGCGAGAGCCAGCTCGAACGGCTGCAGGATCTGCAATCCTCGCATTGGGACGTGTTGACGGATGCCCGTTTCGACAGCCTCTATGCGGAGCGCGTCAAAGTTCTCTCCGACAGCGAAAGCAAGATGGGGCTCGACCCGCGCTGGCATGTCGCCGGCCATGGCGTGGTCCTGGAGCATATTCTGGCCGGCATCGTCGACGAGATGGGCGGCCGGGCCGTATTGCCGAGAACCAGGCGCCGCGCTCGTGAACTGAGCGAACTGGTCAAGGCCGCCATCCGCCTTGTCATGGTCGATGTCGAAATCGCCGTGTCGCTCCGCTTCAACGAATTGCGCCTCAATCATCAACGCGCGCTGGCCGATCAGCGGACCACCGATCAGGCAGAGGCGGCCGGTCTCTTCGCAGATGTCATCCAGGGGCTTGCCGAGCGCGACCTCACGGTCCGCATGCCGGCCGATGCCCCACCGGCCTACACCGAACTGGTGGAAGCACTGAATGCCGCGCTGGACGATATCCAGCAGCGATTTACGGCCCTGTCCGGCGGCGTACAGGCGGCCGAAGCGACGACGAATGCCATCGCTCGCGATTCCCGATCGCTTGCGCAGGATTCCACGGAGCAATCCAAGGGGCTCGCGACCTCCGCGAGACAGCTCGCTGAGCTTGCCGAGCAGATCGGCGGCAACGCGACGAGCACCCGGTCGGCCGAGCGCGCCGCCGCTTCCACGCGCGTTGCTGTGGAAGACAGCGGCCAGGTCGTCGGCCAGGCCATTTCCGCCATGGCCGATATCGAGACGTCGGCCGAAAAGATCGGCCAGATCATCGGCGTCATCGACGAGATCGCTTTCCAGACCAATCTGCTGGCTCTCAACGCCGGCATCGAAGCGGCACGCGCGGGCGACAGCGGCCGTGGTTTTGCGGTCGTCGCCCAGGAAGTCCGCGCTCTCGCGCAGCGCTCCGCCGATGCTGCTCGCGAGATCAAGGTACTGGTAACGGGCACCAAGGCGCAGGTCGATGCCGGTGTGCGGATGGTGGGTCGCACTCAGGAGGCGATCGGCAGCATCGTCCGCCAGGTGACCGATATCAACGACGCCATCTCCGGCATCGCTGCCGCCACTGACGAACAGGTCGCGGGCCTGCGCAGCGTGACGGTCGAGATCGGCAGCCTCAGCGAACGCGCTTCAGTGGCCGGAACTCTCGCCGGTCGTTCGCACGAAGGCGCCGATCACCTGCATGATACCATCCTCGACCTCGGCCGCACGATCCGCGAATTCCGCCTTGAACGTGAACGGCGCCATGCCGTGGCGCCGCGCCCGGCGGTCGGCGCGCAACGTCTGCCGGCCCCCAGGCGCGACGACGTCTTCGGCCTGCGTCAGGACGACGATGTCGAATTCGATTTCCCGCCTCGCAGGGCCGCAGCCGGGGGCGAACGGAATGCCTATTGACCACTCTACTACAGGCGAATGCGGGCCACGGGGCTCGATTTCAGGCAACAAGGATTGAAGCGATGGCGAGCAGGAAAGGCGAAAAGACAGTCAGTCTGGCCGCGGTGCTGGACCTCAACGAGGCCTCGGCGCTTCGTGGCAAGTTGATGGGGCTGCGCGGCAGCAATGTCGCGATCGATGCCTCCGGCGTCGAAAGGATCGGCGCTTTGTGCATTCAGGTCATCATGGCCGCCGCCAAGACTTGGGATGAAGACAAGCTGTCCTTCACCTTTTCGAAGGTGTCGGATGCATTTCAAAAAACGATGCAGATGATCGGTATCGACATCGATCACCTGCTTGCCAAGGAGATCCGGCAATGAAGAAAAAAGTGCTGACCGTGGACGATTCACGGACCATTCGAAACATGCTTCTCGTCACCCTCAACAATGCAGGCTTCGAGACCATTCAGGCCGAAGACGGCGTCGAGGGTCTCGAGGTCCTCGAGGAAGCCAATCCCGATGTCATCGTTACCGACATCAATATGCCGCGTCTTGACGGCTTCGGCTTCATCGAGGGCGTGCGCCGCAACGACAAGTACCGCGCCATCCCGATCCTGGTGCTGACGACCGAAAGCGATGCCGAAAAGAAGAACCGTGCCCGCCAGGCCGGTGCGACGGGCTGGATCGTCAAGCCTTTCGACCCCGCCAAGCTGATCGATGCCATCGAGCGTGTAACCGCTTAAACAGGATCCGTCCCTCATGGATATGAACGAAATCAAAGAGATTTTCTTCCAGGAGTGCGAGGAGCAGCTCGCCGAACTGGAATCCGGTCTCCTGAAAATGAATGATGGCGACCGCGATCCGGAAACCGTCAATGCCGTCTTCCGCGCCGTTCATTCCATCAAGGGTGGGGCAGGGGCCTTCGGTCTCGATGATCTCGTCTCCTTTGCCCATGTCTTCGAGACGACGCTCGATTGCGTTCGATCCAACAAGCTGGAGCCGACCCAGGATGTCCTGAAGGTCATGCTCAAGGCCGCCGACGTGCTGGCGGATCTGACCAATGTCGCCCGCGACGGCGGCAGCGTCGATCCTGCCCGCAGCAGGGGTCTGGTCAAGGAGCTGGAGGCGCTGGCCCATGGCGAGTTGCCTTCGGCGTCTGCCGTCGTCGAAGCCGCGCCGAAGCAGGCGAAGCACGCGCCGGCTCCGGTCGAGGTTGCGCCCGCTGCGACGGACGATAGCGGCTTCCAGCCGATCCCCTTCAGCTTCGACGATGATTTCGGCGCCGACGACGAGCCTGCGGCCATGCCGGAATACCAGGTCAGCTTCAAGCCGCGCGCCGATCTCTACGCCAAGGGCAATGACGCAACGCTGCTGCTGCGCGATCTCGCGCGCGTCGGCGAGTTGAGCGTTCATTGCGATATGGACGCCCTGCCGGGTCTCGACGAGCTCGACGCCGAGGGCGCTTATCTCGCCTGGACGATCTCTGTCCGCACGGACAAGGGCGAAGATGCCATCCGCACCGTCTTCGAATTCGCCGAATGGGATTGCGAGCTCGACGTCCGGCGGATCGAGGATACCGTCTCCAAGGGTGACGATGAGCTGCCGATGGTGCCCGTGCCCTTCGATCTTTCCGTTCTCGATGACGACAGCGCCGGGCAGATCGAGGAAGCGCCGCAGCCAGCGAATGATGTGGCCGCCGCGGTTGCCGCCGCCGAGACGACAAGCAACATTGCGCAACTCGCCGCCGCCCGCGTCGAAAAGAAGGAAGCCGCGGCGGCGGCCGCTGCTGCGAGTGCCGCCGCACAGAACAATGCCGCCGCTGCCGGCGTTGGCCAGACCATCCGTGTCGATCTCGACCGCGTCGACCGCCTGATCAACCTCGTCGGCGAGCTGGTCATCAACCAGGCCATGCTGTCGCAGAGCGTCGTCGAGAATGACAACAACGGCGCATCCTCGATCAATATGGGCCTCGAGGAGCTGCAGCAGCTCACCCGCGAGATCCAGGACAGCGTGATGGCGATTCGCGCGCAGCCGGTGAAGCCGGTCTTCCAGCGCATGTCGCGCATCGTCCGCGAAATCGCCGATATGACCGGCAAGTCGATCCGCCTGATCACCGAGGGTGAAAACACCGAAGTTGACAAGACGGTCATCGACAAGCTGGCCGAGCCGCTGACCCACATGATCCGCAACGCCGTCGACCACGGCGTCGAGACCCCGGAAAAGCGCGTGGCACTCGGCAAGAACCCGGAAGGCACGGTTCGCCTGACGGCAAAGCATCGCTCCGGCCGCATCCTGATCGAGCTGGCCGACGACGGCGCCGGCATCAACCGCGAGAAGGTCCGCCAGAAGGCGATAGACAACGACCTGATCGCCGCCGATGCCAATCTTTCCGACGAGGAAATCGACAACCTGATCTTCCTGCCGGGCTTTTCGACCGCCGACAAGATCTCCGACATTTCCGGCCGCGGCGTCGGCATGGACGTGGTCAAGCGTTCGATTCAGGCGCTTGGCGGCCGCATCAACATCACCTCCAAACCGGGACATGGCTCGGTCTTCACCATGAGCCTGCCGCTCACGCTCGCCGTCCTCGACGGCATGGTGGTGACGGTGGCCGGCCAGACGCTGGTCGTGCCGCTGACCGCGATCGTCGAAACCCTGCAGCCGGAAGCAGCCGCCATCCACTCCTTCGGCGCCAACCATCGCCTGATCTCGATCCGCAACAGCTTCTGCCCGCTGGTGGATGTCGGGCGCATCCTGAACTTCCGCGCCACCCAGGCCAATCCGGTCGACGGTGTCGCGCTGCTGGTCGAATCGGAAGGCGGCGGTCAGCGCGCCCTCATGGTCGATGCCATCCAGGGTCAGCGCCAGGTCGTCATCAAGAGCCTCGAAGCGAACTACACCCATGTGCCCGGCATCGCTGCCGCGACCATCCTTGGCGATGGGCGTGTTGCGCTCATCCTCGATGTCGATGCCGTGGTCGGCGCCTCGCGCGGCCAGTCGCTGAAGGCCGAAATGTCTTACGCAGCGGTGGGTTGAGCCTATGTCCGACGCGATCAAGAGCCTGACCCATGGTGCCCGAGAGCTGATCGCCTTCCGGATCGGCGATCAGGAATTCTGCGTCGACATCATGTCGGTCCGCGAAATTCGCGGCTGGACGCCGGCAACCAACATGCCGCATGCACCCGGCTATATGCTCGGCGTGATCAATTTGCGCGGGGCGGTGCTGCCGATCGTCGACCTCTCGGCCCGGCTCGGCATGAAGCGCGCCGAACCGACCGTGCGGCATGTGATCATCGTGGCGCAGGTCAAGCGCAAGGTTGTCGGCCTGCTGGTTGACGCCGTGTCCGATATCCTCACGGTCACCGACGACACGATCCAGCCGACGCCGGAAGTCTCTTCCGACTATGAACGGCAGTTCGCGCGTGGCGTCCTGGCGATCGACCGCCGCATGATCTGTCTCATCGAACTCGAAACCCTGTTCCCCGAACACGAAAGCCAGGCCGCATGAGCGTGATGGGAGCAATAGACCCGAGAGTATCCCCGGACGAGGTGCTGGCCAGCGGCGAATATCCATTGACCCGCCGCGATCTCTCCGAAATCGCCGCCATGATCTATTCGGACGCCGGGATATCTCTGAACGAGACCAAGGCATCGCTGGTCTATTCGCGGCTGTCCAAGCATATCCGCGCGCTCGGCCTGCCGGGCTTCCGCGACTATTGCCAGCTGGTCTCCTCACCGGCGGGAGCCGTCCAGCGGCGCGAGATGCTGTCGCACCTGACGACCAATTTCACGCGCTTCTTTCGCGAAAACCATCATTTCGAGCATCTGCGCGACGAGGTTCTGCCCGGACTTCTGGCGCGCGCCAAGGCCGGCGGCCGCGTCCGCATCTGGTCGGCTGCCTGTTCCGACGGGCAGGAGCCCTATTCCATCGCGCTCACGGTTCTGTCGCTGCTGCCAAACGCAGCGGACCTCGATTTCAGGATCCTGGCGACGGATATCGATCCGAAGATCCTTGGCCTTGCCCGCGTGGGCGCCTATGACGAGGCAGCACTCGAAACCGTCTCTCCCGCTATGCGCAAGCAATGGTTTCAGGAGGTGGAGATCCAGGGACGCCGCAAGTTCCAGATCGACGATCGCGTCAAGCGACTGATCACCTTCAACGAGCTGAACCTGTTGGCGCAGTGGCCGTTCAAGGGCAGCTTCGACGTCATCTTCTGCCGCAACGTCGTCATCTATTTTGATGAGCCGACGCAAACGAAGATCTGGTCGCGTTTCGCGGGTCAGCTGCAGGACAACGGCCATCTCTATATCGGCCATTCCGAGCGGGTTGCCGGCGATGCCAAGCACCTCTTCGACAATATCGGCATCACCACCTATCGCCATATCGGCAAGAACACGGGGAGAAAACCATGAGTGCTCCCGCCCGCGTCCTCGTCGTCGACGACTCGCCCACCATGCGCGGCCTGATCACCGCAGTCCTACGCTCCGATCCAGAGGTCGACGTCATCGGCCAGGCCGGGGACGCGCTGGAGGCGCGCGCCGCGATCAAGGCGCTCAATCCCGATGTCGTGACGCTCGACATCGAGATGCCGAACATGAACGGCCTCGATTTTCTCGAAAAGATCATGACGCTCAGGCCCATGCCGGTCATCATGGTCTCGACCATGACGCATCGCGGCGCCGAGGCGACGCTTGCCGCTCTTGAGATCGGCGCCTTCGACTGCGTCGGCAAGCCGGTTCCGGGCGAGCCTCGTCCCTTCGGCGACCTGGCTGAAAAGGTGAAGGCGGCGGCCCGTTCGCAGCGGCAATTCGTCAAGCCCGCCGCCAGCCATGCCCCGCCGCCCGCGGTCGCGGATTTCCGTGTCGGCCGCAAGATCGTCGCGATCGGTTCGTCCACCGGCGGCGTCGAGGCGCTGATCGCGGTGCTGCAGAAATTCCCGGCCAATTGCCCACCGACGGTCATCACCCAGCATATGCCGCCGAGCTTCACCCGCAGTTTCGCCGAGCGTCTCAACCGTCTCTGCGCCCCGGTGGTGCAGGAGGCGACCGACGGCGCGCGGCTGGAGATCGGCAAGATCTATCTGGCGCCCGGCGGCGAAAGGCATTTGCAGGTTGCCAGCGCCTCGGCGCCGCATTGCCGGCTGGTCGAGGGCGGCCCGGTCAACGGTCATCGCCCTTCCGTCGATGCACTATTTGATTCGGTGGCCGAGCTTGCCGGCCGCAACGCCGTGGGCGTGATCCTGACCGGCATGGGGCGCGATGGCGCCGCCGGTCTTCTCAAGATGCGTCATGCGGGCGCGCGCACCATCGGCCAGAATGAAAAGACCTGTGTGGTCTATGGAATGCCGAGGGTCGCGTTCGAGCTCGGCGCCGTTGAACAGCAGTTTCCGCTGAACGCCATTGGCGAGGAAATATTGAAAGCAACAGCCGCCCGAAAGGAAGGGAGCGAATAATGTCTCTAGCGGAAAAAATCAAAGTTCTGATCGTCGACGATCAGGTCACCAGTCGCCTATTGCTAAGCGACGCACTGACGCAACTGGGCTTCAAGCAGATCACGTCCGCCGGCGACGGCGAGCAGGGCATGAAGATCATGCAGCAGCAGCCGCATCATCTGGTGATCTCGGACTTCAACATGCCCAAGATGGACGGTCTCGGCCTGTTGCAGGCCGTGCGCACCAATCCGGCAACGAAGAAGGCGGCCTTCATCATCCTGACCGCGCAGGGCGATCGTGCCCTGGTGCAGAAGGCGGCCCAGCTCGGCGCCAACAATGTTCTCGCCAAGCCCTTCACCATTGAAAAAATGAAGGCCGCGATCGAGGCGGTGTTCGGAGCCCTGAAATGATCCTCGAGGCCACTGCCCGTCGCGTGCATATCATTCAGGGCGAGTATAAGGTCATCGGCGATCCCGACGTGGTGCTGGCGACCATTCTCGGTTCGTGCGTGGCGGCATGCTTGCGCGATCCGGTGGCTGGTGTTGGCGGCATGAACCATTTCCTGCTGCCGGGAATGGCGTCTTCGCCGACGAGTGGCGGCGATGCGACGCGCTACGGCGTGCATCTGATGGAACTGCTGATCAACGGCCTTCTGAAGCAGGGCGCGCGTCGCGACCGACTGGAAGCGAAGGTTTTCGGCGGGGCGAAGACGATCGCCACCTTCTCCAATGTCGGCGAACAGAACGCGGCCTTTGCCATGCAGTTCCTGCGGGATGAAGGCATCCCGGTCGTCAGCTCCAGCACGGGCGGCGAGCATGGACGCAAGGTGGAGTACTGGCCGGTTTCCGGCCGTGCACGGCAATATCCGCTGACCGGCGCCGAGACGCAGAAGACCGTGGCCCTAGAACAGCGCCCCGTTGCTGCCCCGAAGCCCGCCGACAATGCGATCGAATTTTTCTGATCAGCGAGGACGACCCGATGACCAATATCCAGCGCGCCAATACGACCGCCATGCAGGAGGCGCTCCCCTCCATCCTGTTGCGGATCGTGGCGGAATTGCACGACATCGCCTACCTGATCGAGCGCATCGAGCCGCAATTGCTCGATCTCAGCGGCGTCAACGTGCTGGAATCGCCTGATGCGATGAAGGTCATGCAGGGCATCGATCTCGCCGTGCAGAAGACGCGCGGCATCGCCGAATTCATCGACACTATCACCGGCGACATGCCCGATGGCTGGATGGTCGATGTCGCGACGGCGTTGAGCCTGGTGAAGCTTAGCGAGATGCAGAAGGCGCTTAGCGGCAGCGGCCGTCATGGCCATTCCCAGCCGCTCGCCAAGGCTGCCGGTGATTTCGATTTCTTCTGACGGCAAGCTTCGGTACTCGATATTGTTTTTCTTACAGTTTTTGAGATAGCTTTTTTCGACTTCCCTCGTTTTCCCTGCCGGACGAAACGCTCGCACAAGTTTCGATTCCTATCTTCGCTGCAGGGCACAAAGCCATCAGGTCTTTGACGAATCGTGCGAGAACAGAATGAATCTGTTAAATCAATTAGTTCCCTTGTTCAGGAATCTGCAGAATCTCGGGAGGACGCGGTTGCTGACTCTCGCCGGCGTGGGCATTTTGTCCGTGGCGTTGGTCCTGTTTGCAGCCCTTTACGTCAACAAGCCCGCCCAGGAGACGCTTTATGTCGGCCTGGATGCGACCGATCTCAATCAGATCAGCATTGCGCTTGCCGAAGCCAACATCAATTTCCAGGTGGGAACGGATGGCACCAGCCTGACCGTGCCGACCGGCATGACGGGCAAGGCCCGCGCGCTTCTCGCCGAGCGCGGCCTGCCGAACAGCACCAATGCCGGTTATGAACTCTTCGACAATGTCGGTTCGCTCGGCCTGACCTCCTTCATGCAGGAAGTAACCCGCGTCCGCGCGCTGGAAGGCGAAATCGGCCGCACGATCACCTCGATCTCCGGCATCAGCGCGGCGCGCGTCCATATCGTCATGCAGGATGTCGGCAATTTCCGGAAGGCGGATCAGAAGCCGACGGCTTCGGTCATGATCCGGGCCAACGCCGAAGCGGCGCGCAAAGCGGCCCAGGCTATCCGCCACCTCGTCGCCTCCGCCGTTCCGGGCCTTGAGGTCGACGATGTCACGATCCTTGATTCCACCGGACAGTTGCTCGCCTCCGGCGACGATCCGAGCAACGGCGCGCTGAACCGCAATCTCGGCATCGTGCAGAATGTTCAGAGCGAAGTCTCATCGAATATCGACAAGGCGCTGGCACCCTTCCTCGGCATGGACAATTTCCGTTCCAGCGTGACGGCCCAGCTCAACACCGACAGCCAGCAGGTGCAGGAAACCACCTACGATCCGGAATCGAAGGTCGAGCGCTCGGTGCGCACCACCAAGGAAGCGCAGAAGTCGCAGCAGCGCCAGTCGGACACGGCGGCAACCGTCGAGCAGAACATTCCGCAGGCAGCGCCACAGGCCGGCGGCAACGGGCCGACATCGAACGACCAGACCGACAAGCGTGAAGAGCAGACCAACTACGAGATCAACAGCAAGACGATCGCGACGACCCGCAACAGCTACAAGATCGAAAAGCTGTCGGTCGCGGTGGTGGTCAACAAGGGCCGCATCGCCCAGATGGTCGGGCAGCCGGCCGACCAGGCGAAGGTTGACGCCTATATTGCCGAGATGCAGAAGATCGTCGCAACCGCCGCTGGCGTCGATCCCAGCCGCGGCGACGTGGTGACCGTCAATGCGATGGATTTCCTCGACGCCCAGCTGCTCGACGACACTGCTTCGGGTCTCGGCGTCATGGATGTTCTGAGCCGCAACATGGCTGGCATCATCAATTCGCTCGCCTTCGTCGCGGTCGCCGTCCTCATCGTCTGGATGGGCTTCCGCCCGCTGATCCGCTCGCTGAGCGGCGGAGCCAACGGCACGGCCCTGCCGGATGCGGCCGGCCTGGAACTGCCGGATTTCGCGCCCGCCGCGGTCGGCGGACCCGGCGCCGCGCTGATGGACGGTTTCGGTTCGGATTTCGGCTTCGACAGCACCGACGACCTGCTGACGATGGGCGAGGACAGCGGCACCTTCAATCGCCGCGTCAAGGAGGGCCCGGAGCGCCGCCTCGCGCGCATGGTGGAGATCAGCGAGGAGCGGGCCGCCAAGATCCTCAGAAAATGGGCCGTCGACAAGGCCGCCTGACAAAAAAGACCGGGAGAGATCCCGGTCTTACGCGTGATGGGGGCGTGCACGGGCGCGACATCGCAATCCTGGATTTCGCCGATATTGACCGCACGTCAACGTCACGAAATCAGGCTGTATGATGTGTTGCCAAGCAAGCGGAAGACCGGAAATTTCATTGCTGGGTAGAAAGAATCGACTTACAGTCGGATCACCTGTCCGCAATGGTACCGAATCGGTGCGAATCGGACTGTGAAATCCAAGTTTGGTGAGTTCAAAGATTGAAGACGCCGGGACGCGGGGAAATCAGTTTGTTGATTGTGTTTTTGGCGATATGCGCCAATGCAATTGCCAAAGTGGAATTCATGTTAGCGCCGTGCGGATACGCATGAGGCGTGGCCGTAATTTAAGTTGGCGTGGATAGCTTTCTGAAAATCGATGTCGATTTTCGAGGTTATGCGCAGGGTCCAGACCGAACAATGCTCTCGTTGACGTCTGATCGTCAGACAGTGGCAGGAAACGCAGAAAATGGACATGCAGATATCGCAGGCGAGCAAGGGCGATAAGGATGCGCGAGCAGCCGCCCCTTCCAACGCCATGTCGCGCGATCAGCTCATTCTGCAACTGACCGCCGTCGCGGGACCGGCCTATCTCCAATCCGGCCTGCGCGTGCTGACCGACTATGTCGGAGCCTCCCATTATCTCCTGGCGCGCTCCGACCTGATCCAGGAGAGCGGGCTTGATTTCGTCGTGTCCTCGGATTGGCCCTTCGATCTTGTCCGGCGCCTGGCTTCCGAACTGACGAGCGGCTATGGCCGCACGGGCGAGGTGGAGAAATCCATGTCGCTGTTCCAGCCGATTTTTGCCTTCCTGCCGGATGATGTCGAGCCGCCGGAAGGCGTCAGCCGTCACTATTGCGCGCTGACCTTCAATGTCGGGCGCACGCGGTTCTCGCTGATGCTGCTGGCCCGCGACAGCCTGTTGCTGTCGGCGGAGCGGTTGCGCGATGTTGGGCTGCTGGCGGGTTATTTCGCCAGCTTCACCCGCAGCGTCGAAGGCAAGCTGGAGCGCGATTTCGACTTGACGGAGCGCGAGCTGGAATGTCTGTTCTGGATTGCCGAAGGCAAGACCAGCGATGAGATCGCCATGATCCTCGGCATCTCGCGCAATACCATCAACAACTACATCACCAGCGTCATGCGCAAGACCGCGACGAAAACGCGATCCGAAGCGATCGCTTTTGCCGTCAGAAACAACCTGGTTTGAAGGCCCATTGAATGCGATATCAGCCGGACAAGGCGACGGACATGTCGGGCGAGACCAAGCTTAGCCGTTCGCATCGGATCTCCGGTCGTTCCGATCTCTTCCCGAAGCTGGTGTCGATGCAGAAATTGATCGACGCACAGAATTTCGCGGTCTATCGCCTCAGCGGCTCCGGCCTGCCGAGCAAGCAACGCCTGGTCTGCGAACTGGAGAACTGGGGCTCGGCCAATCCCGTCATGAACAAGGCCTTTGTCGAGGCCTATGGCGAGGCGATGATCGAGCATATCGAGAAGTCGCTGCTGCCGTTGATGTGGAACGGCCGCGATAGCGACAGCACGGCCGAGACGCCGGATTTTGCCGCTTTCACCCAGCGCCTGAAACCGCATCTCCTGCCCTATGCGGGGGTCGCTTTTCCGGTGCGTCTGGGCTCGGTCGGCAATGGCTATATCATCTTCACCGCGAAGTTCATGGATCTGGCGAGCGACATGATCGTCGAACTGCATGGCCGTAGCTGCCAGATCATGATGGAGCTTCTGTCGCTCGATGAACGCCGCTCACCGGCCGCCGAAGCGCTGAGCGAACGCGAGATCGCCTGCCTGCAACTGGCCGGCGATGGCCGGATTAGTGAGGAAATCGCCGAAAAGCTCGGTTTGTCGGTGCACACCGTCAACGCCTATCTCGGTTCGGCGACGATCAAGCTCGACAGCGTCAATCGCATCCAGGCGATCGCGAAGGCGATCCGCTTCGGTTATATCAGCTGACGCCGACACTCCTCAGCCGGATCGTCATATCGTCAATTCCAGAATGATTCGGGCGTCCTCAGGCCGCATGCGTCGCGCTGCCGATCGCATAGCGGGCATCCTTGAGGCTGCGGGCGAGAAGCGCGGTGTTCTCGTCCGGATCGGCGGATGCTTTCTCAAAGGCGATATGGTTGATCTCGATGCCGGCGTGATGGTCGGCAAGCGCGAGCTTGGCATAGATGGTGACGCCGCGCGGCTTGATTTCGAGGTCGATGGTCACCTCCGCCGGGCCGCTCCAGTCGAGCTTGTAATCGCCGCCGAGTCCGAAATTGACGATGCCGGGAAGGAAATAGAGCTCGGCCGCCGAAGCGACGAGGTCCGCGAGATTGCCGTAGCGTTCGAATCGCAACAGCGAAATCAGATCGGCGGCGTCGAGGAGCCGTAATTCGCTGGCGACCGGGCTGATGGCCTCAGCGAGAATGCGTTCACGTTGAGCAGAGTAGGGGGATTTTTTCATTTGATTATCGTACCCGTGTTCTATTCGACTGTGCGTAGATCCGATGGATTAGCTCTGCGACGGCCTTGTAAAATACTGACGGGATGACACTATCGACCGAGACTTGCGCAAACATGGAGCGTGCAAGCGGCGGATCCTCGAAAACCGGGATACCGTTTGCCTCGGCGATCTCCCTGATCTTCAGCGCGATGAGGTCCTGACCCTTAGCAACGACGACGGGCGCGTCGCCTTCTTCCCGGACATAGCGCAACGCCACGGCGAAATGCGTCGGATTGGCGATAACAAGGGTTGCGCGCGGCACCTGCTTCATCATTCGCCGGCGGGCGCGATCGCGGGCGACCGAACGCTGGCGCGATTTGACGATCGGATCGCCCTGCGACTGCTTGAACTCGTCCTTGATCTCCTGCTTGGTCATCTTCAGCTGGTCGAACCAATGGTGGCGGCTCCACGCCACGTCGGCGATGCCGACGATCGCGGTTGCCAGTAGCACGATGGTCAGGATCCGCTGGACGATGGTCGACAACCGAACGAAGATCGTCTGCGGATCGGAAGCAAGCGAATCGATTGCGTGGAAGAACTGGCCGCGCAGTACGAAGAACATGATGATGCCGACCACCACGATCTTGGCGAGCGACTTGCCGAATTCCACGAGGCCCGATGTGCTGAAGAGGCGGTTCCAGCCTGAAACGGGCGATATGCGCGAAAATTTTGGCTGTATGCGGTCGAGAACCGGTGTCGGCAGGTTCTGGAACATGGATGAGCCGATGCCGAAGAGGAAGAACAGGACGATGGCTGGCAGCAGCAGATTGCCGACTTCCCATCCGATCCGCGTAAACAGCGAAAGGGCGTCCGACCCCGTTTCCAGCTGCCACTGATCGGGCTTTTCGAAGAGGTCGCGCAACACCTCGCCCATGCGTCCCACGCGCTCCGGCAGGAAGAAGGTGACGTAGATGACGGTCGCAAGCATGGAGGCAAAGATCGTTGCTTCCCTGGAGTGGGGCACATTGCCCTTCTCCATCGTATCGCGGAGTTTTTTCTCCGTCGGTTTCTCTGTTTTACTGTCCTTGTCTTCGTCAGCCAAAGCAGCCGTCCTTCGCGAAACGGAAAGAGGCCGCGCAACATACGCGGCCCTGTTTTGAACACTCTAGGACGATTCAGGTGAGTCGCGTCGAACTTACGCGGCTTTCTCCACAGGTGTCATCTCCTTCGCCTTGAGCTCGATCTGGCCGGAATTGGAAAGCCGGATGGCTTCCTGTGCGATCGCACGCCGGGCGATGGCGATTTCACGTGCGTTGACGCCGTTGCTGGGCACCTGCAGATCGGATTCGATCATGCGGCGCTGGCGTGGGCTGATCGATGCGAGCACGATTTCGCGGATGTCCATGGTCGAGCCGCGCAGCGCCATGGTGATGATATCCGAGGCGATGTCGTTGAGCAGGAGGACACGGCTCTGTTGCGGCATGAGCATGAGGTCGTCGAAGAGGAAGATCTTCGGGCGGACCTTGTCGACCGATTCCTTGCTCAGCGTTTCCAGCGACGTCAGCAGCGTATCGACCTGCGGCTTGTCGAGCTCGTTCATCAGCTCCGCTACCTTGGTCGAGCCGGCGGCGTTGCGTTCGGCTTCGATCTCCGTCATCAGGCCCTGGACCCGGTTCTCGATGATCTGTGCCGCTTTCGGGCTGACATCCTTGAGATTGACCGTGCGGTTCATGATGTCGGCGCGCTGCGCCTCCGGCAGCTGCAGGAGGATCTTGGCGCCGAAGGAGGACGGCATCATCGACAGCACATAGGCGATAGTCTGCGGGTGTTCGCGCAGGAAGAACTTGGCAACGAAGGCCGGATCCGCTTCGCCGAGGCGATCCCAGATCGAGGCCTCGTAGGCCTGGAAGGCCGTGCGCCGGCCGAGCAGGCTGTCGACCTCGTCGGGCGTCAAACCTTCCTCGAGGATGCTCTCGATCGCCTTGGCATTGTCCATCAGGCCGGCGCCCTCGGTGAAGAGGTCTTCGAATTCCGCCACGAGCTGCGCCAGTTCGTCGGGCGGAATGAGCCGCAGCGATTGCGCCGAGGCAATGATGAGCTGCAATTCATGCTGCGTGAAATATTTCAGCAGCCGTCCCGCCACCTGTTTTCCCATGGCAAGAAGAACGGCTGCGGCCTTCTCGGCCTGAGACAACGGTTTCTCGGCAAGGGCGCCGCTGAAATCGTCAAAGTCCATCATGGTCTTCATCTCCGTCCCGAACAGGGAGTGGGCTATTCTGAAAAAGAAATCAGGCTTTCATTGCCCGATCCCGAAATGATCTTCGGGAATAGTATGCAAAATCAAATAAACGGAATGAAATGACTCATTTCGCCTTGTTGCTGGACAGCTCGATCAGCTTGATGCCGAAGCGGGTGTCGTCATGCTCCAGTACGGTAATCTCGCCCCGGCCGATGCAGCGGCCGTTCACGGTAATTTCGACCGGTTCGCCGATCTTCTTGTCGAGGGCGATGATCGCGCCCTCGGTCAGGTTCATCAGGCCGGAAACCTGCATGCGGCTGCTGCCGAGCACGATCTGGACGTCGATCGGGATATCCATGATCAGGTCGAGATTGGCGCTGAGCGCGCTGCCGGGAGCGGCCGGCTCGGCAAAGGCGGAGGGGCCGCCGAAGTCGCCGGCACCGAAGGCGGAGCCCGTGTCATTGCCACCGAATTCATCGCCGAAAGCCGAAAGACCGGTGTTCGGCTCGGCACCGAACGCGTCGAGATCGAAATCCGGCGCGACGCCGTCGGTGTCCTTCTTCAGGACGCCGCGCAGGCCATCGATAGCCTCGTCCAATGCAGCGTCGCTGCTTGCGATTTCCAGCGAATCCTCGCTGCTTTTCTGTGTTGTCTTCGTAGCCATGAAATCACTATTCCAGTTGAAACTTGCCTCAAGCTGCCGTGGGCGCGGGCCGCGCCCCGGCCGGTCAATTCATCAGGTGTCGAAGAAGCTCGTCGTCGGAATTCACGGTGTCCTTGACACGCACTGTGTAATTCTCGCCGGAACGGCCGAATTCGCAGACATAGAGGTCCTTGCTGTTGGCGCTGACCTCGACCTGGACGTCGCTCGTATCCATGAAGGGAATGACATCGCCGACGGCGAGCCGGGAAATCGTGTTGAGCGTCAGCGATTGCAGCCGGATGCGGGCTTCGAGCGTCACCTGCGAGCGGCGTACCTGCTCGCTGAGTTGCTCTGCCCATGCGTTCGATGAGGAGGATGGGTTCTTCGCCCGCGGCGCGCTGACCACGGTCCGTAGAAGCTCATATTGAGGAACGATGATGATGATTTCCGAAACGGTCTTGCCGAGCGCGATCGTCATTACGATGGCGGCGGCGAAATCGTCGGTCTGGCCGGCAGCCGGTCTCGGGCGATCCTCGATATTGTAAGGCGGATCCAGATAAGGTTCGAAACCGCCCGGCGCGTTGACGGTCGAGCGCAACACATTGGCGATCTTGTCGAACACCATGACGGAGAGGTCGAGCTCGATCACCGAAAGCGGCCGCGCGACCGGGGCATCGATGGTCTCGGGCGATGCGCCCAGCATGTGCTCCATCAAGGTCATCACGAAACCGGTGCCACAGCCGAGCACGAATTTTTGCGACCAGTTGCGCAGGGAGCCGTTCACCAGCGTGCAATTGCTGCCGATACCGGTGATAAGTTCGCTCATCAGGCCCGACCGGCAGCCGGCATAGCCGACGGAAACCTCAAGGCCGGTTTCGCTCTTGATGACGTCAGGGAGGAATTCGGCATAGACCTGGCCGAAGGCCGTGCCCAGCTTTGCAAGCGTCGCCGGGTCGCCAAGGCCGCCGGTCAGCTTGGCGAAGAGGACGGGATCCATCGTCTGTTTTGGGTGCGTTGATTGCTGGCTCATGATCGTCAGGCTGCCTTGCTCTCACCGCCGGGGTTCATCATTTCCTGCTCGACCGCGTCGATGGACGGCCGCTCATAGGAAGAGATTGTCTTACGGCCGTATTCGAGCGCCACCTGCGGCACGGAGCCGTTCATGTAGGCCAGCAGTGTCTGCTTCACGATCACGTAGAGACGATGCTGCTTGTTGCGCACGATCTTGATCTGCGACACCAGCGGCGCGCAAACGGAGTAGGACAGGATGATGCCGAGGAAGGTGCCGACCAGTGCGGAGCCGATCAAGTGCCCCAGAACCTCAGGCGATTCGTTGATATGGCTCATGGCCTTGATGACGCCGAGGACAGCGGCGACGATGCCGATGGCCGGGAAGGAATCCCCCATGATCGTGATCGCATGATAGGGCTTCATCTTGTCGTGCTGGATGGTGTTGATTTCCTCGTCCATCAGCGCCTCGATCTCGTGCGAGCGGGCATTGCCGATGATGATGAGGCGGACGTAATCGCAGATGAAGGCCGTCAGGTCCCGGTTCTTCAGCACCGTCGGGGCGGCCTGGAAGATCACTGATTCGTCCGGATTGTCGATATGGGCTTCGATCTCGTTGCGCGACTTGGTGCGCAGGTCTCGCATCAGTGCGTAAAGCACGCCGAGGGTGTCGAGATAGTCGCGCTCCTTTGGAACCGCATGCCTGAAGGCTTCGCCCAGCGCCTTGCCGGAGTCCTTCAGGACCTTCATCGGATTGGCCATGATGAAGCCGCCGATGCCCGCGCCCGCGATGATGACAAATTCGAAGGGCTGGAACAGCGCGTTCACATCCCCACCCATCGCCATGAAGCTGCCAATGATGCAGCCGCAGGTCACTACAAATCCGATAATAATATTCATCGCCGGTCCACACCTGAACGTTGCTTCCTCAAATCAACTAGGAAACCTGCCTTGCGTGAGGCTGTTCGGCACGTCAGTCAGCGGGCCTTTTGTCGTGTCAGCCTCGCACAAGCCAATGTCGGCACAGTAACGGCTAAGGGCATCTATGCCCGGCTAACGACATGTTGGAACGCCGCGCTATCGGGCGTTTCCTGTCCCGTTATTCTCCAATGTCCGGAGGGCGTTGAAAATGCAGTCTGGTATTTATGTGTCGTTGTCATCGCAGTTGGCGCTCGAGCGGCGCCTGACAACGGTCGCCGACAACATGGCCAATGTGAACACCACCGGTTTTCGTGGCACAGAGGTCAAGTTCAATCAGGTGCTCAGCAACACCGAAAACAAACTCAACGCCAAGGTCGCCTTCGTCTCGCAGGGCAATGATTATCTCTCCACCAGCAATGGTGAATTGCAGAACACTGGCAATCTCCTCGATTTTGCCGTCAAGGGCGAAGCCTGGTTCGGCCTCAATACGCCGGCCGGCCTGGTGCTGACGCGCGACGGCCGCTTTACGATGACGGACAGCGGCGCCCTGGTCTCTGCACGCGGCTATCCCGTCCTCGATCCTGGTGGCGCGCCGATCCAGCTCGACCCGACCGGCGGCGCGCCGAGCGTCGCCTCGAATGGCACGATCACGCAGAACGGCAAGCAAGTCGGCCAGATCGGGCTTTATAACTCCGACGTCAGCAAGGGTTTCCTGCGCTACAACAATAGCGGCGTACTGCCCACGGACACGCCGCAGCCGGTGATCGATCGCTCCTCCGTCGGTGTTGCCCAGGGCTATCTCGAAAATTCCAACGTCAACGGCCTGCGGGAAATGACCGAGCTGATCGAGGTCAGCCGCGCCTTTGACAATATCACGTCGCTCACCAACAGCAGCGAAGGCACGCTCACGGACGCGATCAAGACCCTAGGCGGCAGCCAGTAAGAGGGGCGGATCATGTTCGAGGACGGGATGCCGGCGAGCGCATTGTCGCCGAAGCTTTCGCATATGGCGGCCCTGGCGGAGCAATATGCGATGGCGGAAAACGCGGTCGCCCATGGCGGCCATGTGCGCACCATCGCGGCCGGGCACTACACGGTTGCCGGTCTCTCCAGGCATGTGCGCCTCGGCGAGTTTGTCGCCCATCGTTCGGCGACCGGCATCCATCTCGGCGAGGTCGTGCGTGTCGAACCGGAATTGACCTATGTCTGTCCGATCGAGCCGGGCGAGCCGATCGGTATTCATGACACCGTCATCCGCAAGGGCGCCTTCCGCATCGCGCCATCGGAAAGCTGGTGCGGGCGCACCATCAATTCGCTGGGCGAGCCGATCGACGGTCTGGGGCCGCTGACGGCGGGCACGCAGCCGCGCTCGATCTCCAACACCGCGCCGCCCTCCATGACGCGTAAGCGCGTCGAGACCGGCTTCAAGACCGGCGTGCGCGCCATCGATATCTTCTCACCGCTCTGCCTCGGCCAGCGTCTCGGCATCTTCGCTGGCTCCGGCGTCGGCAAATCGACGCTGCTATCGATGCTCGCCCGCGCCGATGCCTTCGACAAGGTGGTGATCGCGCTGGTCGGCGAGCGCGGCCGCGAAGTCCGCGAATTCATCGAGGATACGCTCGGCTCCCACATGCAGAAGTCGGTCGCCGTCGTTGCGACCAGCGACGAGAGCCCGATGCTGCGCAAGATGGCGCCGCTGTCGGCGATCACCATCGCCGAGCATTTCCGCGACCAGGGCGACAATGTGCTGTTGATCGTCGACAGCGTCACGCGCTTTGCCCACGCCATCCGCGAGGTTGCGACCGCATCCGGCGAACCGCCGATCGCGCGCGGCTATCCGGCGTCCGTCTTTACCGAGTTGCCGCGTCTTCTGGAGCGCGCGGGGCCGGGGCCGGAAGGCACGGGCACGATCACCGCGATCATTTCCATCCTCGTTGACGGCGACAATCACAATGACCCGATCGCCGATTCCACTCGCGGCATTCTCGACGGTCACATCGTCCTGCAGCGCTCGCTCGCGGAGGAGGGACGCTATCCGCCGATCGACCCGCTAGCCTCGGTCTCGCGTCTGGCGCGCAAGGCCTGGACGCCGGATCAGGAAAAGCTGGTATCGCGCCTGAAGGCGCTCGTGCACCGATACGAGGAAACGCGCGACCTGCGCCTGATCGGCGGATACCGCCAGGGCGCCGACGCGGATCTCGATATCGCCGTCCGCCAGGTACCGATCATCTACGAGATCTTGAAGCAGACCCCCGGCGAGCGGCCCTCCGCCGACGCCTTCACCGATCTGGCGACCGCCCTGAAGAACGGCGCGGTCGCGACCACACCGGCAAAGAGAGGCTGACGTGAGAGAATCCGATGCAGACGAGCCGGTCGCTCCGCCGAAGCTGGCGAGAAAGCGGACCGTCACCGACAAAGCGCTGGCTTGCACGGGCCTGATGTTGGCCGGCATCTCGGCCTTTTTCCCTTGGTATGTGTTCCTGAACCCGGACAAGTTCGGCATTCAGGTTGCCGAGGGCGATCGGACGCGGGATCTGCCGAACTGGCCGGGGCGCGAGGTTGTCAGCGTATCGCCGCTTGCCATGGTCAACAAGAATCCGAGCGAGCCGAAGGATATGATCCCCGATCCGTTGACGACGGCGACGGTCAGCAATGTCGGGCGCGAGGACGACAAGGGCCCGCCGGCGGAAGATCAGCCTTTCCCCGGCAAGTCACCCTTCCATCTGCTGCACGTCGCAAACGGCCGGGCGCTGATCGAGGACGACACCGGCATGTTTGTCGTGCGCGTCGGCTCGCTGCTGCCTGATAACAGCCGGCTGGCGACGATCGAACAGCGGGACGGAAAATGGGTGATCGTCACCTCCACCGGCGACGTCTACAGCCATGAATAAATGCTCGAAATCGCCCGCATGCCGGGCTTTTCAAAGACTTCCGCAAGAACGCGACCACCGCAAGTCCCACGCAAGATTATCCCTCTAGTGTCCCTGGTGTAAGAACGGAGAGAAGCCCATGCAACCCATTCAACTCTTTGACCTGGCCTCGCGGCAAGCCGAGTGGCTTCAGACGCGCCAGGAGGTTGTTGCCGGCAACATCGCCAATGCCAATACCCCGAAGTTCCGCGCCAAGGACGTAACGCCGTTCCAGGCCATTCTCGACAACCAGAATGTCGGCATGGCGAAGACCAATCCGGCGCATCTCTCCGGCAACGAATTCAGTCAGAGCGGCGACATCAACGTCGAGGAAGCGTCGCTCAATCAGGAAATTGGTGTCCAGGAATCGGGTAACACCGTCGGCCTGGAAGACGAGCTCGCCAAATCGGGCGAGATCAAGCGCCAGTACAGCTTGAACACCGCACTCGTCAGCTCCTTTCATCGCATGATGTTGATGACCGTAAAACAATAGATGAAGTGAAGATGTCATGGATCCCTTATCTGCCGCATTGAAGATTGCGGGCTCCGGCCTGGAGGCTCAGTCGACCCGCCTGCGCGTCGTCTCCGAAAATATCGCCAATGCCCGTTCGACGGGCGATACGCCGGGTGCCGATCCCTATCGCCGCAAGACGGTGACCTTCGGCGCCGAACTCGATCGGGCCAACGGCGTGACCACGGTCGGGGTAAAGAAGATGGGCGAGGACACCGGCAAGTTCGTCGAGCAATACGACCCGGACAATCCGGCGGCGGACCAAAAGGGCTACGTCAAGATGCCCAACGTCAACATCCTTGTCGAAATGGCCGACATGCGTGAGGCCAATCGCTCCTACGAGGCCAATCTGCAGACGGTCCGGCAGGCGCGTGACCTCATCTCCTCCACCATCGATCTTTTGAAGAATTCATGATGATTGACGCTATCAAAAATGTCTCATCCCTCTCGGCAACCCGCGGTCTTGGCGGCATCGCCACGGATTTGAGCTCCACCGTCTCCAACGCGATCGCATCGACGCCGGAAACGGCAATCGGAAGCTCCGCGGTGGGCAGTTTCGCCTCGGTTATGTCCGATGTGGCGAAAAATACGGTCAGCACGTTGAAGGAAGCTGAAAACGCCTCCTTTGCCGGCATCAAGGGCACGATGAGCACTCGCGAAGTGGTCGACAAGGTTATGCAGGCGGACCAGACACTGCAGACGGCGATCGCGCTGCGCGACAAGATGGTCTCCGCCTTCCTCGATATTACGAAAATGCAGATCTAGGGCGGATTGCTCCGCTCCAACTATATGACTTGGCGTGTTCCTGTTCCAAAGCCGCTCGGCGGCTTCCGGGATCACGCTCCAGACCGAAGGACGAAAACATGAGAGCGCTCGCTATTGCCGCGACGGGCATGGACGCCCAGCAGACCAATCTCGAAGTGATCGCGAACAACATCGCGAACATCAACACGACGGGCTACAAGCGTTCCCGCGCCGAGTTCTCGGACCTTCTGTATCAGACCGAGCGCGCTAAGGGCATCGCCAACAGGCCGAACCAGGCGGTGGTGCCGGAAGGTGCCAATATCGGCCTCGGCGTGCAGACGACGGCCGTGCGCAACATCCAGATCCAAGGCGAGTTGTCGCAGACGCAGAACGAGCTCGATGTTGCGCTGGTCGGCCGTGGCTGGTTCCAGATCCAGATGCCGGATGGTACGACGGCCTATACGCGCGCCGGATCGTTCAACAAGAGCGACACCGGCCAGATCGTTACCGCGGACGGCAATGTGCTCGAACCCGGCATCACGATCCCGAACAATGCCAGCAACCTCGTCATCAACGAATCCGGCCAGGTCTCGGCAACGGTCGGCACGGCGACCACGCCGACCGTTCTCGGCCAGTTGCAGATCGCCAATTTCGTCAACGAAGCCGGTCTGCAGCCGATGGGAAGCAACCTCTTCACCCAGACGCCGGCCTCAGGCGATCCGGTGGTTTCCGATCCGAACGAGAACGGCTTCGCTTACATGAAGCAGAACTACCTGGAATCGTCGAACGTCGATCCGGTCAAGGAAATCACCGACCTGATCACGGCGCAGCGCGCCTACGAGATGAATTCCAAGGTCATCACCACCGCCGACGACATGGCGCAGATCGTCAGCAAAAACCTGAAGTAACAGAGGGACGGGCCGAACATGAGGTTTCGCCGGATGAAAAGCTTAGCAATGGCCTGGCTCGCCGCAGCAGGCCTGTCCGTCATGTTCGTGCCGGCTTTCACCGCCGGCGCAACGGGTGTCGATGGAACCAGCATGGGTACCGCCGTCGTGCCGACCGAGGTCATTTATCCCGGCGATATCATCGGTAGCGGCCAGCTCGAAGAAGTTGATGTCACCAATCCGAACCTGAGCGGCGACTACGCCAGGACGATCCGAGACGTGACGGGCAGGGTCTCCAAGCGCACGCTTCTGCCCGGCCGGACCATCTCGATCTCCGCTCTGCGCCAGCCCTTCGCGGTGACGCGCGGCTCGAACGCCCGGCTGGTGATGAGCATGGGCAGCATGACGATCACCGCGGCCGGGACACCGCTGGACGACGGTGCGGTCGGCGACAGCGTGCGCGCCCGCAATCTGGATTCCGGCATCATTGTCAACGGCACGGTCCTCGAAAACGGTACGATCCGCGTGGTCTCGAAATGAGAAGCCTTCGTCTTTTTCTCGCGGCCCTGATGGCATTGCCCAGCCTGATCGTCTCCGATCCGGCGCTTGCGATGCAATCGCGCATCAAGGATATTGCCTCGCTGCAGGCCGGCCGCGACAACCAGTTGATCGGCTACGGCCTGATCGTCGGTCTGCAGGGGTCCGGCGACGGCTTGCGCTCCTCGCCCTTCACCGAGCAGTCCATGCGCGCGATGCTGCAAAACCTCGGTATCTCGACGCAGGGCGGCCAGTCCGCCGCCAAGAATACCGCCGCTGTGATGGTCACGGCCAATCTGCCGCCCTTCGCCAGTCCCGGCAGCCGCATCGACGTCACGGTGAGTTCACTGGGCGACGCGACCTCGCTTCGCGGCGGCACGCTGATCATGACCTCGCTCAGCGGCGCCGACGGGCAGATCTATGCCGTGGCCCAGGGTTCCGTCATCGTTTCGGGCTTCCAGGCGCAGGGGGCGGCCGCCAGCGTTACCGAGGGCACTACCACCGCCGGCCGCGTGCCGGGCGGTGCCATCATCGAACGCGAGCTGCCGTCGCGTTTCAAGGACTCGGTCAACCTTGTCCTGCAGCTGCGCAATCCTGATTTTTCCACCTCGGTCCGCATTGCCGACACCGTCAATGCCTGGGCGACCTCGCGCTTCGGCGCGCCGATCGCCGAAGCCAAGGATTCGCAGGAGGTCGCACTCAGCAAGCCGAAGATGGCGGACCTGACGCGGTTGATGGCGGATATCGAAAATCTCGACGTCCAGACCGATACGCCGGCCAAGGTGGTCATCAATGAACGCACAGGAACGATCGTCATCGGCGCCGATGTCCGCGTCTCGCCGGTCGCCGTCAGCTACGGCACCCTGACGGTCCAGGTCAGCGAAAATCCACAGGTGATCCAGCCAGAGCCCTTTTCCGACGGCCAGACGGCCATCCAGGACCAGACGGATATCACGGCGACGAAGAGCGGCGGCGGCGTTGCCATGCTCCAGGGGCCTGACCTGAAGACACTGGTCTCCGGCCTGAACAATATCGGCGTCAAGCCGGACGGCATCATAGCCATCCTGCAAGGCATCAAATCGGCTGGCGCCCTGCAAGCGGAGCTCGTCCTGCAATGACATCGAACGCCATCATCCGCAAAATGCTGATCTCCTACTCGGCGGCCATGGCTGCCCAGCTGTTGTCGGTCTGTGCCGTGGCGGCGCAGGAAGCGCCGAAACCGGTCGTCGATCCGGCCTCCAGCCAGGACGAAATCCGGCAGTTCTGCACCAATATAGCCGATCCGGCCCGCGACCAGCGCTACCTGCTGCAAAAGCAGGAGCTTGAAAAACTGCAGGCCGACATCAACCAGCGCATCGCCACCATGGACCAGCGCAAGGCGGAATATGAAGACTGGCTGAAGCGTCGCGACGACTTTCTGAAAAGCGCCGATGCCGGTCTGGTCGACGTTTACAAGAACATGAAGCCGGATGCGGCGGCGGCGAGCCTTGACGGGGTCAAGGTCACCATAGCAGCGGCGATCATCATGAAACTCTCGCCGCGCCAGGCGAGTCTCGTTTTGGCGGAAATGGATGTGCAGAAGGCGGCAGCCGTCACCAACATCATGGCCAGCGCGTCCGATCCGAATACATCGAAGTCTAAGGACCCTTCATGAACATGCGTCTTACGGCCACCTGCGCGATCCTCGCCTTACTCGCCGGCTGCCAGTCGCCGCAGGCTCTCAAGGAACTCGGCCGGGCGCCCGCCATGAGCCCCATCGGCAGCGGCCTGCAATATGCGCAGACGCCGCAAATGTCGCAGTATCCGAAGCGGCCGCACCAGGTCGCGCAGGGCTATTCGCTATGGAACGATTCGCAGGCAGCCCTTTTCAAGGACGCCCGCGCGCTCAACGTCGGCGACATTCTGACGGTTACGATCCAGATCAATGACAAGGCGAACTGGGACAACGAGACCAATCGCAATCGCACGAACAAGAGCGACATGAACTGGGATATTTCGGCCAAGATTTTTGGCTGGAAGCCTGCCACCAACGCCGACGCAACCTCGGGCTCCGATACCAGCACCGACAGCAAGGGCAAGATGCAGCGTTCCGAGCAGATCAACCTGCTCGTCGCCGCCGTCGTGACCGGCATTCTCGAGAACGGCAACCTGATGATCAGCGGCTCGCAGGAAGTCCGCATGAACCAGGAAATCCGCATTCTCAATGTCGCCGGTATCGTGCGGCCGCAGGACGTCACCGCGGAAAACACGATTTCCTACGACAAGATCGCCGAGGCGCGCATCTCCTATGGTGGCCGTGGCCGCCTGACGGAAATTCAGCAGCCGCCGGTCGGTCAACAGGCGGTCGATCTGCTGTCGCCGCTCTGACGGTCGGACAGCACACGGCATTTTTGGAACGGGCGGATAACAGACATGGCAGAAGCCGCAGACGCATCGGCAAACAGCAAGGGATCGCCGCTGGTCATGACGATCGTCGGGCTGCTCGCCCTGACGATCCTCGGCGGCGGCGGCGGCTGGTTTCTCGGCACCATCGTCGCGCCGAAAATCAAGGCGGCAACGGCCGCCGTGCAGGCTTCCACCTCGACGGCTGACGGCGAAAAGCAGCTGATAGCCCCGATGGACACGAGCAATATCCTCCAGCTCGATCCGATCATCACCAATCTGGGCTATCCGTCGCAAAACTGGATCAGGCTGGAAATCGCCTTGGTGTTCAAGGGCCAGCCGGACGCGCAGCTCGCCCAGGCCATCCATGAAGATATCCTGACCTATGTCCGCACCGTGTCGCTGCAGCAGATCGAAGGCCCGCGTGGACTTCAATATCTTCGGGATGACCTGCAGGAACGTGTTGACCTGCGCTCGGAAGGACGCGTATCGAAAGTCATGTTCAGGACTTTCGTGATCGAATGATTCGATTATTACTTATTTTATCTACATTAGTATTTGCTATATTGTCGCCTGAACTGGCGATGGCGCAGCAATTGTCGCAACAGATTCCGACGGATCTCCTGAACGCCCCGGTGAACGGGTCGGTCGCGGCCTGGATCATCCGCACCTTCGGGCTGTTGACCATCCTGTCGATCGCGCCCGGCATCCTCATCATGGTGACGAGCTTTCCGCGCTTCATCATCGCGTTTTCGATCCTGCGCTCGGGCATGGGCCTCTCTACCACGCCGTCGAACATGATTCTGCTCAGCCTGGCGCTGTTCATGACCTTCTACGTCATGTCGCCGACCTTCGATCAGGCCTGGAAGGACGGCGCGCAGCCGCTGCTGGCCAATCAGATCTCGGAGGCGGATGCCGTGATGCGCATCGCCGAGCCTTTCCGCACCTTCATGGCGAACAACACGCGCGACAAGGACATCAAGCTCTTCGTCGATCTCGCGCAGGAGCGCGGGCAGACGGTGGTGATCGACAACAAGATAGATTATCGCGTCCTGATTCCGGCCTTCATGATTTCGGAGATCCGTCGCGGCTTTGAAATCGGCTTTCTGGTCGTGTTGCCGTTTCTGGTCATCGACCTGATCGTCTCGACCATCGTCATGGCGATGGGCATGATGATGCTGCCGCCGACATCGATTTCGCTGCCCTTCAAGATTCTGTTCTTCGTGCTGATCGACGGCTGGAACCTGCTGGTCGGCAGTCTCGTGCGCTCTTTCCACTGACAAGCTAAAGCCCAGGGATACAGAGCCGGTGGAATTAGGTCATCGGGCAATGCCCGACGACCAGACATTCCTATTCGGCGGCGATCGCCGCCCCGTTCCCGTCCCCGACCAGGAACGGTTCGGTGCGTACGGGCAGCGCCGGCACATCTATGTGATCCAGAGCGAGGCCCTGCTTGGCGCGCTCGACCATCATCTCGTAGGCCGTCTCCAGATGGCTGGTGAAGCGCTCGGCGTCGAAGAGCGGCTTGATATAGCGATTGGCGGTCAGCACATCCTTGAGCCTGGCGGCGCGCTCTGGCTCTCCGGCAAATTCCACGGCCATGTCCTCATAGGCCTGGACATCGGCGGCGACCAGTTCGGGCACGCCAATGGCGTTAAGCAGGCTTTCGCTGACGCGCGAGGCAAAGTTGGTACCCTTCATCGTCAGCACCGGCAAACCGCCCCAGAGCTGCTCCGAGGTGGTCGTGTGGCCGTTGACCGGGAAGGTGTCGAGACCGAGGTCGGCAAGCTGCTGGCGATCGATATGGTCTTCGTAGCGAATACGGGTGGTGAAGACGACGCGCTTGCGATTGACGCCGCGCGCCTCCAGGCGTCCCCAGAGATTGGCCTCGGCGCGCGGGCCATTACACAGCAGCCAGAGCACGCTGTTCTTCGTGCGCTTCAGGATGTTGCACCAGACATCGACCATCTGCGAGGTGATCTTGCGGTTGCCGTTGAACGAGGCGAAGACGAAGGCGTCTTCCGGCAGCCCGTGCTGCGCGCGGGTCGTCGGCCGCGGCTTCGGACGGTAGATCGGGTCGTTCGGCTGATAGCTTTCGGGCATCCGGCAGAACTTTTCGTGGAAATGCGGCTTGGACTGTTCCGGCAACACGTATGGATCGCCGATGATGTAGTCGAGATCGATATTGACGGTGGAACCGGGAAAGCCGAGCCATGACGTCTGGATCGGCGCGGCCATATGGTTGAGGATGCGCGCGCGGCTGTCCTTGGTATGTCCCTTGAGGTCGACGAGGATATCGATGCCGCGGGCGCGAATGACTTCGGCCGCCGCCTGATCGGTGAGGCTGCGGATATCGACCATCGCCCCCCATCTCGAATAATCGAACTCTTCCTCTCGCTGCGACGCCAATGACGAATGGTCGAAGAGGGTGATCTCGAACCTGTTCCGGTCGTGCAGCTCCAATATGCGCTGCAGGAGCTTCATGGTTGCGTGGCCCGGCCAGAAGTCCGAGGAAAGATAGCCGATTCGGATCTTGTCGGCCCATGCATGCGGCGCCTTGCGGCGGGCCTCGGCATGTCCGGCGGGCAGCGGTAGCGTGTCGTGGATGGCGAATTTGTTGATCGCTTCGTCACCGCACCAATGCAGGTGGAAGAAGGGGTTGTCCGGCGTGACATGGTCGAGATTGCCCGCGGCCAGCGAGGTCTTGACGGGTGCCATATGCTTGTCGACCATCGCGAGATCGGACACTTCGCGCGCGAAGATCAGGTAAAGCGTGCGGAAGACGATGTTGTCGGGATGGTTCTTGAACAGCGTCGCGACGATGTGCCGATTGCTTTCGTCGTAAAGGTTGTCGGTCAGCAGTTTCGCGGCCAACAGCCGGTGCCTGAGCTCGGGCCCGTCGACCAGCACGGTCTTGAAGCCGGTCAGCAGCTCCTTTTGCTGGCGACCCAGGAAAATGCGGACGAGGGCATAGGCCAGCTCCGGATCCTTGAAGGCCAGCGGCAGGATCAGGCTGCCGATCGATAGCGCCTGGTCCTCATTGCCGCAATCGGCATGCAGCAGCAGGGCTTCGCGCAGATAGTCCTCGCGATGGGGCTTTTGCCTGCCCGCCAGTTCATAGGCCTTGGCGGCATCCGATGTGAAGCCGAGTTTGAGCAGCGTCTTTGCCAGCAGCGCGTAGGTCTTCGGCGATGTATCGCTGTTGAGCAGCTCGTTCAACGTTTCGAGCGCGCGCGTATACTGCCCCTTCTGGTAGAGATTGGACGCTGTCACAAAGGCGTTTTTGATAGTCACGAGCGAGAACTCCGAGCGAAATGTTGAACAGGCGCCGGCTGGAGGCCGAGGACCGTCATCATGGATTCGCCGGATCATCGCGCGCGTAGCTTGCCTGAAACCGAAGCGGCGATTTAACCGCTCGTTTACGCGCTGTTAGCTACGTTGAGGACATCCGTTGCCGTGCCCCCCGGATTTAAGGAATTCGCAAGCAATGGATGCGAGCTTACTCGTGACATGACGGGTTTGGCCCCCTAGGAAATGGGGCCGAGGAGCATGAAGCCGCTCCGTCATCGCCGGTATTCGAAGTCCGGTATGTCCTCCTTTTGTATTCAGTTTTCGGGGACACACTCATGACCAGCATTAACACCAACAATTCCGCTATGGCCGCACTGCAGACGCTGCGCGGCATCAACAGCAACCTGCAGGACACGCAGAACGCCGTTTCGTCCGGCCTGCGTATCTCCAAGGCTTCGGACAACGCAGCCTATTGGTCGATCTCTACTTCGATGAAGTCTGACAACAGCGCCATCGGCGCCGTTTCCGACGCCCTCGGCCTCGGCGCCGCCAAGGTTGACACCGCATCGACCGCTGTCACTAGCGCCATCGACGTCGTCGGCCAGATCAAGGACAAGCTCGTCACCGCCATGGAAGGCTCGGTTGACAAGGGCGCTGTCCAGGAAGAAATCGGCCAGCTCCAGGCACAGCTGCAGAGCGTCGCTCAGTCCGCTTCGTTCAACGGCGAAAACTGGGTCATGGCTGCCGGCGGCGACTCCGCTTCGGTCGTTTCCTCGTTCATCCGCGGCACCAACGGCACCGTCTCGGTCAGCACCACGTCCTACAAGTTCGACGCCGGCGCAACCGGCAACGTTCTGTTCGGTGCGAACTCCGGCACGATCGACACTGCTTCCGGTATTCTCGGCACCAAGACCGGCTCTTACTCGGTGTTCAGCCTGGATATTTCCAGCATGACCACGGGCCAGATCTCCAGCGCCCTCAACATGGTTCAGACCGCTCTGAACTCGTTGACCAGCATGGGCTCGAAGCTCGGCTCGATCTCCAGCCGTATCGACCTGCAGACGAGCTTTGCTTCCTCGCTTTCCGACTCGATCCAGTCGGGCGTTGGCAAGCTGGTTGATGCCGACATGGAAGAAGAATCCAGCAAGCTTTCCGCTCTGCAGACGCAGCAGCAGCTGGCCATCCAGTCGCTCTCGATCGCCAACTCTTCGACCCAGTCGATCCTGTCGCTCTTCCGTTAAGAAGTAGGACTGGCGTCCAACGCCAGCCGAAATTCCTGAACAATAAGTTAACCGCGCCTATCTAAGGCGCGGTTTTTTTTATATTTTTTGCCATCACATGGTTCAGCTTTTCTTAACCATATTGCTGTTTTCTAGGGTCATTGAAACGGCGAGTTAACCATAACCAACTGGGGTTAACAGGCATGATGCTGAGTGCCGTTACCGGTTTTTAGGTCCGGAATGTCCCTTATTTAACCACTGCCAAAGGGGCAAAGATTATGACGAGCATCCTTACCAACAACGCCGCAATGGGCGCCCTGCAGACGCTGCGCGGCATCAACAGCAGCCTGCAGGACACGCAGAACGCCGTTTCGTCCGGCCTGCGCATCTCCAAGGCTTCCGACAACGCCGCCTATTGGTCGATCTCTACTTCGATGAAGTCTGACAACAGCGCCATCGGCGCCGTTTCCGACGCCCTCGGCCTCGGCGCCGCCAAGGTCGACACGGCAACGACCGCCGTCACGAGCGCTCTCGATATCGTCAGCCAGATCAAGTCCAAGCTCGTCACCGCCATGGAAGATTCGGTTGACAAGTCGTCCGTCCAGGAAGAAATCGGCCAGCTCCAGGCACAGCTGCAGAGCGTCGCTCAGTCCGCTTCGTTCAACGGCGAAAACTGGGTCGTGGCTGCCAGCGGCGACTCCGCTTCGGTCGTTTCCTCGTTCATCCGCGGCACCAACGGCACCGTCTCGGTCAGCACCACGTCCTACAAGTTCGACGCCGGCGCAACCGGCAACGTTCTGTTCGGCTCCAACTCCGGCACGATCGACACTGCCTCGGGTATTCTCGGCACGGCAACCGGTTCCTACTCGGTCTTCAGCCTCAATATCACCGGCATGACCGGCGGCCAGATCTCCACCGCCCTCGACATGGTTCAGACCGCTCTGAACTCCATGACCAGCATGGGTTCGCGCCTCGGCTCGATCTCGACCCGCATCGACCTGCAGACGAGCTTTGCTTCCTCGCTTTCCGACTCGATCCAGTCGGGCGTTGGCAAGCTGGTCGATGCCGACATGGAAGAAGAGTCCAGCAAGCTGTCCGCTCTGCAGACGCAGCAGCAGCTGGCCGTCCAGTCGCTCTCGATCGCCAACTCTTCGAGCCAGTCGATCCTGTCGCTCTTCCGTTAAGCGGAAAGGCCGGCGCTCAGCGCCGGCGGCGACCAGCCGAGCAAAATTTCACCGCGCCTTCCCTGGAGGCGCGGTTTTTCTTTTGGGGCAGTGGGCTTAACCTGCCGCCTTGCGCCGCAGTGAGTCGACGAAGGCGTCGAACAGCTTGCGCATCGCCACCTGCTTATAGGGGTAGGTGGCGGGACTATCCATGTTGTGCACCACCATAGCCACGTCGAGTTCGAACACCAACAGGCGCCCGTCGGGGAGTTCCGCGCAGTCGATACCGAAGTAATCGAGCCCAATGCGGCGATAAAGCGCGTCGAAACTGTCCTTGTGGCGGATCGCGAAATCGGTGTCGAAATCCTCCATCCACGCCTGTTCGACCGCACGCTTTGCCGGGCTTTCCGCCATGCCGGCGCTGAGATAGTGCACGATCCAATGCTCGGACAGCGCCATGTGGCTCGCGAAGGCCTTGCCCTGGATGAACACGATGCGCTGCTTGTTGTACAAGCCGTCTGAGCCACGGAAATCGATGAAGGGCGCAACATAAATCTCTGGAGCCGGCTGCGTTTCGAGCCAGGCCGACAATCCCGAGGGGTCGGCAACGCGGTCCATTCCATGGCCGGCATGGGTGCTGATCGGCCGAACGACGAGGGGAAAGGTAAGTCCTGGCGCACATTTATAAAGCTGTGTCTTGCCCGAACCGACGGCGAGAAGCTCCTCGCGGGGCACGCGATGGGTGCTCGGCGACAGAATGGAGGATTCGGCGGCCAGCATGGCGCTTACGCCATCACGCGTCAGCCGACTCACCATTTCCGGATCGTTGTTCATGATCGGACCGTCGAAATCGGCCAGCAGCGTCCGCATCCGCGCGAGCACGGGAGCATTCTCGGTGGATTCGCCGATCGCCATGAAGGCGACGTCGTGTGCCGGCAAATCCCCAAGCTCGGTCGTTTCGGCATCCACATAGTGCAGCCAAAGAACGCAATCGCTGTCGACCAGCAGGAAATCCAGCGGCGTGTTCGCCATGAAATCGCCCGGCGTCACAAAGGCCAGCAATCGCGGGCCCTGTCCATTTCCATGAACCACGCAGAAGTCCCGTTTCAGATCGACGGCGCTCCGGAACATCTGGCGCGCTTCATCGGCGCGGCCCATGGTTTGCAGGATGGTTGCCAGATCGAACAAGGCTGAGGCATCTGTGGCGTCGGTGCGGATGCGTTGCGTCAGCTCGTTCCACATCGGCGCCACGTCGCCGCCGGCATAGATGAGCGAGACGATCTTCTGCATCCCGATGATTCGGCTGGAGTTTTCGGCGATATCAGGATTGTGGTCGGGAACGAGGCGGGGTGTCATCAGCATGGGAGCAAATCCTGTCGGGAACCGAGTTTCAAGACGCCCTCAATCAGTGCGTCGATATCCGTCTGCCGCGTGCGGTGGTTCACGATTGCCGCGCGGATAGCCGGTTGTCCGGCGATATGGGTGAGGGATGGGGCGACGCGTCCCTCGGCGTGGAGGTGTTCGACGATCCGCGCGTTGATCTCTGGCGGCGCATGACCGGCCGGGCCCACATAGGCAAAGCAGACGATGTTGAGGGCGACCGGCGCGAGCAACTGCAAGGCGGGTTGCCGCTCGATCTCATGCGCGAGGGCACGCGCCAGGGCGCAGTTGGCGGCCATCGAATCTCCCAGTGCCTTGATGCCGTAGGCCTTCAGGGTGAACCAGGTCTTGAGCGCGCGGAAACCGCGCGACAGGTCGGGACCATAATCGCAGGGCCACCAGTCGCCGCCCGCCAGGCCAGAGGCCGCGCGGCTGAGATAGGCGGCCTCCGAGGCAAATGTCTGGCGCTGCCAGGCGCTGTCGCGCACCAGGAGGAAGCCGGCGTCGTAGGGCACCTGGCCCCATTTGTGGAAATCGAATGCGAGCGAATCGCAGGTCTCGATGCCCGTGAACAGATGCGCGAGATCGTCGCAGAGGATACCGAGCGCCCCCAACGCACCGTCGACGTGGAAATGCAGATCATGGGCGTCGGCGATGCGCCGCAAGGCTATCAGATCGTCGACAGCACCCGTATTCACCGTTCCCGCCGTTCCGACGAGCAGGAAGGGTGCGTGTCCTTCCGCCTCGTCGCGAATGATTGCGCGCTCAAGGGCCTCGATGTCGATCTGCCCGGCGGCATTGACTGGGATGCGCCTGAGATGATCGCCGCCGATACCGGACATCTCGACCGCGCGGGGCACGCAGCCATGCACCTCGCTCGACGCATAGGCGGTCAGCCGAGGCTCGCGGGGCAGCCCTTTTTCGCGAACGCCGGTGCCGAGCTTTCTTGTTTTTGCGAGCAGCAGGGCGACAAAATTGGCCTGCGAGGCGCCGGTCAAAAAGACGCCGCCGGCGGTGTCCGGAAACGAGAATATCTGCTGCGTCCACCGGATGATCTGGCGCTCGACCTCAATCGGCATATGGTCGCGCCCACCAAGATTGGCATTCAGTCCTCCGGCCAGCATCTCCGCCAGCATGCCGGCGGCCGTTCCGCCGCCCTGTACCCAGCCCATGAAGCCCGAATGGATATTGCCGCTGCCATAGGGCAGGATGCTGTCGCGGAACACCGCATGGACATCGGCGAGTTCCGTGGGCTCGACGGGCAAGGGCGCGTCGAAGAGCGCGCGTGCCGACGATGGTGCCGGTTGCCAGACAGGCTTTTCGGAAAGCGTCTCCAGATGGTCGAGCATGTCGTCGAGCATCCGATGACCCTGCCGGCGCAGGGCCTGCCAGTCGTCGGGATCGAGGCTGGTCCGTTGGCGGGGCTCGTCGCCCGACAATCCGCCGCCCTTCAAATCTAACATTTCGACTCCGCGCCTGCTTGACTCTGCCGGCAATCTTAAGCCGCCAAAGGTGGCGCGAAGCTGACCTGAAGGACTTCTCCCGTCGGCAATCCGCTCGTGCGGCCTACTGACGGCAACCAAATGCGCGGTAATGTTCGTTAACTTTTCGGGCGTGCGTTAACCTTTTATTAAGCCTGATGTTGTCATTTGCGACTAACGCAACGGTTGGTTAACCTCTCCTAAGAGCCGGTTAACAGGCATGACGCTGATTGCCGTTCCCGGCCGCAGACCGGAATGTCCCTTCCCATTTCAGCCACAAGGGGCACCCTTCGATGACCAGTATCCTGACCAATGACGCGGCAATGTCCGCTCTCCAGACTCTGCGCTCGATCAGCACGAATCTGGAGGATACCCAAAACCGGGTCTCCTCGGGCTATCGTGTCGCCAAGGCCTCGGACAATGCCGCTTACTGGTCGATCGCGACCACCATGCGTTCCGACAACAGCGCGCTCTCCGCCGTCTCCGACGCGCTGGGCCTCGGCGCCGCCAAGGTCGATACCGCCTATACGGCCATGGACAATTCCATCTCCGTCGTCCAGCAGATCAAGGACAAGCTGGTTGCGGCAACGGAAAACAGCGTCGACAAGGCCGACGTCCAGGAAGAAATCTCGCAGCTCCAGCAGCAGCTCGAGAGCATTGCGCAGTCCGCATCCTTCTCCGGACAGAACTGGATGATCGCGGCTGACGGTGCATCGGCCTCGGTCGTATCCTCCTTCGTCCGCAACAATGACGGTTCGGTTGCGGTCAACAGCACCAGCTACACATTCGATACCGGATCGGCGGGCAACGTCATGTTCGGTGCCGACGCCAGCGGCACGATCGATACGACGTCCGGCATTCTCGGCACGACGCAGGATATCAACGGCACGGCCTATTCCGTCTTCAGCCTTGATATCAGCAACATGACGAGCGGCGACATCGGCAAGGCGATGAATCTGGTGCAATCGGCTCTCAACACGATGACGAGCACCGCCTCGCAGCTCGGCTCCCTGTCGACCCGCATCGACCTGCAGACGAGCTTTGTCTCGGCGCTCAGCGATACGATCGATTCCGGCGTCGGCAAGCTTGTCGATGCCAATATGGAAGAGGAATCGAGTAAGCTTTCGGCCTTGCAGACACAGCAGCAATTGGCCATCCAGTCGCTGCAGATCGCCAACAACAGTGCGCAGAACGTTCTGGCGCTCTTTAAGTGAGCCTTGACCGGAGCTTGCGTCGCGATCCGGCGGCGGCATTTCTTTCTTGCCGCCGCCCATAAGCTTTTGCTAACCCTGTTGGGTAACTGATTTGCAATATCTGCGTAGAGCCTGGTGTCCGGCCGAATTGGGTTGGGCGCGTTTCAAGGCTCTGCTTGAGCGACGGGCCGCGTGGGGATCATTCCCGCTGGCGGGCATGAGGCCGATCGTTGCTGCCGGTTTGATCCGGTTTGCCAGTCCCAATGGAATTACGGGTTTTCAGATGAGCAATGTGACGACGAACCGCGCCACCTCGGCGGCGCTGACTGTGTTGCGTGGAGTCAATAAAGATCTTGGCGTCGTGCAACAGCAGGTTTCATCCGGTTTTCGCGTGGCAAGCGCAAGTGACGACCCGACCTATTGGTCGATGGCGACGACCATGCGCTCAGATCAGAGCAGCCTTTCCACTATCACCGACGCACTCGGTCTTGGCGCCTCGAAGGTCGACACTGCCTCCACCGCCATGGATACGGTCGTCAGCATCGTAAGCCAGATCCGGGCCAAGCTGGTGTCGGCACAGGAGCCGGGTACGAACAAGAGCGCGGTCAACACCGATATTCAGCAGCTCAAGGACCAGCTGCAATCGGTAACGCAATCCGCCTCCTTCTCCGGTGATAACTGGCTGTACAACACCAGTACGCAGGCCGAAACCCAGAAATCGGTGATCAGCAATTTCACGCGCGGTTCGAGTGGGCAGATCAGCCTGGTGTCGATCAGCTACGACAGTTCGCAGACCCTGATGATCGACACCGCCGACGCAAGCCGGGGACTGCTGACGAAAAATATCGATGCCAGCACGCTGGGTACGTCAGATGGCACGTCGACAGCTCGCAATTACTATCTTCTGGCCGCCGATTCCGGCACGGCTCCGACCGATGGCACTGAGATCTCTATTTCCGATAGCACTACGGATGCCGAGTTGACCGACATGCTCAACGTCACCAATTCGATTTTGACGTCGGTGACATCGGCGGATTCGACGCTCGGCGCGATGAAGTCGCGTATCGACGATCAGTCGGATTACATCTCCAAGCTTAGCGACGGCATCAAGACCAGCGTCGGCGATCTTGTCGACACCAATATGGAAGAGGCGTCGGCACGTCAGAGCGCGCTGCAGACGGCTCAACAGATGGGTATCCAGTCGCTGTCGATTGCCAACACCATGGCGAGCAAGGTGCTGATTCTTCTTCAGGGAAAATGATTTCCGCCACAGGCGCGGCCAGCCTGGCCACACCTATTGCATTCATCCTCGCACAAGTTTGACCCCCTACGGTCCATGGCAATGACATGGTTGCGCTATTTCCCGGTGACGTTCGGCGTCGTGTCCGGAAGGTGTGGCCGCAGGACGGAAACCGGAAGCGCGATGATCGACGTTTTGAGCATGGGAATTCAATGGGCCAGTCGAGGCATTTACTCGTGGCTTTCGGCCGACAAAGGCGAGGGAATGTTCTCATGAGCCCGATGTTGTCTCGCTATCTCAAGGATTTCAGCGCTGAACCGTCTCCGTCCGTCACTCTGCCGGACTTGACCTTTGACGAGGCGCCGCCCTTCCTCGACAGCCCCGTGGAACCGCCGCTCGATATCGAGGCCGAACGCCGCGACGCCTATGCGCAGGGGCATGAGGCCGCGACGCTAGAATTGTCGTCGAAGCATCAGCTGGAGCTGAAGGCGATAGCCGAAGCCCATCGCGGCGAGATCGACGCGTTGCGCGCTCAATACCAGGAGCAGGCGGCGGAGAGGATTGCCGCCGGCATGACGCAGATTGCCACCATGCTGGGCCAAGTGGTCAACACCGAAGCCGCCGCCGTGCTCGCCCCGATCATGACGGAAGCGCTGACGGCCAAGGCTGTCGCCGATCTTGCCGATCTGGTGGCCGCATCCATTCTCGATGGCGACGTCGGCCCGGTGACGGTCAGCGGCCCCCGCCATCTCTTCGATATCCTCCATGCCCGTCTCGACGATCATGGCGCCCTGCTGCGCCATGTCGAGGCCGACGATGTCGATCTCTCCGTGACGATCGGCGAGAGTGTCCTCGTGACCCGTATGTCCGCCTGGGCCGCTAGTCTGAGAGAGATTCTGAAATGAGCGACGGCGATCAAAATCAAGGCAAGCACGAGATCATCATCGTCAAGCGGCATGGCGCCAACGAGCATGAAGGCGGTCATGGCGGCGCCTGGAAGATCGCCTATGCCGACTTCATGACGGCGATGATGGCCTTCTTCCTGGTGATGTGGCTGGTGAACGCCGCAAACGAGGAGACCAAGGCCTCCGTCGCCTCCTATTTCAATCCGATCAAGCTTGCCGACGAAAAGCCGACCGAGAAGGGGCTGAAAAAGCCCGTCGACCAGGCCGATGGGAAAAAGAACGAGGCGAAGTCTCAGACCGAGGAAACCAATCCGAATAACGGCAAGTCCGCCAAGACCGGCGAGGATCAGACCTCGACCTCTGGCGACCAGACTGCCTATTCGGAGGCCGATTTCTTCGAGAATCCCTATTCGGTTCTGGCCGAGATCGCCCAGCAGGTCGGCCAGCAGGCCAATGTCAGCGCCAAGGGCGAGGGCGGCGCCGCCCAGTCGGGCCCCGCAACCGGCGCCGACGGCGGCCAGGCCTATCGTGATCCGTTCGACCCCGATTTCTGGACCAAGCAGGTTCAGGTTTCCAGCGCCTCGAAGAAGGCGAACGAAGAACAGTCCGCCAAATCCGATCAGTCGCCGAAGGGTGAAGTGGTCGCTCTCTCCAAGGCGACCGCCGCTGATTCCGGTGAGCCGACCGACAAGCCGCAGACGCCGGAGCAACAACCGACGCTGAGCAAGCAGAACCAGAGCGGGCAGGATGCCAGTGAAGCCAGCGTTTCGGCAGCGCAGGGCAAGGATGTCGCCTCGGCCAAGGACCAGCAGTCGGCCAAGGGCCAGCAGCAGAACGCCAAGGAACTCCAGCAGGCGATCCAGGCTGAGATCAGCGGCGTCGCCGGCCAACTGGCCGAGGGCGTTCAGGTCGCCTCGGCCGAGGGCGGTCTTCTTGTCACGATTTCCGACCAGTCCAACGATCCGATGTTCAACATCGGTTCGGCCGTTCCGCGCCGGGAAATGGTGCTGGCGATGACAAAGATCGGCAAGATCCTGGCCGACCGCAAGGGCGCGATCCTGATCCGCGGCCATACCGACGGCCGTCCCTATATGGTCGGCGGCCACAACGACAATTGGCGCCTGTCGCTCGACCGCGCCCAGAGCGCCTATTACATGCTTACCAGTGCCGGCCTGGACGAGAAGCGGATCGAGCAGGTTTCGGGTTTCGCCGACCGCCGCCTGAAGCTGCCCAACGATCCCTTCAATGACGCCAACCGCCGCATCGAGATTCTGATCCAGGATGCCAAGGACCAGTCAGGCGGCAATCAGAGCCCGACGACGCCAGGTGTGGGCAAGCCGGGCCAGGGCAAGCAAAACCAGGGCAAACAGGGATAGTTCATGGCGCGCATTCAGCATCGTCATCGCCTCGCGCTCGCCTTTACCCTCGGCATTCTCATGCCGGGGGGGCTTCGCGCCGAGAGCCAGGATGGCCTGCCGCCCTACAAGATATTGCGCTCGCTCGAATTCATCCAGGATTCCGTGGTGGCCGGCGACAGTTCAGCCGGCGAGATGCAGCGTTTCATGCTGTCGACCATCGACGAGCGCCTGCGGGGTGCAGACAAGTCCGTGTTCGACGATAGCCGCAACGTTGATGCGGCGCTGATCTACGCCATGAGCGGCGGCAATCCGGCGACACTGGAATATCTGATGTCGCGCGACGTCAACGGCAATTTCGACAATCGCGTCGCCGATGTCCTCAGGAAGTATCTGAACGGCAAGGGATTGCTGGTCGTCAATACGCTTGCCGATATCGCCAGGGAGTATCGCGACAAGAAGATCGGCCCCTATCTCTCGCTCGTTGCCGCCAATGTCATGTCGGCCAAGAATCCCAAGGAAGCCCTGAAGCTTTACGACTGGGCGCGTTTGACGTCACCGGGCACCATTGTCGAGGAATCGGCCCTGCGCCGTTCCCTGGCGCTCAGCGCCGACGCCGGCATGGTGCCGCAGGGGCTCGGTTATGCATCGCGCTATACAAGGCGCTTCCTGCACTCGCCCTATGCCAGCCAGTTCGCCGACCTCTTCGTCCAGCTCGTCGTCGATCACAATGCGGACGTCAAACAGCAGGACATTATCGAGATACTGTCCTTCATGGATCCCCCACGGCAACGGGAAGTCTATCTACGCATGGCACGCCGCGCCGCCATCGCCGGCAAGGCCGATCTTGCAGCGCTCGCCTCCGGGCGCGCTCAGGCCATCGCCAATGATGGCAGCGATGCGTTCAGCGCGCTGGCGGGCTTTTACGGCGGCGTTGCCGGGGTGTCGAGCTCCGATATGGGAGCGGCGATCCGCAAGATAGACCAGATGCCAGCCGGGGAATTGAACCAGCAGGACCGCGCGCTGCGCGAGGCTGCGAGGATCGTGGCGGACGAGATTTTGCGCGCGCCCGATCCGGCAAGCCTGAAGCAAGGCACACCGCCTAGTCTGTCTAATCAAGAACATACTGAACACGATGCTGCTGTGACGAACCACCCCGGGGCCCAATCCCCCGGCACGGCGGGTGTTGAGGCGGGAGCCGCGGCGAATGCGGCTCACACCCCGGAGGAAGGACGGCAGGAGGCCGATCCTTCGTTCAATGCATTCGTCACGACAAGCCGCTCGAAGCTTGATGCCATCGACGGCCTGTTGCAAGCAGGAAAGTAGTTGATCATGCAGGACATCAGTATCTCCAGTGCCCCACCCGGGGCCGATCTCATTGCTATCGCCAAGGGTGGACGTTCGGCGAAGCAGGATGACGGTCTCGCCAAGGCATTTCAGGATGCGCTGACCAATTCGTCGGGCAACGGACGCAAGCCTGACGCGAACGCCAATGGCAATGCGGGCGCAGCCGCGGTGCCCACCGACGTCGATGTTGATACCGCTGTCAATGTGGATGGGGATACCACCCAGGCCCCGGTTGGTGATCTCGCAACGATCGTCTCTCCCATGAGTGATATCGTGAATAGCGGCGCCGAGGTGATCGACCCGTCTGCAGCCAATCTTGCCAGCCTTGCAACGCTGACCAAGGGCACCAACCCGCCGGTCGGCTCCAAGTCTCTGCAGGAGACTGGTGTGGCGAACCTCTCCAAAACACTGATGGATATTCAGCAGTCAGTCCCGAGCAGCGTTGTGACCGCCGACACCAACGGGGCAACTCAGACGGTTGGCGATGCGGATACGGCGCAGATCCCGGCCCAAACTCAGATGCAAGTCGAGATCCAGTCCCAGCCGGCGGGTCAACTCGATGATATCGCCCAGCAATTGGCGAATGTGATTGTCGGCAATCCGCCTGTGCGGAGCGATGGTGACGGCAAGACGGCGCCTGCCAAGGCCGGCAAGGCTACGTCAGCGACGGATGACGGTAAGTCTTCGACGACGCAGAGCGCTCAAGCAGACAGCGCAGCGTCCGACGTCCTGTCGCTCTTGAACGTACAGCCGGCGGTCGCCCCCGTCGTGCAGCAGAGCGCGGCGGCTGTCTTGACCGGTGCCGAGGTGAAGACGCAGGCGGCGCCGGATCAGTCCTTGTCGAAGATCGCCAATGTGGCACAGAAGGATATATCGGCTGATGCCGAGGATACCATGCCGGCGCTCCCGACCACCGGCGAGGATACGACAGCGACGGCGCAAACCTTCCGGCTGGTGCGTGCCGATGGGCGCGGCGGCTCGCTCGACATGACGATCAGCAAGGGTAGCGATGATGCGGCGCAGGCCAACGTCACTGCATCGGGCAGTGGTGATGCGCAGACCGTCACGGTGCTCGATTCTCGGCGCTATCTGGGCCTTGCTGCCAATTCGAATACGGCGCTCGTCACCTCCGCCCTTGGCGGAGACAGGGATTGGTCAAGGGCGATGCAGCCGGGTTCGGCGCTTACCAATGCGGCGAGCTGGACGAGTACCGGAAAGGTCGTCAACACGCTGAAGATCCAGCTGAATCCCAACGATCTCGGCGAAGTCACCGCCACCATGCGGCTTTCGGGCGATCAGTTGAGCGTCGACCTAAAGGTGCGGACCGGCGAGGCCTACCGTCAGCTCCACGCCGATCAGAGCCATATGGTCGATGCCTTGCGTGCCCAGGGCTATCAGGTCGACAGCATCACCGTCACCATGGCCGCGAGTGGCGACCAGTCATCGGATAGCAACCGGCAGTCCAGCTTTCAGGGGCAGTCCCAACAGCAGTCCTTGATGAATCAGGGGCAGGGTGGGGACGCACGGCCGAAGGGACAGAATTATTCGGGGCAGCAGGCAAATGGCAATGACGGCAATCGCAACTCAGGCGAACGTGGCACGGAAGATACTACGGCTGGCTACGCTCAGCGCCTGCGCTCTGGCGACGTTTACCTTTGATGCACTTGCGTCCGGGAATGCGGCATCGCCAGACAATGGCGCGGCCGGCCTTTGCGAACGCGAGATCCAGTCGGCGGCGGCAAAATACGGGATACCGGAAGGGATCCTCTACTCGGTCGGCCTGACGGAGACGGGCCGCAAAGGGTCGCTCTATCCTTACGCACTCAATATCGAGGGCAGGCCGTTTTTCCCGGCGTCCCAAAATGCGGCTTTGCAGACCTTCGCGGCGGCAAAACAGAGCGGCGCAAAGCTGATCGACATCGGCTGCATGCAGATCAATCAGTACTTTCATGGCGAGAATTTCACGTCCGTCGCCGCCATGTTCGATCCGCACAGCAATGTCGAATACGCCGCGAGGTTCCTCCGCGACCTTCATGACAGGCATGAGACTTGGACGATGGCGGTAGCTCGATACCATGCCGGCCCGAACAACAACCCCGCGCAAAAGGTGTATGTTTGCCGTGTCATCGCCAATCTGGTCGCCACGGGTTACGGGAAATGGACGCCCAACGCAGCAAACTTTTGCCACGATTGAGCAACCTATAGATTGCAAATGATCACATTGTTGCCGCAGCTATCCGCTCGCGCATGGTTGACAGCGGCGCGATCAACTGAATAGCGTATATTCATAATGTACTAACTAACAAATTTTTTTAGACAAAAAATCGGCAGCACCCACTACATCTAGTGCAAATCGCACCCTAATTCTTAATCAATTATTAATTCCCGCCACTCATTTCCGACAGTTGTTCGTGATTCGCCCGATTCGTACCCATAGGTCATCGAAACACCACACTGATTCGGAGGCGGACGAATGATCGTAGTGGTTGATGAGCGCGAGCTCGTTAAGGACGGCTATACTTCACTTTTTGGACGGGAAGGCATCCCGTCGACGGGGTTTGATCCCCGGGAATTCGGCGAATGGGTTGTGACGGCCGCGGAGGGCGATATTGCCGCGGTCGAGGCATTCCTGATCGGACAGGGCCAACATGTGCACGAATTGCCCCGAGCAATTCGTGACCGGTCAGCGGCACCGGTCATCGCCGTCAGCGATCAACCCTCGCTGGAATCGACGTTGGCGCTTTTTGACTGCGGTGTCGACGATGTCGTGCGTAAGCCTGTGCATCCTCGGGAAATTCTGGCCCGAGCGGCGGCGATCCGTCGCAGGCTGAAGGCGATCTCCAACTACACCGATATCGGTCCCATCCGGGTCTTCTCGGATGGTCGTGACCCGGAGGTCAACGGTGAGGTCTTCGCATTGCCACGGCGCGAACGGCGCATTCTGGAATATCTGATTTCCAACCGCGGCCGCCGTGTGACCAAGACGCAGATCTTCAATGCGATCTACGGCATCTTCGACGAAGAGGTCGAAGAGAATGTCGTCGAAAGCCATATCTCCAAGCTGCGCAAGAAGCTGCGCAAGAGGCTCGGTTTCGACCCGATCGATTCCAAGCGCTTCCTCGGCTACTGCATCGATTGGAGTTGATGCTTCCACCCAGACCAGGCGCCATGGCGCCCTGAAGCTAGCAACGAGCCCGAGAGATCTTCCGATCCTCGGGCTTTTTCACGACCGAAAGCTCCGGTCGTGACGATTGCAATTTATGTGTGCGTATATGCTTACCATTACGGCACTTTTGGCGCGTTTCGGCGGGTGCATGGCAAAATTCGGGCGGCTGTTTCATGACGATCGGCTTTTCCTCTTTTCAGACAGCTTCACGCAAGGCCCGGTCCCTACTCTCAGCCTAAGAGGAATAACGAGGATTCCAGATGAGCATTTTCGGCAGCATGAAAACCGCGATCTCAGGGATGAATGCCCAGGCGAACCGTCTCGGGACTGTTTCTGACAATATCGCCAACTCCAGTACGACTGGCTACAAGGAAGCGTCGACGAGCTTCTCCTCCCTCGTGCTGCCGTCTTCCAGCGGCAACTACAATTCCGGTGGCGTCGAGACGACGGTTCGCTATGCGATTTCGCAGCAGGGCAATGTCTCCGCCACCACGTCGAGCACCGACCTCGCAATTCAGGGCAACGGCTTCTTCGTCGTTCAGAGCTCGTCAGGACAAACGTTTCTGACCCGCGCCGGCGATTTTACGGCGGATGCTTCGGGTAATCTCGTCAACGCCGCCGGCTTCACCCTTATGGGCTATTCCAGCGCCTCCGGCGCCCCGTCGGTGGTCGTCAATGGCTTTGAGGGCATGGTGCCGGTCAATGTCACTCCGAGCGGCACGAACACTGTCGCTACCTCGAGCGGCAGCATGACTGGCAACCTCAACTCCAATGCCGCTATCGTCGACGCGACCAGCGGCAATGGCTCTCTGCCCTCGGCCAATACTTCTCCGGTAACCACCGACACCAGCAAGAGCTCGATCACTGGCTACGACAACCAGGGCAACAAGGTTGTCTTCGACGTTTATTATACCAAGACGTCGGACGATAACTGGGAAGTCGCGGTCTACAATCATGCGGACGCGGCATCGGGCGATACCCCTTTCCCCTATGGCGGCGATGGTCTGCTCGGCAGCACGGCCCTGACCTTCGATCAGAAAGGTGCCATGACGTCTGACGGAACGCTCGACGTCGCGTTCGGAAATGATACGCCGCAACAGAGCATCGCGATGGATTTCTCGGGCTTCACCCAGGTTGCCACCGACTTTACCGCCACGGGCAAGATGAATGGCCAGGCACCCAATCCGGTGACCAGCGTGACGATCGCCAAGGATGGCACGGTCAGCGCGATCTACAAGGACGGCTCCAACAAGGAACTCTACCGCGTTCCGCTGGCTACGGTCGCAAGCCCCGACAGCCTGACGCTGGAAACCGGCAACGTCTACTCGGCCAACGGCGAGTCCGGCGTGACGGTCACCAGTTGGCCGCAGAGCGGAGGCCTGGGCTACATTCAGTCCGGCGCGCTGGAAGAATCCAACGTCGACCTCGCCAACGAGCTGACGAACATGATCACCGCGCAGAAGAGCTACACCGCAAATTCCAAGGTGTTCCAGGCCGGTTCCGACCTTCTGGACGTTCTCGTCAACCTGCAGCGTTAAACACGATAGGGTACCGGGTCAGTCATGTCGCTCACTACAGCTCTCAACAACGCGCAAGCGATATTCAACAATAGCGGCACGCAAAGCAGTGTCGTGTCGAACAATATCGCCAATGCCGGCAATACGGATTATTCCCGTCGCCAAGCGATGCTGACGACCGACATGTCCGGCGCGCAGGTCGTGACGATCGCTCGCGCCAATGAGCCGGCCCTGCAAAAGGCGTTCCTCTCCAGCACGTCGGGCGACGCGGCACAGCAAAGTCTCCTGAAGGCCTATACCAGCCTCCAATCCGCAACGCTCGGCGGCAACGACAACGAGGTGGCGCCGGCTACCTACCTGTCGGCTTTGCAGACGGCGATGCAGACCTATGCGAGCTCGCCGTCCAGCACGACGGCGGCGCAATCCGCCGTCAATGCGGCGCAGAGCCTCGCAACCGCGCTGAACAATGCCACCACCGCCGTTCAGAGCGTCAGAGCCGATGCCGACAAGCAGATCGCTTCGGATGTCGACACGCTGAACGGTCTGCTGAAAAAGTTCCAGACGGCGAATGATGCGGTCACCAGCGCGACCGCGACGGCAGGCTCCACCTCAACGGCGCTGTCCGATGCGCTCGACCAGCGCGATTCGGTACTGAAGCAGATTTCGCAGATCGTCGGGGTCACGACCGTGACGCGCGACAACAATGACGTGGCGCTTTATACCACCGGCGGTGCGACGCTGTTCGAGACGATCCCGCGCTCGGTGACCTTCACCCCGACGACGTCTTATGTGGCGGGTACAACCGGCAACAACGTTTATATAGACGGGGTCGCGCTCACGGCCGGGCAGGGTGCGAGCACGACGGCGCAGGGCAGCCTTCAGGCGTCGCTGCAGGTTCGTGACGACGTTGCTCCGACATACCAGATGCAGCTCGATGAAATCGCGCGCGGCCTGGTGACGACGTTTGCGGAAACCAACCAGACCGACTCCACCATCAAGGCGCCCGGCCTGTTCACCTGGAGCGGCGGCACCGTTCCCGACAGCGCCGCCGTCGTCACCGGCATGGCCGGTTCGATCGCAGTCAATCCGGCGCTGCTGACCACGGCTACCCAGACCGGCGATCCGACGCTCCTGCGCGATGGCGGCATCAACGGTGCCGACTATGTGGTCAATGCCACGGGGGGCAGCGGTTATTCCGATCTGCTCGACACCTATATCACCGGCATGAACACGAAGATGGACTTCGATGCGACCGCCGGTTCCGATACCAACGCCAGCCTCATGGATTACGCCTCTTCTTCCATTGGCTGGCTTGAAGGCCAACGCAGTACTGCAACGACGGCAGCGGAAAATACCTCGGCGGCGCTTTCGCGCTCCTCGACCGCCTATTCGAACGAGACTGGCGTCAACCTCGACGAGGAGCTGACGCTGATGATGGATATCGAGCAGTCCTACAAGGCGGGAACCAAAATATTGAATGCCGTCAACGAGATGCTTCAATCGGTACTGGATATTGCGAGCTAAGCCATGAAACTCTCCTTCATTTCGAGCACAGCCATTCAGAATTCAATGCGCCAGACGATCCGTCAGGCGCAGAATGAAATGACGGATGCCTCGACCGAAGCGACGACCGGCGTCTATGCCGACATCGGCGTCTCGCTCGGCAGTGGTACCGCAAGCAGCGTCAATCTCACACGGGATGTGACGCGGATAGATTCCATCCTCAGCAGCAACTCGGTCGTCAACCAGCGGATGACCTCGTCGCAGACGGCGCTGAGCGACATGTCCTCCCAGGCCCAGAAATTCATGGACCAACTGGTGGCGTTACGTGGCAACAACGACGGCAGCAGCGTGCAATTGACGCAGCAGACGGCGACCGCGACGCTTTCGAGCTTCGTTGCCGATGCCAATACCATGGTCAACGGCGAGTATCTCTTCGCCGGCACCAATACCGATGTGCAGCCGATGACCGACAATTCCTCGGCGGCGACCACGGCAATCCAGAGCGCCCTGAGCGACTATGCGACTGCGCAAGGGGTCGCGGTCAGTGACCTGACGGGGGATCAGATGAAGGATTTCATCACGAACGTCGCCGAGCCGCTGGTCACGTCGGACAGCAGCTGGTCGGACTGGTCGAGTGCGTCGGATCAGAACATGTCGAGCCGCATCAGCAATTCCGAGGTTATCGAATCCTCGACCAATGCCAATGCCACCGGCATGCGCTACCTGGCCCTTTCCACCACCATCGCCAACGCGCTGATGGGGCAGGGTTTGAGCCAGGATGCGCTGAACGCGGTCACCGACCAGGCGACCAGTTATGCACGCCAGGCGATCGACGGGCTCAACGACCAGGCAAGCCAGCTCGGCTTGTCGCAGGCGCGCCTGACCGATGCCAACACCTCGCTGAATGCGCAGAAGACGATCCTCAACACCAATATCGGTGATCTGACGGGGGTCGATCCCTACGAGGCGTCTACCAAGGTCAACAGTCTCGAGACACAGCTTGAGACCGCTTACACCATCGTCTCCAAGATCCAGCAGCTAAGCCTTGTAAATTACCTTTGATGATCAAAGGGATGGAATGACCAAGAAGGATGCATGAATGTATCAGTTCTCATATGCGGAAGTCATGCAGGATGCAGTGGCCGACGCCAAGGAGCGGGAACGTCAGGTTCTGGACCGGTCGATTACTCTTCTCGCCGCGGCTCGTGACAAGGAGAAATACGGCCGCGAGGCGATTGAGGCGCTGTTTTACACAAGACGCGTCTGGGTCAGCTTCATCGAGGATCTGAAAAGTCCGGAAAACCAGCTTAACGTCGAACTGCGCGCCAATCTCATCTCCATCGCACTTTGGATCCTGAAGGAATGCGACAGAATCCGGAGGCGCCAGTCGGAGAATTATCAAGGCATCATCGATGTCACCACCATCATCAGGGATGGACTTAAATGAAAAGTACGCTTCGCATATCGCTTAAAGCCGGGGAAAAGATCTTCATCAACGGGGCCGTGCTGCGCGTTGACCGCAAGGTTGCCCTGGAGTTCCTGAATGATGTGACCTTCCTGCTCGAGAACCACGTTCTCCAGCCGGAGGAGGCGACGACGCCGCTGCGCCAGCTCTATTTCATCGCGCAGATGATCCTCATCAATCCGGAAGGCAAGGAACAATCGACGGCGATGTTCCGCAAGTCGATCGTCATGCTGCTCTCGTGTTTCCGTCACGAGGAAGTACTCGCCGAGCTGAAGCGCGTCGACGGCCTCGTTGCCACCGGCCGCGCCTTCGATGCGCTGAAGGCGATCCGCGGGCTCTATGCGATCGAGGACAATATCCTGAACAATCAGGAAATGCCGGCCGCGACGATCGAGCATATTCGCCGGGAGATCGCACCGTGGCGGTAGACGCAGTTACCAGCAGCACCAGTACCAGCACCTCTTCGAGCACCGCGGCGGCGGCATCGGCAAGCGCCACACTGAACTATAACGACTTTCTGCAGCTCCTTATCGCACAGATGAAGAACCAGGATCCGACTTCTCCGATGGATGCCACGCAGCAGATTTCGCAGCTGGCCAGCTTCTCGCAGGTCGAGCAGCAGATCCAGACGAACTCGCACCTGGAAACGGTGTTACAGAATCAGTGGATCTCGCAGGCGTCGGATTATATCGGCAAGGAGATCATGAGTGCCGATGGCACGGTCACCGGCACCATCAAGGAAGTAACCGTCTATTCAGACGGTATCATCGCGCAAACCGAAGCGGGCGACAAGGTCCTGTTGCAGTCGGGCGTCACCGTCGCACCGGCGGGAACGACGATTGTCGCGCCGACGACAACGAGCGATACTACCACCACTGATTCGACGACCGAGTAGTATCGACACGACCAGCAGCTCATGAGGAGCCGGCTGAGCAGAGGATAATGAGGCCATGAACGAAGCCGATGCATTGGATATTTTCCAGGCAGCCATCTGGACGGTACTTGTCGCCTCCGGTCCGGCCGTTCTCGCCGCCATGGTCGTCGGCCTGGTGATCGCCCTGATCCAGGCGCTGACCCAGGTGCAGGAGGCCACGTTGACCTTCGTGCCAAAGATCGTCGCCGTCATGGTAACAGTCGGGATCAGCGCGCCTTTCGTCGGCTCGCAGATCTCGATCTTCACCAATCTGGTCTTCTCCCGCATCCAGTCGGGATTTTAGGGCAAATCCGGAAGCCAGAAACGGCTTCCGGATCCCATACGGCGTGGGGACAAGCCATTCTCGCGCAAGCTTCGCCCTCTACTGATCGGTTCGAATAGGGCAGACGGTTCAGCCGTTTGCCTCCTCTCATGAAGAGACGGAACCGGTCGATGGCACAACCACCCGCATTAGCGCTTCCCAAAGTGAATCCCAGCGTCCGTGATATCGGCTTTGCCCTCGGTATCATGGTCATACTGTGCGTGCTGTTCCTGCCGATCCCGCCGTTCCTCATCGACATGGGCCTGGCTTTTTCGATCGCGCTCTCGGTACTGATCCTGATGGTGGCGCTTTGGATCAAGAAGCCGCTGGAATTCTCGTCCTTCCCGACCATCCTTCTGATCGCCACCATGATCCGTCTGTCGCTGAACATTGCGACGACGCGCGTCATTCTTTCGCATGGCTATGAAGGTCACGATGCGGCGGGTGGCGTCATTGCGGGCTTTGCCAGCCTGGTGATGTCCGGCGATTTCGTCATCGGTCTGATCGTCTTCCTGATCCTGATCACCATCAACTTCATCGTCATCACCAAGGGCGCGACGCGTATCGCCGAAGTCGGCGCGCGTTTTACCTTGGATGCCATTCCCGGCAAGCAGATGGCGATCGACGCCGATCTGTCGGCCGGCCTGATCGACGAGAAGGAAGCGCAGCGGCGGCGCAAGGAACTGGAGGAGGAAAGCTCCTTCTTCGGCGCCATGGACGGTGCCTCGAAATTCGTGCGCGGCGATGCCGTCGCCGGTCTGCTCATCACCTGCATCAACATCTTCGGCGGCATCATCATCGGCTATTTCCGCCACGGCATGCAGATCGGCCAGGCGGCGGATGTCTTCGTCAAGCTTTCCGTCGGCGACGGTCTGGTGTCGCAGATGCCGGCGCTCATCGTCTCGCTCGCCGCCGGCCTCCTCGTTTCACGCGGCGGCACCGCCGGCTCCACCGATCAGGCTGTCATGGATCAGCTGAGCGGCTATCCGCGCGCGCTTGCCGTATCGGCGGTCCTCATGGGCATCCTGGCCGTCATGCCGGGCATGCCGTTCTTCCCCTTCATCACTCTCTGCGGCCTGTTGGCGTCGGGCGCATGGCTCATTCCGCGACAGGTCGCGGCTGAAAACAAGCTTCTGCGTGACGCGGAAGAAAAGAAGGTGATGCAGACGAAGGAAATGGAAAAGGACTCGGTCAAGTCGGTCCTGAAAACCTCGGAAATCGAACTGGCGCTCGGCAAGATCGTCTCGACGCGCCTGCTCGGCGCCCATCAGGAGCTGGCCTTCCGCGTCGGCAAGATGCGCAAGAAATTCGCGACGCAATACGGCTTCGTCGTCCCGGAAATCAAGGTGACCGACGATATCGCCATTGCCGACAAATCCTACCAGATCCGCATCCACGGCACGACGATCGCCTCCAACACTTTGCGCGTTGGCGAAGTGCTCGTCGTCACCGGCTCGGGCCGCAAGCCGACCGTTCCCGGCGACGAGATCCGCGAGCCCGCCTTCGGCATGCCCGCCGTCTCCGTTCTCGAAGCCTTCACCGAGGATCTGAAGCGCGAGGGATTCCAACCGATCGACAATGTCTCCGTCGTGTTGACCCATATGAGCGAGGTCATCCGCAACAACCTGCCGGCGCTTCTCTCCTACAAGGACGTGAAGATCCTGATCGATCGTCTCGACCCGGAATACAAGAAGCTCGCCGACGAGATCTGCTCGTCGCACATGTCCTATTCCGGCCTGCAGGCGGTGTTGAAGCTTCTGCTCGCCGAGCGCGTCTCGATCCGCAACCTGCACCTCATTCTGGAAGCCGTGGCCGAGCTCGCGCCGCATGTGCGCAAGACCGAGCAGATCGTCGAGCATGTGCGCGTGCGCATGGCGCAGCAGCTTTGCGGGGATCTCGCGGACAATGGCGTGCTGCGCGTGCTGCGCCTCGGCAGCAAGTGGGACCTCATCTTCCATCAGGCGCTGAAGCGAGACCAGAAGGGCGAGATCGTCGAGTTCGACATCGATCCGCGCAGCCTGGAGGAATTCAGCGAGCAGGCAGGCAAAGTTATCCGTGAATACATGGATCGTGGCATGCCCTTCGTCCTTGTCACGTCGCCGGAAACACGCTCCTATGTGCGCATGATCATCGAACGCCTGTTCGCGACCCTTCCGGTCCTGTCGCATGTGGAACTGGCCAAGGGGATCGAGATCAAGATTCTAGGTTCCATTTCATGATATCCGATCCCCAGGGCACCATTCTGGCGTTGTTTCTCGCCTTCTGCCGCATTGGCGGCTGTGTGATGGTACTTCCGGGGTTCTCATCTGGCCGTGTGCCGCCGCAGATCCGGCTGCTGCTGTCGGCAGCCCTGTCGATGGCGATCCTGCCGCTGCTCTGGAACACGATCTATCCTGAAGTATCCAAGAGCAGCGCTACCTATATCAGCCTGATCTTCACCGAGACGGTGATCGGCCTCATGTACGGCATGATGGCGCGGCTCTATACGCTCGGGCTGCAATTCGCCGGCACTGTCATCTCGATGCTGATCGGCTATAACGCGCCGGGAGGCATGGACATCGTCGAGGAATCGAACGAGACGGCGCTCACCAGCATGATCAGCTTCTGCGGGCTGATGATATTGTTCATCCTGGATTTCCATCATTACGTCCTGCAGGCTATGGTCGAGTCCTATTCGGTCATTCCCTTCGGCGGCCATGTCGATGTGCGCGCTTCGCTGATTTCGGTCACGGACACGCTGGCGACCACCACCTTCATCATGCTGCGGCTGGCAAGCCCCTTCTTGCTCTACGGCCTGATGTTCCAGATTTCGATCGGCTTCATCAACAAGCTGGCGCCGCAGATCCCGATCTACTTCATCTCCACGCCCTATTTGTTGATGGGCGGGCTGTTCATGCTCTATCTCAGTATCGCGGCGATGATCAGCCAGTTCTCCGGCGCCTTTCTCAGCGTCTTCAACGGGCATTAGCGAGATGGCGGAGAAGAGCCGTTCCGAAAAGCTGAAGCGTCTCGTCGCCGTGCAGCGTCATCTCGAGCGGATCGCGGAAAACGAGCTTGCCGATACCACCCGTCAGCGCGCCGAGGTCAATGATGCGATGGGGAGGGTGATCGATGCGATCAGCTCGGCCGATCCGGTGCACGCGGTATTTTCGATGCAATATGCCCAGCGTTACGGCCGCCTGACGCTCAGGGACCAGCAGCTCCAGGGTATCCAGGAGCTGATCGAAATGAAGGTGCTGCAGGAGCGCACCAAGGCGGAGCGGCTGGAAGAGCATATGAAGGACGCCCGTGAGCTCGAAACGCGCGAAACGGACGACAATGCTGTCTACGACATTATCGATCAGCGCTTCGCGGACACCACGCCAGCCTCCAGCAAGGTTCAAAAACCATAATCACTCCGATCTTGGAACAGGATGGTGCGTCGTTGGTTCGCCCCTGGCTCCAACTGTTCGATTCGGCATGACCCCATTTGCTGGCTGCTTCACGCATCCGGGGATCATGCGACAGTGAAAGGAAACGTGACGTGGCTATTTCGCCTCCGAGTGATTTGGTGCTGGATGTCGTACAGGCCGCCAGTCCGGCCGACGTTCAGGCCGCCCAGGAAAAGCTCGCGGCCAACAGAGCCGCCTTCGCTGCCACCAGCCTGGCGGAAAACGGCAATGGTTTCGGCTCGACCGTGGATGCGCTCAACAGCGCCGCGACACAGGCGGGCCTCAGCAATGCCAATACCCATAGCGGGGTGACGAAAGTGCCGCAGGTCTATCGCAAGTTCGAGGCCATGGTGTTGCAGAACTTCGTGAAAAACATGCTGCCGAACAGCGAAACGCTCTATGGCAAGGGCTCTGCCGGCGAAATCTGGAAGGGCATGATGGCCGAGCAGGTCGGCAACACGCTTGCGAAGGACGGCGGCGTCGGCATTGCCGAGAAGATGTACAAGGATCAGGTCTCCAAGATGCGCAACACCGGTGCCATCAACGCGGCGACCAACGAGAATGACAAAAAGATGGCGCTGAGCGCCGTCGCCGATTTTCAGCGCAAGACGCTCGCCGCGTCCGAAACCGATAGTAACGGCGATACGACCGTAACCAATCAAGACGCGCTGACATCCAAGAAAGCATGAGTTGGGGGAAGACATGGAAGTAATTTCGAACGACTATCGGATCAAGTCGGTCCTCGGACGCCTGGAAATGATCATCGACAATGAGAATAACCGGATAGGTACGGACCCGGAATTCGATCTCAAGGTATCGAACGCTCACAAAAGCCGCTGCCTCTATGAACTGTCGATGCTATTTCGCGATACCAATCCGGCGGAACTTGCCGTCACTCATATCGAGCAGCTGCACGGTCTCAAGAAGAAGTTGACCTTGAACGCGCGTCGCGTTGAAGCCCATCTCGAAGCCGTGCGCGCTGTCGCCGATATCCTGAAGAATGCGGTGCAGAACGCCGATGCGGACGGCACCTATTCGCAGGAGCAATTTCGCGTCCGTGAGGCCGGATGATCAAGCTCGTCCTCACCGGCCTGTGGGTTTGCGTCGTGACATTGGCTTCGGTCTATTTCTCGGTGCAGACGGCGACGGCGCCCGCGACCAGTCCTGACGACGCCAAGAAGGCGCAGCAGGAATTCGTCAAGGGCGAAGCGATCAACGTGCCCGTCATCAGCAATGGCCAGGTGACCGGTTATTTTCTCACTCGCATCTCCTTCATGATGGACAAGGGCAAGGCGAGTACGCTTCAGCCGCCGCTGGCGGCCCTGACGACCGACGAGCTTTATTCGCTGCTGGTGGGCAACAAGGCGATCGACGTCGCCCATGTCGAGACCTTCAATGTCGCCGCCTTTCGCGACGAGATCAAAAAGAGCATGAACGAACGGCTCGGCGGCGACTATGTCGGCGACGTGCTGGTCGAGCAGCTCGACTATCTCTCGAAGAACGAGATCGGAAGCGGCGACGGTTCCGGCAAGAGAACCGCCAAGCCGGTGAAGATCGTCCAGGGCGTTTCACCATCGGACGCACCGCCGAAGCCGGCGCATTAAGTTTCGCCGGCGCCGATTGCTCCGGCCGCTCCGATCAAGGAACGGCCGCCTTCGCCGACAGCCCGAAACAGCATGAACGGAACCTTACTTTTCCTCTGCAATTGCAATCGATTTCTCTAACGGAAGCTTGGGGCGGCCTTGTTATAAGCTCCCCCTAGCGACGTTTCTGATGTCTTCAAACCGGCAGGTGGGCAAGATCTGCGTCGCAAATTTTGCCGGCGCCGGGCACATCGAGCGTTCGAGGCAGGAGGTCCTGGGTGAATCTGGTCGCAAATTTTGCCGTGCACGCATCGCGTCGAATGATTTTCGACCTGCCGGTCTGCGATCTCGGTTGGGAAGAGACGCTCGCCTTCATCAACGAACTGGCCTCCCATCCCACCGGCCAGACCGTGATCTCCTTCGTCAATGCCCATAATATGCTGATGATGCTGCGCGACGACGACTATCGCGACGTCCTCGCGCAAAACCTCGTTCTGCCCGATGGCGTCGGTCTGGATATCGCCTCCCGGATTGCCCATGGCGATCCCTTTCCGGCCAATCTGAACGGCACCGATTTCGTGCCGGCGCTGTTGACCTTCATGGATCGGCCGAAGCGCATCGGCCTCGTCGGCGGCCGCCGCCATGTCATCGAGAAGGCCGCGGAAAATTTCCGCAAGCATGCGCCCTGGCATGAATTCATCGTTATCGCCGACGGCTTTTTCGGCGAGGCGGGGAACGATCTGGTGACGGCGGAGATCAGCCGCCTAAATATCGACGTGCTGATCGTCGGCATGGGAACGCCGCTGCAGGAAAAATGGGTTGCCGAGCATATCAAGCCACAGCATGCCCGGCTGGTGATGACGGTCGGCGCCCTGTTCGATTTCGTCTCCGGCACCGTGCCGCGGGCGCCTGCCTTGGTGCGCGCTACGCGCTTCGAATGGGCCTATCGTCTGGCACAGGAGCCGGGCCGGCTGTGGCGGCGTTATATGCTCGGCGTGCCGCTCTTCCTCTATCAGGTCGTCCGGCACCAGTTCGGCCGCAAGCAACGCATCCTGCGCGCCGGCGAGCCGGCTGATCCCCTTTCGGGCGGCTGTTAACCTTTTCTTTGCTATGAAAATTTAGAGTGGGTTAACCATCTGCATCGGTCGCTGGCCATGCGTGAGAGATAATCCGCCATGTTCGACAACAAGGCCAGAACCAGACCTCACCCTGACGAGACGGAAGCCTCAAGGCCTTCCGGCGGTGCGGTCTCGCATGCCTATCTCGACCGTGGCGAGGATGGCTATCTGATTGCCGCCAATCTCCAGCCTGCGGATCCCCATACGGCGAGCGATGCGCAGCTGCTGGCGATCATCCAGAAGATGCTGGATGGCGATCCCTATCCGGTCTCGGGGCGGGCCAAATCCGTGGCTGTTGAAGTCGAAGAGCCACAGCCGCTGCCCGACCGCATTCGCGATATCCTGCGAAACCGCCCCGCCGTCAACGAAGCAATCGCGGACGGCGAGCCGGCGCGGGCTGCCTATGATCCTCCCGTCGCCCTCCACATGGATGACGCGGCTGTTCCTCTGTCTTCTCCGATGGCCATTCCAGCAGTCGCGCCTGCGCCGCAGCGCCGCTGGGCATTCGGGCTCGGTTCCGTCGCTTTTGGCGTCGCCGTTTCGCTGGCCGGTGCTTTCGTTCCGACGATACTGGCCTCACCGCCACGCTATGCCTCGCAGGCTGTCCTGCGGGTGGAAGGGCAGGGGCTTCTGGACGTCGTCGCCAAACGCGTCGGCGCTCCGTCCCTGCTCTCCGATCTTGTCGCCAGATTGAAGCTGGACCGTGACCCGGAGTTTACCGGCGGCCATGCAGGAGCCTTCGGCGTTGCTATGGACTTGCTGTCCGGCAATGGCAACGCATCCGACGCGCCGTCGCGCGCGCAGGCCATTCTTCGGAAGGACATCGCCGTCATCGCCGATGCGCGGACCGGTACCTTGCATCTCACGGTCACCACCGGCAATCCAACGAGGTCGGTCGAGATCGCCAATCGTCTGGCCGATGCGACGATCTACGATGCCATGGTTGCGCATGGTACGGGCCTCACCGGCAAAAACAGCGCGCCCGCCGACCGGAGCCTGAAGAATCTCGAACAGGCAAAGGCCGCGCTCGCCAATTTCAAGGCGCAGTACGGCGACGACAAGATCGCGGTGGCGCTGGACCAGCAAGCGCAGCGGCAGCGGCTGGATGGCGAGATCAAAGCCTCCGAAGCCGCAGTGTTGAGCGCAAGATCCCGTGCATCGGCCGCCAGATCCGCGACCCCCGCCACCGTCATGAGCGGCGCGCTGCCGGGCGATCTGTCCTCCGCCGGCCTCGATGATCTGCGCAGCCGCTACAGTGCCGCAAAGATCGTCCTGTCTCAGCTTTCCACGCAGCTCGGCCCACGGCATCCCCGCTTGCTGGCGCAGCAGGCAACGGTCGATAGTCTTGCCGGCGACATCCGCAATCAATTGCAGCGTCTGGTCGCCAGCAGCGATGCGGCCCTGAAGACGGCGCTTGAGGATCAAGCAAAGCTTACAGCGCGGATGGGTGCCCTCGGTCAAAAGACCGTCGACGTCGATATGGCGCGGCTCGCCCAACTGCAGGATGATGTGGCGGCGGCGCAAAGCCGCTATGACGCCGACCTGCAAAACGTCGATACCGCTCCAGCCGAGGTTGCGCCGCCGGTCACCGTCCTCGCCCCGGCCACGGCCGCAAAAGCGCCGCTCGACGACGATCTCGCCGGTCGCCAGATCGCGGGTTTCCTGATCGGTCTCGGTGCAGCGCTTTGCCTGGTTTTCCTCAGGAAATGGATCGGAGGGCAGCTGCCTTCGCAAGATCGCGCGGCCGGGTCGATTGCTGTGCCGGAGTCGTTTTTCGATCCCGAAGCTGAACCGGTCTCAAACCTCCCGCAACCGCGCTTCGACGAGGCCATTCCCGTCGCCGATGATCAGCCGATTGTCACCGACGAACTCACGCAGATCCAGCGGGAATTGGCGCTGCTGCGTGCGAAGGTGGAAACTTATGCCGCACAGCGGCGGACCGGGCGCGGCTGATTTCTCCTTGCAATTACCACTTTCAGATATCATAGGGCGTTCGTAGGCAAATCTGCCGGGCCGACGGCTTGTAGATTGCCGCCGAACTATATCGGGAGAGACGCGTGACGACTGTGATCGACGGCAAGCAGGTGGCGGCTTCGGTGATCGAGGCGGTGAAGACGGCAACGTCAGCGCTGGAGACGGATGCGGGCGTGAAGGCCGGTCTTGCGGTGGTGATCGTCGGCGATGATCCGGCCAGCCACAGCTATGTGACTTCGAAGAGCCGGATGGCCAAGGAGTGCGGCTTCAAGTCCATCCAGCACACGCTGCCGGCCGAGACGACGCAGGAAGAACTGGCAAAGCTCGTCCAGTCGCTGAACGAAGATCCGTCCATCCACGGCATCCTGGTGCAGCTGCCTTTGCCGAAGCATCTGAATTCGGAGCCGATCATCCAGTCGATCCGGCCTGACAAGGATGTCGACGGACTGCATGTGGTCAATGCCGGCAAGCTTGCCACCGGTGATCTCGCAACCGGCCTGATTTCCTGTACCCCGGCCGGCGCCATGCTTTTGGTCCGCCGCATCCACGGCGAGGACCTGTCGGGTCTGAATGCGGTGGTCATCGGCCGCTCCAACCTGTTCGGCAAGCCGATGGCGCAGCTTCTCCTCAACGCCAATGCGACGGTGACGACGGCACACTCCCGCACCAAGGATCTACCAAGTGTTGCCCGCACCGCCGATATTCTGGTGGCGGCTGTCGGCCAGCCGCAGATGGTGAAGGCCGAGTGGATCAAGCCGGGAGCGACGGTGATCGATGTCGGTATCAACCGGATTGCGGCGCCTGAGCGCGGCGAGGGCAAGAGCCGTCTGGTCGGCGATGTCGCCTTTGCCGAGGCCTCCGACGTTGCTGCCGTGATCACGCCGGTTCCGGGCGGTGTCGGGCCGATGACCATCGCCATGCTGATGGCCAATACCGTCATTGCTGCTCATCGGGCTGCTGGAAAACCAGTACCGAAGTTCTGAACTAGCTTATTCGGCCGGCGCCACGCCGGTCGAGGCGCGAACGATGAGTTCGGTCTTCCAAAGCTCCTGTTCGGGGAATGTCTCCGTATGCTTGATCCCGGCGATCAGTCGCTCGGCAATGCGTACGCCGGCGGCGCGCAGCGACGAGCGCGTGGTCGTCAGCGGCACGGTGAAATTCTCCGGTTTCAGAAGCGTCAGCACGTCGTCATGGGCAATCAGCGAGATATCCTCGCCGAGCTTCAGTTTTGCCTGGTTGATGGCGCGCACCGCGCCCAGCGCCAGCACGGTACTGGAGCAAAGAATGGCGGTCGGCCGTTTGTCGAGTTGCAGAATGCGCTCCATGATGAGCAGGCCCTGTTCATCGGTCATTGCCGTATGGCTGACGCAGGCTTCGTCCAGCGCCAGCCCGCGCTCGGCAAGGGCGGCGTCCACGCCGTTTTTCCGCCGGATCGCAAAATCGAGATACATGGGACCGTTCAGCAGCGCGAAACGCCTGTGACCAAGCTGCAGCAGCAGCTTGGTGGCATCGTAGAAGGCGGCTTCGTTGTCGATGTCGAGAAAGGGGTAGTCCGGTTCCGAGCCGATGGACCGTCCATGTACGAGGAAGGGCATGGAGAGCGATTTCAGCATGTCGAGGCGAGGATCGTGGCCGCGCATATAGTTGACGAACAGGGCGTCGACATTGCCGCTGACGGCAAGCCGCTTCAATGCGCCGACCTCGTCGTTCGGATCGGCGGGCGTCACGACGAAATGGAAATCGTGCCGCAACGCCTCTTCGCCAAGCCCTGTCAGGAACTCGCCGAAATGCAGGTCGGTGGGGTTGCCGGGCGCGGTCGGCATGACCAAGCCGATCGAGCCGGCCTTGCCGGTTGCCAGCCGCTGCGCTGCCTTGTTGGGCCGATAGCCTGTTTCCTGAACTGCCTTGAGCACGCGCTCACGGGTCTCGCGGTTGACTTCCGGATACCCATTCAGCGCGCGGCTGACCGTGGTCTGCGACAGGCCGAGCATTTGCGATAGCTGCTTCAGATTCACTTGATTTGGCTCCTCCGTCTCCCCCCGCCGCGATGACGCCCAAATCCCTCCCGCCAGGCGACCGGCTTCCAAAGCGCTTTTAACTATGTAGCAAGACAAGCATTTGAAACAAGGCTAATAGCGAAATATTGCTGCCCATTTCATGCTGCAACGCGAGATATGCTGTGCATTGCGGCCATTTCCGCAAAATCGCTTGACTCCTCGCTGCCCGCAATGGGATGAGTGGGTAGCCAAAGCGCTTTGAGAAAATGAGCGCACAGCACGCGGGATGTGCTCGGCTCGTAAGATTTGTATTTGGGAGGACAACCACATGAAAAAGTTGTTTTTGATGACCGTTGCCGTTGCCGCCCTGGCGGCCGGAACGGCGATGTCGGCCGATCTGAAATTCCAGCCCGGTCAGGATGCGAAGTTCAACTGGAAGAGCTATGACGACTTCAAGTCCGCCCATGCGGATCTGAAAGGCGAGACGCTGACCATCTTCGGTCCGTGGCGTGGCGAGGATGAAGCGCTCTTCACCAGCGTTCTGAATTATTTCACCGAGGCGACCGGCGCGAACGTCAAATATTCGTCCTCGGAAAACTATGAGCAGCAGATCGTCATCGACACCCAGGCCGGCTCGCCGCCGAACGTCGCGATCCTGCCGCAGCCGGGTCTTCTGGCCAACCTCGCCAGCAAGGGTTATCTGGCGCCGCTCGGCGACGATCTGGCCTCCTGGGTCAAGACGAACTACGGCGCCGGCGACAGCTGGGTCGGTTACGGCACCTATAAAGGCAAGGATGGCAAGGATGCCTTCTATGCCTTCCCCTACAAGGCCGACCTGAAGTCGCTCGTCTGGTACGTGCCGGAAAACTTCGAGGAAGCCGGTTACAAGGTCCCCACCACCATGGAAGACCTGTTCAAGCTCTCCGACCAGATCGTCAAGGACGGCGGCACGCCCTGGTGCATCGGTCTCGGTTCGGGCGGCGCCACCGGCTGGCCAGCGACCGACTGGGTCGAAGACCTGATGCTGCGCACCGTATCGCCGCAGGATTATGACGGCTGGGTCGACAACAGCCTGAAGTTCAACGATCCGAAGGTGGTCAACGCCATCGACGAATTCGGCAAGTTCGCCAAGAATGCAAAATATGTGAACGGCGGCGTCGCAGCTGTTGCCTCGACCGACTTCCGCGACAGCCCGAAGGGCCTCTTCGCGGTTCCGCCGAAGTGCTACCTGCACAAGCAGGCCTCCTTCATTCCGTCCTTCTTCCCGGAGGGCACGAAGCTCGGCCAGGACGCCGACTTCTTCTACTTCCCGCCCTATGCAGCGCATCCAGAGCTTGGCAAGCCGGTTCTCGGTGCCGGTACGCTGGCGGCGATCACCAAGGACTCGAAGGCTGCGCGCGCCTTCATCCAGTTCCTGCAGACGCCGATCGCTCAGGAAGTCTGGATGGCGCAGTCCGGCTTCCTGACCCCGTATAAGGGTGTCAACACGGCCACCTACGCCAACGATACGATGAAGAAGGAAGGCGAACTGCTGACGACCGCCACGACCTTCCGCTTCGACGGTTCCGACCTGATGCCGGGCAAGATCGGTGCGGGCGCGTTCTGGACCGGCATGGTGGACTTCGTCGGCGGCAAGTCGGCGCAGGACTCGGCTGACGCGATCCAGAAGGCTTGGGACGGCATCAAATAGTCTGACATTGCGCAAAGGCATCGCCGGTATCTCTCGGCGATGCCGATCTGCCTTGCGACGATCGGTGCCCTGGAGAGCGCCGACGATGCCGGGCGGATGGCTTCGAGCAAGCAAAAAATCGGGAGGGAAAGATGATTTCGCAGATCCTGTCGGCGGTCGGAGCCATGATATTCGGCGTTGCCGTCTGTGCCGCGTATTTTCTGTTTTCCAACAAGTTGCTGGACCTGATTTTCCCGGCAAAAGAGGGTGACGATGTCCACCGGGTCGCGGTCAATCTGCGTCGTCGCGGACTGATCCGTCCCTGGCTTTTCCTCGGGCCGGCACTCCTGCTGCTTGCCGTCTATCTGGTCTATCCGGTGGTCGCGACCTTCATCCTGTCCTTCTACGGTCCTGACGGCAGTAAGTTCGTCGGTGCAGCCAACTATGTCTGGGCCTTCAACGATACGGAATTCCGCCAGTCGATCTTCAACAACATCCTCTGGCTTGCCGTCGTGCCGGCCGCCTGCACCTTCTTCGGCCTGGTGATCGCCGTGATGACCGACCGCATCTGGTGGGGCAATATCGCCAAGGCGGTCATCTTCATGCCGATGGCGATCTCCTTTGTCGGCGCGTCGGTCATCTGGAAATTCATCTACGAGTATCGCGGCGGCACCGACACGCAGATCGGCCTCCTGAACGCGGTCGTGCAGCTTTTCGGCGGCACGCCGGAAGTCTGGATCACCATCCCCTTCTGGAACAATTTCTTCCTGATGGTCATGCTGATCTGGATCCAGACCGGCTTCGCCATGGTCATTCTGTCGGCGGCATTGCGCGGCATTTCCGAGGAAACCATCGAAGCGGCCGTCATCGACGGCGCCAATGGCTGGCAGATCTTCTGGAAGATCATGGTGCCGCAGGTCTGGGGCACGATCGCCACCGTCTGGACCACGATCACCATCCTCGTCCTCAAGGTGTTCGACATCGTGCTGACCATGACCAACGGCCAGTGGAACACGATGGTGCTGGCAAATCTGATGTTCAACTGGATGTTCCGCGGCGGCGGCGATTCCGGCCGCAGCGCCGTCATCGCGCTTGTCATCATGGCCGCCGTCACGCCGATCATGATCTGGAACATCCGTCGTGCGAACGCCGAAACGAAGGGGCGCTGACATGATTGGAAATCTCGGCCGCATCGGCCCCGCCCGCCTCTTCGTTCACTTCTGCGTCCTGGTCATCGTCCTTCTTTGGCTGCTGCCGACGCTCGGCATCTTCGTCACCGCCCTGCGTGACAAGGACCAGATCGTCGTTTCCGGCTGGTGGACGGCTTTCTCTGGCTCATCGCAGACGGCGGCCGTGCGCCTGGCCGGCCCCGACAAGGCGGTGCAGGATGGCCCCAATTATGTCATCGCCGGTACGGTCGCCGGCGAAGGCAACAGCGGTAACGGCAGGATCGAAGCCTTCGGTATGCGCGTACAGGAACCGGCGGCCTACAAGGTCGGCTCGGCCGCCGACCTCGGCAATGGCGAGACGCTCACCATCAATGCCGACGGCAGCTATCGCTACCAGAAGAACGGGGCTTTTGAGGCGGATGCGCGCGCCAAGCGCATCTATCTGACCATCGCCACGCCGCCGCAATTCACTCTAGAGAACTATCGAAACGTTCTGACGGGCGAGGGCGTCGGCCAGTCCTTCATCAATTCGCTGACGGTTACCATTCCGGCGACGGTTATCCCGATCCTGATCGCGGCTTTCGCGGCCTATGCGCTCGCCTGGATGGAGTTTCCCGGCCGCGCGCTGCTGATCGCGCTCGTCGTCGGCCTCATCGTCGTGCCGCTGCAGATGTCGCTGATCCCGTTGCTGCGCATCTACAACGAGATCGGCCAGATGTTCGGGGTGCCGTCGAAAACCTATCCCGGCATCTGGATGGCGCATACCGCCTTCGGCCTGCCACTCGCGATCTATTTGCTGCGCAATTATATCGCCGGCCTGCCGAAAGAGATCATCGAATCCGCCCGCGTCGACGGCGCCAGCGACTTCGACATCTTCGTCAAGATCATCCTGCCGCTGTCCTTCCCGGCGCTCGCCTCCTTCGCGATCTTCCAGTTCCTTTGGGTCTGGAACGACCTTCTGATCGCCATGGTGTTCCTCGGTACCGACAAGGATCACCTGGTTCTCACGGCCGCCTTGAACGCGCTGCTCGGCTCGCGCGGCGGCAATTGGGAGATCCTGACGGCCTCTGCCTTCGTCACCATTCTGATCCCGCTCCTCGTCTTCTTCGGTCTGCAGCGCTACCTCGTGCGCGGTCTGCTCTCCGGGTCGGTGAAGGGAGGCTGATCAAAGACCTCAGCTTAAGTATTCATACAGGACCTATACAGAATGAGCATTGCCTCTCAATCGATTGCGACCGTGGACAAGGACTGGTGGCGGGGAGCCGTGATCTATCAGATCTATCCGCGCTCCTATCAGGACTCCAATGGTGACGGCATCGGCGACCTCAAGGGCATTGCCGCCCGTCTGCCGCATGTCGCAGCCCTCGGCGTCGACGCAATCTGGATTTCGCCGTTCTTCACCTCGCCGATGCGCGATTTCGGCTACGACGTCTCCGATTACGAGGATGTCGATCCGATCTTCGGCACGCTTGCCGATTTCGATGTGATGATGAGCGAGGCCCATCGCCTCGGTATAAAGGTGATGATCGACCTGGTCCTGTCGCACAGCTCCGACCGCCACCCCTGGTTCGTCGAGAGCCGCTCCAGCAAGGACAATCCCAAGGCCGACTGGTATGTCTGGACTGATGCCAAGCCGGACGGTACGCCGCCCAACAACTGGCTGTCGATCTTCGGCGGTTCGGCCTGGGCGTGGGATCCAACCCGCATGCAGTACTATATGCATAACTTCCTGACCTCGCAGCCGGACATGAACCTGCATAATCCTGAAGTGCAGGATCGTCTGCTCAATGTCGTGCGCTTCTGGCTGGATCGCGGCGTCGACGGTTTCCGCCTCGACACCATCAATTTCTATTTCCACGACAGGGAACTGCGCGACAACCCGGCGCTCGAGCCGTCGCGCCGCAACGCGTCGACCGCACCGGCGGTCAATCCGTATAATTTCCAGGAGCATCTCTACGACAAGAACCGTCCGGAGAACCTGGCATTCCTGAAGCGCTTCCGCGCCGTGCTCGATGAATACCCGGCAATCGCCGCTGTCGGCGAAGTCGGCGACAGTCAGCGCGGCCTTGAGATCGTCGGCGAATATACGGCCGGCGATGACAAGATGCATATGTGCTACGCCTTCGAATTCCTGTCGCCGGATGCGCTGTCGCCGGACCGTGTCGAAGAGGTCATGGACGATTTCGGCGCGGCAGCGCCGGACGGCTGGGCATGCTGGGCGTTCTCGAACCATGATGTGGTGCGCCATGTCAGCCGCTGGGGCAACTTGGTCGCCGACCGCGATGCCTTCGCCAAGCAATATGCGGCCCTTCTTCTGACGCTGCGCGGCTCGGTCTGCATCTATCAGGGCGAGGAGCTGGGGCTGACGGAAGCGGATCTCGCCTATCAGGACCTGCAGGATCCCTACGGCATCCAGTTCTGGCCGGAGTTCAAGGGCCGCGACGGCTGCCGTACACCGATGGTTTGGGACAGCCAGATGGCGCAGGGCGGCTTCTCGACGGTGAAGCCCTGGCTGCCGGTGCCGGTGGAACACATTCTGCGCGCCGTCAGCGTGCAGCAGGGCGACGAGAATTCGGTGCTGGAGCAGTACCGCCGTTTCCTGGCCTTCCGAAAGCAGCATCCGGCTTTTGCCAAGGGCGAGATTGCTTTCGTGGAACCGCAGGACGACGTGCTGATCTATACGCGCCGCCATGACGACGAGACCATTCTCTGCGTCTTCAACATGAGCGCCACGGAGGCGGCCGCGACCCTGCCCGAGGGGAACTGGCAGGCCCTGACCGGCCATGGGTTTGCAAGCAACAATTACGGCAACAAGATCGATATTCCGGCCTGGGGCGCTTATTTCGCGCGCCTGGCCTGAGTGCCTGGGAGGAGGGCAGAGATGACGGGACTGGTTCTAAAGGACATCCGTAAGTCATACGGAAGCGTGCACGTCCTGCACGGCATCGATCTGGAGATCCAGCAAGGCGAGTTCATCGTCTTCGTTGGGCCCTCCGGATGCGGCAAATCCACCTTGCTGCGGATGATCGCCGGGCTGGAGAGCATCACCGCCGGCGATATGCTCATTGCGGGGCAGAAGGTCAACGAAGTGCCGCCCTCCAGGCGCGGCATCGCGATGGTCTTCCAGTCCTATGCCCTCTATCCGCACATGACGGTCTACGACAACATGGCCTTCGGCATGCGGATCGCGAAGGAAAACAAGAAGGAGATCGACCGCCGCGTTCGCGCCGCGGCGGCGAGCCTTCAGCTGACGCAATATCTCGAGCGCTTGCCCAAGGCGCTTTCGGGCGGCCAGCGCCAGCGCGTCGCCATTGGCCGCGCCATCTGCCGCAACCCGAAGGTCTTCCTCTTCGACGAGCCGTTGTCCAACCTCGACGCGGCATTGCGTGTTGCGACCCGCATCGAGATCGCCAAGCTCAGCGAATCCATGCCTGAGACGACGATGATCTACGTCACCCACGATCAGGTCGAAGCCATGACGCTTGCCGACCGCATCGTCGTCTTGTCGGCCGGCCGTGTCGAGCAGGTGGGCGCACCGCTTGAGCTTTACGAGCATCCGGCCAACCTCTTCGTCGCAAAGTTCATCGGCTCGCCGGCCATGAACATTATCCCGGCGACGGTGACCGAGGCCGGCGAGAAAACGACGGTGACGCTGACGGGCGGCAAGTCGGTGACCCTCGATATCTCGACGGCTGCTTCCGAGCGCGGCAAGACCGCGAGCTTCGGCGTTCGCCCGGAAGACCTGCGGGTCGCCACCGACGAGAATTACCTCTTCGAGGGCGAGGTTTCGATCGTCGAAGCGCTCGGCGAAGTCACGCAGCTCTATATCGAGGGCCTGGTGGATGGCGAGCCGATCATCGTCAAGATCCCCGGCATTGCGGACGTCAAGCGCGGACAGAAGATGCGCTTTGCGGCCGACAGGCAGAAGCTGCATCTCTTCGACGCCGAAGGCCATACCTATCGTAAGCAATAAGGCACCTTGCCAGGGGTACAGCTGCGCTAGCCCGATCAAATTCATAAAATAAATGCAACTTGGGCTAGCGCTTCCAAACCTTCTGTTAAATACCCGCTGGTAGCGTATGACCCGTAAGCTACTCTAGGGATTTACGGCAATGGCAGCTCGCGGCGCAGCGCATTCAGGCCAGCATTTTCTCAACAAGGAAGAGTCCTTCATGTACGACCGCGAGGCGCGGTACAGGATGCAGGACACGATGAACGCGGCACGGATCGAATATACCGAAAGAGGCGTTCTCAACCTGGCCTCACGCCGCTGCGACATCATTCGTATCTCGCAGACCAGCGCGGTGCTGGCGATCCTCACGCAGTTCAATCTGCCGAAGCAATTTTATCTCGACATCCCCGATGCCCGCCTCAGCAAGATTGGCTGCGTGCTGATGAAGATCTTTTCCAACAATACGGTGGAGGTCCGCTTCCTGCGGCTGCTGTCGGAGAAGGAAATGAACAAAATCTTCGTCTACAGCACCCATCCGGCGCATCGCGACCGCGTGCTCGATATTCGCGCCTGAGCAAAGTCAGCCGGAAGTGTTCGATCGGCTAGATCGCCGTCCCGAATTTTCTGAGCGCGTCCTCAAGATAACCCATCAGCGGGTGCTGGCCATCCTCCTGAAGCCATTTGTTGACGGCAAGGCGAAGGGGGCTCACCGATATCATGGAAATCAGCCGCAGTTCGTCACGATCCATGGCTGGAAACAGCTCGCATAGGCTCTCGTAGACGGCCTGTTCAAGTCCCAGATAGTTGCCACGCGTGCGGACACGCAACGCATCGCTTTGTCGCAGTAGCCGGGCAACGGCGAGGAGCTGGGATGTCTGGACACGTTCAATGAGCTTGCGCAGCGCCTGATGTACGATCTCGAGCGGTCGCCCAGCCGATGCACTCTCCAGGACCGACGTTTTGAGGGCTTCTATATAGCCGCGCTGATGCGCCAGAAGAATCTCGTTCTTGCTTTTGAAATAATAAAAGAAGGTTCGCCGGGAAATGCCGGCTGCGGCCGCGATCTCGTCGAGGGTCGTCTCCTGATAGCCTTTTGCAAGAAAGGATTTCATTCCGACATCCGCGATGCGTTGAAACGTCAAGCGGCGTTTTCGCTCGCGCAGGCCTTCCGGTTTTGAGGGGGCGTCATGCATTGAAATATTTTGTCATAAGTTGTCGCGACACACAAACCTGTCGGGACTTGCTCCCGGCTTTTTGCCACTTTCATTGCAGGTGAAATAATTCGTCCGTCTCGCTCGATGGTTGCCGCAAAGTTGCCAACATTAATTTTTACACCCAGTGTAATAATTAATGTTAACTTGAGATGCCCGAAGCAGGCAGAGGAGAACCGGTACGCCATGCCAGTCAGCCCGATTTCCAATTGCGATACGACAGCAGTGCATGGTCCGATCCCCTCCAGGGCACGTCGAGCGGGTCCGCTCGCCGTCTGGCCGACGGTCGCGTCTCTCAGTTTGCTGGTTGCCGGTTGTGCGTCGGCACCCCTGGACCGCGCGGGTTCCCTGCGATCCTATGATGGCCTGAAACAATCGGACGGGATGGTAACCCGCTCGCTTCTCAAGGTGAACAAGGATGAGGTCCTTGCGGCGAAGACGGTAAAGATCATTCCGACCGCCTTTTCCATGCGGGCTGAAAGCGCTGCTTTCACGCCCGCGCAGCGAAACCTCGTCACCAATGCTGTTGATAGAACGCTTTGCTCGGGATTGAGCGAGCGTTTCGTCGTCGTCGGCCTGTCGCAGCCGGCGGATTTGACCGTTCGTGCCGTGGTCACGCAGGTCAAGCCGACCAACACGACGGCGGTCGGCGCGTCGAAAGTGGCGTCGGTGGCCAAAAGCGTGCTGCTGCCGGGCGTACCTGTTCCTGTTCCCCGTATCCCGATCGGAATGGGCAGCCTGTCACTCGAGGCCGAGGCGATCGACGGTCAAGGCGCGCAGAAGGCGGTGATGATCTGGGGGCGCGGTGCGAACGCGTTTTTCGATTCGGGAACCGTCGCCAAGGAGGGGGATGCCTATAGCCTCGCCGCGAAGTTCGGCAGTGATTTCAGCAAGATGCTCGTCAAGGGCAGGACGCCGTTTGGAACGATGCCTTTTCCATCCGGGGCGAAGCTGGCGGGCCTCGTCGGGCGCGCGCCGAAATACGAGGCGTGCAAGGTGTTCGGAAAGTCGCCGGGCGTTGCCGGCTTCATCGGCGAGCGGATAGGGCTTCCGCCAAAATGGACGGACAAAACTGCGCCGAACGCCTCGTAAGCATTTTACCCGCTTTCAGGCGATAGCGCCTGAAAGCGGGTAGGTTTTAGTGATGGAACAGGACGCTGGCGCCCTGATCGGCCGGGCCGGCGGCACGGCGGAAGGGGGCGAAGAGTTCTCGGCCCATGCCGAACTCGTTCTCGGAGAGGTCGGCGACAACAGGCGTGCGTTCGGCCATGGTCGCGGCGTCGACCAGCACTTCCAGCGTGCCGGCAATCGCGTCGATACGGATGATGTCACCCTCCTGGATGCGGGCGATCGGGCCGCCATCGATGGCCTCCGGCGTGACGTGGATCGCGGCCGGAACCTTGCCCGACGCGCCGGACATGCGCCCGTCGGTCAGAAGCGCCACGCGGAAGCCGCGGTCCTGCAGCACGCCGAGGGCAGGGGTCAGCTTGTGCAGCTCCGGCATGCCGTTGGCCTTCGGCCCCTGGAAGCGGACGACGGCGACGAAATCGCGGTTCAGCTTGCCGTCCTTGAAAGCCTGCTGCATCTCCAGCTGGTCGTGGAAGATGACGGCGGGCGCTTCGATGATATGACGCTCCGGCTTGACGGCGGAGATCTTGATCACCGCCTTGCCGATATTGCCGCGCAGCATCTTCAGCCCGCCATTGCCCTGGAACGGCGCGTCGATGGTCGACAAGACCTTCGGATCGCCGCTCTTTTCCGGCGCCGGTTCGCGGACCACGCCGCCATCGGCGCCGATCTTTACCTCGATCGAATAGGCGGAAAGCCCCTGGCCGGCGACGGTACGGACGTCGTCGTGCAGCATTCCCTTCTTCAGGAGCTCCTTGATCAGGAAGCCCATGCCGCCGGCGGCATGGAAATGGTTTACGTCGGCAAGACCGTTTGGATAGACGCGGGCGAGCAGCGGAATGATGTCCGACAGCTCTGAAATATCCTGCCAGGTGAGGGCGATGCCGGCCGCGCGCGCCATGGCGACCAGATGCATCGTGTGGTTGGTCGAGCCACCGGTTGCATGCAGGCCGACGACGCCGTTGACGATCGAGCGCTCGTCGATCATCTCGCCGGCGGGCGTGAATTCATTGCCCATGGCGGTGATGGCGAGTGCACGCTTGGTGGCCTCGCGGGTCAGCGCTTCGCGCAGCGGCGTACCGGGATTGACGAAGGAAGCGCCGGGCATATGGAAGCCCATGATCTCCATCAGCATCTGGTTGGAATTGGCCGTGCCGTAGAAGGTGCAGGTGCCGGGGCCGTGATAGGACTTCGATTCCGCTTCCAGCAGCTCGGCGCGGCCGACCTTGCCTTCGGCAAAGAGCTGGCGCACACGCGACTTCTCGTCGTTCGGCAGGCCCGTGGTCATCGGTCCCGCCGGAATGAAGACGGCCGGCAAATGGCCGAAGGAGAGGGCGGCAATCACGAGGCCCGGCACGATCTTGTCGCAGACGCCGAGGAAGACAGCCGCGTCGAACATGTTGTGCGACAGGCCGACGCCGGCCGACATGGCGATCAGGTCGCGAGAGAACAGCGACAGCTCCATGCCCGGCTGACCCTGGGTAACGCCGTCGCACATGGCGGGCACGCCGCCTGCAACCTGGGCGATGCCACCGGCTTGCGCCGCCGCTTCGCGGATAATCGCGGGATAGGTCTCGAAGGGCTGATGCGCCGAGAGCATGTCGTTATAGGAGGTGATGATTCCGAGATTGGGCACGCGGTCGCCCGCCAGTGCCTCCTTCTCGGAGGGGGAACAGACTGCGAAGCCGTGAGCGAGGTTGGCGCAGCCGAGAATGGAGCGTTGAGCGCCCTTGGTTGCGGCGTTGCGCAGGCGCTCCAGATAGAGCTCGCGCGTTGGTTTCGAACGTTCGACGATACGTGCGGTAATCGCGGATATGCGGGCGTCAGCGGCCATGGTCGATCTGCCTCCGGCTGTTCTTGCGCTTGGTCCCGAAAGATCACCTTCGATCTTGTCTAGGGAAAGGACCGGGCGCAGGCTTGAAATGTCACTGCTATGCCGGCACGCCCTTTCGGGCGCGTGGCGCAGCAGCCGTTGCTGTGTCATTCAGGGTCCGATGACGACCGTTCGGTCGTGTCAGGGAGCCCAGTAAATCTCGACCGGAGAAGCGGCCCGGCGCAGCATGGCGCGGATCGGCATTTCGGTCTCTTCTCCCGCTGCCTCGGCCTTGGCGAGAACGTCCTTCTTGCCCTCTCCCTCGATATGGAGCACCAGCAATCGGGCATCCTGAAGGCTGGAGAAGGTGAAGGTCAGGCGTGGCTCGCCGGCCCCCTCGGCTTCCATCGTGATGATGCCGCGCGGGGTCTTCGGATCAAGGGCGGTGGCAAGATTGCTGCCGCCCGGAAAGAACGAGGCCGTGTGGCCGTCATTGCCCATGCCGAGGATGACGACATCGAAGGGATGGCCGACACCCCTGGTCTTTTCCGTGGCGATGACGGCGGCCTCCTCAGCGGACGCCGCGGCCTGGTAGAGCGGAAGGAACTGCGCCGATGCAGCCTTGTCCTTCAGCAGGTTTTCCTGGACGAGCAGGTGGTTCGAGCGCGGGTTGTCCGCCGGCACGAACCGTTCGTCGACGAGGGTGATCGTCACCTTGCCCCAGTCGAGCGGACGCGACGACAGCGCCTGGAAGAAGGCCTTCGGCGTCGAGCCGCCGGAGACCGCGATGCTTGCGGAGCCGCGGGCGGTGATGGCGGCCGAGAGAACCTCGACCACCTTGTCCGCGAGCTTGCCGGCGAGTTCGGCGCCATTGGCGAAAGCATGCATGTTCGCTGTCATCGTCATCGTCACCGTCCTAGATATCGTCATGCCAGGTGCGGCCGTCGCGCTCGATCAGAGCGATGGCCTGGCTCGGACCCCAGGTGCCGGCGGTATAGCCCTGCACCTGCTGGCCGGCTTCTTCCCAACCCTTGAGGATCGGGTCGACCCAATCCCATGCGGCTTCCACTTCGTCGCGGCGCATGAACAGCGTCTGATTCGAGCGGATGACGTCCATTAGCAGGCGTTCATAGGCGTCCGGATTGCGGACGTTGAAGGCCGAGGCAAAGCTCATGTCGAGCGAGACGTTGCGCAAGCGCATGCCACCCGGACCCGGATCCTTGATCATCAGCGACTGCTTGACGCCTTCGTCCGGCTGCAGGCGGATGATCAGCTGGTTGGCGACGGTGCGGCCGGCGGCCTGATCGAAGATGTTGTGCGGGATCGGCTTGAAGGTGATGACGATCTCCGACATGCGGCCGGCAAGACGCTTGCCGGTGCGGATGTAGAAGGGAACGCCGGCCCAGCGCCAGTTGCCGATCTCGGCCTTGATGGCGACGAAGGTTTCGGTGTTGGAAACGCCGCCTTCGAGTTCATCAAGGTAGCCCTTGACCGGACCGCCCGAGGATGCGCCGGCGCGGTACTGGCCGCGAACCGTGGCCTGCTCGACGTTGGAGGCGGTGATCGGTTTCAGCGCACGCAGCACCTTCAGCTTCTCGTCGCGGACGGCTTCGGAATCCATCGAGGAGGGGATTTCCATCGCGGTCAGGCAAAGGAGCTGCAGGATGTGGTTCTGCACCATGTCGCGCAACGCGCCGGCGGTGTCGTAGTAGCCGGCGCGGCCCTCGAGGCCGACCGATTCCGCAACCGTGATCTGGACATGGTCGATGTGATTGGCGTTCCACAGCGGCTCGTAGAGGGCGTTGGCGAAACGCAGCGCCATCAGGTTCTGCACCGTCTCCTTGCCGAGATAATGGTCGATGCGGAAGATCTGCTCTTCCTTGAAGACCTTGCCGATGGTGTCGTTGAGCTGCAGGGCCGAAGCAAGGTCGCGGCCGATCGGCTTTTCGACGACGATGCGCGTCTGCTTGGTGATCAGCTTGTGGTCGTGGATCTTCTGCGAGATGTCGCCGAAAATGCCGGGAGCGACGGCGAGGTAGAAGGCGCGCACGCGGTCCTTGCCTTCGTCGAGGATCTTCTTCAGCTGATCCCAGCCGGCGTCGCTGCGGGCATCGACCGGAACATAGAACAAGCGAGCGAGGAACTTCTTGACTTCCGCCTCGTCATATTCGCCCTTCTTCAGGTGTTCCTTGAGGGCTGCGTCGGCGAATTTGCGGTATTCTTCATTGGAGAGCGCACTGCGCGACGCGCCGATAATGCGGGTCGGTTCGGAGAACTGGCCTTCGATCTGGCGATGATAAAGAGCGGGCAGGAGCTTGCGCTCGGCAAGGTCGCCGCTGCCGCCGAAAACGACATAGTCAAAAGGTTCAACGGGAATGATTTGGCTGCTCATGAGGTATCTCTCAATCGGTCTTGGTTGAGGCCCCTTTTAATCTAATCGATTTAAAAAGGCCAGTGTGCATCGCAAAATTCAGACTCGGTTTTTAGAGCGGATTGCCGAAAGAGGAAATCCGTTCGGTATCTAAAACCTGTCGCGCAACGCAAACCACGAGAGCGCCAGGAACAGTAGAGGCGCCCGCATACGGGCACCACCGGGAAACGGCGGGATGTTCAGCGCCCTGAAAAGCGCAAGATCGTCGGCATTCCCGAGGACTGTTTTCGCATAGAGTTTACCGCAATAGTTTGACAGCATGACGCCGTGTCCGGAATAGCCGCCGATAGAGGTCACGCCGGGCATGACGTCGCGCACGAAAGGCTGGCGCGGCATGGTGATGCCGACCGACCCGCCCCAGGCATGGGTGATGTCGATCTTGTCGAGTGCGGGATAGATTTCGGCGATCTGGCGGCGGATATGCTCCGTTATGTCGCGCGGGTTATCGGCGGTATAGGCCTCGCGGCCGCCGAACAGCAGCCGCCCGTCCTTCGATTTGCGGAAATAACGCACCACGAATCGTGAATCCGCCACCGCCTCGCCGCCGGGCAGTACATCGGGAAATTTGTCGAGCGGTTCGGTGGCGCCGATGAAGGAGCGGATCGGCATGACATGGCTCGCCGTCACCGGCTCCAGATTACCGATATAGCCGTTGCAGGCGATCAGCACGCGATCGGCGGTGATCACGCCGCCATCGGTCTCGATCAGCGTCTTGCCGCCCGATTGTCTGATCGCCTTTGCAGGCGTCATTTCAAAGAGGGAAGCGCCGGCGGCCGCAGCCACACGTGCGAGGCCAATGAGCAGCTTCAGCGGATGGATATGGCCGGTGCCCATGTCCCTGATGCCGTAGAGATAGCGCTTCGAGCCCAGCCGCTCCTGGGTCTCGGCCGTGTCCATGAAGCTCACATGCGGATAGTCGTAGCGCGTCGCGGCGATCTCCGCGTTTTCCATATAGGCGCGCTTGTAGCTCGGCTTATGGGTGACGTTCATCTGGCCGGGCATGAAATCGATGTCGATGCCATGCTCCGTGGCGAAATCGAGCAGATGCCGCTTGGCGTCTTCGGCAAGGTCGAAGAGCGCCTTCGAGCGTTCATAGCCGATCTTCTCTTCCAGCTCCTCCGGCCACCAGCGTTGGCCGGTGCCGAGCTGGCCGCCATTGCGACCGGAGGCGCCGTCGCCGAAACGGTTGGCATCGATCAGCACGACATCGACACCGCCCTTGGCGAGATTATAGGCGGCCTGCAGGCCGGTATAGCCGCCGCCGATGATGGCAACGTCGGCGCGGCGCGAGCCGTCGAGCTTGGGATAGACCGTGCGAGGCCCGACGGTTGCCTGATACCAGGAAAGCCCCGGCGCGATCGGGCTCTGCCATGCGTCCTGCGATGTCATGGGTGGTCCTCCCTCACACGTTGAGCAGAAGGAATTCCCGCTCCCAGGGGCTGATCACCTGCATGAAGGTCTCGAACTCGCCGCGCTTGACGCCGGCATAGATGTCGATGAAGTCCTTGCCGAGGACTTCATGGAAGGCCGGCTCGCCCTCCAGCAGCGCGATGGCTTCGAGAAGGCCGCGTGGCAGGTCGATGGAGCCTTCATTGGCCGAATCCTCGGTCGGCGCCGTCGGCTCCACCTTCTTCATGATGCCGAGCAGGCCGGAGGCGAGCGAGGCGGCAAGCGCGAGATACGGATTGGCGTCCGAACTCGGCAGCCGGTTCTCGACGCGGCGGGCCTGCGGATCGGAGACCGGCACGCGGAAAGCCGTGGTGCGGTTGTCGTAGCCCCAGGCATTGTTGACCGGGCAGGACATGTTCGGCGCCAGACGCCGATAGGAATTGACGTAAGGCGCAAGCATCGCCAGCGCATTCGGAACGTAGCGCTGCATGCCGCCGATGAAGTGGAAGAACTCCTGCGACGGACTGCCGTCCGGATTGGTGAAGACGTTCTTGCCGGTCTCGATGTTGACCACCGACTGGTGAATATGCATCGCCGAGCCCGCCTGGCTCTGCATCGGCTTGGCCATGAAGGTGGCATAGATGCCGTGCTTCAGCGCCGCTTCGCGGATGGTGCGCTTGAACATGAAGACCTGGTCGGCAAGCTCGATCGGATCACCATGGCGCAGGTTGATTTCGAGCTGCGCCGGCCCCTCTTCATGGATCAGCGTATCGATCTCGAGACCCTGCTTCTCCGAGAAGTGATAGATATCGTCGATCAATTCGTCGAACTCGTTGATGCCGGCGATGGAATAGCCCTGACCACCGAGGATCGAGCGGCCGGAGCGGCCTTTCGGCGGATGCAGCGGATAGTCCGGGTCGTCATTCTTGGCGACGAGATAGAATTCGATCTCCGGCGCCACGACCGCTTTCCAGCCGCGCTCCTTATAGAGATTCATGATCTGCTTCAGCAGGTTGCGCGGCGTATAGGACACCGCCTCGCCCTCGGAATTGACGATGTCGCAGATCACCTGCGCCGTCGGATCGGTTTCCCAGGGCACGACGGAGAGCGTCGAAAGATCGGGCACCAGCTTCAGGTCGCTGTCGCGCGGCTCATAGCGGAAGTTTTCGGTCTCTTCGGGATATTCGCCCGAGATCGTGTGGCGATAGATTGCAGAAGGCAGGGCGAGCGAAGTGTTGGAGGTGAATTTCGAGGTCGGCATCATCTTGCCGCGCGGCACGCCCGCAAGGTCCGGTGTGATGCATTCGATGTCTTCGATGCCACGCGCCCGCAGCCACTGGGCTGCTTCCTTCCAATTTGCCACACCGCGTGCCGACCGTAGACTGCTGGGAACTGTAGCAACTTTCGAGACCGGCTTGGAAGCTTTCAGCGGGGTCTTTTTCGAAGGCATAAAACACCGTATTTGCGTGGATCGGAGATTGCATCATAACGGCAGTTTGCCAATTGGCGAGGGGGAGACGCTCCGACTTTCGCCATATGATGGAAAAATAGTCACGCAGCACGATAATCGATGAAGGAATGAAATGTGGCCGGCAAATATGATGTGATCGTTCTCGGCGCGGGTGCCGCGGGCATGATGTGCGCCATTCGCGCCGGCCAGCGCGGGCGCTCCGTGCTGCTGCTCGACCATGCCTCGGCACCGGGCGAAAAGATTCGCATTTCCGGCGGCGGCCGCTGCAATTTCACCAATATCCATGCCGGCCCCAAGAACTTTCTCTCAGCCAATCCGCACTTCGCCAAGTCGGCTTTGGCCCGCTTCACGCCCAAGGATTTTCTCGCCATGGTCGAAAGCCACGGCATCGCCTGGCACGAAAAGACGCTTGGCCAGCTTTTCTGCGACAACAGCGCCAAGGATATCATCCGCATGCTGACCGACGAAATGCGATCGGCCGGCGTGGATTTGCGGCTGCGCACCGAAATCAATGCGATCGAGCCTGTCGCTGGCGGAGGCTATCGTGTCTCCACCTCGGAAGGCACCTTCGAGGCGGCCTCGCTGGTCGTCGCCACCGGCGGCAAGTCGATCCCGAAGATGGGGGCCACCGGCTTTGCCTATCGCATCGCCGAGCAATTCGGCCTGCCGCTCATCGAGACCCGTCCCGGCCTCGTGCCGCTGACCCTCGATCCGCAATTGCTGCAACGCCTGGCGCCGCTCTCCGGCATCGCCGCGCCCGCTGAAATTCGCCATGGCAAGACGGCGTTCCGCGAAGCCCTGCTCTTTACACATCGGGGCCTGAGCGGCCCGGCGATCCTGCAGATTTCCTCCTATTGGCGGGAAGGGGACGAGATCACGGTGGCGATCGAGCCCGATGTGGATGTCTTCGTCATGCTGAAGGCGGCGCGGCAGGCCAATGGCCGGCAATCGGCGCAGACCGCCCTGGCGGAAATCTTGCCGAAGCGGTTGGCACAGCATTTCGCCGAGGGCGAGGGCATGTCGGGCAATATGGCCGACCAGGGCGACAAGCGGTTGCAGCAGCTTGCCGCCGTCGTCCAGGCCTGGCCGGTCAAGCCCTCGGGCTCGGAAGGCTATCGAACGGCGGAAGTCACGCTCGGCGGTATCGACACGACTTGCCTCGATTCCAAGACGATGCAGGTGAAAACCATCCCCGGCCTCTTCTTCATCGGCGAATGCGTCGATGTTACCGGCTGGCTCGGCGGCTATAATTTCCAGTGGGCCTGGGCCTCCGGCCATGTTGCCGGCGAAGCGGCCTGAAGTGACCTTGCCAATTGCTCGCAAAGCGGGCAGGAGCATCTCCAACGACGAACATATTCGATGGAGGCGATAATGACGTTCGATATCTGGACATTCCGGTCCGTAACTCTCCCCGGTATGGCTGCGGCCTTGATGCTTTCTCTTGGCATGCTTGCCGTCACGGCGTTGGATGCCAGTGCGGCGTCTGCGGCATGCAAGAAGCTGGATCCGAATGGTCAGGATATTGGCGGCGACACCCATTTCTCGTTGGCGATCCGCGACAAGAAGGGCGATGTCGTCAGGAAGATGCTCGCCTGCGGCGCCAAGCTGGACATGAAGACCACCGAGGGCTGGTATCCGTTGCACACCGCCGCCTATTACGGCCCGGCCAGCATGGTCGATCTGCTGGTCTCCAAGGGCGCCGACGTCAATGTGCGCGGCGACTATGATGGCTGGACGCCGCTGCACATGGCATCGCAGCAGGATGATCCTGCCATCGTCAAGGCGTTGCTGAAGGATGGGGCCGACAAGACCATCAAGTCTTCTTCCGGCAAGACTGCCGCTGAGATGGCGACCAATCCGGCAATCGCGGAGCTGCTGAAGTAGAATTAGCCCCGCGGAGTTCCGCATTTTTTGGGCAAATGCTCGAAAGGTGCGGCAATTGCGACTAACCTCTGGTTTTGGCGTTTTCTTTTCCTACATCTTTATTTTCTACATTGCCTGTTGCCGGAACGGCCCGTTGCCGGTTATCGTGTCAGTGCGAAAATGGGATTTAGGCTCATGAACAAAACACAACGTCGCGCTCGCGCCATAGCAATTGCTCAGACCCGTGACAACGCCAAGCTCGTCGCCGTCAGGCTGCTGATGCTTGCAACCGGCGCCACGGCTGCCTGCATTGCTTACCTCGCGGTGCGCGGCTTCTGATATCGTCGGCCTGGTCGGCTGATTTCGCCTTTTCCTCGGCGAAGGACTTGCGCCCGGGCGCCACCCTTTGTTTCGGCTGTTTTCTCATGCTTTCCATCGTGCAATAGCCTGCTGCGGCTCCTTATCCGAAAATTAATCTATCGGACTGACAATCCGCACAGATTTTCTGGGGCGCTTCCACAACGTGAAGCTGAAGCAATGATTGCCTCCTGACAGTGCTCAGGACCCCACCTGCGAACATCTCAAGATTGAAGACTATATGTCCGGTTGGCGCTGTGTAGGCGCCGGCAGGGGGGGAGCAGTTGTGAGAGGCCCGAGCCACGATGTTCATTGACAAGATCCTGTCGCGTTTCAAGATCAAGACGAAGGTTCTCCTCTTCGTCCTGCCATTCGTGATCAGCATTTCCGCCGTCGGCCTCACCGGGCTCTATGCATCCGGCCTGCTGCAGGGGCGCATGGAAATCTCCAACAGCGTGCTGCAATCCCTGACGGGCTTCAAGAATCTCTACGGCTCGATGGACGACTTCCTACGCATCACCAACGAGCAGCAGCGTGACAAGCTCTATGAGGATATCAAATCGCAACAGGGCGTTCTCGCGTCGACACTCGGCCAGCTGGGTAAAGATGCGGATGGCCGCAATAATCTGACGGATGCGACGACGAAGACCGCCGATATGGCGAACGTGGTCGCCAAGCTCTGGACGCTGCACGAACAGGAAGTCGATTTCCGCAAGGTGATCGATGACGCCCAGAAAGCGCTGATCAAGGCCCGTTTCAACGTCGATTTCAACGGGCAGCAACTGGAAGACCAGATGCGCCAGGACCAAGCGGCCGCGACCGCGACGCTGCGGTCCGCCGACCGTCTGCTGAAGGGCGGCGATATGCTCGGTTCCGTTGCCGAGGATTTCAACAAGGCCGCTACACCCACCGACAAGGTGAAGCTGCTCAAGGACCGATTGCCCGATCTTGCCAAGGCGCAGCGCTCGATCGATCTTGCCCTTCCGCAGAACCAGAAGAGCGTGGTGCAGTCCCTGGTCGCCACGATCAAGGACCTGACGGCCTTCACGGAAAGCACAGATGTCCCGACCGATGATACGATTACCAGCATCGGCCGGCTTCTCTCCCGTTTCCGCCAGACATCGACCTATACGCAATTGGCCGCGACGCAGATGATGCGCCAGGCGACGACGACCTTTGTGGATATGGACGCCAAGGTTGTTCAAACCAATTCCGTTCTTCAGGATACCCGCCGTCTCCAGGGTTCGATCTATTCGCTGCAGCTCGTGCTTGGCGAGTTCCTGGCCAATACCAGCAAGGATAATCTCGCTCGCCTGCGGCAGGAGGTTTCCAAGCTCCGCGGCGCCATGGACACGTTGAAGCAAAGCGCCAGGGGCATGGATTTCATCGCTAGCATCGATGCCGTTATCCGCCCGGCTCTCAAGGCGATCGAGGATGGCGGCGACCAACTGGTCAACACCTCGACCGTGCGCGTCACGGAATATGCCGCGGCGCGGCAACAGCTCGACCAGGTCTGGGGCCAGCTCACCGCCTTTGCCGACACGCAGAAGCAGAGCGCCGGCACCGAGCGTGAACAAGCAAATTACATCTCGATCCTCGCCACTACTCTCGGCATCATCCTTTCGGTAGCCGGCGGCATTGCCCTGGTCCTGACCCTGCAGCGCCCGATCGGCCAGATCACCGCCGCCATGCGCCGCATTGCCGATGGCATGCTGGAAACCGCGATCTCCGGCGAAAAGCGTCATGACGAAATCGGCGACATGGCCCGCGCGCTGGGTGTCTTCAAGGAAAATGCGATCTCGAAGATCCGCATCGAGGAGCAGAGCGACGAGGAACGCGCTGCTGCCGAGCACGAACGCCAGCGCAACGATGCCGAAAAACGCGAGCTCGACCGTCAGATCGACTTTGCTGTCAGCGAACTTGCCGCCGGTCTCGAGCGTCTGGCGCAGGGCGACATTTCCTCGACGATCGAGAAGCCCTTCATCGGTCGTCTCGAACAGCTCCGACAGGATTTCAACAGCTCGCTGTCGCGCCTGCAGCAGACGATCAGCCAGGTGCGCGACAATGTCGAGATGATCCAGTCCAACGGCAACCAGATGGCCGCCTCCGCCGAGGACCTGTCAAAACGCACCGAACAGCAGGCCGCCTCGCTGGAACAGACTGCCGCCGCCGTCGACGAAATCACCGTTACGGTTCGCTCATCCGCCGAGCGCGCCAAGGATGCGGATGCGATCGTGCGCGAAGCCAAGCGCAGCGCCGATGACAGCTCCGTCGTCGTCGGCAACGCCATCGATGCCATGACCCGTATCGAAGACGCGTCGCGCAAGATCGAGCAGATCATCGGCGTCATCGACGAGATCGCCTTCCAGACTAACCTTCTGGCATTGAATGCCGGCATCGAGGCCGCCCGCGCCGGCGACGCCGGCAAGGGCTTTGCGGTCGTTGCCATGGAAGTGCGCGAACTGGCCCAGCGCTCCGCTGCCGCCGCGAAGGAAATCAAGGGGCTGATCAACAAATCGACCCAGGAGGTCAATTCCGGCTCGCAATTCGTGCAGCAGGCCGGCTCGGTTCTGGCGCAGATCAGCGGCCAGATCGTCACCATCAGCCAGCATGTGGAGATGATCGCCCGCGCTAGCCACGATCAGGCAAGCGCACTGCAGGAGGTCAACGCCTCCGTCAACCACATGGACCAGATGACGCAGAAGAATGCCGGTATGGTCGAGGAAACCACGGCGGCCAGCCGAGAATTGGCCTCCGAGGCGGACGCGCTGCTCTATCTCATCCAGCAGTTCAAGATCGAAAGCGGTCAGGTCGTCCATAGCTATCAGCGGGCGGACGCTGCCTGACCGCAGCAGCCACTGTTATCACCCCAGGCGGATCGGCCGATATCGGGCCGGTCCGCTTTTTTCGTTTTGAGCCATGCATAGGCATGATCGAGAATGTTTCCGAACCAGGAGAATAGCCCCCAGCCTTCGCGATCATAGGCTTGGTAGAACAAATCCTCGTTCTTGCGCCATTGATCGTGGAGCGTATGGTTCTGTAATTCAAGGATTTTGGCTAAAGCGATGCAGTCGATCATGGGAAGTCTCCACGTTGAAAGGCATCCCTTCAATTACACATAGAAATTTGCTTTATATACAGCCGTTTTCGCCTTATATTTTTCAACCATGAAAAATGCGACCTGGGATGCCTATCAGCTTTTCCTCGATGTCGCCCGCGGCGGCGGGCTGACGGGCGCCGTTTCGTCGAGCGGATTGAGCCCGGCGACGATCGGCCGGCGCATGCTGGAGCTGGAAAGCCAGGTCGGTCGCCCGCTCTTCCAGCGCAGCCAGACCGGTTATGCGCTGACCGGCGACGGCCAGGAACTGTTCGATCAACTGCTCGACATGGAGGCGGCCGCCCGTAAGGTGGATAGCTGGCAGCGCGAGGCGCAGGGTGCGGCCATCGTGCGGATTACCGCGGGCACCTGGGTCGCCTGGGTCCTCAGCCAGAACATGCCGTCGATCTGCTCCGAGCGAGATGATTTCCGTATCGATCTGCAAATCGCCGAACGCCGCGCCAGTCTTGCCCATCGCGAAAGCGATATAGGCATCCGCGCCTTCGAGCCGGAGGAAGCCAACCTTGCAGCCATCAAGACCGGCGATGTCGCCTATGCCGCCTATCAGGCGCGCAATATGCGCTTCGCCGGACCCAGACGATGGATCGCGGTTGCGGAGGAGGAGGCAATCTCCGCCTATCTGCGCTGGCCGCATCAGAACCAGCGCGAGGCGATCGCGGTGACGGTCAGCCGGCCGCGCTCGCTCCACGACCTTGTCCTCGCGGGAGCGGGCATCGCCGTTCTTCCCTGTTTCGTCGGCGATCTGGAACCTCGGCTGGAGCGGGTGGGTGAGGAAGTCGCCTCCTTACGTCACGGGCAATGGATCGTCATGAACGACACCGATCGCCATCGCCGCGAGATAAGAACCGTGGTCGACCGCATGTCCAGGTTGTTGAAGAGCCATGCCGACCTCTTCGCGGGCAACCGCCCGACCTATGTTTGAAAAACCGCAAGCCAGGGACGGCGTGGTTCGTCTCTGGTCGATGAACCGTATCGTCCCCCGATTCCGCGTAAATCCGTGAAAGCTCATGAGGCTTGCTTTTCCCCCTTGTGGCCTTTCGGATTCCTTTCTAGTCTGGCGGGAAAAACAGAGGGTTGGGTGTCGCAAGGATGCCCTTGAACAAAACAGGAGAGACCATGAAGTCCATGTTCGCACGGCTCGCGGCAACCGCTTTTGCGGCTGTTTCGCTGGTCACGGTCGCCCAGGCGGAAGACAAGGTTGTCAACGTCTACAACTGGTCGGATTACATCGATGATTCGATTCTGGCCGATTTCACCAAGGAAACCGGCATCAAGGTCGTTTACGACACCTTCGACGCCAACGAAACGCTGGAGACCAAGCTGCTCGCGGGCAAGACCGGTTATGACGTCGTCGTGCCGACCGCCTACTTCCTGCAGCGCCAGATCAAGGCCGGCGTCTTCCAGAAACTCGACAAGTCGAAGCTACCGAATATTTCCAACATGTGGGACACGGTGCAGAAGCGCATCGCCGCCTACGATCCCGGCAACCAATATGCCGTCGACTATATGTGGGGCACCAGCGGCGTCGGCTACAATGTCGACAAGGTGAAGCAGATCCTCGGCACCGATGAGGCGCCGGACGTTGATGTGATCTTCGATCCGAAGCTCGCCGCCAAGTTCAAGGATTGCGGCATCTACGTGCTCGATTCCCCCACCGACGTCATTCCGGCGGCTCTCCGTTATCTCGGCCTCGATCCGAACTCCACCAAGCCCGAGGACTTCAAGAAAGCCGAGGAACTGCTAACGGCGGCTCGCCCGAATATCCGCAAATTCCATTCGTCGGAATATATCAATGCGCTTGCCAATGGCGATATCTGCATCGCCTTCGGCTATTCCGGCGACGTGCTGCAGGCGCGTAACCGCGCGGCGGAAGCCAAGAACGGCATCAATATCAGCTATTCGATCCCGAAAAAGGGCGCGCAGATGTGGTTCGACGTCATGGCGATCCCGGCCGATGCGCCGCATGTCGCCGAGGCGCATACCTTCATCAACTACATGATGAGGCCGGAAGTCATCGCCAAGGCCAGCAATTTCACGACTTACGCGAATGGCAACAAGGCGTCGCAGCAGTTCGTGAGCAAGGAAGTGCTGGAAGACCCGTCCGTCTATCCGACGGAAGAGGTCACGAAGAGCCTTTACACCTTGAAGCCTTGGGACCCGAAAACACAGCGCGTGGCGACGCGCTTGTGGACGAAGGTCACCACTGGCCAATAATTTCAAAGCAGGCCCGGACGGCAACGTCCGGGCCTTTTTCTGACGGCATAAGGTAAAGATCAGGACCGCGCCGGAATGGGGAAGAGCCGGCGCAGCATCCTTTCATTTGGGGATAAATGATGAAGTCTCTCGGGAATATCCGGCGTTCCTTTGCTCCGTGGACCGACCCTTCGGCAAAGCCTTACATTTCCTTCAAGAACGTCACGAAGAAGTTCGGCGATTTCGTCGCCGTCGACAATCTTTCGCTGGATATCTACAACCGCGAATTCTTCGCCCTGCTCGGCGCCTCCGGCTGTGGCAAGTCCACGCTGCTGCGCATGCTGGCGGGCTTCGAGCAGCCGACGACGGGCGAGATCATCCTCGACGGCCAGAGCCTTGCCGGCACGCCACCCTATCGCCGACCCGTCAACATGATGTTCCAGTCCTATGCTCTCTTCCCGCATATGACGGTGGAAAAAAACATCGCCTTCGGACTGAGGCAGGACGGCATGCCGAAGGCGGAGATCGACGAGCGCGTGGCGCAGATGCTGAAGCTGGTCAAGCTGGAGCAATTCGCCAGGCGCAAGCCCCACCAGCTTTCCGGCGGCCAGCGTCAGCGCGTGGCGCTTGCCCGCTCGCTCGCCAAGCGCCCGAAGGTGCTGCTGCTCGACGAGCCGCTCGGCGCGCTCGACAAGAAGCTGCGCGAGGAAACCCAGTTCGAGCTGATGGACCTGCAGCAGAGCCTCGGCCTCACCTTCGTCGTCGTTACCCACGACCAGGAAGAGGCGATGACCATGGCCGACCGCATCGCCGTCATGAGCCACGGCAAGGTGGCGCAGATAGCAACGCCGGCGGAGATCTACGAGGCTCCCAACTCGCGCTTCGTTGCCGACTTCATCGGCGACGTGAATATTCTCGAGGGCAATGTCACCTCGGCCGGTTCGGGGATCATCGAGATCGCGGTCGATCCCTCCATCGTGCTGCGCATCGCATCCAGCGATACGCCGGCGGAGGGGCGCCGCGCCAGTCTCGCTATTCGGCCGGAAAAGCTCAGGATCACGCCGCGCCCGCCGGCCAACGCCTCGGTCAACGCCGCCGAGGGCGAGATTTGGGATATCGCCTATCTCGGCGACATGACGGTCTTCCACGTCAAGCTGCAGAACGGCCAGGTGGTCAAGGCCTCGTCGCTGAATGCTGTCCGCGCGGTGGAAGAGCCCTTCGCCTACGACCAGAATGTCTGGGTCTCCTTCGACGAAAACGCCGGCGTGCTGCTGAAGGATTGATGATGAAAACGCTAGGTTCCTCCCTCTACCAGCGCCTCGTCATCATCATCCCCTATGTCTGGCTGCTGCTCTTCTTTCTCGTGCCGTTCCTGATCGTCTTCCGCATTTCGCTGTCGACGAAGGCGCTGTCCATCCCACCCTATGATCCGTCCTTCAACTGGTCGGACAGTTTCAGCGACTGGTGGGACAAGCTGCAGACCATGTCGTTCGACAATTACACATGGCTGGCCGGCGACCCGCTCTACATGAGCGCCTATCTCGGCAGCCTGAAGATCGCCGGTATCTCGACGCTCCTGACGCTGCTCATCGCCTATCCCATCGCCTACGGCATGGCGCAGGCACCGCGTACCATCCGCCCGACGCTGCTGATGTTGGTCATCCTGCCGTTCTGGACGAGCTTTCTGATCCGCGTCTATTCCTGGATGTCGATCCTCAGCACCACCGGCCTCCTGAACCAGCTCCTGATGGGGCTCGGTATCATCCAGGAGCCGCTGGTGATCCTCAACACCAACACCGCCGTCTATATCGGCATGGTCTATTCCTATCTGCCCTTCATGGTGTTGCCGCTCTATTCCGCGCTGGAAAAGATGGACGGCACGCTGATCGAAGCCGCGGAAGATCTCGGCTGCACGGCGATCGGCGCTTTCTGGCGCGTCACGTTCCCCCTGTCGATCCCCGGCGTGATCGCCGGCTGCATGCTGGTCTTCATCCCGGCCGTCGGCGAATTCGTGATCCCGGACCTGCTCGGCGGTTCTGAAACGCTGATGATCGGCAAGGTCTTGTGGACGGAGTTCTACGGCAACACCGATTGGCCGCTGGCCTCGGCGGTTGCGACCATCCTGCTGCTAGTGCTGGTGGTGCCCATCGTCTTCTTCCAGCATTTTCAGGCGAAAGCCGAAGAGAGAGGGAGATAGGCCATGATCCGCTGGTCCCGTTTCAACATCGTCTCGGTCACGCTCGGCCTGGCTTTCCTCTACCTGCCGATCCTGCTGCTGGTCATCTATTCCTTCAACGCCTCGCGCCTGGTCACGGTCTGGGGCGGTTTCTCGACGCAATGGTATGTGCATCTCTTCAGCAACGATACCATGCTGAATGCCGCCTGGCTGACGGTGCGCATTGCGCTTCTGTCGGCAACGATCGCCACCGTACTTGGCACGCTGGCGGCGCTGACGCTGGTGCGCTACACGCGCTTCCGCGGCCGCATCCTGTTTTCCGGCATGATCTACGCGCCGTTGGTCATGCCGGATGTCATCACAGGCCTGTCGCTGTTGCTGCTCTTCGTCACGTCCGGCGTCGACCGCGGTTTCTGGACGATCGTCTTGGCGCATACGACGCTGACCATGTGCTTCGTCGCTGTCGTCGTGCAATCCAGGCTTCTGACCTTCGACCGCTCGATCGAGGAAGCGGCGCTCGATCTCGGCGCGCCGCCGGTGCGCACCTTCTTCGAAATCACCTTGCCGATCATCGCGCCGGCTGTGTTCTCCGGCTGGGTGCTGGCGCTGACGCTATCGCTCGACGATCTGGTGATCGCGACCTTTGCCTCGGGTGCCGGCGCCAAGACGCTGCCGATGCTGATCTACAGCCAGGTCAAGCTTGGGGTGACGCCGGAAATCAATGCGATCTGCACCATCCTGATCGGCGTTGTCGCCATCGGCGTCATCTGCGCCTCCATCGCCACCAAGCGCCGCGAGGTGCAGCGCCAGAGGGACGAGCACGCTGCGGCGGCTGGCTGAGGGCTTCGGCAAGCGCAGGCTTTATTGCTGCGGTTGATCAGGCTTCTGTAGCAGTGTCGTGACCGGGGAGATCACCGGGTCCGGCCAGGTACCGCCAATGAAGAAGGGCAGCATCGGCAGATCCGATGTGTCGGCGGGGTTGCTCGCCTCGATGGCACCTGAAAGCGCCAGTCCATTGCTGCGGAAGGGAACGACGCCGTTCAATGTCACCGTTTCATTGCGCCCTATGATCTTGGCGCTATGAACCTCGGCCGATCCCTTGGCGAAGCTTGCGTCGACATCGAGGCTGTCGAAATCGAAGGACGTGTCGGCAATGTCGCTCATGCGGAAGAAGGCCTTGTCGGCGGCAAGCGCGCGAAAGGCGGAGATGTTGAATTGCCGGAAGGAGCCCGTCTGTGCGGTGAAATGCATCTTGCCGGCGACATCGCCGAGATTGGCGGCCCAGATCGGCTTGGAGGTGGAGAGCGCGAGATCCAGCGATCCTGTGGTCATCGGCAGGGGACCAACGAGCTTGAGACGGGAAAAAAGTCCGCCGAAATCCGCGTTGCGAATGGATATTTGTAGCTTGCCGCCGCCATCGAAGTCGCCCTGCGTGACTTCCAGATGCGCGGTCAGATCGCCGCCCTCGAAGCCGCTGTCGCCGATGTCAAATTTCGCCTTGCCGCCGGCGACCAGCAGGCTGGCGCCGATATTGTCGAACTGGAAAGGACCGAGCCACGCCTTGTTCGACGACATCCGCATATCCATGTCGAGACGCTGCAGCGGGTTGCCGTTGAGCAGCATATCGATGGCGGTATCGGCCGCCAGCCGCATGGAAAATGCCGCCAGGAACGGATTGAGGTTCATCTGGTCGAAGGCGAGCGTGCCGGAAATCTTCGGCTTGCCGGCTGCCGTATAGTTGAGATCCATGACGCCGGACGCGGCGGAATCATTGACCTTGAAGTTCAGATTGTTGAAACGCACACCATTCTGGATCGAGACGATATCAGCGTTGAGCGAGACATTCTGCAATGTATTGGCGGCCGGCAGATGCTCACCGCTCCAGGCGAGGAACGAGGGTACGTTCGGCACGCTCAGATCCAGATTTCCGGCGAGCGCCGAGAAATCGGAAATGCTGCTAACACCGGTATAGGTCCAATTGATCAGCGGCGAGGAGAAACTTGTCCGGGCATCCACGCTCTTGCCGGCAAACAGCAGCAGTGGCTGGGTGGAGTTGAAATCGATCTTGACGTCCTGGTCGTTGAGCCGCGCCAGGATGACGGCCGTCATCGGCCGCGACAGCCGTGGCCAGGTGATGTCCGCGTTCACGCCGTTCATCTTGTAGATCTTGCCCGTGCGGTCATCGGTCATCTCGACGCTGCCGTCCTCGATGGTCAGGGTGCCGATATCCGCATCCTGCTCCTTCCGCATCGGCACGTCCTGGTTGGCGGATGTTTCCACCCGCTCGATCGCCTTGGACAGCAACCCCTCGTTCGTCCAGTCGATCAGGCCCGTCTCGTCGCGGCGGATATAGAGCGTCGGTCGCAGAAAATGGAACTCATGGAAATGCGCGCGTCCACGCAGCGCCGTAAACAGCGAGAAGTCCGCCGAGAGACTGTCAACATGGCCAAGCACCTTGCCGTTTTTCGTCGGTTCACGGATGGTGACCTGATTGAGCGTCACGCGCGGCGTCGGCCAGAATTCCAGCGTCGGGTCGCCCTCGATCTGGGCACGATATCCCGTCCAGTCCGACAGCGCTTTCTCGATGCCGGAGCGCACCAGCCCGCTGGAGATCAGGAATGGGGCGGTTGCCCTGAAGACGGCGAAGACGATGATGATGGTCAAGAGCACGATGCCGAAGGTGCGCGCGACGGCCGGCAGCCAGCGCGAGGCCGATTGCATCGTCAACCGCCACTTCCTATTCCTCGACGTGCTCATGATCCCACGGAGACTTTCATACTCATAGCGCTGATATGCCTGTGTTTGCCGGATATAGGAAATGATCGGCGGATGCAAACGTTGTACAGCGGGAAGACCGACAACGCAGTGACTTTATAATGCGCTGCAGCATGGTATATAAACCGAAAAGCAGGGGGAGATCATATGCAAGACAATCAACCGCTCTGGACCCCATCGGACGAGTTTCGCCGCCACAGCCCGATGTTTGCCTTCATGCAGGAATGCAACCGGCGCTTTGGTCTATCGCTCTCCGATTTCGGCAGCCTGCACGCCTGGTCGATCACCGAGCGTGAGACCTTCTGGACAGCAGTGTGGGATTTCTGTGGCATCAAGGGAAAACGCGGCGAAAGGGCGCTGATCAATGGCGACCTCATGCTGGAGGCGCGTTTCTTTCCCGATGCCGAGCTGAACTTCGCCGAGAACCTGCTGTCGAAGAGCGGCGAGGGCGATGCCCTGGTCTTCTGGGGCGAAGACAAGGTGCGCGACCGCTGGTCCTGGGATCGGCTTTCGGCCACGGTGTCCCGCTTGCAACAGGCCTATATCGCCCTTGGTATAGGCAAAGGCGACCGTGTCGCCGCGATGATGCCGAACATGCCGGAAACCATTGCCTGCATGCTGGCCGCCGCCTCGATCGGCGCCATCTGGTCTTCCTGTTCCCCGGATTTCGGCGAGCAGGGCGTGCTCGACCGCTTCGGCCAGATCGAGCCGAAGCTCTTCATTGCCTGCAGCGGCTATTGGTATGCCGGCAAATTGCAGGATGTGACGACAAAGGTCGGCGCCATCGCGCAGCGCCTCGGCGCACCCACCGTCATTGTTCCCTATGCCGGCGATGCCGATGCTGTCGCAGCGGCGACCCCGGGTGCAAAGACGCTGTCCGCCTTCATCGCGCCCTTCGAGGCAAAGGCCGTCGAATTCGCGCCCCTGCCGTTTGCGCATCCGCTGTTCATCCTGTTCTCCTCGGGCACGACCGGCGTGCCGAAATGCATCGTTCATTCCACCGGCGGTGCGCTGTTGCAGCTCATCAAGGAGCATCGCCTGCATTGCGGCGTCGTGCCGGATGAAAAGGTCTTCTATTTCACCACCTGCGGCTGGATGATGTGGAACTGGCTGGTGACCGGGCTCGCCGCCGGTGCCACCCTCTGCCTCTATGACGGTTCGCCCTTTGCGCCCGACGGCAACATTCTCTTCGATTATGCGCAGGAGGAGGGTTTCGCCGTATTCGGCACCTCGGCCAAATATATCGATGCGGTGCGCAAGAGCGGCCTGACGCCGAAGACCTCGCATGATCTCACCAGCCTGCGATTGATGACCTCTACCGGTTCGCCGCTGTCGCCGGAAGGCTTCACCTTCGTCTATGAGGGCATCAAGGACGATATCCAGCTCGCCTCGATCTCGGGCGGCACCGATATCGTCTCCTGCTTCGTGCTCGGCAATCCCTTGCAGTCGGTCTGGCGCGGCGAGATCCAGGGAGCGGGTCTTGGCCTTGCGGTCGATGTCTGGAACGAGGACGGCAAGCCGGTGCGTGGCGAAAAGGGTGAGCTGGTCTGTGCGAAGGCCTTCCCCTCGATGCCGGTGATGTTCTGGAACGATCCCGACCGCGTCAAATACCACGCCGCCTATTTCGAGCGTTTCGACAATGTCTGGTGCCATGGCGATTTCGCCGAATGGACCGAACATGGTGGCCTGATCATCCACGGGCGTTCGGACGCGACGCTGAACCCCGGCGGCGTACGCATCGGCACGGCGGAGATCTACAATCAGGTGGAGCAGATGCCCGAGGTTCTGGAGGCGCTCTGCATCGGCCAGGATTGGGATGACGACGTGCGCGTCGTGCTGTTCGTTCGCCTGACATCCGGCGCTGCCCTGACGGAGGATCTTGTCAAGGCGATGAAGACCCGCATCCGCACCGGCGCCTCGCCGCGGCATGTGCCGGCCAAGATCATCGCCGTTACGGACATCCCGCGCACCAAGTCCGGCAAGATCGTCGAACTCGCCGTCCGCGATGTCGTGCATGGCCGGGCGGTGAAGAACAAGGAAGCGCTCGCCAACCCGGAAGCGCTGGACCTGTTTGTCGGGCTGGCGGAACTGCAGAACTGACCGCTCCCCTAAAACTGACGGGCAAACGATGACCTGCGGATGGTAACCCGGCGTTAAGAGAGATTGGTCAAAGGTAAATCCAACTTGGGGCCGCTCGTATGAACTCCGAGCGGTTTGGAGCCGTGGCTCCCGTAACATGACGTTGATCGACTCGAGCTTTCGTTAGGCAGCATCAACTCCAAAGGCAGCACGATTCGCTGCCTTTTTTTCGTTCGCGCTGCACAAATACGCGCCCGCTCTGTACATTGTCCCGCCGACCAAGTATGTGCACGCTTGAAGAAGAGGCCTGCGACGTGCGGGCCACGATGATCCGTGCCTCCTGGCGCGTGAAGAATTCCGAAAGACAAGACATGACCGAATTCGAAGGCATCGTTCCTGCGATTGCCCAGGCTTTGGCAAAGCGTGGTTACGAAACGCTGACGCCGGTACAAAAGTCGATGCTCGATCCCAACCTTGCTGGCAAGGACGCATTGGTTTCGGCCCAGACCGGCTCCGGCAAGACGGTTGCCTTCGGCTTGGCGCTGGCCCCGACCCTGCTGGAAGGCGCCGAGCGCTTCGGCCGCGCCGGCACGCCGCTGGCTCTGGCGATCGCGCCGACCCGCGAACTGGCGTTGCAGGTGCAGCGCGAGCTGGAATGGCTCTATGAGCTGACCGGCGCCACCATCGTCTCCTGCGTCGGCGGCATGGACATGCGCACCGAGAAGCGGGCTCTGGAGCGCGGCGCGCATATCGTCGTGGGAACGCCTGGCCGCCTTTGCGACCATATCCGCCGCAACTCGCTCGATATTTCCAAGCTGAAGGCCGTCGTGCTGGACGAGGCCGACGAGATGCTTGATCTCGGCTTCCGCGAGGACCTCGAATTCATCCTCGAGACATCGCCGGCTGAGCGGCGGACGCTGATGTTTTCGGCGACGGTGCCGCGCTCGATCGCCAAGCTTGCCGAAAACTACCAGCGGGATGCTGTCCGCATTGCCAGCGCCACAGAAGCCAAGCAGCATGTCGATATCGACTATCGCGCGCTGACGGTCGTGCCGAGCGACAGGGAAAACGCCATCATCAACGTTCTGCGCTACTACGAAGCGCAGAACGCCATCGTCTTCTGCTCGACCCGCGCTGCAGTCAACCATCTGACGGCACGCTTCAACAATCGCGGTTTCTCCGTCGTTGCCCTCTCCGGCGAGCTTAGCCAGAGCGAGCGCACACATGCGCTCCAGGCCATGCGCGATGGTCGTGCCCGCGTCTGCATCGCCACCGACGTCGCCGCTCGCGGCATCGACTTGCCGGGCCTCGATCTGGTGATTCATGCCGATATACCGACCAATCCGGAAACGCTGCTGCATCGCAGCGGCCGCACCGGCCGTGCCGGTCGCAAAGGCGTCAGCGCCCTGATCGTGCCGCTCAGCGGCCGTCGCCGTACCGAACGCCTGCTGGAAGCCGCCCGCATTCGCGCCACCTGGGCAAAGCCGCCATCGGCCGATGAGGTCAGCCAGCGTGACGATGAGCGTCTTCTCGCCGATCCGATCTTCTCCGCACCGCTAGGTGAGGACGAACAGTCGCTGGTGCAGCAGCTGTTGCAGACCCATGGCGCCGAACAGGTCGCCGCCGCTTTCCTGCGTCAATACCGCGCCGGTCATTCCGCGCCGGAAGACCTGCAGGACACGCCAGCCGAAGGCGAGCGCAAGAAGCCTCGCCGCGACGATTTTCCTGTCACGCGGTATGATGAAGCGCCCGCCGGCGGTGGCCGCAACGATTTCACCGATGGTGTCTGGGTATCGCTCTCGGTCGGCCGCAAGCAGAATGCCGAGCCGCGCTGGCTGATCCCGATGCTGTGCCGCAACGGCAACCTCACCAAGCGCGACATCGGCGCGATCAAGATGCAGCCGGAAGAAACCTTCGTCGAGTTCTCCGCGGAAGGCGCCGAGCGCTTCCTGACGGCCATCGGTCCGGACAAGACCCTGGAGCGCGGCATCCGCGTCAAGCCGCTCGACGGCATCCCTGATTTTTCGCAGGCCAAGCGCGAGGGAGGCTACGGCAAAAAGCCTTTCGCCGAGAAGAGCGCTCGCCCCTACGACGACGGCAAGCCGAAATGGAAATCCGACCGCAAGCCGGAACGGGCGCAGGCAGGCGAGGGTGTTTCCGACAAGAAGCCCTGGGCCAAGAAGCCGGGCAAGCCGAACTTTGCCAAGAGCGATGCTGGTCCGCCGGCCGGCAAGCCGAATTCGCGGGCCAAGCGCAAGGCTGAGAAGGTTCGGGGGGAACAGTCTCGAACTGCTGAGCTCGCTGAGAGTGCAGCTTCCCCCTCTGTCACTTCGTGACATCTCCCCCACAAGGGGGGAGATGGTAACTCGCAGCGTCTTCTTGCCACAAGCAAACATCGCATCCGCAGAGACCAAAGCATGATCACTTGGTTAGGCGGTGCGACCTCCTCCCAATGATCTCCCCCCTTGTGGGGGAGATGTCACGTCAGTGACAGAGGGGGGTGACGCAGGCTCGGCATATCGAAACGCCGGATTTTGCCTCGAAAGCCCCTTATCGCAGCTGTAACCTAATTCACCCGCATCTTCGGCAATGAACTAATCGCGAAGGTCTCGCGCTCGGCATTTGCCTCAGCCACGCCGAGCGGCTTCGATCGCCCCGACGTCGATTTTCTTCATGGTCAACATCGCATCGAAAGCTCGCTTTGCTTGATCACCGCCTGCCGCCAGCGCTTCGGTCATCACGCGCGGTGTGATCTGCCAGGAGATGCCCCATTTGTCCTCGCACCAGCCACAAGCCTTTTCCCGGCCGCCGTTGTCGACAATGGCGTTCCAGTAGCGGTCGGTCTCTTCCTGGTCGTCGGTTGCGATTTGAAATGAGAAGGCTTCGCTGTGCTTGATTGCGGGACCGCCATTGAGGCCTATGCAAGCAATGCCCGCAACGGTGAATTCAACAACCAACACTTCTCCCTGCTTGCCCTCAGGATAGTTTCCGGGTGCACGAATGACGGCGCCGACTGCGCTGTCGGGAAAGGTCTTGGTGTAGAAGTGGGCGGCGGCCTCGGCGTCTTTGTCATACCATACGCAGATCGTGTTCTTTGCCATGGGGTAATCCTCCTTTTGCTCCTGTGTCCCATTCCCTCCTGAAATGAAATAAGAGGCAAGCCGTCTTTCTCCAGCCCAATTAAGCTATTTTGCGCGCCTGAATGGTCGACATGTCCGCTTCGGGCATAAAATTGCCGTTGGTCGTATTTGCAGCAACCGTCAGCTAATTTCACAGACCAGAAATCAGTTCGCCAGCACCCGCGGCGACGGGAAGGTGACTTCCACCAAGGTCCCCTCGTTCGGCGAGGAATTGATCGCGAAGGTCGCGCGGTTGGCGTCGACCATGGCTTTGGTCAGCGGCAGGCCGAGGCCGGTGCCATCTCCGCGTTTGCGGGAGTTGGTCGAGACCTGGCGGAAGGGCTTCATTGCCTGTTCCAGCTCCGAGCGGGTCATGCCGACGCCCGTGTCGCGGATACGCATCACCACACTGCCATTGCCCTCATAGGAGGTGGAAACCACGATCTGCCCGCCAGACGGCGTGAAGCGGATGGCGTTCGACAGGATGTTGAGCGCGATCTGCTTGATCGAGCGCAGGTCGGCGACGACGTTTGGCACGGCTTGCGAGAGCGCGGTGCGAATGATGACGCGCTGACTGTTGGCCTGCGGCTGCACCAGCGACACGGCTTCGGCAATCGCCTCGTTAAGGCCGACGGAGGCAAATTCCAGGTCCATCTCGCCGGCTTCGATCTTGGAAATATCCAGGAGATCGTTGACGATATCGAGCACATGCCGGCCGGAGCGGCCGATGTCGGTCGCATATTCGATATAGCGCGAATGACCGATCGGCCCGAAACGCTCGCCGGCCATCATGTCGGAAAAGCCGATGATGGCGTTGAGCGGCGTGCGGATTTCATGGCTGACGCGGGCAAGGAAATCCGTCTTGTGGGCATTGGCGGTTTCTGCCGCGCGCTTGGCGTTTCGCAGCTCTTCCTCGGTGCGCTTCCATTGCGTGATGTCGCGAATGACGGCGCAATAGCCGTTGGAGGAGTTGAGCCGCCCCATGGTCATGAACAGTGGCACGAAGCCGCCCGACGCTTCGCGGCCCATGACCTCGCGGCCGTCGTTCAGCACGCTCGCCACGCCATGGCCTGAGAGCCCGCTGAGATAATCGAGCACGGCCTTCTGGCTCTCATGCGCAAACAGCATGACGAAAGGTTTGCCGCGGGTTTCTTGGTCGTCAAAGTTGAAGAGGGCGCTTGCCGAGCGGTTCATCGAGCGGATGTCGCCGTCCTGGCCGATAATGACGACGCCATCCGTCGCCGTTTCCAGCGTCGACTGCAGTTCCTCGATTTCGACCTGCAGCTTGGCGAGCTTTTCGATCATGCGCTCCGGCCGCGCCTCTTCGGGCACGGGCTCGGACGATGCGGCTTCATTCTTTTCGAGCGGCATCAGCGCCAGCATCAAGGCGGTGCCGTCTTCCCAGCGGATCGATTGCAGCCGCGCGGTGACCGGCACCAGCGTGTCGTCGGCGCGCACCACCATCATCGTGCCCGGCTGCTCGGTCTTGCCCTCGAGGTCATGGCGCTGCAGCAGTGCATCCAGGCCGCCGACATGGTCGAGGTCGGTGAGGCTCTCATAGCCTGTCAGCCGCAGGAACTCCGGATTGCCATGGATCAACCGGTCGCCGGCATGAATGAGGATGGCGAGCGGCAGTTGGTCGACGATCTCGTCCGACAGGCCATTGCGCATTTTCACGCGCGACGGGATGGCGGTGTTCAAGACACCCAGCGCATCGAGATGCTCTTCCGGCTTGGAGATTTCTACGTCAGGGACGGTTTCCTCCGCCGGCTTTTCGGCCTCGGCCTGAGGTCCCAGCTTTTCTGGTTCGGATTGCGCGACGGCGTCGGTCTCTGGTGCTATTTCATCCTGCGGCCGGTCTTCGGCGATGTTGCCGTCGGTCGTACCGGACAGGATCTCGTCCGCCGCATTCGGCTTTGGAGCGGCTTCGGCATCGTCTTCCGGCTGCGCGCCCTCTTCTGGCGTCTCGGCGCGCTTGCCGAAAGGTTCGAGTTGGCGGGCGATCTCGCGGAAGGCCGCCTGTTCGCTCAGCGACAGGCCGCTCGGCATCGACGAACGTCGTTCGTGAAGCTGAATGATCTTGTCGGTTTCGCGCCGGTTCGGTGTTTCGGCAATCGTCAGCGCCGGCGGCTCTTCATTCGCGGGAGCAGGTTCCTTCGTTGCCTCAAGAGCCGTTTCTTCTCCTTCGGCAACATGTTCCTCCGCAGTGGACGAAAGCGTTTCCTGGGCAATTACCGGAGCCGTTGCATCCGTCTCCGTCTCGGGCGCAGCTGGTTCTTCCGTCGCGTCTGGTGTCGGAGCGGCCTGATCATCTTCCACGCCCAGCCTCAATCCCAGCTTCATCCGATCTTCGATGGCGTCGGAAAGGCGAACGACGCCGAAGCCCCTGAAGCCGTCGAAGTCGCGGTTGCGCGTATAGGTCGGCAAGGCGGCGAGGTCGACCGGCACCATCAGGCTGGTGTTTTCCACCGGCCAGTAGATCGTCCGGCCCGACCATGTGTCGCGCCGCGCCAGAAGCTCGGCGATCTTGCCGTCCGGATCGAGATTGAAATGCGCGGCGACATCGGTAAAGGCCGTACCCGTCACCTTGGCCGCATGCGGGCCGACAGCATCGGCGAATTCTCGCGAAACCTCGCTGAAGCGACCTTCGGCGTCGATCTTCCAGACGAAGCGGGTAGCGCGGCCGCTGCGCTTGAAGGTGAATTCTCCCGGCTGGCCGTCCGCGACTGCATCGTCTTCGGGAACAGCCGGCTCGGGGCTGACGTCCTCATGCTCCACCGGACTTTCGACGGCGGCTGGTGCAACGATGTCATCGGCTTCATCCGTCAGTTCGTCGGCATATGCAGCCGCGTCGATCTGTTCCTCACTTGCGCCGTCCATCGTGGTCAGTTGGCCGAGATCTTCGCTCGCGGCATCGGATTGTGCGGGGATCGCCTCATGGATGGCGACGTCGTCTTCCGGCGTGTCTTCGACTTCCTCGATATCCGCCACGGCGTCGAGAACGTCGGCAGAAGGAGAGGCGGCTGTCGCGACAGGGACACTGTCGGGAGCAGGTGTCGTCGGCTCAACCGCTACGACCTCGAGCTCCTTGCGCGCTTCTTCCACCTCCGGTTCGACCTTGACGATTGCGGCCGGCGCGGCGGTTACGCCGAGGCTTTCCGTTGGGTCGAGATGGCCAAGCACGGTTTCGACGACGAAGAGCAGGTGCAAAGCAGGGACTTCCGACAGCTTGCCGACGGCGGCGGGCAGATAGCCGCGGCCGGTCGGGATCGGCCGCTTGATCAACCGTTCGGGCAGCGCGCCCGCCATGGTCGTCAGCATTCTCGCGGTCTGTGGTGTCACGCCAAGCGCGCCGAAGCCTCTGGAAGCGGCGATGACATCGCCGTCACGGCCGATCACGGCCATATGCGTGTCGGGATCGTCGAAACCATCGATCATCCGTCTGGCGCTTTCGGTCGCTGCCAGTGGCTTGGCGGAGACCGGCGATGAAAACAGGATCGCCTCTTCGCCCGCCTGGACGCGAATGATTTCGACGGCGGCGTTGACGACGGCGCGCTGGAAGCCGGAGGCCATGCGGATCAGGAAAGTGCGCTGATCGCCGACGGCGCCGAGCCCGCGTGCTGTTGCCTCGATCTGGCGGAAGGAAACGTCGCCGGCTTTCGGCCCCTGATCGAGAAAGTCATAAATGATGTCATAGCCAAAGAGATTGGCCCCGGCGCCGTTGGCCCAGAGAACGCGATCCATGCCTGCCGAAAACATCACCATCGCCTCGCCGCGCGCAAAGCGTTCCCGAACGCGGGGGTGCACGGCAATGTCAATGAATGGATACTGGACTGCGGGCATGTTCCAACCTGCTTTGCGGGCGTGACCGCCTCTCTTGCTTTAAGGCTTTATTAATAACTGCACCCCGGTTTCAGGTCCAGCGAACCGCCAGTTTTTCGGCTGGCAGGGTTAACGCGTTGTGCGGCGCACAAATATGTTGCGCTGCACAATAATCTATATTATATAAGCCTCACTCACATTCACGAAGGGCGCTCGGAGGAGGGCCCAAACTAGGAGCGTTATCATGGCTACTGTAAAGAAAGACGACGTTTTTTCAACGGCTGCATTCGACCCTTCCAAGCTCTCCGAATCCTTCCGCGACTTCGCGGAAAAGGGCGCGGCGCAGTCCAAGGAAGCCTTCGCCAAGATGAAGACGGCCGCTGAAGAAGCCGGCAAGACCGTTGAAGCCACCGTGCAGACCGCTCAGGCTGGCTCCGTCGAGATCGGCCTCAAGGCCATCGACGCGCTGCGCACCAATGCCGAGAGCTCGCTGGCGCACATGGAAGCCCTGCTTCGCGTCAAGTCTGTCGCCGAACTCTTCGAACTGCAGACCTCCTTCATCCGCAAGCAGGCTGAAGTGACCGTCGAGCAGGCCAAGTCCATTCAGGAAACCACCAAGCAGGTTGCTGAAAAGCTGGCAAAGCCGGCCAAGGATGCAGCCGAAAAGGCCATGTCCTCCTTCAAGGTAGCTTGATCTCCCAAAAGCCTCCCAAGGCCATGGCGTCCCGTTTTCAGGTGAAAGCTCTGAAGGCGGGACGCTTCTGATTCAGGGCGTATCGCAGCCTTTGTGCCTTCATCCGAAGGCGCGACGTCCCGAGAACTGGGTATCATGCCCAGCTTTTTCATATTGCGGGGAGATAGGACTTGAAATAATTTCAAACTCCTCGTATGTCACCCCCGTTCGCGGCGACGCGAGCATGTGCGGTTGTAGCTCAGTTGGTTAGAGCGCAGGTTTGTGGCACCTGAGGTCGGAGGTTCGAGACCCCCCAACCGTACCATTCCCACTCTTTTATAGATTTGACATCATAGCTCTCCCGGCACGGGCCGTGGGCTATTTCTTGTCTTCGGGCTTCTTCACGACATGCCCCGGCGAGATCGGATCGCTTGCGGGTGCGGCGGAGGCAAGCGAAAGCTGTTACCGCTGGTGCTTAATCCTGTGCACGAGATCTTCAATGGTTGTCCGTGCATCGCCCTCATGTGCGGCGAGGAGCGATTCTATTGGGTCGAGTTCCGGCTCTTCGTTGCTACTGTGGCTTCGGCACTCATTGGACGCACATCTCCATTCCGCCGATGCATGGCGGTTCTCATCATCAAATTGTCGGTAAACTCAGGCTGGCGCAGCTCGCGTTTGTTTGGGAAGTGTTTTCATTTTGAGGAGGAGTCAAGTGGGAGCTTTTCCGGCGCCAAAAGCACTCTTGAAATCACAACCAATGGTATGCCAAGGATAGCTAAGCAGCAAGAGCCGGGGCGGATCGATTGATGAACGATGCAACAAGAGCGAAAGCAATGCGCTGGTTTGCTAAAATCGGAATTGCTGTGCTGTCGATCTGGGGCTTACTTCTGTTCTTCAGCTTTATTGGAAGAGGTTTTGGATATGGCTTCGTGCCATCTACGGACTGGGCCGCTGCGACGAGTTCGTTTCGTGTTGCCATCGGCCTCGTCTCAGCGGCTCTAGTGTTTTACGCTGTTCTAAGGGGTATGGCCGACAGCAACGAAGGGGAACTGAAAAAGATAGGCGCGGTTTTGATTGCGCCCTTTATGGGTTACTTTTTTGGCAGCATCCCCGCCGTTGCCGGTGCTCCAATGATCCTTGCCCTAGTCGCAGGCCACCATGTCGAGCTTCCATATAAGGTTGCTCAGGCTGATGGGAGAAGCCACAAGGGATGCAGTTCGCCGGTGGAACTCCGAGATTTGCCATTCCTCTTCGACAGCCTTTGCGGTGTTTCCGATAACCTTAGGCAAACTCTTAAGCCAGGTATGCGGATTGCCGTGGAAGGTCGCGGCACCAGCTTGGGTGTTTATGTCAGCGATTTTCACTACGTCGGGCCATGAACTTGGATGCTCCGGCGAAAGTGCGATTGAGGATGCGAGCTGCCGTTAGCTTCTTAAAGGCCGCCCTTGCGCTTGCCATAGCCTTCATGATCCTGATGCTTCTGATCCTGATTGCGGTGGCGTTTCTGGCGTTGCTCGTCACTGCGCAGTGGGTCTGCCCTTTTGCTCAATGCAGTGGAGAAGCAACAGATCTCTGGGCCTTTGCAGCCTTCTCCAGCATCGTCGGCATTCCGACGATTCTACTTTTGTTTTTGATGATTTACTACGGCCGGCGCCGCTGATCCTCGGATCGCGATCCTCTAGTCCCTTCCACGAGCGCGATATGCTTGCCGGCTTCTCACCAACTGACGGGGCGATAGGCTCGAACAACGCGATGAACCGATGTCGAATAACGCACCATAAATTCGGCCGAAAGCATACCTAAGAATTTGTTTTTGGAAGAGGCTGCGAACACCCCAATCGTGCCATTCCCACCCTTTCATGGATCATACATCATAGCTCTCCCGGCACGGGCCGTGGGCTATTTCTTGTCTTCGGGCTTCTTCACGACATGCCCCGGCGAGATCGGATCGCTTGCGGGAAAGGTTTCCTCAAGCGCCTCTTCGAGATAGTCGTCCTGCTCCTTGTGCTCTTTCTCGGCTTGCTTCGGGTTCTTTTTCTCAGCCATCATCCTTACTCCCTAAAGTGTTCTTTAGATAACTAGACCATGGGAAGCCCTTGTCCAGCGCGACCTCATCTGAGTTCTGTGTGGGCGCTTCTCGGCTCCCCACCAGAGATGTTCCTAGAATGTAATCCGGGACACGATCGTCGCACGGCCGCGCGGTTGTATTCTGGGAGTTTCGGGAGGAACTCTGAATGTCGTTCTGGCAGCGGGTTTTGCGGCGCCGGGGATGGCTCTTTCGACGGCGGCGATATCCTCTGGCTTGACTTTGGAGGCGCTGCACGCACCCGGCTTGTTCCAGAGTTTCTCGGCAATGCTGCTGCCCACCGCCGCAGTGATGGCGGTCCCGGCCACATCGTTCCGTTGAACCTTGTTTGCTTTCACCATCCCCTGGATGGCCTCGCCGAGTATCCTGGCGGAATCCTCGAACGACACGTTGCGCAACTGATCGAACCTCTTGTCCTTCTCGCCATCGACGATGCAGTGGTGCGCCGTGAACATCCAGTCGTGGATCATATAGGCTGGCGCATAACCCCACGGTGACAATCCTTTGAAGACCTGCGCGATCTTCGGAATAGAACCGCCGTCCGTGTACATCAGGCCGGGCTGGATTTCGGCGCCGGGCAGGGAGCGGTCAGCTCGGCGGAACGTCAGGGGATCGGCGGGATCGGGAACGAAGACGAACTTGCCGTCTCCGCTGGAATCGCCTTCGCCAACCCACATCACGAACAGGCTGCCGGTCAGCGTCGCCGGAGCAAGTTGTGAAAAGTCGACAGTCGTGCATGCGCTGAGACCAACGGCAAGCACCGTGAAGAATATCCCGCCTTTCAACATCAAGCGCCCCCTCGGAATCTGCTCGGATGAAATGAAAGTGTGCCGCTCTACTTATGCACGAGCTGGCCATATGCGCAAATAAAACCGAAGGTCTTCCAGGGCAGCGACACATTGCCGGCTTCGGTCGTGGTTTCCGAGGGCGGACCTGTGAGACTTCCCATGGAACCCTGCCTGCTCCCGACCGTTAGCCAGTATCAGCAACGAGACGGAAGGAACTGGCATGTCCGTGCCACGCGAGCCGATTCCCGAGACGCCACCGATGCCTGATCCCGGTTGGATACCCAAGCCGCCGATAGAGGAGCCGGATCCCGACAGCTTGCCGGATGAAATTCCCGTTCCCAATCCCGATGAGAACGAAGAGCCGCCGAAGCATGCATAAGGCCGGGGCAGCGTTACAAAAACATCCGCCGTTCCTCGCTCACCAGTTCCTGCAGAAAATCCGCGACGGTGCGCACCCGCACGAGATCGCGGGCGCTCTCGTGATAAGTGGTCCAGTAGGCACGCTTGATCGAGATATCGGGCAGAATGCGGGTCAGCTCCGGGTATTGTCGGGCGATATAGTCATGCAGAATGCCGATGCCGGCGCCGGAGCGCACGGCTTCAGTCTGGCCGATGGAGGTGGAGATTTCGAAGGACGCATCCCAGCTGCGCATGATCTCGCCGGAGAAGTTCAGTGAGGCGGTAAAGAGCAGGTCTTCGACATAGCCGATGCGCGGATGCAGCTTCAGCGCTTCGACGCCGTCGGGCAGGCCGGCCTTGTCGAGATAGGCTTTCGAGGCATAGAGGCCGAGCGTGTAGTCCGTCAGCTTGGAAGAGACCAGCCGGCCCTGTTCGGGCCGCTCCAGCGTAATGGCGATATCGGCCTCGCGCTGCGACAGCGAGAAGGAGCGGGGCACCGGCACGAGCTGAATGCGCAGTTCCGGATAGCGTGCAATCAGCCGCCCCAGGCGCGGCGCGAGAAACGAAACGCCGAAGCCATCCGGCGCGCCGATGCGCACCGTGCCGGTGATGGCGGTGTCGAGGTGGCCAATGCTTGCCTGGGCGCGCAGCATCTCGGTTTCCATACGTTCGGCCGCATGCAGGAAGATTTCACCCTCGGCCGTCAGCTCGCAGCCATTGGTGCGGCGCACCAGCAGCCGGGTTTTCAGCCGCTCCTCCAGCGTCGTCACCCGCCGCGACAGGGTCGCATGGTTGACCCCAAGCCGCTTCGAGGCCGCCAGGATCTGCCCTGTACGGGCCACGGCGAGGAACATGCGGACGTCATCCCAATCCATATGCACACCCCGGACTTCAATTTTTGCACAACGGTTGCTTATAACAGCTCATTGATTTGTGCAAATTGAAGTGCGATCCTACGATCATCCAAGAAAACGAGGAGGCACATCCATGCATGAGATTGGTCATTTTATCGGCGGCAAGCACGTCGCCGGCACCAGCGGACGCACAGCCAACGTCTATAATCCGGCAACCGGCGAAGTCCAGTCGACGGTGGCACTCGCCAGCGTCGAGGAAATCCGCGCCGCCGTCGAAAACGCCAAGGCAGCACAGCCGAAGTGGGCCGCCACCAATCCACAGCGCCGCGCCCGCGTCTTCTTCAAGTTCGTCGAGTTGCTGAACAAGCATATGGACGAGCTGGCGACTATGCTCTCCAAGGAGCACGGCAAGACGGTTGAAGACTCCAAGGGCGATGTCATTCGCGGCCTGGAAGTCTGCGAATTCGTCTGCGGCATTCCGCATCTCGCCAAGGGTGAGTTCACCGAAGGCGCCGGCCCGGCGATCGACATGTATTCCATCCGCCAGCCGGTCGGCATCGGCGCCGGCATCACGCCGTTCAACTTCCCGGGCATGATCCCGATGTGGATGTTCGCGCCGGCTATCGCCTGCGGCAACGCCTTCATCCTGAAGCCGTCCGAGCGCGATCCATCCCTGCCGATCCGCCTTGCCGAACTGATGATCGAAGCCGGCCTGCCGGCGGGCATCCTCAATGTCGTCAACGGCGACAAGGCTGCGGTCGACGCCATCCTGACGGATCCGGATATCGGCGCCGTCTCCTTCGTCGGCTCGACGCCGATCGCCCGCTATGTCTATGGCACGGCAGCTGCTAACGGCAAGCGCGCACAGTGCTTCGGCGGCGCCAAGAACCACATGATCATCATGCCGGACGCCGATCTGGACCAGGCCGTCAACGCCCTGATGGGTGCTGGCTACGGCTCGGCCGGCGAGCGCTGCATGGCGATCTCCGTCGCGGTTCCCGTCGGCGAAGACACGGCCAATCGCCTGGTCGAAAAGCTGATACCGAAGATCGAGTCGCTGCGCATCGGCCCTTACACCGACGACAAGGCCGACATGGGTCCGGTCATCACCAAGGATGCCTATAACCGTATCAACGGTCTGATCGATCGCGGTGTCGAAGAGGGCGCCAAGCTCCTCGTCGATGGTCGCGGCTTCAAGCTGCAGGGCTATGAGGACGGCTATTTCGTCGGCGGCAGCCTGTTCGACAACGTCACGGCGGATATGGATATCTACAAGGCCGAGATTTTCGGACCGGTTCTCTCGGTCGTCCGCGCCAAGAACTATGAAGACGCGCTCGATCTGCCGATGAAGCACGAATATGGCAACGGCGTTGCCATCTACACCCGCGACGGCGACGCAGCCCGCGACTTCGCCTCACGCATCAACATCGGCATGATCGGCATCAACGTTCCGATCCCGGTTCCGCTCGCCTATCATTCCTTCGGCGGCTGGAAGGCCTCGAGCTTCGGCGACCTCAACCAGCATGGCACGGACTCGATTAAGTTCTGGACCCGCACCAAGACGATCACCGCCCGCTGGCCGTCCGGCATCAAGGACGGCGCTGAATTCGTCATGCCGACGATGAAGTGATCTGCGTCGATCTCTCTTGAAATCCGCCGCCGCCCGATGTTGAGTTGGGCGGCGGTTTTTTATTGCGGTAGTTTTCTGCTTCGTCATCTTGTCGGAGATCCTGTTTTGCTTTAGAACAAAACAAGAACAATTGGAGGATGTCGCAATGCCTGCGACCTATCAGATCGACTATCTCGAATTCCCGTCGACCGATGCGTTGAAGACCCGCCGTTTTTTCGCGGAGGCTTTCGACTGGAGCTTCGTCAGCTACGGACCGACCTATCACGTCATCGAGGCAGCCGGGATCGACGCCGGGATCGATGGCGATGCGGGGAAGGCCGCCGGCGCCCCGCTGCCGGTCGTGCGGGCCACCGATCTGGAAGCGGCGCAGCGTGCGGTCGAGCTTGCCGGCGGTGTGGTGACCCGCCCCGCCTTCGATTTTCCGGGCGGCCGCCGTTTTCATTTCCGCGAGCCGGGCGGTTGCGAGATGGCGGTCTGGGTTTCGGTGCCGTGAGGCCGGCACTCCCCGAAAAGTATGGGTTATGTCGCCGGCGGCAGCGGTCGTTCATGAAGTTGCTGTGAAAGCACCGGAACGCAAGCAGGCAATCCTCGATTATGCCGGGAGATCAAAGACAAAAAGGTGCAGTCGTAAAAACCGGTCTTGATCCGGTCGGCTCTGTCAGAATAACGTGAATGTAAATTTCATATTTTGGAATTGTTCCAAACTAAGAAAAGCACTATATAGCTCTCGACCCGTCCTTTGCGGCCTCGATTCCAGGAGATCGGCATGCGCCTGACCAAGCAGACCAACTATGCAGTGCGCATGCTCATGTATTGTGCCGCCAACGAAGGCTACTTGAGCCGCATCCCGGAAATTGCCAAGGCCTATGGTGTTTCCGAGCTGTTTTTGTTCAAGATTCTGCAGCCGTTGACCAAGGCGGGGCTGGTGGAAACCGTGCGTGGCCGCAATGGCGGCGTGCGCTTGGGCAAGCCGGCCGCCAATATCAGCCTGTTCGACGTGGTCCGGGTGACCGAGGATAGTTTCGCCATGGCGGAATGCTTCGAAGAAGGCGTGGTCGAATGCCCGCTGGTCGATAGCTGCGGCCTTAATTCGGCGCTGCGCAAGGCGCTAAACGCCTTCTTTGACGTGCTGACGGAATATTCCATCGACGACCTGGTCAAGGCCCGCCCGCAGATCAACTTCCTGCTTGGCCTGGATGAGCTGGATCACAGGGGCATCGCCAAGAAAATGCCGATCACGGCACCGGCCGCCTGATCGCCTGTTTCGAATTGTCCATGTCTTCCACCCGCGGTTGCCCCAGGCTGCCGCGGTTTTTGTTTGCGCTGCCGTGTAAAGAGGCAGGAAGCTGTCAACGTTCCGTAAGAAGAACACGTCAAATTGTTCCTGATTCGCCAAATCAGCGCAAAAAAATGCTAGATTATTACCAATTCAGCGGGATTTTTATCCTAAAATTTCCAAACTCCATAATTTGGAAAAATTTTAGGCGGCGCTTGTTGCTTTCAAACTTAAAATAAAGTTCCATCGGCGCCGATCCGGATCGGAACCTTTGAGGCTCCACGGCTTCAAAAGAATAACAAACCTGGGAAACGCTATCATGAAAAAGATTTCTGTCCTTCTGGCAGTGACAGCCTTGGCTTCGGTCATGGCGACGTCCGCCTGGTCGAAAACGTTTGTCTATTGCTCGGAAAGCTCGCCGGAAGGTTTCGATCCGGGAATTTACACCGGCGGCAACACGTTCGATGCCTCCTCGCGTACGGTCTATAGCCGTCTCGTCGAATTCAAGCATGGCAGCACCGAAGTTGAGCCTGGCCTTGCCGAAAGCTGGACCGTTTCCCCCGACGGCAAGGAATACACCTTCAAGCTCCGCAAGGGCGTGAAGTTCCAGGTGACCGACTTCTTCACCCCGACGCGCGAGCTCAATGCCGACGACGTCATCTTCTCCTTCGAGCGCCAGCTCAAGGAAGACAGCCCCTGGGCCAAGTATGTTGCCGGCGGTTCCTACGAATACGCAGAGGGCATGGGCTTCCCGAAGCTGATCAAGTCGGTCGAGAAGGTTGACGATCTCACCGTCAAGTTCGTGCTGAACCGCCCGGAAGCACCGTTCATCGCCGACCTCGCGATGGATTTCAGCTCGATCCTGTCGAAGGAATATGCCGACAAGCTCCAGGCCGACGGCAAGATGGCACAGATGAACCAGCAGCCGCTGGGCACCGGTCCGTTCACCTTCGTTGCCTACCAGCCCGATGCCGTCATCCGCTACAAGGCGAACGACACCTACTACAAGGGCAAGGAAAAGATCGACGATCTCGTTTTCGCGATCACGCCTGACGCGTCGGTGCGCGCGCAGAAGCTGAAGTCCGGCGAATGCAATCTCATGCCCTATCCGAACGCCGCCGACATCAAGGATCTCAAGGCTGACAAGAACCTCAAGGTTCTCGAGCAGGCTGGCCTGAACGTATCCTACCTTGCCTACAACACGCTGGTCGCGCCTTTCGACAAGGTCGATGTGCGCAAGGCCATCAACATGGCCGTCAACAAACAGGCGATCGTCGACGCCGTCTTCCAGGGCTCCGGTACGGTTGCAACCAACCCGATCCCGCCGACCATGTGGTCCTACAACAAGGACGTCAAGGACGACGCCTACAACCCCGACGAAGCCAAGAAGCTGCTTGAAAAGGCTGGCGTCAAGGATCTGAGCTTCAAGATCTGGGCTATGCCGGTATCGCGTCCGTACATGCTCAACGCGCGCCGCGCCGCCGAGCTGATGCAGGCGGACCTTGCCAAGATCGGCGTCAAGGTCGAGATCGTCACCTATGACTGGGCTCAGTACCTGAAGCTTTCCTCCGCCAAGGACCGCGACGGCGCGGCCATCCTCGGCTGGACCGGCGACAACGGCGACCCGGACAACTTCCTTGATACGCTGCTCGGCTGCGACGCCGTCGGCGGCAACAACCGCGCCCAGTGGTGCAACAAGGAATTCGACGATCTGGTGAAGAAGGCCAAGCAGACGGCCGACGTCAAGGAGCGCACCAAGCTCTATGAAGAGGCTCAAGTCGTCTTCAAGCGCGAAGCTCCGTGGATGACCATCGACCATTCGGAAGAATTCATCCCGATGACGAAGAATGTCTCCGGCTACGTTCAGGATCCGGTCGGCGTTCATCGCTTCGACGGCGTCGATATCGCCGAATAACGAAAAATCTGTGAGAATGCCCGGCTAAGACCGGGCGATCCGGCGGTCAGGCACTCTGTCTGACCGCCGGAAAAATTTGGACACCTGTCATGTTGCGATTTCTTTTCAGCCGTCTTGCGGTACTGATCCCGACATTCCTCGGCGTATCGATCGTCGCCTTCTCTTTCATCCGCCTGCTTCCGGGCGATCCTGTCATGCTGCTGTCGGGCGAACGCGTGATGTCGCCGGAACGCCATGCCCAGATCACCCACGATCTCGGCTACGACCGCCCGATGATCGTCCAGTACGGCAGTTACATCTGGAAGGCGTTCCACGGCGATCTCGGCACCTCGATCACCACCAAGCGTGATGTGCTGACCGACTTCTTCACCTTTTTCCCGGCAACGCTGGAACTGTCGATCTGCGCCATGATCCTGGCGATCTGTCTTGGCATCCCGGCCGGTGTTTTCGCCGCTGTCAAGCGCGGCACGTGGTTCGACCAGAGCGTCATGGGCGTGGCCCTCATCGGCTATTCCATGCCGATCTTCTGGTGGGGCCTGCTGCTGATCATCGTCTTCAACGGTTATCTGCACTGGACGCCGGTTTCTGGCCGCATCGGCCTCATCTATTTCTTCAAGCCGATCACCGGCTTCATGCTGATCGACAGCCTGCTGTCCGGCCAGAAGGGCGCTTTCTGGTCAGCACTCAACTCGCTGATCCTGCCGACCGTCGTGCTCGGCACCATTCCGCTTGCCGTCATCGCGCGACAGACGCGCTCGGCGATGCTCGAGGTGCTGGGCGAAGATTATGTCCGCACCGCCCGCTCGAAGGGTCTCTCGCCGCTGCGCGTCGTCTCCGTGCATGCGCTGCGCAACGCCATGATCCCGGTCGTCACCACCATCGGCCTGCAGGTCGGCGTGCTGCTCGGCGGCGCCATCCTGACGGAAAGCATCTTTTCCTGGCCGGGCATCGGCAAGTGGATGATCGATGCCGTCTTCAAGCGCGATTATCCCGTGGTGCAGGGCGGCCTGCTGTTGATCGCGGGCATCGTCATGCTCGTCAATCTTGCCGTCGACCTGCTCTACGGCTTCATCAATCCACGTATTCGTCACTAGGAGCGGCCCATGAGCACGGTCAGTGTCAAGTCCGACCGCCCCTCCGCTCTTGCGGAGTTCTGGTATTATTTCTCGCGAAACAAGGGCGCCGTCATCGGGCTGGCGATCTTTCTCTTCGTCCTGTTCCTGGCGATCTTCGCCGGCATCGTCGCCCCGCATGATCCGGACGCCGCCTATGGCAGCGCCATGCAGCGCCTGCCGCCGTTCTGGTCGGAAGGCAGCAACAGCAGCTTTCTTCTCGGCACCGATGCCAATGGCCGCGACCTTCTCTCGCGTCTGATCTACGGCACGCGGTTCTCGCTGTTCATCGGCCTCGTGGTCGCCTCGCTTTCGGCGCTTGCCGGCATCCTGATCGGCCTCGTCGCCGGTTATGTCCGCGGCCGCACCGATACGATCATCATGCGCGTCATGGATATCATCCTCGCCATCCCCTCGCTGCTGCTTGCCCTCGTGCTGGTGGCGATCCTGGGGCCGGGCCTGACCAACGCGATGATCGCGATCTCGATCGTCAACCAGCCACATTTCGTCCGCCTGACGCGCGCTTCGGTCATGGCCGAGCGTGACAAGGAATATGTCATCGCCTCGCGCGTTTCCGGCGCCGGCCCGCTGCGTCTGATGTTCAAGACCATTCTACCGAACTGTCTTGGGCCGCTGATCGTGCAGGCAACACTTGCCTTCTCCTCCGCGATCCTCGATGCCGCCGCTCTCGGCTTTCTCGGCCAGGGCGCGCAGCCGCCCACGCCGGAATGGGGCACGATGCTGGCGGATTCGCGCGAATTCTTCCAGAGCAACCCCTGGCTGGTCACTTTTCCCGGTCTCTGCATCCTGATCACGGTTCTTGCCATCAATCTGATGGGCGACGGCCTGCGCGATGCCTTCGACCCGAAGCTGAAGAGGTCGTAATGGCGCTTCTCGATATTCAAAATCTCACCGTCGAATTCCAGACCGCGTCCGGCTTGTTCCGGGCGGTGGACGGTGTATCGCTCACCTGCGACAAGGGGGAAATCCTCTCGATCGTCGGCGAATCCGGCTCCGGCAAGTCCGTATCCATGCTTGCCCTGATGGGGCTTCTGCCCTGGACAGCGAAGATCACCGCCGACCGCATGATGTTCGACGGCAAGGATCTGCGCGGCATCTCCTCGCGGCAGCGCCGCAAGATCGTCGGTAAGGACATGGCGATGATCTTCCAGGAGCCGATGTCCAGCCTCAATCCGTGCTTCACCGTCGGCTTCCAGCTCGGCGAGACCCTGCGCATTCACATGGGCCTCGATCGCAAGGCCCGCCGCGAGCGTTCGATCGAGCTTCTGAACCTCGTCGGCATCCCGGCGCCGGAAGATCGCCTGTCGAACTTCCCGCACCAGATGTCGGGCGGCATGAGCCAGCGCGTCATGATCGCCATGGCGCTTGCCTGCAATCCGAAGCTCCTGATCGCCGACGAGCCGACCACAGCACTCGACGTGACCATCCAGGCACAGATCCTCGATCTGCTCGTGCGCCTGCAGCAGGAGCAGGGCATGGCGTTGGTGCTGATCACCCATGACATGGGCGTGGTGGCCGAGACCGCCGAGCGCGTGCAGGTGCAATATGCCGGCCAGAAGGTCGAGGAGCAGCCGGTCAAGGCGCTGTTCCGCGATCCGCATCACCCCTATACGGCGGCACTTCTCTCGGCCCTGCCGGAACGCGCCATCGTCGGCCAGCGCCTGCCATCGATCGCCGGCGTCGTGCCCGGCCAGCATGATCGCCCCACGGGCTGTCTTTTCGCCCCCCGCTGTTCGTTCGCGACGCCCGAATGCGACCGCGGCGTCAAGCGCCAGGGCATCGAACTCGGTGTAACGCTCTGCAACTATCCGCTGGAACACGGCAAGCCGCTCGGTCATCCCGGCCTTGTCGCCACGCAAACAGCAGGAGGTGCCGCATGACCGGCGCTGTTCTCGAAGGGCGCGATCTCGCCCGCTTTTACACCGTCAAGCGCGGCAGCTTCAAACCGGAGGCGACCGTCAAGGCGCTGAACGGCGTCAGCTTCAGCCTGCAGTCGGGCCGTACATTGGCTGTCGTCGGCGAATCCGGTTGCGGCAAGTCGACGCTTGCCCGTCTGGTGACGATGATCGAACACCCGACGTCAGGCGAATTGCTGATCGACGGCAAGCCGGCGAAGATTGGTGACCGCAGCCTGCGCAGCGCCGTGCAGATCGTCTTCCAGAATCCTTATGGCTCGCTCAACCCGCGCCAGAAGGTCGGCTCCATCCTCGAGGAGCCGCTGAAGATCAACACCGATGACGATGCCGCCACCCGCCGCGGCAAGGCCGAGGCCATGATGGCGCGTGTTGGCCTGCGTCCGGAACATTATGATCGCTATCCGCATATGTTTTCCGGCGGCCAGCGTCAGCGCATCGCCATTGCTCGCGCCCTGATGCTGCGGCCGAAGGTGCTGGTGCTGGACGAGCCGGTGTCGGCGCTCGACCTGTCAATCCAGGCGCAGGTACTGAACCTTTTGATGGACCTGCAGAAGGAGATGGGCCTTGCCTATCTCTTCATCTCGCACGGTCTTTCGGTAGTACGTCACATCGCCGATGACGTCATGGTGATGTATCTCGGCCGCCCGGTGGAAACCGGCACGGCGGAAGAAGTCTTCACCCGTCCGCGCCATCCCTACACGGCAGCCCTTTTGTCGGCGACGCCGATCGCCGATCCCGATCGCGAGAAGAACCGTATCCGTCTGCAGGGCGAGCTGCCGTCGCCGCTCAACCCGCCGACCGGCTGTCATTTCAATCCGCGCTGCTGGCGCGCGCAGGATAAATGCCGTCAGGTGATGCCGGAACTGACGGGCGAGGGGACACACAAGTTTTCTTGCTTCTTCCCGCTGGATTGATCCAAGTTGCGAATCAGGCAGGGCTCGCCGGTCCTGCCTGATTTCATGGTCATTCGTTCAGGGCGGATTCAATGCACGACACACAAAGCACCTCTCTCGCCATTATCGTCATGGGCGTCAGCGGCAGCGGCAAATCCTCGATCGGCGAAAAGGCGGCTGCTCGGCTCGGCCTGCGCTATGTCGAGGGGGACGCGTTGCATCCCGCTGCCAATGTCGAGAAGATGAGCAAGGGCATTCCCTTGACGGATGAGGACCGCTGGCCCTGGCTCGACGTGATCGGTCAGGAGATTGCCGCGAGCCTCGCCAAAGGGGAGGGCATCGCCGTTTCCTGCTCTGCGCTGAAGCTCGTCTATCGCGAGCGGCTACGGGCTGCCGCCGGCGGGCATCTCTATTTCATTTATCTCGATGGCTCGAAGGAATTGCTGACCAAGCGGATGGGCGAACGCAAGGGCCACTTCATGCCGTCGTCGCTGCTGGAAAGCCAGCTCCGCACGTTGGAAGTGCCGACCGGCGAGCCCGGCGTCGTCACGGTTGATATCGACGACACAATCGACGGCATTGTCGAGGCCGCGCTCAAGGGCCTCGCCGCGATCCGCTGAGCTCCCTCGATATCAGGGCGCGAAGCGGTCCGGCGCATAGGCCGAGATATCGATGAAGGGCGCTTCGCCGGTGATCAGTTCGGCGAGAACGCGCCCGGTCACCGGTCCAAGTGTCAGGCCGTGATGGGCATGACCGAAGGCGAACCACAGGCCGTTGTGGCGCGGTGCCTTGCCGATGATCGGCATCATGTCCGGCGTGCAGGGGCGGGCGCCCATCCAGGGTTCGGCATCGAGCCGCTCGCCGAGCGGAAAGACGGTGCGGGCAACGGCTTCGGCGCGGTCGAGCTGCACCGGCGTCTTCGGCGCATCGCGTCGCGCGAATTCGGCCCCGGTCGTCAGCCGGATGCCCCGGCTCATCGGCGCCATCAGGTAACCACGCTCTGCATCCAGTATCCAATTGTTGAGGACGGCGTTGCCCTCGGCAGCGTAATGCATGTGGTAGCCGCGCTTGACGCCGAGCGGGAAGGCGTAGCCGAAACGCTTCGTCACCTGATCCGCCCACGGACCGAGCGCGACGACGACATCCTCGGCTTCGATCGACCCCTCCGCCGTCACCATCTTCCAGCTTGAGCCGGACAGGCCGAGCGAGACGGCGTCGCCGGTCGTGACGCGGCCGCCGATGCTTTCGAAATATTTGCGATAGGCGGCGGTCAAGCCATGCGGGTCGAGCACAGACCACGGATCGCGCCAGCGCAGGGCACCTGAGAAACTGTCCTTGAGATGCGGCTCCGATGTTGCCACGTCCGCGCCGGTCAGAGCGTCGGAGGCGATACCGAATTCACGATTGAGACGTTCGGCCTCGGCGAATTCCGCATCGCGTTTCTCGTTCGAGCGATAAAGCTCTATCCAGCCGTCTTTGCGGATCAGTTCCTCGGCGTGCGAGGCCTCGATCAGATCGTTATGCTCGCTGATCGACTGCGCGATGAGCGGCGCATAGGCGCGCGAGATCATCTCATGCCGCTTGGTATTGGAGTTCCACCAGTAGCGGGCAAGGAAGGCGATCTGGCTTGGGAGCGCCTTGAGGTGATAATGCGCGTCGATACGGTTGTTGAAGGCATAGCGCAGCAGCAGGCCGAATTGCTGCGGAAAACCATAAGGGACGACGCCCTCGCGCTGGATCAGGCCGGCATTGCCGAAGGAGGTTCCCTGACCGGGCGGCTTGCGGTCGACGAGGGTGACCTGGCGCCCGCGCCGCTGGAGGTGGATGGCTGTCGATACGCCGACAATGCCCGCGCCGAGCACGATTGCGTCTTTTGTCATGATCCCCTGCTACCCGCATGCTTGTTTTTCTACGCCCGATCCCGAAAGACGTTTGCTCCTTCCGAGATCATCCTTCAAGCATCGAAAATGCCTGCCAAAATGCTGCGGTGCAAATGAAAAATACGATCACGCCATGGTCTGTTCCAGGGCCGCATTCTCGGCGCGAATGCGTATCGTCAGGATGGCGGCGTTGAGCAGCGAAAAGACGATCGCATGAAGCGGCAGGCCGAAGGCAAGCGGCAATGCGGCGATCTCGCCGACCACGACCGCATAGTTCGGATGGCTGAGAAAGCGGTAAGGCCCACTCGTTACCAGAGGTGCTCCCGAAAGCACGATGATCCGCGTCGTCCAGCGACCCTTCAGCGTTGCCAGCACCCAGACGCGCAGACCTTGCAGCGCCATGAAGATGACAAGCCAGACCGGGACGATCGGCCGGCCGGTGGCGAGAAGCCACAGGCTGACGAGCCAGGCGGCATGCATTGCCACCATATAGGGGTAATGCCCCGGTGCGATCTCCCGGCCGCCCTGTGCGAGAAGGACAGCGGTGTTGCGCTGGGCATGGATCAGCTCGGCAAGCCGCTGCAGGGTGACAAAGGTCAGAAGTGATATGGACGGCCAGAGCATCAGGCGACCCTCTTCAGCGTGATGCAGCTTGCCGTAAAGCCCGGACCCATGGCGATCATGGCCGAGCGGCCTGGCAGGCCGGCGTGGATGGCACGCTCCAGCACGAAGAGCACCGTCGGTGACGACATGTTACCGTAGTCGCTGATCACCTCGCGCTCTATATCGAGCGAGCCGGGTTCGAGGCTGAAGGCCGTCTCCAGCGCTTGCAGCACCTTGGTGCCGCCGGGATGGCAGATGAAGCGGTCGATATCCGGGATCGTCAGGCCGGCGCGCTCCAGAATACCGGCGACGGCAGGCTTGATATTTGCCTCGGCAAAGGGCGGCAGCGATTGTTCCAGGATGATGCCGAAGCCGGTGTCGTCGATCTTCCAGCCCATGATGCCGAGCGTATCGGGGAAGAGATGTTCTCCCGTCGATTCGATCTCCGCGAGACCCTCCTTGCCGGTCCGCAGGACGCAGGCCGCCGCGCCGTCGCCGAACAACGCCGTGGCGATGATGTTCGGTCGCGTCAACTCGTCCAGCCGGAAGGCGAGGGAGCAGAGTTCGATGGAGACGAAGAGCACGACGGCGCCCGGGCGGCTCTTGGCCATACGCGAGGCGATGGCAAGGCCGGAGACGCCGGCCGCGCAACCCAGCCCGAAGACCGGCACGCGCTCGATATCTGAACGGAAGCCCATTTCGCGGGCGAGCCGCGCCTCAAGGCTTGGCGTCGCAAAGCCGGTCGAGGAGACGGTGACAATGCAGTCCACGTCCTCGGCCTTGAGGCGAGCGCGTTCTAGCGCCTTGGTCGTGGTCTGTTTGAAGAGCTGGCTTGCGACCTCGGCATAAGCTTCCATGCGGTGCTGCCAGCCATGCGGCTGTTCGAACCAGGAGAGCGGACGGGCGGCATGGCGTTTGCGGATGCCAGCGCTTTCGAACACGCGGGCAAGATGCTTGAAGTCGCGGAACCTGTCGGAAAACAGGCGACCTGCGGTCGCGGCGGCTTCTGATTGGTGGATGATATTGTCTGGTGTGGCGACGGCCAGACTGACAAGCTTGACGGTATCGGTCACTCGGTTCTCCTTGGCGACCCTCGGCGGGGACGCAGGAGGAAACACGCCATCGTCAGCACTTATTCGGAGCCCGTCGGTCACGAAGGAGTGATGGCCCGGAGGCAAATCCGGGTGAGAGAAAAATATCTGATGGCTTCGAATAAAATGAACGGATGGCGTGTTCTCCCATCGCAACGTTCATTTTGCCAAGGAGCAATTCCATGACCACCACCGCTTTCCGCCTGGCTTCGGCCGCTCTCGGTGCCTGCCTTACCCTCAGTGCTTTCGCTGTCCCGGTCTTCGCCGCCGGCGACGATTCAAGCACGACGCCGACCTGCAAGAAGGGCGAGATCTATGACCAGAAGACCAAGAAATGCGTGAAGCAGCAGGGCGCCAACATCACCGACGAAAACCGCGCCGACTATGCCTATTCGCTGGCCAAGAAGGATCATCGCTATGAAGAGGCGTTGGCCGTTCTCGACACCTTGCAGAATCCGGATACGGCGGAAGCGCTGAACTATCGTGGCTATGTCACACGCAAGCTTGGCCGCACGGATGAAGGTATCTCCTACTATAAGAAGTCCGTCGCCATGGACCCGAAATACACGCTGGTTCGCGAATATCTCGGCGAAGCCTATGTCATCAAGGGTCAGATAGACCTTGCCAAAGACCAGCTGAGCACCATCAAGGCGCTCTGCGGCAATACGACCTGCGAAGAATATCAGGATCTGAACAGCGCCATCCAGAATCCGTCGAGCCTCTGATGTCAGGGTCGGACTTGAGATGACCGGCATAGGCAGTGAGCATTGAGAGGAATATCCGGGTGTCAGTCGCTCATTCCACGATTTCTGCTTATAGTCGGACACGATCGGAGCCGTCGGCAAGGCCGGCGGCTCCCAAGGTCAAGAACCTCGCGGAGGGTGCCATAGCGAGCGAAGAGGATATCAGGGCGGGACTGTCGCAGCATCTGACTCGGCTCTGGCGCTATGCCGTCGTGCTGTCGCACCAGCGCGACGTGGCGGATGATTTGGTGCAGGCAACCTGCGTCAGGGCGCTGGAGCGCGCGCATCAGTTCATCGCCGGCACGCGGCTCGACCGCTGGCTGTTTTCGATCCTGCACTCGATATGGCTGAACGAGATCCGCTCTCGCCGGGTCCGCATGGGGCAGGGCTTCGTCGATGCCGACGAGGCGCTGGTCTTTGACGGTGCGCGCGAGACAGAGACGCATATTTTGGCGGGCCAGGTGCTGAAGCAGGTGCAGGCGCTGCCGGAAGCGCAGCGCACCGCCGTTTTCCTCGCCTATGTCGAAGGACTGTCCTATCGCGAGGTGGCGGAGGTTCTGGATGTGCCGATCGGAACGGTGATGAGCCGGCTGGCGGCGGCGCGGGCGAAGCTCGCGGATGGCATGGGGGCGACGGATGGGGCTCAGCTCGGAGTTGGGCGACTGGGGAACGGACATGAGTGAACAGGACAACAAAAACATGCCCTCGGACGAACAGCTCACCGCCTTCATCGACGGCGAACTGGAGGCTGCCGAGCATGACAGGATCGAAAGACTGATCGAAAGCGACGCCAAGGTGGCGGAACGCTTCGATCTCCTGTCGCGCAGCGATCTGCCCTTCCACGAGGCATTCGAGCCGCTGCTTGCCGCAGCCCCGCGTGCCAAGCTGGATGCGATGCTTGCCGCAATCCCTTCTTCTATGGAGCAGAAGAAAGCCGCGTCCGGCGTCAGTCGCCGTGGCTTCATGGGCGCAATTGCCGCCTGCCTTGTCGCCGGCATCGCCATCGACCGCGCCGTGATCGGCATCAGTCATCGCCTTGCCAAGCCGGACGAGGGCAGCGAATGGCGCGCCGTCGTTGCGGAATATCTTTCCCTCTATACGCCGGATACGCTGAGCGGACCGGCTGGCGATCGGACTGAGCAGGTTGCGCAATTGAACGAAGTCGGCTCGAAGGTGGGTCTCGCCCTGACGCCAGAAGCCGTTACGATCCCGGGTATCGATTTCAAGCGCGCCATCTTGCTGAACTACGATAGCAAACCCTTGGCGCAAATCGCCTATCTCGATCCCGAGAGCGGCCCGATGGCGCTTTGCATCACCCCCTCGACGACCGGCGTGTCCGCTCCGGATATGGAAAACCGACGCGGCATGAATGTCGTCTACTGGTCGGACGCCGCACACGCCTTCATGCTGATCGGCCATTTGCCGATCGACCGGATGAAGGCACTGGCGGACGACGTCCGAGGCAGGCTGACGGCTTGAGATCGCCCCTCGTCCTTTTGTCGCGAGGAGGGATTGCGCCCGGCTAAAATCGCGCTTTTCAAAAAGAATTTGGCGAAAACTGTTCCTGCTGATATCCTCTGCCCAACGAAAATCAAATGAGCGCCTGCTGCATGCCTGTCGGCCTTGCGCGGCGCGGTGGAAAAGATACGTGAGTGACCCCGACAGCGGCAGAGCGCCGCAGGCAGACGGGGCGTCGGTAGCAGAGCGCAGGAAGGGTAAATCCTCCCGGCGCGCGAAGCGTAAGCGTGGCGGTAATGCCCGTCCGAACGCTTTGTCTGCGGAGGCCAACCAGACCGGCAAGTCCGGCCCGGTGGCAACACGCCCAGCAGATCAGGACGCCGGTTTTCCGGCCAAGAAGCGCAAGCGCAGACGCCGTTCTCGTGGCGGGGCGCAGGATGGCGCGCAGCATTCCTCCCAGACACAGCAGCCACAGGCCTCCGCTGCGCCGGACCAGCGCGCCGCCGGCGAGCATGGCCATGCCTCGTCGAACAAGAGTGGCAAGAACAGGCGCAAGCACCGCAGCAAGCGCGGCCTGCAGGGCCGGCCGCTGGCGCACGAGAAGACGGCGCAGCTCGTCGCTCCCGCCGCCGTCATTGCCGCTGAGCGCCCCCCTGCCCACAACGATCATCGGCATCCACCGCAGCAGCGGCGCGAAGGCTCAGCGCCGCATCAGCAAGCCGATACCGATTCCCGCCCTATGGATCTCTATGCGGCGCTCGATCTTGGCACCAACAATTGCCGCCTGTTGATTGCGCAGCCGACGCGTCCCGGTCAATTCCGCGTCGTCGATGCCTTTTCCCGCATCGTTCGCCTTGGCGAGGGGCTCGGTGCCAGCGGCCGGCTGTCGGGTGACGCCATGGACAGGGCGGTCGAGGCCCTGCGCATCTGCGCCGCCAAGCTGAAGACCCGTGAGATCCGCCGCATGCGGCTGATCGCGACCGAAGCCTGCCGCGCGGCGGAAAACGGTGAGGTCTTCCTCGCCCGCGTCATCGAAGAAACCGGACTGCAGCTCGAAATCATCGATCGCGAGACCGAGGCGCGGCTTGCCGTCTCCGGTTGCTCGTCGCTGGTGGGTCCCGAGGCGCGCTCCGTCGTGCTCTTCGATATCGGCGGCGGCTCCTCGGAAATCGCCATTATCCGGATCGGTGAAAACCGCTCCAGCCGGCTTGCCAACCATATCACCCATTGGACCTCGCTGCCCGTCGGCGTGGTCACGCTCTCGGAACGTCATGGCGGCCGCGATGTCACGCCGGAATTGTTCGAGGCCATGGTGCGCGAAGTCGAGGGCATGCTCGAACGCTTCGATTGCCCGCCGGTGCACGGCGCGACACGCGACAGCGCCGATTTCCATCTGATCGGCACGTCGGGCACGGTGACGACGCTCGCCGGCGTCCATCTCGACCTACCGCGCTACGACCGCCGCCGGGTCGATGGCGTCTGGCTGTCGGACGACGAAGTGACCGCAATGCAGGCCAAGCTGCTCTCCTGGGATTTTGCCGGCCGCGCCGCCAATCCCTGCATCGGACCGGATCGCGCCGATCTCGTATTGGCGGGCTGCGCCATTCTCGAGGCGATCCGCCGCCGCTGGCCGAGCCCGCGCATGCGCGTCGCCGATCGTGGCCTGCGCGAAGGATTGCTCACCGATATGATGGCGGATGACGGCGTTTGGCGGCGTGGCCGCTCCCGCCGCGGCCATCGACCGAGGGATACAAAGGGACCGCAGGCATGACCAAGCCAACCATCGCCGGTAATCGCACGGGCCGTAAGCTCGGTCAGCGCGTCAAGAAAAAGAAGCTGAAGGCCTCCTCGCGGGAGTGGCTGCATCGGCACATCAACGATCCCTATGTGCAGCGCGCCCAGCTTGAAGGCTATCGCGCCCGTGCCGCCTTCAAGCTGCTGGAGATCGACGAGAAGCACCAGATTCTGAAGGGCGCGCGCCGCATCATCGATCTGGGTGCTGCGCCGGGAAGCTGGTCGCAGATCGCCGCCAAGGTGACCGGGTCGACGGAAGACGATATTCGCGTCGCGGCCATCGATTTTCTGGAAATGGCGCATCTGCCTGGTGTCACCATCCTGCAGCTCGACTTCCTCGACCCCGACGCGCCGCAGCGGCTGGTCGATGCCGTCGGCGGTGAGCCGGACCTGGTAATGTCGGATATGGCTGCGCCGACGACGGGCCATCACCGCACCGATCATTTGCGCACCATGCATCTCTGCGAGGTCGCGGCGCATTTCGCAATCGAGGTTCTGGCCGAAGGCGGGCATTTCCTCGCCAAGACCTTCCAGGGGGGCACGGAGCGCGACCTCCTGAACCTGCTGAAGCAGAATTTTCGCCAGGTCGTTCATGTGAAGCCGGGCGCATCCAGGGCAGAATCGGTCGAAATGTTCCTGCTGGCAAAAGGCTTTAAGGGACGTAATGTCGAGCACGGCACAATAAGCGCTTGATTTAGCAGTCGCTTTTGGCCGATGATGCAGTCCCCTCGATACTGAAGGCGGCGCATCATCACCATGCTTCTTTACGTTACGCTCGGTTCCAACGATATTCCACGCGCGGGCATATTTTATGACGCGGTTCTGCCTATCCTCGGCTACCGGCGTCAACGCGAATCGGATGAGGAAATCGGCTATGCCGCCGATGGCGACGTCCGTTGCAGGTTCTGGGTGGTGATCCCCTACGATCACCACGCCGCGACGATCGGCAACGGCTCGATGGTCGCTCTGCATGCGGAAAGCCGCGCCGATGTCGATGCTTTTCACGCGGCCGCCCTTGCTCATGGTGGCACCGATGAGGGCAAGCCTGGCCTGCGGTCGTTCCACGCCAATTTCTATGCGGCTTACGTGCGCGATCCCGACGGCAACAAGCTCAGCGCCGTCTGCGAGAAGCCTGAATAGGCTTCAGCTTTCCCCTGCCATCTAGAAGAAACTACTTCACCACGGATTGCGGTTCCGTCGCTGCCGCGCGCTTCAGGCCGGCTTTGTGGCCGGAGACGGTAGCGCCGGCATTGCGGTCCATGCGGATGAAGGGAATGGTGGCAAGCACGGTCAGGATTGAGATGCAGAAGAAGGCGATGTGGAAGTCGCGCACCTGCAGCTCCGTGCCGCTGAAGAAGGTCGAGGTTTCGAGGATCATGGCGGCGACCGCAACGCCGAGCGCCAGGCTGATCTGCTGCATGACCGAACTCATCGATGTCGCCTGGCTTGCCTGCTTGTCGCTGATATCGGCAAAGGCGAGCGCGTTGATACCGGTGAAGAAGAACGAGCGTGAGAAACCGCCGACCAGCAGCACGCCGATGATGATGAGATGCGATGTCGTGGGCTCGAACAGCCCGGTGCAGATCGTTGTCACCGTCGTGATGGCGGCGGCCGACAAAAGCGCCGTCTTGAAGCCGACAGCGGTAAAGACGCGGCGCGCGATAAACTTGGTCGAGATCGCGCCGATGGCGCCGGCAAAGGTGATTAGGCCTGACTGGAACGGATTGAGGCCGAAGCCGAGCTGCAGCATCAGCGGCGTCAGGAACGGCATGGCGCCGATGCAGATGCGAAACAGCGTGCCGCCGGTGACGGAGGCGCGGAAAGTGGCGTTCTTCAACAGTGTCAGGTTTAGGATCGGCGCCGGATGGCGGCGAGCATGGCCGATATAGAGGAAACCGCAAACGAAGCCGATGGTGACGGCCGAAATGCCGATCGCCGGCGGCAGCGCCGGCAGGCTGATGACCGACATGCCGAAGACGACACCGGCTGCCGCGAAGGATGTCAGCAGGAAGCCGATGAAATCGAGCTTCGGCGGCCTCGTTGCCTCGACCTCCGGCAGGAAGATCGACGACAGGATAATGCCGAGAATGCCGACGGGGACGTTGATCAGGAAGATCCAGTGCCAGGATGCGTAAGTGGTGATGAAGCCGCCGAGCGGCGGGCCGGCGAGCGGGCCGACAAGGGCTGGAATGGACAACAGTGCCATCGCGGAAACCAGATCGCTCTTCTGCGTCGTTCGCACCAGCACCAGACGCCCGACCGGCGTCATCATCGAACCGCCGACGCCCTGCAGGAAGCGTGCGGCAACGAATTCCAGCAGGCCGCCCGAAAAAGCGCACATGATGGAACCGATGACGAAGACGCAGATGGCAACGCGAAAAATGTTCTTCGCGCCGAAGCGATCCGCCATCCAGCCGCTGATCGGGATGAACACCGCCAGCGACACCATGTAGGAGGTCAGCGCCAGCTTCAGCGTGATGGGCCCGACATGGAGATCATTGGCGATCGCCGGCAGCGCGGTTGCGATCACCGTGGAATCCATCTGTTCCATGAACAGCGCAACGGCAAGGATCAGGGGAACGATGCGATTCATAGGCGGATGCCTTGGTGGCTCGTGTCTTCGGGAAAGGGTTCGCCTAGGGCGAACAACCGCTCTGTAGTCCTATGCGCCGCCTCTGCCAATCTCCGAATCTACCCTGTGGCCTACTGGGGATCACGTCTTCGTGATGCCCGGTATGGCCCGGTATAGGCTACCAGATTTGACATATGCTAAGCGCATGTAAATGCTAAGCGCATAAAACGTCATTCGGTCTATTAGCGGATTTGGCTCTGCATGTCATGGCCAAATTACCGGTCGTGAAAGATCGTGTTCCAGCCTGGTACGGCCGATGACGATGACAGGCGCGGCTTACGTTGCCACCATTGGAGAGAATGAGATCATGAGTGTTGTTCTGCCGCCCGAAACCCATCGGTTCAAGCAGGGATCCTGCACTGTCACCGTCGTCAAGGATGGCGCAAACGTCATGGACAACCCCTGGGAAACCTTCGGTTCGAACCAGACGCCGGATGCGGTGCGCAAGCTGCTGGCGCAGCACTTCCTGCCGACCGAGAAATTCGTCAACAGCTATGCGCCTGCCATCATCGACACCGGCTCCGACGTCATCGTTGTTGACACCGGCTTTGGTGCCGCCGGCCGTGCCCGCGGCTTGGGTCGTTTTCGCGAAGGTCTGAAGGCGGTCGGCTATACGCCGGAACAGGTGACTGTCGTTGCCCTGACGCATCTGCATGGCGACCATATCAGCGGAATGATGGAGGAGGGGGCCCCGGCTTTCCCGAATGCCCGCTATGTCACCGGCGAGATCGAATATGGGTTCTGGACCGACAAGGCCCGTGAGGGAACGCCGGCCGAAGGCGGCCACAAGGCGGTGCTTGCCAATGTCGTGCCCTTTGCCGAGAAGATGACCTTCCTCAAGGATGGCGACCAGATCGTCAGCGGCATGACCGCGATGCTTGCTCCGGGCCACACGCCCGGCCATCTCGTTTTCCACCTCGAATCGGATGGCAAGCAGCTGGTCATGACCGGCGATACGGCCAATCACTATATCCTGTCGCTCGGGCGCCCGGATTGGGAAGTGCGTTTCGATGCCGACAAGGCGCAGGCCGCCAAGACCCGCCGCCGCGTCTTCGACATGATCGCCACGGATCGCATTCCTTTTATGGGCTTCCACATGCCGTTCCCGGCGGTCGGCTTTGTCGAGAAGCAACCGGACGGTTTCCGCTATGTGCCGAAGACCTATCAGTTCGATCTGTGAGGCCAGCGTGACGTTGGAATGATGGGAAACTTGTTCTGAGACCGGCTATGCATTTGCGCCCGGGCTGGCCTGCGGCCATCCGGCGCATTTTACTATTCCCTTCCTGTCATAGACGTGTTACCAGCCCTCGCCAACTTCCAAGCAACACTTGCAAGATCGCCCGGTAGACGATTCGTTCCGGAGCTGTCCTGTTTTTTAAAGACGAAGGAATTGGCAATGGCTCGCATTATCGAAACGTCAACCGGGTTAGACGCCCTTACCTTCGACGACGTGCTCCTGCAGCCGGGACACTCCGAGGTCATGCCCGGCCAGACGAATATCGCCACCCGCATCGCACAGGATATCGAGCTCAACCTGCCGATCATGTCAGCCGCCATGGACACGGTGACGGAAGGCCGTCTTGCCATCGCCATGGCCCAGGCCGGCGGCCTCGGTGTTATCCACCGCAATCTGACCCCTGTGCAGCAGGCCGAAGAGGTTCGCCAGGTCAAGAAGTTCGAAAGCGGCATGGTGGTCAATCCGGTAACGATCGGCCCCGACGCGACGCTCGCCGACGCGCTCGGCCTGATGAAGGCCCACGGCATTTCCGGCATTCCTGTCGTCGAGAAGTCGCAGCGCCTGGTCGGCATCCTCACCAACCGTGACGTCCGCTTCGCCTCCAATCCGGAGCAGAAGATCCACGAGTTGATGACCCACGAAAACCTGATCACGGTTGCCGATGGCGTGCAGCAGCAGGAAGCCAAGCGCCTGCTGCATACGCATCGCATCGAGAAGCTGCTGGTTGTCGACGGCGAAGGTCGCCTTATCGGTCTCATCACCGTCAAGGACATCGAAAAGTCGCAGCTCAACCCGAATGCCTCCAAGGATGCGCAGGGCCGCCTTCGCGCCGCCGCCGCCATCAGCGTCGGTGATGACGGTTTCGAGCGTGCCGAACGCCTGATCGATGCTGGCGTCGACCTCCTGGTCGTCGATACCGCCCATGGCCATTCGCAGCGCGTCCTCGATGCCGTCACTCGCGTCAAGAAGCTCACTAATTCGGTTCGCATCATGGCCGGCAACGTCGCCACCTATGACGGCACGCGGGCGCTGATCGATGCCGGCGCGGACGCCGTCAAGGTCGGCATCGGCCCCGGCTCCATCTGCACGACCCGCATCGTCGCCGGCGTCGGCGTGCCGCAGCTCGCCGCCATCATGTCGGCGGTCCAGGCCGCGCAGGATCAGAACATCCCCGTTATCGCCGATGGTGGCATCAAGTACTCCGGCGACCTCGCCAAGGCCATCGCCGCCGGCGCTTCCGCCGCCATGGTCGGCTCGCTGCTGGCCGGCACCGATGAAAGCCCGGGCGAGGTCTATCTCTATCAGGGCCGCTCCTTCAAGGCGTACCGTGGCATGGGCTCCGTCGGCGCCATGGCACGCGGCTCGGCCGATCGCTACTTCCAGGCGGAAGTGCGCGACACACTGAAGCTGGTGCCGGAAGGCATCGAGGGCCAGGTGCCTTACAAGGGGCCGGTCTCGGGCGTGCTGCACCAGCTCGCCGGCGGCCTCAAGGCTGCCATGGGCTATGTCGGCGGCGCCGATCTCAAGGATTTCCAGGAGCGTGCCACTTTCGTGCGCATCTCCGGCGCCGGCCTGCGCGAAAGCCACGCCCACGACGTCACCATCACCCGCGAAAGCCCGAACTATCCGGGTTCCGGCGGCTGATCGATGCGGAATGGCGCTGAAGGCAATGTCAGGTCCCTGCAGGGCCTGACGGCGGTCCTTGCGGCCCTATCACTGGCGCTGTTCGCTTGGATCTATGCGGGCTTCGTCACCGCTTTTCGCAATGCGGCGGCGGGCCAGCAGATGCTGGATGCGCGCATCGGCGGCTATGAGGCCGACGATGTCGTTGCCATGGTGCGCTACCTCAAGGATCACCCCGATCCGGCTTATATCCTTCATTCCATGTATCTCGGGCCGGAGCTGGTCTTCCCGCTGGTACTCGGAGGCCTGCTGTTCTGCCTGCTGCGGCTGGTCGGACCGGGCGGAACCTTCTTCGGCCGATCTATTCCATCAGCGGCCATCACCGCGATCTTTTGCCTGCCGATCGTCTACGGCGCGATGGATTATGCCGAGAATATCGCGGGCCTGCTGCTCTATCCGCCGGCCACGCCGTCGGACGATACCTTGACGCTGCTGTCGAGCCTGCTGCCGATCATCGTGCGGCTGAAGTTCCTGTCGCTTGTCATCACCATCATTCTGCTGGCCCGTTTCTCGATTTTTCGTTACCTGTCTCCCGGCGGATCCAGGCCGTCCTGAGCGGTAGCTTCAGCCGCTTTGAAATCGTAAAGGAGTTGGCGGCGTGACCGGTTATGAAATGTTGTGGCCCATGGTGGCCCATGCGGGGCTTGTCTATATTCTCTACGGGTTATTGGGCCTGCGCCGCCGCGATCTGGTAAAGGCCGGTAAGATCCGGCTATCGCAGTTTCGCGAGAACCATGCCGCCGAGGAGCCGGCGGAGAGCCTGGTGGTGCGCAACTGCATCGCCAATCAGTTTGAACTCCCCGTCCTTTTCCATGCCTGCTGCATCACCCTGTTCATCGCCCAGGCGGATAATCTGCCGGCCGTGATCCTCGCCTGGATCTTCGTCGCCACGCGCTATGCCCACGCCTATGTGCATGTCACGAGCAACAACCTGCGCTACCGCAGCCCGCTTTTTGCCCTTGGCTATATCGTCCTTGCCGGCATGTGGGCGTGGCTTGCCGTCTGGCTCGCCGTTACGCAGGCCATGCCGGCTTAGGTCGCCCGCGGTACCGTTTGTGCGAGTCCAAGGGCTGGCGTCCTGCGCCGGCCTTTGTCGGCTATGCAGGAACGCATTATTACATTTCGCATGTGAAATTGTACTTTTCCCCTCTACATTCATTGAGTATGCCTGGAGCATAGCTTGCCTGCGTCTTTGGCGTCGCTTTCGTGACAATGAAACGGGAAATGCATGAGCCCGGAAAAACCAGCCCGCATCGAATTCCGCAAGCAGCCGAAGCAGGAACGCAGCATCCAGCGCGTCGATGTCATTCTGGCCGCGGCTGCGCAGCTCATTGCGGAAAAAGGCGTCAGCGCCATGAAAATGACGGAACTCGCCGCCGTGGCCGGCGTGCCGATCGGTTCCGTCTATCAGTACTTTCCCGAAAAGGCGGCGATCGTCACGGCACTGTTCGACCGCCATGCTGTTCTTGTGCAGCAGAAGACGAAGGAAGTCTTCGCCACCGTGACATCGCTCGATCACGCCGTCGATCTCGTTTGTGGCACGATCGACTGGTACTATCGCGAGTTCCGCGGTGATCCGACCTACATGGGTGTGTGGCTTGGAACGGAAATGGACGGAGATCTTCTGAAGCTCAACATCCAGCATAGCAATCGCGTCGCCGAGATCTTTCGCGAGGGTATCGAACCCTTCCTCCCGGCCGGTAGTTCCATCGATCTGCAGGCCCGCACCCAGCTCTTCAGCCACCTGATCGGCGCCTCCGTCCGCCTCGCCATCATGAGCGACAAGGAGCTGGCGGTCCGCATGCTCAATGAGTGGAAGCAGGTGATCCGGGTGACGTTGTTAGCGGAGCCGGCAGAAGGAGGCAGTAGGCAGTAGGGTTTTGGCCACTGCCTATAACTCTCACCAACCCGGCAGAATATGCCCGGCGCGCAGGCGCGGATAGGCGCGCGGAAAGGTCTTCACCTCGCCATCAAGATCATCGTCGATCGCCGCCGGCGTGATGTTGTCGAGGCAGGCGGAGATATGGGCGGTGATGGCGTTCATCAGCGACACCGAAAGGCCTGGCCGCTTCATGATGCCGATCTGCACCGGCGGCAGCGGCGGGAAGCCGTCGGCCTGGGTCAGGACCTTCATGCCGGTGCGCAGTGCCGATTCCGGCATCACCGAGACCGCCATGCCGGCGAGCACGGCAGAGGCGACAACGGTGCAGGACCAGCTTGTGAACAGGACCTGATAGTCGCGGCCGCCGGCATCGAGTGCCGAGCAGGCAAGCTGGCGCCACGGGCAGTCGCGTCGCCCGACCGCGAGCGGAATGGGCGCGTCGTCGCGCAGCGGATGGTTGGCGGATCCGACCCAGCACAGCGGCTCGGTCCGCACCACATCCGACATTCTCTCGCGCGGATTATGGGTGACCAGCGCGATATCGAGCTCGCCCCGATGCATGCGCTCGGCGAGATCGACGGAGGGCTCGCAGACGATATAGAGCTCGACATTCGGATGCGTCTTGGCGAAGCGGCCGATGATCTCCGGCATATAGCGGTCGGCGTAATCGTCGGGCGTGCCGATGCGCAGCGTACCCTCGAGCCGGTTGTCGTCGAAGGCGGCGATTGCCTCGTTGTTCAGGCGGATGATGCGGCGGGCATAGTTGAGCAGCTTTTCGCCCTCGGCCGTCAGCCGGTTGCCGCGCCCGTCCTTGATGAAAAGCTGCTTGCCGACGCGCTCTTCCAGCCGGCGCATCTGCATGGACACTGCCGACTGCGTCTTGAACACCCGGTCGGCCGCCTTGGTGAAGCTGCCGGAATCCACGATGGCGATGAAGGTCTGCAACTGATCGTTATCAAGCGGCGCGGACATGATCTCACCTATAAAAGAGTTTGATGCTTACCATTAGAAACATTCGTTGGACTGATCAATAGGTGTTTGGCATCTTCCTAATGCAAATCAGCATACCAATCGACAGACTTCCTGCTGAATTCCTCCCAGCCAACCCCTTTCCCGCACCACCGGGAAGGGGCTCGGCTAGCGCGTGCCTGAAGGAAAGGACCTTGAAATGAGCACGACAGACCGGACACTACATCTCGGCCACGCAAGGCCGTCGCTGCCCCTGACGGCACGCCTGACGCTTGCTTTCGATAAGATGGCAAAGGTCTGGCGCACATTCCGCAACCGCAGCGAGATCAACTACCTGCACGAGCTGAACGACAGCCAGCTGATGGACATCGGCCTGACACGCCAAGACCTGATGTCGGCACTGACGACCTCGACCTTTTTCGAGGATCCGTCCTGTCAGTTGAGCAATTCGGCGCGCCACCGCGCGCGCCTCTTCGGCCTCGACAACGACCGTCGTTGATGCCGGCCATATGTTTCCCCGCAGGGTGATAGCCAATAAGCCCTGCTGCTTGCCCGGTGTCCGGCCCCAGTGCCGACACCGGGTTTTTTCTTTTCAAAGAGCAACTTCGGCGATGAAAAAGATACTCGCGGAAATTGCCATGTGTTACGACCGAGCTGATAAGCGGGAGACTAGCACAACGCTGCCTGGCGGTGGCCGCACTTATACCGGCGCCAGCCTGCCCGACTATGATGCCAAGGCTACCGATCTGACCTGGAGCCGTGTCCTCAGCTTCCACGACACTATCAAGGCGTAGGCTTGAACTGAAAATGGTTGTCGCTTAAATTATCGGCATCCGTCATTCCAGCAGGATGTGTGCAGCAATGGATTTCAACCCGATCACAATGCCTTCCAGCCTTGTTACCGGGGAATTCCATATCCATGCCTGCATCTATCACACTTTCCAATCTATCATGGTCGACGCCTGACGGCCGGCCGCTTTTTTCCAATCTCGATCTGAGTTTCGGCGCCGAGCGTACCGGCCTTGTCGGACGCAACGGCGTCGGAAAGACGACGCTTCTCCAGCTCATTGCCGGCGAACTGCAACCCCAATCCGGGGCTACATCCTTTGCGGGTAGCCTCGGCGTGCTCCGCCAGAGCGTTCAGGTCGAACCTGACGAAACCATCGCCGATCTCTTTCATGTCAGAGAAGCGCTGGCCGTTCTGCGCCGCGCCGAGGCGGGCGAGGCGACGGCCGAGGAGCTCGTATCGGCGGACTGGACGCTGGAAGCGCGTGTGGCCTCCGCACTCCACCGCGCCGGTCTCGATGCGGAGCCTCGGACGAGTCTTGCGGCGCTGTCGGGCGGGCAGCGAACGCGCGCCGGCCTTGCCGCGCTGATCTTTACCGATCCCGACTTTCTCATCCTGGATGAACCCACCAACAATCTGGACCGTGAGGGCAGGGAAGCCGTAATCGCACTGCTCGCAGGCTGGCGCGGCGGCGCGATCGTCGTCAACCATGACCGGGAATTACTCGACACGGTGGACGCCATCGTCGAGCTGACTTCGCTTAGCGCTACGCGCTACGGCGGCAACTGGAGCCATTACCGCGAGCGCAAGGCGCTCGAACTTGCAGCGGCCGAACATGATCTTGCCGATGCCGAAAAGCGTGTCACTGAAGTTGCCCGCGCCGCGCAGGCAACGGTGGAGCGGCAGGCGCGAAGGGACAGCGCCGGCAAGAAGAAGGCCGCAAAGGGCGGCATTCCGCGCATCCTGCTGGGCGGCATGAAGGAGCGGAGCGAGATGACGAGCGGCGAAAGCGCGCGCCTCGCCGAACGCCAGCATGCGGAAGCACTGGAGGATGCCGCCGCAGCCCGCCGCCGCATCGAAATCCTTCAGCCCCTGTCCGTCAAACTTCCGTCGACAGGATTGCCGGCCAGCAAGATCGTCCTGAAGATCGACGGTGCGACCGCCGGCTATAGGCCGGAACAACCGGTCATCCGCGATCTCTCCTTCGACATCACGGGGCCTGAGCGGATTGCCGTCACCGGCCCGAACGGTTCGGGCAAGACAACATTGCTGGCGCTTATCTCCGGAGCGCTGAACCCTTGGGCCGGAACGGTGCGTGTCATGACCACGTTTTCCATGCTCGATCAACGGGTCAGCCTTCTCGACCCGTCTCTCTCGATCCGAGACAATTTCCGGCGGATAAACCCACAGGCGGATGAGAACGCCTGCCGCGCCGCCCTTGCTCGCTTCATGTTTCGAGCGGATGCAGCACTTCAGATCGTCTCCACGCTCAGCGGCGGGCAATTGCTGCGCGCCGGCCTGGCTTGCGTTCTCGGCGGACCGACGCCGCCGTCGCTGCTGATCCTCGACGAACCGACCAATCATCTCGACATTGATTCGATCGCCGCGGTCGAGACGGGGTTACGCGCCTATGACGGCGCGCTTCTGGTGGTCAGTCATGATGAGGTTTTTCTGGAAGGCATTGGGATTTCGTGGCGCTTGGAATTGCCTGCGCGGCGGGCCGTTGATCACACAAACAAATGAATGGGCCGTTCAATCAATTTGCCACGAAGGAGGCCAATGATCGAAGCTCTCGATCGGCACCGTGCCACATAAAAGCGTATACAATGGTTCTGCGGGAAAGTCGTTCAATCGAATAACCAGCGCCCCTTCACATGGATCGATAGCCGAATAGATGAATTCCGCATCCTCCGTTTTTCTCCAACAAAGGTTGCGTTGCAGAAAAGACTTCGTGATCATTTCTTCCACCGCGAGACGGCGCATGACAGCGCAGTCGGTCTTCATGCCTATTTTGGCGCGGGCTTACCTTCCGCCTTGGTATAGCTGTCGAAGATCGCCTCCATATTCTTCTGGTAGTTCTTCTGCACTTCCAGGCCGCTGTCGAACATGGCATTGAACATCTCGGTATAGGCGGCCATGTCGACGCCGGGGGCGGCGGGTTTGGCTTTAGGTTCTTCCTTCGGCGGCTCCGGGGCTGCCGAGACGTTGCGCATCATATCCTGAAAGGCCTTGGCGAAGGGATTGTCGAGGAACGGATTGGAGGCGGCATCAGGCTTCTTGTGTTCGGTGGGCTGCGCGCCAAACATCAGTTCCATCGCCTGGGTGAAGGGATTGTCGAAGATGCTCGCCTGCGGCGTCGGCTGCTGCTTTGGCGCAAAGCCGATGCTCTGCAGCCAGTTCTGCATCATCTCGCCCATCGCCGTGTTGAGGAAGGGATTGGCCATCTGGGGCATCTGGCCGCTGGTTTCCTTGAACAGACCACCCATCAGCGTGTCGGCCATGACAGGCAGCATGCGCTTGTAGATGTCCTGGCCGATGCCGGTCATCTGCGCGGCTTGCGCGGCCACGGCACGCGACACCTCTTTGGAGCCGAACAGGCGCCCCAGCACATTGTTGCCGTCGGCAATGCCTTGCGGCGTGAAGGCCTTGCTCATGTCCTCAAAATATTTGGCATAATTGCCGGAGGTGATGTCCTGCATCACGCCCATGAAATTATAGGGGTCGGTCGCGCTGCGCTTGAAGCCGGAGGAAAAGGCGGGCATCAGCGCCGCCATGGCCTTGGTCGCCTGCTCCTGCGCGAGGTTGAACTGCTTGGCCATCGCCTCGGTGGCTGCGCCGTTCTGTGCCTGCATCATCATGTCGAAGAGTGGCAGCATCGAAGTTCCTTTCCCCCGCAATGAGGCCGCTTCTGAATCAGGCGGCGCTTGATTCAGATAGTATAGCGGGAAAAAAGAGGGCGCATACCGGTTTCTATCGGCCTGCCACCGCAGAACTGCGGCCGGCCCTCAGTATTGATATTCCTCGAAGACCGGTTCGACCGATTGGTTCCAGCGGCCGTGATAGAGCATCAGCAGGTCGTCGGAGAGCGTGCCCTTCTTGGCGAGCACCTCCTCGAGGGGGGCGAGGAACACACTTTCATCTTGGCCGTCGCCGTTCAGCCGCGCGCGGCTCTTCAGACCGCTGCGGGAAATGCCGATGACCTCGCGCGCCACGTCGAACAGGCCGTGACCCTTGATCGCGGCCTTCAGGCCCTGCACCGGCACGACATCGCGTAGCGTACTGACCTCTTCGAAGGTCCAGTCCTTGGTCAGCTCATCCGCCGCGGCAAGGGCCGCGTCGTCGTAGAGCAGGCCGACCCAGAAGGCCGGCAGGGCACAGATGCGCCGCCACGGGCCGCCGTCGGCACCGCGCATTTCCAGGAAGCGCTTGAGACGCACGTCGGGGAACAGCGTGGAGAGATGGTTGGTCCAGTCGCCCATGGTCGGTTCCCATTCGGCGATCTCGCCCTTCAACGCGCCGTTCATGAACTGGCGGAAGGTGACGTGGGTGCAGTCATGATAGCGACCGTCGCGAACGACGAAATACATGGGAACGTCGAGCGCCCATTCGACATAGTCGTGGAAGCCGAAATCGTCGCGGAAGGTGAAGTCGAGCAGGCCGCCGCGCTGGTTGTCGGTATCGCGCCAAATCTCGCCGCGCCAGGAGGAAAGGCCGTTCGGCTTGCCCTCGGTGAAGGGTGAGGAGGCAAACAGCGCCGTCGCCAGCGATTGCAGCTTCATCGACACGCGCATCTTGCGGCGCATGTCTTCTTCCGAGGAGAAGTCGAGGTTCACCTGGATCGTGCAGGTGCGGTACATCATGTCGAGGCCTTCAGTGCCGACCTTCGGCATGTAGCGGCTCATGATGTCGTAACGCGATTTCGGCATGCGCGGCGTCTCGGCCAGCGTCCATTTCGGACTGCCGCCGATGCCGAGGAAACGGATGCCCATTGGCTCGGCGATTTCGCGCACGGTCGCCAGATGCTGGTTCGATTCCTTGCAGGTCTGGTGAATGGTTTCGAGCGGCGCGCCTGAGAGTTCGAACTGGCCGCCAGGCTCGATCGAGATGGCGCCCATGCCTGTGGGTTCAGCGAGTCCGATGATGTTGTCACGGTCCAGGATCGGATCCCAGCCGGACTTCGCCTGCAAGCCCTTCAAGAGCGCGGAAATGCTGGCGTCGCCGGCATAGGGCACGGGACTGTTGTCGGCGCGGAAGAACACGAATTTCTCGTGTTCCGTGCCGATGCGGAACTGCTCCTTCGGCTTGTTGCCGGCGGCCAGATAGGCCGTCATGTCCGAGACCGAGGAGAGCGGAGTCTGGTCGGTAGTATCGCGCGCCATGGTATTACCTTGATCTCGGAAAGAAGCCCGCGCAAGAGACGGGCCGGTTGGAAGGGTGATTGCAGCGGATTGACGTACGGTGCAAGTGAATTTCTTTCAAGAGCCGTTCAAAAAAATAGGATCTTGTGTCTGAAAAGCGCCTCGCAATAGCGCCATTCGGCGGCGCACTTGCACAAGCGTTCAAGACGCTTGGCCATTCCCGTGGATAGTTTTGCTTCGACAGTCAAAGAGCGGAGCATATCTATGTTCGATGAAATAGGCCCTTATCCCGTCTTGACGCTGCTCCTGGCGTCGCTGGTGATCATGGGCAGTCCCGGCCCGTCGACGATCAGCGCAACGGCGGTGGGGGCGGCCTATGGTTTCCGACGGTCGCTTGGCTACGTGTCCGGCCTCATCGTCGGCACGGTTGCGGTCCTCCTGGCCGTGGCGACCGGCGTCGTCGCGTTTCTGCTGTCCGTGCCGCGTGGCGCGCTCGTGCTGACAGCAGTTTCGGCAGCCTATATCCTCTATCTCGCCGTCAAGATCGCAACGGCACCACCATTGGCGCGCCGTGATGATCAGGTTGCCGCTCCTGCATTTTCCGGTGGCTTCCTCTTGGCGGTCGCCAATCCGAAAGCCTATCTGGCGATCGCGGCCGTCTTCGCCGGCGTCAGCCTGTTTCAGGATCGGCGACTGCTCGACGCGATGGTCAAGATCGCGCTGCTGACGGGAATGATCGTTGCCATCCATGTGATATGGCTTCTTGTCGGCGCCGCGCTCTCGCGCTTTCTTCAGCATCCGGCGATTTCGCGGGCGGTGAACATCTCCCTGGCTGTCCTGCTGGTCGTAGCCACGGCATTTGCCGTGGCGGGCTGACATAGGCGGGCTTGTTTATGATGTGAAGCCTTATCCGCTATAAAAGAGCGAAGCGCCGCCGCAGCCGGCTGAGAATTGCAATGAAGGCGCTGTTCGTTATAACCATTCCAATCGCTTGATGTGAGAGGAGACGCAGCATGGACCGGTTCACCGGCGGCTGCCTGTGCGGCAATGTCCGATTCGTGGTGTCCAGCCTGCCATACCGGGTCGGCCTTTGCCATTGCCTCGACTGCCGCAAGCATCATGGGGCGCTTTTTCACGCTTCCGCGATATTTCCTCAGGATGCGGTGACGGTCGAAGGCGAAACGCGTGATTACGCCGGGCGGTTTTTCTGCCCCCGCTGTGGATCGCCTGTTTTCGGGCGCAGCGCGGACGAAATCGAAGTGAACCTGGGGTCGCTGGATGCCCCCGATCAACTGAGGCCGACCTACGAACTCTGGACCGTTCGTCGCGAGTCCTGGCTGCCGCCGTTTCCGCTCATGAGGCGATACGAGCGCGATCGTGACGCCACGAGCCGCTCCGAGGAGTAGGTCGCACCCGCGCCAGCCGCTCATCGCAGCCTCTTGTCGGAGGCCGCGAATGACAGTTGGCTTCAAAATAATAGGTCCTAGTTCCAGTCGCCGATCGCCGCCTGGATCACGGCCATTGCCGCTACCGCCGCCGTGTCGGCGCGCAATATCCGCGGGCCCAAGGGAATGGCGGTGACGAAATCGAGGCTGCGCAGCAGCGCGCGCTCTTCTTCCGAGAAACCACCCTCGGGGCCTACCAGCAGCGCCAGATGCTTCTCCTCGATCTTCGCCAGAAGCGGCAGCGGGTTTTGTCCGGCGTCGCCCTCGTCGCAATAGATGATGCGGCGTTCCCTCGGCCAGCGCTCGAGCAGATCGGCAAGCTTCACCGGCTCGGCCACCTCGGGAATACCGAGAATGCCGCATTGCTCGGCCGCCTCGATCACATTGGCCCTGACCTTGTCGAGATTGGTGATCTTGCCTTGTACGTGCTGGGTCATGACCGGCTGTAAAAGGCCAGCACCCATCTCCACCGCCTTCTGCACAAGGTAATCGAGCCGTCCGACCTTCAGCGGCGCGAAGAGATAATGAAGATCGGAAGGGGCGGGCTGCGGCCGTGTCTCCTCAACCGGCGTCATCAGGATGCGCTTGCGCGAGGGAAAGGAGAGGCTGGCTTTCCATTCGCCGTCGCGGCCGTTGAAGATCAGCAACTCCGCACCATCCTCCATGCGAAGCACATTGGCGAGATAGTTGAATTGCTCCTGATCGGCCTCGATGGCGGCATTTGCCCTGATATCCGAAACCACGAACAGCCGTTGCATGCGGAAATTGGCGCGCATGGGTAACCCTTTAAATGAAGAGCGCGACCATAGCCCAATATACCGTGGCTGCAAGCAGGGCCGAAACCGGCACGGTGATGGTCCAGGCGGCGATGATGGTCATGAAATGCGAGCGGCGCACAAGGCGCCGGCGATGGATCTCGTCGGGATTGTGAATGTGGGCTTCCGCGGGCTCGCTACCGGTGATCCCGGCGCTTTCGGCCTTCATCCTCATATAAGCCAGCCGTCGCTTTGAGTGGCTGGTGTACCATTCGCGGAAGAAGCCGACGCCGAAGACCGAGCCGACGGCGATATGGGTAGAGCTGACGGGGAAGCCGAACCAGGCGGCAACGATAACGGTCAGCGCCGCCGACAGCGCCACGCAATAGGCGCGCATCGGGTTGAGCTTGGTGATCTGCTCGCCGATCAGGCGGATCAGGCGCGGACCGTAAAGCAGGATCCCCACGGAGATGCCACAGCCGCCGATCAGCACCACCCAATAGGGCGCGGTCTGGCCGGCGGCGCCAGCCACGACGCTGAGACCGCCGCCCAGGCTTACGCTGCGAACAATTGCGGCCAGCGGACCGATGGCGTTTGCAACGTCATTGGCCCCATGCGCAAACGACATGAGCGCCGCCGAGCAGATCAGCGGTAGGCGGAAGAGCTTGCGCAGCGCGCTGTTCTTGTTTTCGAGCCCGGCGGACTGCGCCGCCACGAACGGTCTTGCACCGAACCACGTTATCAGGCCAACGCCGATGCCGATCGCCAGGATGAGGGGGCCGGCAACCGTACCCTTGGGCGCGAGCTGCAAGACAAGATAGGCAGTGAAGGCGCCGGCCATCAGGCCGATGAGAATCGGAATCCAGTATTTGGCCGCCGCGATCTTGTCGTCGCGGTAGATGATGAAGGTCTTGATGAAAAACAGCATGCTGGCGGCGATCGTGCCACCGAGAAATGGGGTTACCACCCAGCCGACGGAGATTGCCGCCAGCACATGCCAATTGACCATTTGCGGCCCGACGGCGGCGGCGCCCGCCCCGACGACCGCCCCGACGATGGTATGGGTGGTCGAGACCGGCGCTTTCAGCCAGGTGGCGAAGTTGATCCAGAGCGCGGCCGACAGCAGCGCCGCCATCATCAGCCAGGCAAGCTTGCCGCTGCTGATGATCCGGTCGGTATCGATGATGTGGGTCGAAATGGTCTTGATGACGGGGCCGCCGGCGATCGTGGCGCCGAGAATTTCGAAGATGGCTGCCATGACCAGGGCCTGCGTCATGGTGATGGCGCGCGCGCCGACCGCCGCGCCGACATTGTTGGCGACATCCTTGGCGCCGATGTTCATGGCCATGTAGCCGGCAAGGGCGGCGGCGGCGATGACCAGCGTCGCGCCGGGCCGGTCCAGCACGTAGATGCCGGCAAAGAACATGGCGAGGCCGAGAAAAACCAGGCCAAGGCCGGGAGCGATCAGCCGTTTTGTGACATGATTGGCCGCATCCTCGACATAGGTGAGTTTGTCGAGGTCCTTGTCTAGCGTCCGTTTTGTCAATGTTGCTGGTCGGTCGTCGGGCATGCCGTACTCTGAATCTAAACACACAGTTTTACGCTGGACGGCGAGCCGGGCAATGCCCGGGATCGCTCCAGCACAACTTATTTGTTGGAAATATCTAGCAGTTTACTTTGACTGCGCTATGGCAGGCGTCGCCTTCATCCGCTCCTGGAAGGTGAGGATGATATCACGCAGCTCCGGCTCGCGGACCCGCTTGGCGGCGTCATCGCAGGACGCCCACTCGATCGAGCGCTCGCCCTTTTCCTTGAAGTTCTTGGCCAGATTGCTGACCTCAAGCGCATAGACCTGAACCCGGCACGGCACCTGGATGCCATCCTTCAGAACCTTGTCGTAGTTGAATGCGCCAAGCGGGTCGGTTTCCACCGTCCCATGCACGCCCGCCTCTTCGTAGGCCTCGCGCGCTGCCACCTCATGCGAGAGCTTGCCCGGCATCGGCCAGCCCTTGGGAATAACCCATCGGCCGGTGTCGCGGCTGGTCAGCAACAGCACTTCCAGCTCGCCCGTCTTCTTCTTCACCCGATAGCAGAGCGCGGCATATTGCTGTCGCGGCGGGCGCCGAAACATGAGCTGCACATCATTTGCGAGACGGGTGAGAATGGCCAAGAGTCGGGTCACCATAAAGAGCTTGAGTTGAGAATCGGATATACATTAGCATTGTGTGGAAAAATTGTGCATTCCATATGAACTCATATGGTATTTCTTCACATCTTTATTGAGTGTTCCGTAGCAAAAAATGTGCCGATTCGGCCTCTGATATTCGCCAGTGATTGTGCTGTAAGCGACATGGGCTACCGTTTACATGCCGCAGATGGCGCAATTGCTCGGCCGCTCTTCCTATCATACTGGAAAACAAGATAAATCTTCGCTATGCCCGAACGCTCCCCGCCGCAACGTCTTCCGCCGCTGAACGCGCTGCGCGCCTTCGATGCCGTTGCTCGTCGCGGCAGCATATTGCAGGCGGCGGACGAACTCGGTGTTGTGCGCGGCGCCGTGCGTCAGCAGCTTGCCATCTTGGAGAGCCATTTCGGCGTTGCTTTGTTCCGGCGCGATGGCCGGCGACTGGTGCTGACGGAGAAGGGCAGGGCCTTTGCCGATGCCGTCGGCATCGCTTTCGGCATTCTGACGCGGGCTTCGAGCGCGCTCACGGTGGATGATCGACGCGCTATTCGTCTTGGCGTCCCTTCCGCCTTTGCCATCTGGTGGCTGATGCCGCGTGTCGCCGATCTGCAGGCGGCGCTTCCCGATATTGATATGGACATCATTCCCATGACGACCGTCGAGCCGCTGGTGCGCCATCCTGATCTCGACGCGGTGATCATGGGCGGCGAATATCGGCCGGCGCCGAACATCACTGCCATTCGTTTCATGGAAGACGAATTCGGCCCGGTCGCGACGCCCGACCTTGCGATACGCCTCGGCCTTGTCGCTGGCGCGGAGGCTCTTGCCGGCGCTGTCGCCCTGACCAGCCGTTCCGCGCCGAGTCTTTGGGACGATTGGTTTGCCGAAAGCGGCCGGACACCCATCCGCTTTGCCCGAAATCGTGAGTTCGAAGACCTGCTTCTGGCGATCGGCGCCGCCCGCTCCGGTGTTGGCGTTGCCATCGCCCCACGCACGGCCGTCGGCGAGGACATCGAACGCGGCACACTGACGGCACCGTATGGTTTCATCCGCAGACCGGCGGGATACAGCCTCAGCGTCCGCAGCGGCGATGCGAAAGATGCGGCGCTTGTGGGATTGGCGGAATGGCTGGTGCGGGCAGGCGCGGCCCGTGTCTGACGGTCTCGGCAAGCCCTAAGAATACCGGCAAACGAGCATGGCAGATTTTCTGCCCTATCGTTCATTCCAATGTCCATCGACACCGCGCCATTCTCCGTGAAAAATCGCGGCACGATAGACCATTGCCAGGAGTGCATGATGGACCAGCCTTCCTCTCTTTCCCGTATCGATTGGGTTGGCCGGAGCTGCCGGCTGCTTGCGGCCACGGCAGCGGAATTCCGTGAGACTCAACCCTTTGCCGGCCTGACGATCGGCACCGGCATTCATCTCGAGCCAAAGACGGTGGCGTTGTTGATGACATTGCGCGCCGGCGGCGCCAACCTCGTCTGCACCGGTAATCTCAACAGCACCCAGCCGGAAACCGTAGACTATCTCCGTGCGCAGGGCGTCACCGTCTTCGCCACCCGGACCACAGACGCGGACGAGCATGGGGCCAGCCTCGATGCCATCCTGGCGGAGAAACCAGACCTGCTGCTCGACAATGGCGGTGATCTTTTTGCGCGCGCCGCTGAGCGCCCCTATGCAAACCTGCTGGGTGGCACCGAGGAAACGACATCGGGCCGCACGCGACTGCTGCCGATACGTGACAAGCTGGCCATGCCGATACTCGTCATCAATGACAGCCCGATCAAGCAATTCGCCGAAAACAAGCATGGCGTTGGTCAGAGCCTGTTCGAGAGCTATCTGCGCTTCACCAACCGTTCGACCAATGGCAAGCGTGTCACCGTCTTCGGCTACGGCGCATGCGGCAAGGGAACGGCCGCCTGCTTCCGCAACGCCTTTTCCACCGTTAGCGTGGTCGATATTGACCCGGTGACGACACTCGAGGCGCATCTCGATGGCTTTGTCACGCCGCTGCGTGACGAGGCGATCCGCTCCGCCGATATCCTGATCACCGTCACGGGCTATCCCGCGATCATAACCGCAACCGATTTATCGCTGATCAAGGACGGCGCGATCCTGATGAATGGCGGCCATTTCCCGCATGAGATCGATGTTGAAGCCTTCCGCAGCAGTCCGGATGTCGCCGGCGTCGATCGCTACGAGGCAGAGCATATTGAGACCATCCGCATGCGGGACGGACGCGCTTTCCACATCCTCGGTGCCGGCCACATGGCCAACCTCGCCGGCCCGCGTCCTCTAGGCAATACTGTCGAATCCATGGATCTCGGCTTTGCGCTACAAGCCCGCTGCCTGGAGCGGGTCGCGAAAGGTGGGCTTGGCAAGGAAGCCTGCGTCATCCCCGTGCCGGCCGACATCGACGCCATGGTGGCGTCGGCCTTTCTCGACTTGGCGCGGTAGCGGAACCCTATCGCTCCCAATAGGGCACCGGCCCATAAAGTTCCGCCAGGAAATCGATGAAGACCCGAACCTTCGCCGGCAGGAACTGGCGGCTGGGGTAGACGGCCGAGAGCGTGACGTTGTGCGAGCCCTCATAGGCGGGCAGCACCTGTACCAGGCGGCCATCCTTCAATTCGGGGCCGATATCCCAGGTAGAGCGCAGCGCGATGCCGAGGCCGGCAATGACGGCTTCGCGGATCACCTCGCTGGAATTGGTAATCAGCATGCCCTCCGGCCGGAAGGTGAGCGCGCCCTTCGGCCCATCCAGCCGCCACGGATCGTGATTGTGCGCCGGCAGGCATATGTGGCGGCGCAGGTCGTCGATATTCTCGGGCATGCCATGGGTGGCGACATAGGCTGGCGAGGCGCAGAGCAGGCGACGCACCGGCGCCAGGCGCCGGGCAACGAGGCTGGAATCGGTGAGCTCGGCAATGCGGATGGCAAGATCGTAGCCACCGCCGACAATATCGGTGAACTCGTCGGTCAGGATGAGATTGATCGCCAGGTCCGGATGCGCCTGCATGAAGGTCTTCAGATGCGGGGCGATATGCAAGCGGCCGAAGGAGGTGGGGGCGGAAATCTTCAGCGTGCCCTGCATCTGCGCTGAGCGGCCGCCGATGTAGGCTTCGGCCTCCTCCAGTCCCGCGAGGATGGCAAGCACCCGGTCGTAGAAACCCTGGCCTGCCTCCGTCAGCGAAATCTGCCGGGTCGTGCGCTGCAGGAGCCGCGTGCCGAGCCTGTCCTCCAGCCGCTTGATGCGCTTGGAAATGACCGCCGGCGAGAAGCCGAGTGCACGTCCAGCCAGCGACATGCTGCCCGTCGCAACGACGCTGGCGAAGATTTCGAGATCCCCGAGGTTGGTCATGGTATAACTTGTTCCTGTTTTGGCATAAATGCTTATCATTTGCGCCGATTTCGGGAAAGTGATAACCGTGATATGGCGTTAGAAAGAGGCTGTATCCCGTTTTGGATGCAGGAGGAGAACGCCATGGCCGAGGCCATTTCATTTCTGGCGCCGCGTGCGGATGTCCTGGCCCGCCGCAGCGAGATCGTGGCCGATCTTGCCGATCTTCTTGCTCCTGAATGCCTGATCCACGAGCCGCGCGAGTTGATGCCCTTCGAGACGGATGCTTTCGTTTCCTATCGCCGCATGCCGCTCGCCGTCGCCTTGCCGCGCTCGACGGCGGAGGTTGCCGCCGTGATGAAATACTGTCACCGCTACGGCATTCCCGTCGTGCCGCGTGGGGCTGGCACCTCGCTTTCCGGCGGTGCCATTCCGCAGGAAGATGCCGTCGTGCTCGGCCTTTCCAAGATGAACCGCATTCTCGAGGTCGATTTCGCCAATCGCACGGCGACGGTTCAGGCCGGCGTCACCAATCTGAATATTTCCGAAAACGTCTCGGCAGACGGTTTCTTCTATGCGCCCGATCCGAGTTCGCAGCTTGCCTGCACCATCGGCGGCAATATAGGCATGAATTCCGGCGGCGCACATTGCCTGAAATACGGTGTAACCACCAACAATCTGCTCGGTGTCAAGCTGGTGCTGACCGACGGCACGGTGATCGACCTCGGCGGTAAAGCACTGGATGCGGCGGGCTATGACCTGCTCGGTCTTGTCTGCGGCTCGGAGGGGCAGCTCGGCATCGTAACGGAAGCAACGGTGCGGCTGATCGCCAAGCCGGAAGGCGCGCGGCCTGTGTTGTTCGGTTTCGATACCTCAGAGCAGGCGGGTGCCTGCGTCGCCGATGTCATCGCCGCCGGCATCGTCCCCGTCGCCATCGAATTCATGGACAAGCAGGCGATCGAGATCTGCGAAGCCTTCGCCCATGCCGGCTATCCGCTCGATGTCGGCGCGCTGCTGATTGTCGAGGTCGAGGGCTCGGAAGCCGAGATGGACGACATGCTGAAAAGCATCGTCGATATCGCCCGCGCTCACAAGGTCAAGACCGTGCGCGAATGCCAGTCGGCAACCGAGGCGGCGCTGATCTGGAAAGGCCGCAAATCTGCGTTCGGCGCCACCGGCCGCATCGCCGACTATATTTGCATGGATGGCACCGTGCCGCTCAGCCAGCTCTCCTATGTTCTGCAGAAGACCACCGAGATCGTCGACCATTACGGCCTGCGCGTTGCCAATGTCTTCCATGCCGGCGATGGCAACATGCATCCGCTGATCCTGTTCAACGCCAACGACCCTGAGGATGCCGCCAAGGCCGAAGCGGCGGGCAACGATATCCTCCGGCTCTGTGTTGATGCCGGCGGCTGCCTTACGGGCGAACATGGCGTTGGTATCGAGAAGCGCGATCTGATGCGGCACCAATATGCGGAGGTCGATCTCGCCCAGATGATGTCGGTGCGCGCCGCCTTCGATCCCGGCTGGATCCTGAACCCCTCCAAGGTCTTCCCGCTGGACGGACGTAACACAGAATGAGCGATTTTCTGCCGAAGACGGAAGACGAGGCGGCAGCCATTATCCGCGACCATGCGACCCGCAGCGCAGCCCTGGCGATCGTCGGCGGCAACACGCGCTCCGGCTTCGGCAATGCTGTCGCCACTGACGCGATATTATGTTCGCAGGGACTGACCGGCATCGTCGCCTATAATCCCGGCGAGATGGTAATGACCGTGCGGGCGGGAACGCCCGTTGCCAACGTCGAGGCGGCGCTTGCCGAGAGCGGCCAGATGATGGCCTTCGAGCCGATGGATCATCGGCCATTGCTGGCGACCGGGGGCGAGCCGACGATCGGCGGCGTCTTTGCCGCCAATGTCTCCGGTCCTCGCCGTTTCATCAGCGGTGCCGCGCGCGACAGCCTGCTCGGTGTCCGCTTCGTCAATGGCAAGGGTGAGATCGTTAAGGCCGGCGGGCGGGTGATGAAGAACGTCACCGGTCTCGATCTGGTCAAGCTGATGGCCGGTTCGCACGGCACGCTCGGTCTTTTGACCGAGGTGACCTTCCGCGTTCCGCCGCGACCGAAGACTGAGGAGACGATCGTCGTTTCCGCCCTCAACGATGCCGAGGCGGCAAATGCGATGGCGGCGGTCATGGCGCTGCCGCTCGACATATCGGGCGCCGCGCATCTGCCTCTGACCGTCCGCTGGACCTTTCTGGACGGCAACCTGCCGCAAGGCGAGGCGACCGTGTTGCGCATTGAGGGTCTCGCCGGTTCGGTCTCGGTCAGGGCCGAAAAACTGGCCGCCGCCATGGGCCGTCTCGGCTCGGTGACGCGGCTCGCCGAGGCGGACAGCCGCAGGCTCTGGCGCGAGATCCGCGATGTGAAGCCCTATGCGGACGGCACGATGCGGCCTGTTTGGCGCGTTTCCGTCGCCCCCAGCATCGGCCATCAGCTCGTCGCAGCCCTTCGTCTCGATGCCGGCGTCGATGCCTATTACGACTGGCAGGGTGGGCTTGTCTGGATGCGGATGGAATCGGAGCCGGAAGGTGATCTCGTCCGCCGCTATATCCACGCCCTCGGCGGCGGCCATGCGACCTTGCTTCGCGCCACGCCTGCCGCCCGCGCGACGACATCGGCTTTCCAACCGCAACCGGATGCCGTGGCGCTGTTGTCGGCGCGTATGAAGGAAAAATTCGATCCGGTCGGGATCTTTAATCCGGGGAAGATGGCGTGATGGGAAAAGCTGCCTGATGCAAACCAATTTCACCCTTGCCCAGCTTGCCGATCCGCATGTGGCCGAATCCGAGGCGATCCTGCGCAAATGCGTGCATTGCGGCTTCTGCACCGCCACCTGTCCGACCTATGTGACACTTGGCAACGAGCTCGATAGTCCGCGCGGCCGCATCTATCTGATCAAGGATATGCTGGAAAATGACCGGGCGGCGGATGAAGAGGTGGTGACGCATATTGACCGCTGTCTGTCCTGCCTTGCCTGTGTCACCACCTGTCCCTCCGGCGTCGACTACATGCATCTGATCGACCACGCCCGCGCCCATATCGAGGAAACCTACAAGCGGCCCTTGCTCGACCGGCTCACGCGCAACATGCTGGCGGCGGTTCTGCCCTATCCCGGCCGTTTCCGTCTCGCGCTCAACCTCGCGCGCCTGGCCCGGCCGTTCAAGGCTCTGATGAGACGCATTCCGGCCCTGAAACCCTTCGCCGCGATGCTCGATCTCGCGCCCCGCACCATCCCGTCGCCGTCGCCTTTTGCCAAGCCCGGCCGGCATGAGCCGCAAGCGGAACGACGCGGGCGGGTGGCAATCCTGACGGGTTGCGCCCAGCCGGTGCTCGATCCTGCCATCAACGAGGCAACCATCCGGCTGCTGACCCGCTTCGGCGTCGAAGTGGTGGTGCCGCAGGGCGAGAGCTGCTGCGGCTCGCTGGTGCATCATATGGGCCGCGAGGAACAGGCGCTGGCCAGTGCCCGCGCCAATGTCGATGTCTGGATGCGCGAGGTCGAAGCGGGAGGGCTCGACGCTATCATCATTACGGCGTCCGGCTGCGGCACGACGATCAAGGATTATGGTCACATGCTGCGTCTCGATCCGGCCTATGCCGACAAGGCCGCAAAAATCTCGGCGCTTGCCAAGGACATTACCGAATATCTCGCGAGCCTCGACCTGCCGTCGCACATGCCGCGCGGCATCACCGTCGCCTATCATTCCGCCTGCTCGATGCAGCATGGCCAAAAGATCATCATGGCGCCGAAACTGCTGTTGAAGACGGCTGGCTTCACCGTGCGCGAGCCGGCGGAAGGGCATCTCTGCTGCGGCTCGGCCGGCACCTACAACATCATGCAGTCGGAAATCTCCGCCGAGTTGAAGGCGCGCAAGGTCAGGAACCTCGAGGCCACGAAAGCCGATATCATCGCCACCGGCAATATCGGCTGCATCACCCAGATCGCGACGGGAACGGGCATACCGATCCTGCATACGGTCGAATTGCTGGACTGGGCCTATGGCGGCGAGATGCCAGCGAAACTGAAGGGTCTGGAGCCGGCCGCCGCCTAAAATATCTAGTGCGACGAAGACGGCCGATGCGACTGCCATTCCATCTCGAAGATCTCTGCGCCGATGGCGGTCAGACTGATCCGGTCTTGTCCCTCTTCGAAGAAGGTGCCGTCGAGCAAGCCGGCGACACCGTCATAGAATGAGCCTTCCACCAGGCTGGTGATGCTGGCCGTCTTGTGTTTCTGCCCGGAAAAGTCGGTGACGGACATGCATTGCCGGCGTCCGTCGGCGAACACGTCGATCAGCCGGGGAACGACGCCCGCGTCGTCCACTTCGTAGTAGATCATGACCGGTTCATCGTTTTCCGGATGGATCCAGTCGCATTGATAGTAGGAAAAGCTCATGGGCTATTGCTTAGCACAAGAACCCCTGGGCCGGAACCGGCCCTGGGGCGACAATGGTCCGTCCGTTCACGTCAAAAATTGAACGACACACCGAAATTGATGGCGTTGGTGAAGACCTTGGTCTTCAGCGTATCGCCGCTGTCGATCGAGACGTTGTCGACGAAATTGTAATTGCCCTTGTATTCGACGAAGGTCGCCCAGTGCTGGCTGATCTGGTAGCTGACGCCGGCCTGTGCCTGCAGCGAGGCGCCTCCGAACTGGTAATCGAAGGTGCGGCCGGAGGCGCGGGTGACTTCGACATGCGGCACGTTGATGCCGGCGCCGAGGCCGACATAGGGCGTCCACTTGCGGCTTGGGTCCTGGAAACGGTAGAGCGCATTCAGCGTTAGCATGTTCAGGCCGTCGGTGAACTCGAAATGCGACCAGCCTGGCGTATTGCCGAGATTGCCGTAGACCTTGGCGTGGGTGTAGTCGAGCGAGATACCCCAGTTCGACTTGTTGAAATCATCAAGCCAGAAGACGCCGCGAAAGCCGAAATAGGGCGGCATCTTGAAGGATTTTCCCGACCAGTCGGGATCGAAATTGGCGCCGTCCGATGTCTTGACGTTGCTGCCGGTTGCCCCCTGGACGCCGCCATAGGCTGAAAACTGCATTTCCGCCGAAGCCGAACCGGCGGCGAAGATAAAAGCTGAGATTGCAAGCGCGGCGACAGCCGGCTGCTTGATGCGACAGACACGATGCATGTGAAGCCCCCAGATGCAAATGCTGCCATCTAAGCGTGCTTCCGTGACAGTTCTATTGCGGCGCGCTGTGGCTTGCGTCGGCTTAGGCGTGAAAACTGACGACAAACTGAAAGAGAGAGGCCGTTTTGCCGGCTTCTCGGGCAATAAGTTTGGAGATGTTACACCTGTGCAACAGTCGGGTGGCCACGCACTGCGCGGCCACCCGTCGCTCGTTACCCGCCGAACATCGTGCGCAAGATGTCGATGCCGCGATCCTGGTAGCTGACTTCACCCTGCTTGTTGCCAGGACCGACGACGATCACCTTGGTGCCGATCGGGACGCGGTCATAGAGGTCGGTGACATCCTTGTTCATCATGCGGATGCAGCCGGACGACATGTTGAGCCCGATGCTCCAGGGCTGGTTGGTGCCATGGATGCGAAACGCCGTGTCGCTGCCGCCGCGATAGAGATACATGGCGCGGGCGCCGAGCGGGTTGTCCTCGCCGCCTTCCTGATAGGCGGGCAGCTTATGGCCCTTCTTGGCCTCGCGAGCGATCATTTCCGGCGGCGGCGTCCAGCCCGGCCACTCCGCCTTGCGGCCGACCTTGACCACGCCGGACCAACCGAAGCCGTCCTTTCCGACGCCGATGCCATAGCGCCGCGCCCGGTTGTCGCCTTCGACGAGGTAGAGATACTTGTTGTTGGTATCGACGATGACCGTCCCCGGTGCTTCGTTGGTCACCAGCCGTACCATGCGCCGCTGAAACTGCGGCTTGACCTGCCCCTGCGGTGCGGTCGATACGCGGATCACGTTGCTGGGCAAGGCCTGCGCGACATGAGGCGCGGAGGTTGTGAACGCCGCGGCATCCGATGCCGCCGTGAGGCACGACACGGCGATGCCCGCCGCCGCCACGACCGGTAGTATTGATTTCATCCGTAATTCCCCTCTCGATTTACCAGCCAAGAAACTAGCGAAACGCGAGAGAGGATCAAGATCAAATTGCGTATGATAAAGAGCGCGTCGCTAGAGCGACTGTCTATTCGGACGGGGGCAGCTTATTACTGTCGGACTATAGCAATCCGGCGATAGCATTGCTGCGCTCGACCAGTGCGGTGCGCAGCAATTTTGTTGCCCATCACATGACGATGACCCGTGTCCCGACCTTCACCCGGTTGTAGAGGTCGATGACATCTTCATTGCGGAGGCGAATGCAGCCGGAGGAGACGGCGCTGCCGATGCTCCAGGGAGCGTTGGTGCCGTGGATGCGATAGAGGGTGGAGCCGAGATACATGGCGCGGGCGCCGAGCGGATTGGCTTCGCCACCTTCCATATGTGCCGGCAGATAGTGCCCTTTGGCTGCTTCACGCGCCACCATCTCCGAAGGCGGGGTCCAGTCCGGCCATTCCTGCTTGCGGGTGACGGTATGGGCGCCGGCCCATTCGAAGCCCGGCTTTCCGACGCCGACGCCGTAGCGCTTTGCCTGGCCGCCGTCCATCACCAGGTAGAGGAAGCGATTGTTGGTGTCGATGACGATCGTGCCCGGCTTTTCCTTGGTCTGGTAATCGACAACCTGCGGCAGGAATTGCGGATCGAGCTGGCCACGGATCGCCGGATATTGCGGCCGGACGACCGCGACCTGCTGGACGGCGGGACGTGCGAACAGGCCGCGCGGCTGGATCGCGCGCTGCGCCTGCGGATTGGCCGCCTGCCGCGCCGCCGGACGAACCGGATAGACGGCCGGCTGCACACTGCCGCCGCCTAGCTGCATCACCCAGGGGGCGGTGAGGTCGGGGCTGACGATGACGGGCGGGCGCGACTGGTAGCGATCATTGGCGAAAGCGTCGGATGCAAACAGGCTCAGGGCGCCAGCGGCGAGTAAAATACATTGTTTCATCATCAGACAAACTCTCTACACATGGGCCGAGGATGGGCGTAATTGCGCCCGGTCCCGAATATGGTGACATTTGCGCGCCAGCGAATGGTAAATGGCTGTTCATTAAAATGCCGCGAAACCGATAAACCTTTTGTCAGGGTTACGACTTGGTTTGGAAAGACGGTTTGCAAATGGTAAACCCTGAATCGAGATGATTTGCCTTCGAATCGTCCTCTCGATCTTAAGCATTTGATTGGCCTGATCTTATCCGATAGCTGTCTAGCTGTTTTCGCGATCACGCTCAGACATAGGGGACGAAGCACGACTATGGCCGGAACGGGCATCATCACCGGTGAGGACGGCAAGGACCGCTGCCACTGGCACGGCAATCTGCCGGAGTATCTGCGCTATCACGATCAGGAATGGGGCAGGCCCGTCATCGACGATATCAGGTTGTTTGAGAAGATCTGCCTGGAGGGATTCCAGTCCGGCTTATCCTGGCTGACGATCCTGCGCAAGCGCGAGAATTTCCGCGCCGCCTTTGCCGGTTTCGATTTCGACAAGGTAGCGACATTCGGCGATGCCGATATCGAGCGCTGCGTGGCCGATGCCGGCATCATCCGTCATCGCGGCAAGATCGTCTCCACCATCAATAATGCCCGCCGCGCCATCGAGCTGCGCGCCGAATTCGGCTCGCTCGCCCGCTACTTTTGGGGTTTCGAGCCGACAGTCGCGGAGCGTCCCGCCTTGGTCGACTATGCGACCATCGCAGCCAATCCGACGACGCCGGTCTCCGTGCGTATTTCCAAGGACCTGAAAAAGCGCGGCTGGACCTTCGTCGGCCCGACCACGGTCTATGCCTTCATGCAGGCCATGGGCCTCGTCAATGATCACATTGAAGGCTGCTATTGCCGGAAAGAGGTGGAGGCGATGCGTAGCGCATTGGTGCGGCCATGAAGCGCCTGGTTCTTGTCTTCTCCCTGCTCGCCTTTGCTCTGCCGTTCGCTTTGGACGCTCATGCGGAGGCCACCCAAAGCAGCGACAGCACGAAGGGTGATAATCAGCAGCTCCAGCTGCCGCAGCTCGACCGTGGCGAGACCGTGGAAAAGCTTGGCTTCCCCGCCGTGCTGGAGAAGTTGACCGGCTGGACGAAATTCGGCAAGGGCAAGGTCTATACGCTGCCGCTGAAGAAAGGCCAGCACGTCCGGATCACCTTCAGCTCGAAGAGCAAATACACCTTCATGGCGATCTTCGATCTTTCCTCGGAAGACGACGAATCCTTCTTCGGCACCGACGAGGACGGCATGGTCGCCGACGTCACCGTCAACGAAGACACGACATGGCTGATCAAGCCCTATTATTCCCGAGTCACCCGCCGCCGCGGCCTCGGCGCACCCTATGAGATCCTGATCGATCCCAATCCGCCAGCCACGCAGCAGCAGGACAAGCCCGCCGACCAAGGTCCGTCATTGTTCCCACCAAGGTCGAAGCAGGGACAGTAGGGGTCTCAAGAAAGTCCCTCGATGATGCCGTGCAGTTCCCCAAGATATCCGATCTTGTGGAATCGCGGCGCCTGGGTCGGTTCCTCGACATGTTCGAAGATCCAGGTGAGTTCGTGCGGAATGAAGACGCCGTAGCTGCCGGCGGCGAGCGCAGGCACGATGTCGGATTTGAGCGAGTTGCCGACCATCATGGCCCGTTCCGGGCCATCGCCGACTTTCGAGAAGATGCGGCGATAGGTGGAGGCATTCTTGTCAGAGACGATTTCGACGGCGTCGAAGAGATCTCCGAGGCCGGATTGCGCAAGCTTGCGCTCCTGGTCGAAGAGATCGCCCTTGGTGATCAGCACCAACAGATAGTTGCCTGAGAGAGTTTCAAGCGTCCCTCGGACATCGGGAAGCGTTTCGACCGGGTGGGTGAGCAGATCGCGGCCGATGTCGAGGATTTGCGCGATCACCGTTGCCGGCACCTCGCCCTTGGTGATCTCGATCGCCGTCTCGATCATCGAAAGCGTGAAGCCTTTGATGCCAAAGCCATAATGGTTCAGATTGCGCTTCTCGGCTTCCAGCAGTTTTTGGGAAATATCCTCGCTCTCGGCATGGTCGGCGAGCAATTCGGCGAACTGCCGTTCGGTCAGCCGGTAGAATTGTTCGTTCTGCCAGAGCGTGTCGTCGGCATCGAAGCCGATGGTGGTCAGCGGGCGTTGCGGCATGGGCCTGTCCGTCCTTGCGGATTGGATGAGGGCGGGATTCTATCGCGCGATGATGGGGAGGCAAGAGCAAAGCTGAGGTAACCGCATTGTGATCGGTGCGAGGTCTCGCGTTGAAATCGGATTCCGGTGCATGATGTCGATATCATCAAGGTAGCGGCAGGACCGCCCCTCGACGATCATCTCCGGACCTCCCCAAGACAGCATGGATGAGTGGCTGTCGTGCCGAGGCCAATAGCCAAGAGATCAGGATTCACCGTCCGGAAGCCACCTTCCGGCGGACCACAAGGGAATTTTCTCAGATGCGTTATAATCAGCTCGGTAATACCGGCCTATTCGTCTCCGAACTCTGCCTCGGCACCATGACATTCGGCGAGGCCAATCCTAACAGCAATTGGGGTGCCATCGCCGATGTCGATCAGGCGCTGGCCGACAAGATCGTTGGAAACTCGCTCGCCGCCGGCATCAATTTCATCGACACGGCCGATGTCTATTCCTTCGGCAACTCGGAAAAGCTGCTCGGCCAGGCGCTGAAGAATCTTGGCGTGCCGCGCAAGGACGTCGTCATCGCCACCAAGGTCTATGGCGTCATGGGTGACAAGCCCAACGATCGCGGCGCCTCGCGCGGCCATATCATGGATTCGGTTCAGGCAAGCCTTGAACGGCTGCAGACCGACCATATCGACCTCTACCAGATCCACGGTACGGATACGGTCACCCCGATCGATGAAACCCTGCGGGCGCTGGACGATCTCGTCTCGCGCGGGCTGGTGCGCTATGTCGGCGTGTCCAACTGGCAGGCCTGGCGCATCGCCAAGGCGCTCGGCATTTCCGAACGGCGTGGTTTTGCCCGCTTCGAGACCGTGCAGGCCTATTATTCCATCGCCGGTCGTGATCTCGAACGCGACATCGTACCGCTGATGAACGAGGAGAAGCTTGGCTTGATGGTCTGGTCGCCGCTCGCCGGCGGCTTGCTCTCGGGCAAATACGGCCCGGGCGCTCCCGGCAATGGCGAGGGACGACGCGCCGTCTTCGACTTCCCGCCTGTTGACAAGGACCGTGCCTGGGCCTGCGTCGCCGCCATGCGCGAAGTAGCTGAAAAGCATGGCTCCAGCGTCGCTACGGTGGCGCTTGCCTGGATATTGGAAAAGCCCTTCGTCACCACAATCATTATCGGTGCGAAGCGCCTAGATCAGCTCGACCAGAACCTCGCCGCCGTCAAGCTGAAGCTGGATGCCGATGATATCGCCAAGCTGGATCAGGTCAGCGCGCTTACCCCCGAATATCCCGGCTGGATGCTCGCCCGGCAGGGCGCTCTTCGCATTCCGCAGCCCTTCGAACCGAAAGCCTGATTTATGGAGAGACCGAGCCGCCGTTTTGTCGACGGCGGCTCGGCTGTCATCAAAACTCGATGACAATCTTGCCGAAGGCGCCGCGATCAAGATGGTCGAAGGCAGCGGGAACCTCGGAGAAGGCGTAGCGATGATCGATGACCGGCTTCAGGCCGATCCGGTCGACAGCGCGGACGAAATCCTCCAGCGCACGCCGATGGCCGACCGAGATGCCCTGAATGACCGGAGACTTCAGCAGTACCAGCCCAGCCGGGCCGGACAGGTCAAACCCTTCCAGCACGCCGATGACCGAGATGCGCCCATGCAGAGCCACCGCCTTCAGCGACTGGCCGAGATGCGGCCCGCCGGCGATTTCGAAGATGTGGTCGATGCCGTGATCGTTGGTGAGGCGATAGACTTCCTCCACCCAGTCGGTTGTATTGCGGTCGATGCCATGGCGGGCGCCAAGGGCCTTCGCCCGTGACAGCTTTTCGGGGCCGGAGGACGTGACGAAGACGTCGGCACCCTGCGCCGCCGCGATCTGCAGCCCGAACATCGACACTCCGCCGGTTCCCTGTACCAGCACGGTGTCGCCGGGCTTGATCTTGCCGCGCTCCACCAGCGCGAACCAGGCCGTCAGGCCGGCGCAAGGCAAGGTGCTGGCTTCGCCGTCATCAATGCTTGTCGGTGCTGCGACGAACCAGTCCTCGGGGAAGGCGACATATTCGGCAAGCACGCCGGGGTAAAAGCCGCCAAGCGACTGATAAGGCGGATTGCGCGCGTCGCCTGGCGGCTTGTCGTCGATCCAGCCGGGGTGGAAGGTGGAAATGACCCGGTCGCCGGGCGCAAACCGCGTTACCCCTTCGCCGACCGCTTCGACGACGCCCGCCATGTCGGAAGCAGGTACGAAGGGAAACCGGATGGGCAGGCCCATGCCGCTTTCCCGCATCAGCTTGTCGCGATAGTTCAGCGAAACCGCCTTGGTCCGCACCAGGATTTCGCCGCGGGCAGGCGAGGGCACGTCGGTCTCAGTGAGGCTGAGAGGGGCATTGACGCCGAACTTGTCCAGTGTCCAGCGTCGCATGGTCTTCGTCATAGTGATCTCCTGCGAGAAATTGAAAGCACGGCGGCCACTATATCGTTGCACAGGGGTCGCCAGTGGCGATATGATTTCCACTGACTGGTTCCTTTTGGGAAACAATAGCGATGAATGACATGCTCAACGGCATTCCGGAATTTGTGGAGGCGGTGGAGGCCGGCGGCTTCTCGGCGGCGGCGGCCCGCATGAACCTGTCGCGCTCGGCGATCGGCAAGACCATAGCCAAGCTCGAGAGACGCCTGAGCGTCCGGCTCTTTCACCGCACCACCCGCACGCAAAGCCTGACGGATGAGGGGCAGGCCTTCTACGAGCGCTGCCGCCGGGCGATGGACGAGATACAGTCGGGCGAGGCGATGCTTGAATCGGGCAAGCGCGAGGTGGCCGGACGTCTGCGCATCTCGATGCCCGTGCTCTTCGGTCGCCGCTGTATCGCGCCCTTGCTGATGGAGCTTGCCCGCGCCCATCCGAACCTCGAACTCGATCTTTCCTTCAGCGACCGGATTGTGGACTTGCTCGACGAGGGCTTCGATCTCGCCGTCCGCAACGGTCCGCTGCGGGATAGTGCCGGGCTGGTGACGCGCAGGGTGGCGCGGCATCGCATGGTGGTCTGCGCATCGCCCGCCTATCTAGCAAAACGCGGGACACCGCAGGCGATCGCCGATCTCGAGGACCATGATCTCATCGCCTATGCCCGCGCAGGCGAGGTGAAGGTCTGGACCTTCCCGCAGGCCGATGGTGTCGACATCGAATATATGCCGAAGACACGGTTGCGGTTCGACGATCTCGAAGTGATGGCCGATGCCGCCGCGGCGGGAATGGGAGCCGCATTGCTACCCTGCTGGCTGATACGAGGTCAGGTGCTGGCCGGTAATCTTGCCCCGGTGCTGACAGATATGTCCGGCCTGACCTTCCATGCCTATGCCGTCTGGCCGCAGACGCCGCATCTGCCGCTCAAGACCCGCGCGGTCATTGATCTGCTCGCGGCGCGGCTGCCGCAAGTTATGGAGTGACGGAAGGCTGAGGCATTTGTTGCCGAGGCAAACGGGCGCCATCGGCAAAGACCCGGTTCCAGACCAGGATCTGCACCGATTTCCGGAGCCCGGCGGACCAGAACGGATCCTCTTCCACGAGCCGCTCGACTTCTGCAGCATCCTCTATCTCGACCAGCCACAGGCCACCGGCAAATGCATCGCCTTGCCGGCTGAGTGGTCCGGCCGTCTTGATGTGGGCGGCATTCGCCTGCAGGAAGTCGAAATGACTTTCGAGATATTTCTGCCGTATCTCTGCGGCGTGCTGCTGATCGTCTTCAAACAAAACGGCGAATAATGTCATTGGAGCCTCCTTGCTGGACCTCCGAAGCTTATGGCTGCAATAATGCGATTGCATGCGGTAAGTTTGCCGAAGAAGGCTGCAAAAATGCACGACATCGACTGGAACGATCTGCGTTATGTCCTCGCCGTGGCACGGGGTGGCTCCTTTGCGGCAGCGAGCCGGGAGATCAAGATAGATGCAACAACGGTCGGCCGGCGCTTGCGGACATTGGAGGAAAGGTTCGGTGCGGCGCTCTTTCAGCGCGATGCGGGAGGCGTAATGATGCCGACGCCGGCAGGCGAGATCGCCATCGCGCGGGCCGAGGCCGTCGAGGCGGAGGTCATGGCGCTTTCAGGGGCACTGGAGGCGGCGGATGTCACGGTGCTCGGCAAGGTGCGCCTGACGGCGCCGCCTTCTTTTATCAGTCGCCTGTTGATCCCGGCTGCGGCCGAGCTTCTGTCACAGCATTCCGGGTTGCAGCTCGAACTCATCGGCGATGCTCGCAATTTCAATTTGACCCGCCGCGAGGCGGATATGGCGATCCGCCTTGCCCGTCCCGCCGATATCACCAACAGCAAGGTCGTGGCGCGGCGGATTGCGAGCCTTGACTACGCAATTTACGTCGCGGCCGGAAAACAGGACGATGCGGAAAGACTTCCCTGGCTGGTTTATGAGGAGGGGATGACGCATTTGCCGCACGCCCGCTGGATTGCCGAACAGGCGGAGAAATCGGGCGGTGGGGCTCTCGCCGTAAACGACGCGGAAGCCCTGCTTCAGGCCGCCGTCGCCGGATTGGGGCGGGCACTGTTGCCCATAATTCTGGTGGAGCGCGTCGAGGGGCTTTGTTACATCGAGACGGATGACACGACACTTCCTGTGCGGGAAGTATGGCTGCTGACGCATGCCGAACTTCGCAATGCCGTCAGGATCAGGGCCGTTGCCGGATGGCTGGATCGGGTGTTCCACCGCCCGAAACCCGAAGCGATCTAGGCGCGACGAGAGGCGGCCGAAATGCCGCCCCTCGTTCTGTATTGATCCGGACTATTTGCCGTGCTTCTTCAGCCAGGCGTTCATGCCCTCGATTTCGGCTTCCTGCGCCTTGATGACGTCTTCCGCCAGTTTGCGCAGCTCCGGATCCTTGCCGTATTTGAGCTCGATCTTGGCCATGTCGATAGCGCCCTGATGATGCGGGATCATGCTTCGGGCGAAATCCGCGTCGGTATCGCCGCTATAGGTGATCATCATGTTGCTGTGCATCTTGCCCATGGCATCGTTGAACGCCTTGCTGGACGCGCCCTGGTCGCCCATCGGCTTGCTCATATCCATGCTTTTCATGTCTTCGGCAAAGGCGGGGAGGGAGAAAGCGAGCGCAAGGCCGCCGGCGAGGATGATGGATTTGGAAATAGACATGTGAGTTCCTTCCGTTTCGGAACGGTATCTGAGTTTCTGGCGAAGGGTCCCTTCGCAAGTGGGATGAAGTCAGATGCGTGTCAGGCGAAGCGGGGAGGCGGTGCCGTCGGCGCGGGACGGGAATCGGCAAGCCGTTGGCTATGCGTGGGTGCCGGATAGGAGAATGCCAGCACACGGCCGTCATCCAGCGTCAGCGAAGGCGCAACGGCAAGACAGGCCGTACAGGACGGCACATGCGCCATGCCGCCGGCGCAGGGATTGTCCGGTTTCTTGTCCACATGTTGGGTCATGGCGCCGTGATCCATGGCGATGCCATGCATGCCGGCCATAGTGTCATCGTTGCTCATGCTGGCGGTAACCGACATTGTCATCTCGGAATCGCAAATCGGACAGGCCGCCAACGCCGGCATGGCGCCGTAGATCAGCCAGGCAATCAGCATTGTCAGAATGGCGAAGAGGCGCATGGGCAAACCCTAAGTGCATGCCCGTGAAAGGCAAGTGCAAATTGCACTGAACCGATCCTGGCGTGGTATCAAGGCAGCAATTTGACCTCTTCCAGGATTTCGACAGGGGGAAATCCGATGTAATCGGCAATGTCGAACGTCACGACAAATCTTGCCGGTGTTTCAGCCGCCCATCTCAGCGCCGCCGCAGCTTGCTCCTTCGGAATGTTCATGGCGATCGTGCAGTGCGATCGCCAATGGCCGGGACGATAATGCTCATGACAAAGCATCGGGTCGATCTGCCGATGAATAGCCTGGTGCATGCGGCGCAAGACGCTGTCATCGATCGGCCGTGCCCAAAGCACCAGCGTCTCATTTGGGAAATGGTGGATGCCTGAAAACTCCACCGAGATTGACGGAGTGTCGCGAAAGACTTTTCGCATGACCTCAAGGGGCTGTTCCGGTGCGATATCTCCGTAGATGGCAAGCGTCAGATGCGGTGGGTAATTCAAAGCCTGCATCGACGGGGTGGTTTCAAAGCGACTAGCTTTGCGCCAGAGATCGAGGATGGGGGTCGCCGTATCGTTCGTGCATTTCAGGCTGATTGCGTAGGCCACGGCTTTTCTATCCTTGATCTTCACCATACCACGCTGAACACGCCGCAGAGGCTGCTACTCAACGATAGACGTCGCGACGGTTCCCGATTTCGACGACCAGTACGACTAGCCGGCTATCTTGAAGGTCGCAGATGATCCGATAGTCACCAACCCGATAGCGCCAATAGTTTCCCAGTCGTGCACCCTGCAAGGCATCACCGACTTGGCGCGGGTCATGCAGGCTTGAAAGGCGCTCTTCCAGGAACACTCTTATTCTGCTGCGAGTCTTTGGGTCGAGTTTTTCAACGAATTTGCGGGCCGATCGGGCATACTCAATTGTCCAAGCCACGCCAGAATTCCTCGGAGCTTATGATCTCGTCTTCGCCGTTCTTGATCCGCTCCATGGCCCGCTCAGCCAGATACACATCTTCCAGATCGTCCAGATGTGCTTCGATGGCCTGGCGGATATAATAGGTCGCTGTGCGGCCGGTGCGTTCGGCCAGAGCCTGCAGGCGCTCATAGATCTCATCCGGCAGGCGGATGGCTGTTTGCTTGCTCATTGAAGCGGCTCTCGGAAAGGGTTGGGATGCGTGTATCCCAAGTATAGGGAGTTCGCATCGGTTTGTCACCGTCAGTTTTGTCCGATTTGACCACTGACAACATACAACAATCCTTGCCGCATCCCGCCCAATCCGCTAGTTAACCGCCACTGTTCCCGTACCGGATTATCCAGCAAATGAGCGACAAACAGAAGAAACCGCAAAAGCTCAAGGCCCGCCTGCCGCGTGGCTTTGTCGATCGTTCGGCGAGCGATATTCGCGCCGTCAACGAGATGACCGCTAAGATCCGGGCGGTTTACGAGCATTATGGCTTCGATCCGATCGAAACGCCGCTGCTTGAATATACCGATGCGCTTGGCAAGTTCCTGCCCGACAGCGACCGTCCGAACGAGGGCGTGTTCTCGCTGCAGGATGATGACGAGCAGTGGATGTCGCTGCGTTACGACCTGACGGCGCCGCTTGCCCGTCATGTCGCTGAGAATTTCAACGAGATCCAGCTTCCCTATCGCACCTATCGCGCCGGCTACGTCTTCCGCAACGAGAAGCCGGGTCCAGGCCGTTTCCGCCAGTTCATGCAGTTCGATGCCGATACGATCGGCGCGCCCGGCGTACAGGCCGATGCCGAAATGTGCATGATGATGTCGGACACGCTGGAAGCGCTGGGCATCAAGCGTGGCGACTATCTCATCCGCGTCAATAACCGCAAGGTTCTGGACGGCGTTCTCGAAGCGATCGGTCTTGGCGGCGACGATAAGGCTGGCCAGCGGTTGAACGTGCTACGCGCCATCGACAAGCTCGACAAGTTCGGCCCGGAAGGGGTCGCGTTGCTGCTCGGTCCCGGCCGCAAGGACGAATCCGGCGATTTCACCAAGGGCGCCGGACTCAATGCCGAGCAGATCGACAAGGTGCTCTTCTTCGTCGGCATCAAGGATTATGCGGAAAGTGCCGCCCAACTCGCGGAGCTGGTTGCCGGCACGTCCAAAGGCGGCGAAGGCGTCGAGGAGTTGAACTTCATCGGCAGCCTCGTCACCAGTGCCGGCTATCAGTCCGACCGCATCAAGATTGATCCCTCCGTCGTGCGCGGCCTCGAATATTATACCGGCCCCGTCTACGAGGCCGAACTCACCTTCGACGTCACCAACGAAAAGGGCGAGAAGGTCGTCTTCGGCTCTGTCGCGGGCGGTGGGCGTTATGATGGGTTGGTGTCGCGCTTCATGGGTCAGCCAGTTCCGGCGACAGGCTTTGCCATCGGCGTGTCGCGCCTGATGACGGCACTGAAAAACCTCGGCAAGCTCGGTCAGGACGAGGTGATCGCGCCTGTGCTCGTCACCGTTATGGATGGCGATGCCGAGGCCATGGGCCGTTATCAGCGCTTCACGCAGCAGCTACGCGCCGCCGGCATTCGCGCCGAGATGTTCCAGGGCAACTGGAAGAAGTTCGGCAACCAGCTGAAATATGCCGACCGCCGCGGCTGCCCCATCGCTATCATCCAGGGTGGCGACGAGCGCGCGCAAGGCGTCGTGCAGCTTAAGGACTTGATCGAAGGCAAGCGCCTTTCCGGCGAGATCGAGGACAATGCCAGCTGGCGCGAAGCCCGCGTTGCGCAGGAGACCGTGCCTGAGGCCGATCTGGTCGCCAAGGTGCAGGCGATTTTGGCGGCGCAGGCGGAAGATCGCAAGAGGGCGGAATAAATGCCCCTGATCGATCTTCCCGATTTCGCCGATGATCTCATTGCCGAATTTGCCGCCCGCAGGACGGATCGGGTCGACACGCCGATCATCCAGCCGGCCGAGCCGTTTCTCGACATGGCGGGCGAGGACCTGCGCCGCCGCATCTTCCTGACCGAGAGCGAGACCGGCGCCAGCCTCTGCCTGCGTCCGGAATTCACCATTCCTGTCTGCCTGCAGCATATCGAGACCGCCACCGGCACGCCGAAGCGCTATTCCTACCTCGGCGAGATCTTTCGTCAGCGCCGCGAAGGCGGTCAGGAGTTCTATCAGGCAGGCATCGAGGATCTCGGCGATCGCGATATCGCCAGCGCCGATGCCCGCGCTGTCGGTGATGCCATTGCCATTCTCAACCGGCTGATGCCCGGCAAGGCGCTGTCGGTGACGCTGGGCGATCAGGCCGTTTTCGAAGCCGTCGTGCAGGCGCTTGGCCTGCCGTCCGGCTGGCAGAAGCGGTTGATCCATGCCTTCGGAAATATGACGCAGCTTGAAACCCTGCTGGCGCGTCTCGCAAGCCCGCAGCCGGTCACCGGGCTTGATCCGCATGCGCTCGATTTCCTGACGCGCGGCGACGAGCAGGGGCTGGTCATGCATATCGACAGCACCATGCAGGCAACCGGCTATTCCACCAATGCCAGCCGCTCGCCGCTGGAAATCGCGCGTCGTCTCCGCGAAAAGCTGGTCCTGTCGGAAACCCGTCTCGACGACGAGGCCTTCCGTATCCTGGAAGAGTTCCTGTCGCTGAATGTGCCGCTTGCCGATGCCTCCTTGGCGCTGGCCGGCTTTGCCGATGCCGCCGGGCTGAAGCTGGGTACTGCACTTGAGCGCTTCGATGCCCGCGTCGCCGCCCTTGCCAATGCCGGTGTCGATGCGGCCCTTATCGACTATCGCGCCGCCTTCGGCCGTCCGCTCGACTATTATACGGGCCTCGTCTTCGAGGTGACGGTGGAAGGATCGGCGGCGGTGCTCGTCGGCGGCGGTCGTTTCGACCGGCTGCTGACGCTGCTCGGCGCAAAAGATCATATACCGGCCGTCGGCTTCGCGCTCTGGCTCGACCGGATCGAAACCGCGAGGGCGGCCCGATGACCATCACGATTGCACTTCCCTCCAAGGGCCGGATGAAGGACGATTGCTCCGCGATCTTCGAACGCGCCGGCATGCCCATCGTCGCCGTCGGCAATGACCGCTCCTATCGCGGCCGCATCGAAGGCTTAGATGATGTCGAGGTAGCCTTCCTGTCTGCCTCGGAAATCTCGCGCGAGATCGGCAATGGCAGCGTCGATTTCGGCGTCACCGGCGAGGATCTGGTGCGCGAAGGCCTGGCGGATGCCGATCGGCGCGTCGAGTTCTGCGCGCGCCTCGGCTTCGGCCATGCCGATGTCGTGGTCGCCGTGCCGGATATCTGGCTCGATGTCGATACCATGGCCGATCTCGGCGATGTCGCTGCCGATTTCCGTGCCCGCCATGGCCGCAGGCTGACGGTCGCCACCAAATACTGGCGGCTGACGCAGCAGTTCTTCTCCAGCCAGCACGGTATCCAGCTTTATCGCATCGTCGAGAGCCTGGGGGCGACCGAAGGTGCGCCGGCTTCCGGTTCCGCCGATATCATCGTTGACATCACCTCGACCGGCTCGACGCTGAAGGCGAACCATCTGAGGATCCTCTCCGATGGCACTATCCTGCGCTCCGAGGCCTGCCTTGTGCGTGCGCGCAAGGAGAGCCACGAGGGCGATCCCATGGTTCAGCGGATTATCGCCGCGGTGCAAAATGCGAGGCCAAAGAGCAACGATGCTTGAGGGAAAAGGCCGTTGCTTTTCTGCTCACTTCGGCTGACGCATAGCGAGGCTGTCCGTAATGCGGGGCGTCAGTCGTCACGCCTCCCTGACGTTCTCATAGCCGGCCGCCTTCGCCGCCTTCACCAACTTCCGATCGAATGTGACGAAGCCCTCGCAATGCGCCGATCGACCGAGATGTAGCGCATCGGCGAAATCCATCCCTTTTTCGGCCAATTCGAGCGCTGCCGCGATAAGGGCGGCGTCCTCCACCGTCACGGTGGGAAGACCGCCGAAGGCTCTCAGCGCACGGGCGACATCGATCGGGCGAAAGCCGTATGTGCTGCGCAGTACCCATTCGACTTCCAGAACGACGGTCGCGGCCACAAATACGGCCTCGCCATCGACGACCCCACGGGCACGGGGGGATTGCTCGGGATGATCGCCGGTCAGGTAGCGGACGATCAGGTTGGTATCAATAGCGATCATGGCGGCGTTGGGCTTCGGCCAGCACACCGGCCTCCATGTCTTCGAGGGATTTCGGCTCACCTTTGAAGGGCAACAGTCCGAATACCTCATCCGGCCGTGTCGCGGCGAAGGCCGGTGCCCGCTTCAACAGCACACCGTCCGCGGTTTCCTCGACGATCAGCCGCGTACCGGTATCCCACTCCCGCCGCTGGCGTATGGCTTTCGGCAGGATGACCTGTCCCTTGGTCGAGACAGTCGTGATGATCTGTTCGGCATGCGCCATCGGCCTGAATCCTTGGGGTAAGACGAGAGTAAGATAGCCGCGATTGTCTCACGGTTCAAGGCCGAACCTCGTTTCATCGATACAGACACAAAAAGCCCGCCGTGGAAACGGCGGGCTTTTTTAGGTCTGTGAGGTATCTGGTAATCAGGCTGTAGCGTAGGCGCCGCGGCGTGCGTCGAGCGAATAGACGCCCGGGCCGTTGGTGGCGAGCATGATGTAGGCGCCGGCCAGCGTGACGTTCTTCAGGAAGTTGACGAAGTTCAGTCCGTTGATCCAGCCATTGGCGGCGGCCGGGAAATCCGGAACGTTGACGGTCGGCAGGTGGAAGACGATGCCGGTGAAGATACAGAATGCGGCGAGCAGCCAGCCGACGATGCGGATCTGGAAGCCGAGGAGAACGCAGACGCCGGTGATGAATTCGAAGGCGCCGGCGAGATAGGTGAGAAGCGTGGCGGCGGGCATGCCGGCGCCAGCGATCATGCCGGCGGTGCCTGCCGGATCGGTCAGCTTGCCGAAGCCAGCGAAGATGAACATGAAGGCGAGCAGGATGCGCGCCACGAGGATGATGATGTTATTGGTGTTGGACATGACGGTCTCCAGTAAGGGTGGTCGGCACTGTGAGTGACGATTTCTGGAAACATCTATTCGTGATTTCGCTGTGGTTGGAAAGATAAACAACTGCGCACGATTAGTTCACTATTATTGAACAACGGCATTCTTTGATCACTCTTCCCATCCGTGCGCTATCGGTTATGGTGGCGCGAATTCACTGCCAAATCATAATTTTCGGAAGGAAACCCCTTATGGCTGATCTCTCCTCATTTCCGATCACGAAGCGCTGGCCCGCCAGCAATCCGGATATCATCCAGCTCTACTCGCTGCCGACGCCGAACGGCGTCAAGGTTTCGATCGCGCTCGAGGAACTCGAACTTGCCTATGAGCCGCATCTGATTTCCTTCGGTACCAACGACCAGAAGTCGCCGGAATTCATCTCGCTGAACCCGAATGGCCGCATTCCGGCGATCATCGATCCCAACGGTCCCGGCGGCAAGCCGATCGGCCTGTTCGAATCCGGCGCCATCCTCGTCTATCTCGCCGAAAAAACCGGCAAGCTCATCCCCAAGGATGCGGCCGGGCGCTATGAAGTGCTGCAATGGGTGTTCTTCCAGATGGGCGGCATCGGCCCGATGTTCGGCCAGTTCGGACATTTCTTCAAATTCGCCGCCGACAAGGTCGCCAACAATTCCTATCCGGTGGAACGCTATCGCGATGAGGCCAAGCGTCTACTCAGCGTTTTGGAAGACCGCTTGAAGGGTCGTCAGTGGATCATGGGCGACGAATATACCATCGCCGACATCACCACCTTCCCCTGGGTTCGCGGCGTCGATGTCTTCTATGGCGGTCGTGATGTCCTCGAACTCGCAAGCTTCCCGTCAGTCATGGACTGGGTCGAGCGCGCGACTGCCCGCCCGGCGAGCCAGCGCGGGCTGAATATTCCGAAGCGGGATTGACGTTGAATGCTCTTGCCCGAGATCGAGGGCCGGTCCATAGGATCGGCCTTTTGCGTCCGGAGCGTTATTGACGAGCCGCCAATTGGCTGCCCGGCTCCAGCTTGAAGCGCGGGAACAGGAAGACGCCCACTATGCTGCCGGCGTGTTTTCCTTCCGTACCGATCGACTCGCCGACACAGAAGATCGGCTGGCGATGCCCGGAGCTGCCAAACGCCGTGGTCGAATAGCAGAAGCTGGAGGATGCGGTCGCTGCCTGCTCGAACAGCTCGAGGATACGGGTGCGGTCATTGGCGTCGTAGCAATGCATCAGGCTCAACAGGCCGCATTCCGATGATGTCAGCCCGTGCAGCATGGTGCTCCACTGGCCGAGCTTGATGATGCCGCTCGCCAGATCTCCGGTCCAGCCTTCCGAGACGCAGAACTGCGCCAGAAGATCGGGATCGTGACCGTCGAACTCCAGGGATCCAGGAGCGAAAGGTGCGGCAAGGCTGGCTTTGGCGATCTTGAACAAGATGTTCCCCAACTTGAGACGCGGGTTCCCCTGCGCGCGCTTCAATCGTAATTCCATGCACTGTTGGGCGGAACGGCGCTCCGCATATTGTCACAGCTACTGGCTGGCGAAGCCACCTCCGCATCAAACCCATCCGCTATAGGCGTACTTCCGGACCGCCAACTTAGTTCACCAAGTTAACTTAAGTAATAAGTCTAGGCGTATTATCTATCGAAAAGGTTATGACTATACCCAATTGCGCATCATGCGCAGAAATTAAGTATAAATCATACTTTTATCAGCAATCCCCACTCAAATCGCTGCGCTGCGATTTATAGGAGCTTTTCCGAAAACAGCAATGGGGCAAACTCTGTAAATTCCCACGGGTATGAAATCTTATGTTGCAAGTATCGCAACCGCCTGGGCCTAAATGAAAAGGGCGGCCCGAGAGCCGCCCTTCGTCAAATCCGGATGCCGGAATGAACAGTCGCAATAAGGCTAAGGCCTTATCACATCATGTCCATGCCGCCCATGCCGCCCATGCCGCCCGGCATGCCGCCAGGAGCGTCCTTCTTCGGCAGCTCGGCGATCATAGCTTCGGTGGTGATCAGCAGCGAAGCAACCGAAGCTGCGTTCTGCAGAGCCGTGCGGACAACCTTGACCGGGTCGACGATGCCCATGGCGATCATGTCGCCATATTCAGACGTCTGAGCGTTGTAGCCGTAGTTGTCTTCGTTCTTGTCGAGAACCTTGCCGACAACGATCGAAGCTTCGTCACCAGCGTTTTCAGCGATCTGGCGAACCAGAGCCTGCAGCGCACGACGAATGATGTTGATGCCAGCTTCCTGGTCCTGGTTCTCACCCTTGACGGTGATCTTCGTGGAGGAGCGCAGCAGAGCGATACCACCGCCCGGTACGATACCTTCCTGAACAGCAGCGCGCGTCGCGTTGAGAGCGTCGTCGATGCGGTCCTTCTTTTCCTTGACTTCGATTTCCGTCGAACCGCCAACGCGGATAACGGCAACGCCGCCAGCGAGCTTGGCAAGACGTTCCTGCAGCTTCTCGCGGTCGTAGTCCGAAGTGGTTTCTTCGATCTGAGCCTTGATCTGGGCAACGCGGCCTTCGATGTCGGACTTCTGGCCAGCGCCGTCGACGATCGTGGTGTTTTCCTTGGAGATCGAAACCTTCTTGGAACGGCCGAGCATGTCGAGGGTAACCGACTCGAGCTTGATGCCGAGGTCTTCGGAGATGACAGTGCCGCCCGTCAGGATGGCGATGTCTTCCAGCATGGCCTTGCGGCGATCGCCGAAGCCCGGAGCCTTGACGGCAGCAATCTTCAGGCCACCGCGCAGCTTGTTGACGACGAGGGTCGCAAGAGCTTCGCCTTCGACGTCTTCAGCGATGATGAGGAGCGGCTTGCCGGTCTGAACGACAGCTTCGAGAACCGGAAGCATTGCCTGCAGGTTCGAGAGCTTCTTCTCGTGGAGCAGGATGAACGCGTCTTCGAGATCGGCGATCATCTTTTCCGGGTTAGTCACGAAGTAGGGGCTGAGGTAGCCGCGGTCGAACTGCATGCCTTCGACGACTTCGAGTTCGGTTTCGGCGGTCTTGGCTTCTTCAACCGTGATGACGCCTTCGTTGCCGACCTTCTGCATGGCTTCAGCAATATCGAGACCGATCTGCTTTTCACCGTTTGCCGAGATCGTGCCGACCTGTGCGACTTCTTCCGACGTGTTGATCTTCTTGGCCTTGGCCTGGAGATCCTTGACGACTTCAGAAACAGCAAGATCGATGCCGCGCTTCAGGTCCATCGGGTTCATGCCGGCTGCAACTGCCTTGGCGCCTTCGCGAACGATGGCCTGGGCGAGAACGGTTGCAGTCGTGGTGCCGTCGCCGGCGATGTCGTTGGTCTTCGAAGCAACTTCACGGACCATCTGGGCGCCCATGTTTTCGAACTTGTCTTCGAGTTCGATTTCCTTGGCGACCGTGACGCCGTCCTTGGTGATGCGCGGTGCGCCGAAGGACTTGTCGATAACGACGTTACGACCCTTCGGGCCGAGCGTTACCTTGACTGCATCGGCGAGGATATCGACGCCACGAAGCATCTTTTCGCGGGCGTTGCGGCCGAATTTTACTTCTTTAGCTGCCATGTCTAAAAACTCCTGAATTCGCATTGTCCGGGTTTATGGCCCGTCAGCTGTATCGGAAAAGGGGAAACCGGCTGGATTAGCCGATGATGCCCATGATGTCGGCTTCCTTCATGATGAGAAGGTCTTCGCCGTCAAGCTTGACTTCGGTGCCCGACCACTTGCCGAACAGGATGCGGTCGCCGGCCTTGACGTCCAGCGGGATGACCTTGCCGGACTCGTCACGAGCGCCGGAGCCGACGGCGACGATTTCGCCTTCCTGCGGCTTTTCCTTGGCGGTATCGGGAATGATGATACCACCCTTGGTCTTTGCTTCGGACTCGACGCGACGAACGACGACGCGGTCATGAAGGGGGCGGAAATTGGTGCTTGCCATTGTCTAATCCCTCGATCAAATGACTTCACGGATCAGCGGGGGATCCGTATGGGGCTTGTTAGCACTCAGCCTCGGCGAGTGCTAGCGACGGAGATTTAGGGATGGGCTCCAAACGAGTCAAGGACGCTCGTGACGAATTTTTTAGCAAAAAGCGAAGGCAGAGAGCGTTGACTGGCGCGGCCGGAGTTTCGACGACGGGCGACATAGCGCCTAAACCGGTCTTTTCTGAGGCTGTACGCGTCTCGGCGCGCATCGGCGTTCTGAGCTTTGGCGGCCCCGCCGGGCAGATCGCGCTGATGCATCGCGTTCTGGTCGATGAGAAGCGCTGGGTCGATGAGGAGCGCTTCCTGCATGCGCTGAGCTACTGCATGCTGCTGCCGGGACCGGAGGCGCAACAGCTCGCCACCTATATTGGCTGGCTGCTGCATGGCTGGCGCGGCGGCCTGGTCGCGGGGCTCCTGTTCATCCTGCCGGGCTTTGTCGTCATCCTGGCGCTCTCGGCCTTCTATGCCCTGTTTCACGACACCAGCCTGCTGGCGACCGTCTTCTTCGGCATCAAGGCCGGTGTGCTGGCGATCGTGCTGCAGGCGCTGATGCGGCTGAGCAGCCGGGCGCTGAAGACGCGATTTCATGTCGGCATCGCGCTCGCGAGCTTCCTTCTGCTGTTCGTCTTCGACCTGCCGTTTCCGCTTGTGGTGCTTCTGGCCGGTCTTGCCGGCTATGGCCGGGTACTCCACCGCGCCTACCGCGACGATCAATGGCGGCCGCGATTGCCTCGGTTTGCCCTCGCCGGCATCGGCAAGGGCGCTCTGCGAAGCGTCGGCGTGCGAAAAACCCTTCTCACCCTTCTATGCTGGCTGGCGATCTGGCAGGCGCCGCTCTTGCTCATCCACGGCTTGGATGGACCGAAGGATGTCATTGCCGAAACGCTGAGCGGCGAAACCAATGTCTTCGGTGCGATCTTCTCCTTCTTTTCCCGCATGGCGGTCGTCACCTTCGGCGGCGCCTACGCGGTACTGGCCTATGTGGCGCAGACGGCGGTGCAGCACTATGCCTGGCTGCGGCCGGGCGAGATGCTGGACGGTCTGGCGCTCGCGGAGACGACACCGGGGCCTCTGGTGCTCGTTCTCTGTTTCGTCGGCTTCATGGCCGGCTTTCGCAATCCTTTCGGCTTCGATCCGCTGACGGCGGGTTTCCTCGGCGCCAGCCTTGCGGCCTGGGCGACGTTTGCGCCGAGCTTCCTCTTCATCTTTGCCGGCGCGCCCTATATCGAGCGGCTGCGCGGTCACGCGGGCCTGTCGGCCGCCCTTGCGGCGATCACCGCAGCGATCGTCGGCGTCATGGCCAACCTGTCGCTTTGGTTTGGCCTGCATGTGCTCTTTGCCGATGTCGGCCGGCTGGTCCTTTGGAGCCGCCGTGTCGGGGTCCAGGGTAGCGACTATGTCAATGTCCCGATCGCCGGCATCGCCTGGCCGGCCTGGGCGACGATCGACGTCTCGGCGCTGTTGCTTTTCACGCTCGCCGTCGTGCTGGTCTTCCGGCATCGGGCGGGCGTGGCGACTGTGCTTGGGGTCTCCGCTTTGGCCGGCTGTCTGCTCCGCCTTGCCGGCTGAAGCGCATGCGGCGCTTGTGCAATGCAAAAACCTGCGCTGCGCTCTTGTAATTTGCCGGCCGGTTTGCGATGTCAGCCCGTGATTTCTTTGAGTGCGAGGATTGCATGGGCAAGCGTATCGAAAGCTTTCGCGAGATCGGCGGACATTATGATGTCGCGCTCTGCGATGTCTGGGGTGTGCTGCACAATGGCGTCTCCGCCTATCCGGACGCGCCGGCTGCTCTGCAAGCCGCACGCGATGAGGGCCTGACGGTCGTCCTCATCACCAATTCCCCCCGTGTCGCGCCGAGAGTGGTCGAGCAATTGCGCCAGATCGGCATTCCCGACAGCGCCTATGACCGCATCGTCACCTCTGGCGACGTCACCCGCCGCCTGATCGCCGAGGGACCGAGGAAGGTCTTCCTGCTCGGGCCTGAGCGCGACACTGGCATTCTCGAGGGGCTGGACGTGGTGCGCGTCGAGGCGGAGGAGGCCGAGAGCATCGTCTGCACCGGCTTCTTCGATGACGAGACCGAGACGCCCGACGATTACACCGAGATGCTGACGGCCTGGGTGGCCCGCAAGGTGCCGTTGATCTGCGCCAATCCCGATCTGGTGGTCGAGCGCGGTCACCGCATGATCCCCTGCGCAGGCGCCATGGCCGCCTATTACGACCGGCTCGGCGGCGAGACGCGAATTGCCGGCAAGCCGCATCAGCCGATCTACGACGCCTCGATCGCCGCCGCCCGCGAGGTTCGAGGCGAATTCCCGCTATCGCGCGTTGTCGCCATCGGTGACGGCATGCCGACGGATGTACGCGGCGCGCTCGATTACGGTCTCGATCTTCTGTATATCAGCCATGGCATTCATGCCCGCGAATATGTCGTCGACGGTCACACCGACGAGGCAGCGCTTGGCGCCTTCCTGGCACGCGAACAGGCGTCGCCCAGGTGGTGGATGCCCCGCCTTGTCTGAGGAGAGTGGTAGCCGATGACCGTTTTCCATCGCAACGAAACCCGCGAGCCGCTGCCCGACACTCTGAAGGGCGGCGTCATCGCCATCGGCAATTTCGACGGCGTGCATCGCGGCCATCAATCCGTGCTCGATCGCGCGCTGGAGATCGCCCGGGAGCGCGGCGTGCCGGCGCTGGTTCTGACCTTCGAGCCGCATCCCCGCACCGTCTTCAAACCCGATCATCCGGTCTTCCGCGTGACACCCGCGCCATTGAAGGCGCGCCTGCTCGAAGCAATGGGCTTCAACGCCGTCATCGAATATCCTTTCGACCGGGCCTTTTCGCAGCGCTCCGCCGACGAGTTCGTCCATTCGATTCTGATCGACTGGCTGCATGCGTCCGAAGTCGTCACCGGCTTCGATTTCCATTTCGGCCATGATCGTCAGGGTGGCCCGGCCTTCCTGATGAATGCCGGCAGCAAGCATGGTTTCGGCGTGACGCTGATCGACGCCTTCCGTGATGAAAATGCCGACGTGGTCTCGTCGAGCCGCATCCGGACGTTGCTCACCGAAGGGGAGGTGGCCGAGGCCGCCGGCCTGCTCGGCTATCGCTATACGGTCGAAGCCGAAGTGATCGGCGGCGAACAGCTAGGCCGTACGCTCGGCTTCCCGACTGCAAACATGCGGCTGCCGCCGGAAGTGGAATTGAAACCCGGCATTTACGCCGTGCGCTTCCGCGCCGCCGATGGGATCATCCGCGATGCCGTTGCCAGCTATGGCCGGCGTCCGACCGTCACCGACAATGGCGCACCGCTGCTCGAAACCTTCGTCTTCGACTTCAGTGGCGATCTTTACGGCCAGATCTGTTCCGTCTCCTTCTTCGGCTATCTCCGCCCCGAACTGAAGTTCGACGGCCTCGATCCGTTGGTGGCGCAGATCAGGAAGGACGAAGAAGAGGCGAGGGCGCTGCTCGCCGGCGTCCGGCCACTCGGAGACATCGACCGGGCCATCGCCTTTTCCTGATGTTGCGCAAGGGGTTGGGTGGGTAGAGTTTCCGCGCTGCCGCCGCTTTTTGCCTCGCGCCAAACGTCATCGTTTTCCGCCCTGTGTCATTGCCTATGCAGCTTGGCTCTACGCTCGATTTCGGGCGTGCATGCAGCGCCGCTGACAAGCTGTTGAATTCATGTCCGACAAGGGTCATGGTTCGTGGCCGGTTCTTGGGAGGGACAATCGTTGACACTGCGCCACCAGATCATCGCGCTTGCGCTCGTACCTCTCGTTTTTTCGATCCTGGCTATTACCGCCTTCATTACCTGGCAATCGGCCAATCTCACCAGGAGCAATATCGAGACGTTCGAACAGAACATGCTGAAGGCGAAAGAGACGGAAATCGTCAACCTTACAAATCTCGCTGTGTCGGCCATCCAGGTGATCTATCGGGACGCAAAGCCGGACGACCAGGCCGCGAAGGACAAGGTTGCGGCGATCCTGACTTCGCTTGACTACGGTGCGGACGGATATTTCTTCGTCTACGACTATGACGGAAACAATGTCGTGCATCCGCGCGAGGGGTTTCGCAACGGGCGCAATTGGCTCGATTTGACCGATCCTGATGGTGACAGGGTCATCGCCGAACTCATCAAGACGGCAAAAGGCGGCGGTGGCCTGCACCAGTACAAATGGGAGAAGCCTTCCAGCGGCCATATTGCCGATAAACTGTCATTTGTGGTCAGCCTTGATAAATGGCACTGGGTTGTCGGAACCGGCGTCTATCTGGACGATATTTTCACCCAGACTGCGGCGGCCAATGCCGGCATGCGGGCAAACATAAAAAGAACCTTCATCGTCGTCCTACTGATTGCGGTTCCTGCCGTTCTGGTCGTTTTCACGACCTGCATGCTGCTGACGTTCCGCGAGCGGCGGATGGCGGATAGTCGGCTCAAGGAGCTGACGCAGCGTGTCATCGATACGCAGGAGGAGGAGCGCGCACGTCTTGCCCGCGAATTGCACGACGGCGTATCGCAGAATCTCCTCGGAGTGCGCTACGTCATGGATCTTGCCAGCCGCAAGGTCAGGAACCAGGTTGACGATGCTGCCACGACGATCGAGAAGGGTGTGGATGCGCTCAATAGCGCTATCAAGGACATCAGGCGGCTCTCGCATGATCTTCGCCCCCGCGTGCTCGATGATCTCGGCTTAACGGCGGCTCTGACCGCACTCGCGAACAATTTCGCTGAGCGGACCGGGATTGCAACGGAGATCGAATCCGTGGGCTTCGCCAGCATGTTAAAGCCAGAAGCCAGTACCGCGCTCTACCGTGTCGCGCAGGAGGCTTTGAACAATGTCGAACGTCATTCCGGCGCGACGCTTCTCGCGATCAAACTTTGGAGTGAGCGGGGGCGTGCACGCTTGAGGGTTTCAGACAATGGCATGGGCTTTGAGGGCGCGGGAGAAGGCAAGGGAGGGCTTGGGCTGAGGAACATGCAGGAACGGATGGCGCATTTCCATGGTCTCCTTCTCGTTCAAAGCACGGCTGATGGCACGACACTGACGGCGATGTTGCCAAAATCGGCCAATGCTGCGCCGGGCACAAGGGTGGATGCCGCATGACAAGAGACAGGATCAGCGTTCTCCTGATCGACAATCACCCCGTGGTGCTCGATGGACTGAAAGCTGTGCTCGAGACTTTTGATCACATCGAGGTGATTGGTACGGCAAGTCTTGCGCAGGTCGGCTTGGAGATAGCGCGACAGAGGCGCCCGCAAGTGACTTTGATGGACATCAACATGCCGAAGCTCAGTGGTATCGATGCGATCGAACTCTTTCGTCGAGAGCTTCCGGATACGCGGATCGTGATGCTGTCCATGCACGATAGCCGCGAATATATCTCGTCATCGATCATGCACGGTGCCGTTGGATATATTCTCAAGGATGTGTCGACGGACGAAGTCGTCTGCGCGATTGAGACTGTGGCGAGCGGCGGAACTTATTTTTCGTCAGGCGTGCGCGACATATTGATGGCGGACGAGGATCGAATGGAAGCCGACCCTCTGACGCCACGCGAGCGGCACATTCTGGGTTTGATCGTCACAGGCCGGAGCAATCGCGAGATTGCCGAGGAACTCGGGATTACGCCTGCGACGGCCGAAACGCATCGCAAGAATTTGAAGAGGAAGCTCGGCATCGCAACGACAGCCGGGCTGATCCGCTACGCCCTTGACCACGGGATCGCGACGAGAACGGTCTAGCGCCCCTCTACCCACTTATGGGTAGGCCTCGGTACTTCGCGTGTGCAGCTATCTTGTTCAAGCCGCAGGCTCGCCCTAGGACTTCAGCAGCGGCTGGCCGATGGCGGCCGCTGGGAGGAATTTACATCCGTCAGTCCGTTTCCGCATAGCCAAAAGCGCATTGGCTTCGGCCCGCTGGTATTCCATACTGCGGTCACAGACTCACGCACCGCCTTCCACTCTGACAACTGCAACGAGGCGGCGCCTACGCACCGCTTGGGAGGTATCGGAAATGGATAAACGCTTTGGGACGGCGGCCTGCTGGCTGCTCGTCATTCCCTATATCGGCCTGCTCTGGGTCCCCTTCTATAACAGTCATGATCCGGTTCTCTTCGGTTTCCCCTTCTTCTATTGGTACCAGCTTACCTGGGTGCCGATCACCGCTGTCCTGACCTGGATCGCTTACCGGAGCATGCGCCATGATGACTAGTATCGACCCGACGGCACTTGCCGTCTTCATCTTCTTCATGGTGCTGGTAACCGTCATGGGCTTCGTTGCCGCGCGCTGGCGCAGGCCGAAGACCCTTGCTCATATCGACGAATGGGGCCTTGGCGGCCGCAGCTTCGGCACCTGGATCACATGGTTCCTCGTCGGTGGCGATTTTTACACCGCCTATACCGTCATTGCCGTTCCGGCCCTGGTCTACACCGTCGGTGCCTACGGCTTCTTCGCGCTGCCCTATACGATCGTCGTCTATCCCTTCGTCTTCATGGTGATGCCGCTTCTTTGGAGGCGCGCGAAGGATCATGGCTACGTCACGGCGGGCGATGTCGTGCATGGCCAATATGGTTCGCGGGCGCTCGAGCTGGCGGTTGCCGCGACCGGCGTCATCGCCACCATGCCCTATATCGCCTTGCAGCTCGTCGGCATGACGGCAGTGTTCAAGGCGCTGGGACTTCATGGCGAATTCCCGCTCGCCGTCGCCTTCATCATCCTGGCGCTCTACACCTATTCGGCCGGCCTTCGCGCCCCGGCGCTGATCGCCTTCGTCAAGGACATCATGATCTATATCGTGGTGATCGCCGCTATCGCGCTCATCCCGGCCAAGCTCGGCGGCTATGCCAATGTCTTCGCCTCCGCCGATGCGGCTTTCCAGGCCAAGGGGGCCGGCAGCTTGGTGCTCGGTGGTAACCAGTATGTCGCCTATGCGACGCTGGCGCTCGGCTCGGCGCTTGCGGCCTTCATGTATCCGCACACGCTGACCGGCATTTTCGCCTCCAACAGCGGCAACACCATCCGCAAGAATGCGGTGCTGCTGCCGGCCTATACGCTGCTGCTCGGCTTGCTGGCCCTGCTCGGCTACATGGGCCACGCAGCGAACCTGAAGTTGGATAGCCCCAACGATGTCGTGCCGGCGCTGTTCCAGTCGCTGTTCTCAAGCTGGTTTGCCGGTTTTGCCTTCGCCGCCATCGCGATCGGCGCGCTGGTGCCGGCTGCCGTGATGAGTATTGGTGCCGCCAACCTCTTCACCCGCAACTTCTGGAAGGCTTACGTCAATCCGCAGGTCTCCGATGCCGGCGAGGCAAAGGTCGCCAAAATGACCTCGCTCGTCGTCAAGGTCGGCGCGCTTCTCGTCATCATCTTCCTGCCGACGCAGTTCGCGCTCGATCTGCAATTGCTGGGTGGCATCTGGATCCTGCAGACGCTGCCGGCGCTGGTCTTCGGCCTCTATACCAAGTGGTTCCGCGCGCCCGCTCTGCTTGCCGGCTGGGTCGTCGGCTTCTTCGGCGGCACCTATCTCGTCTGGGATGCCGGCTGGAAGCCACTGCACATGGTCTCCCTCGGAGAGACGAGCTTCACCGTCTACACGGGACTGCTGGCGCTGGCCGCCAATATCGTCGTGTCGGTGATCCTCAACGCGGTCATGCCGGCGCGGGCGACAGTACGCGCCTGATCGGACCAGCTCCTCAATCGGCCGCGGGCGGAAACGCCCGCGGCTTTTCTGTGCCTTGTCGCGGTGGATTCCTCTTCCTTTCCGCTCAAAAAGCGCTTATGAACCGCCCATTATGACCCAATTTCGGCTGAGCCTATCGATACGAATTATTGGCCCGGCCTTCCGCGCGCTTTAAGCTGCCGGAAGGTCCGGGTTCTTGGCGCCCGTTCCCGAGGCGCTACCGCCGCCGAAAAAATCCCCCTATGGCTGCGCCTTCTTGGCGCGATATGCCCGAGACGCCGAGGCAATTGTCTGAACCATGACCGATACCGTTGAAAAATTCGACTATTCGAAGACCCTCTATCTGCCCGAGACCGATTTCCCGATGCGCGCCGGCCTGCCGCAGAAGGAGCCGGAGCTGGTCAAGCGCTGGCAGGAGATGGACCTCTACAAGGCGCTGCGCGCGTCAGCCGCCGGCCGCGAGAAATTCGTGCTGCATGACGGACCGCCCTATGCCAACGGCAACATCCACATCGGCCACGCACTGAACAAGATCCTCAAGGACGTCATCACCCGCTCGTTCCAGATGCGCGGCTATGACAGCAACTACGTTCCGGGCTGGGATTGCCACGGCCTGCCGATCGAGTGGAAGATCGAGGAAAAATACCGCGAGAAGGGCAAGAACAAGGACGAGGTTCCGGTCAACGAATTCCGCCAGGAATGCCGTGACTTCGCCGCCGGCTGGATCAAGATCCAGTCCGATGAGTTCAAGCGTCTCGGCATCGTCGGCGATTTCGACAATCCCTATCTGACGATGAACTTCCACGCCGAATCCCGCATCGCCGGCGAGCTGCTGAAGATCGCCAAGACCGGTCAGCTGTATCGTGGCTCCAAGCCGATCATGTGGTCGGTGGTCGAGCGCACCGCGCTGGCGGAAGCCGAAGTCGAATATGCCGATGTTGAGAGCGATACGATCTGGGTGAAGTTCCCTGTCGTCGAAGGTCCGGCGGCACTTGCCGGTACCTTTGTCGTCATCTGGACCACGACCCCCTGGACGATCCCCGGCAACCGGGCGATCGCCTATTCGTCGCGCGTTTCCTACGGCCTTTACGAGGTGACGGAAGCCGCCAATGATTTCGGCCCGCGTCCGGGCGAAAAGCTGATCCTCGCCGACAAGCTCGCCGAGGAAGCCTTCGCCAAGGCAAAGCTGCAGTACAAGCGTTTGCACGATGTAACCGCCGACGATCTCGGCGCGATCACCTGCGCCCATCCGCTGGCCTCGCTTGGCTACGGCTTCAAGGTACCGATGCTCAACGGCGACCATGTTACCGACGATGCCGGCACCGGCTTTGTGCACACGGCACCCGGCCACGGCCGCGAAGACTTTGACGCCTGGATGGCGCAGGCTCGCTCTCTTGAAGCGCGCGGCATCTCTTCGCGTATCCCCTTCACCGTCGATGATGGCGGCTTCTACACCGCCGATGCCCCGGGCTTCGAGGGTGGCCGCGTCATGGACGACAACGGCAAGAAGGGTAACGCCAACGATCTCGTCATCAAGGCGCTGATCGAGACGAATACGCTCTTTGCCCGCGGACGTCTGAAACATTCCTATCCGCATTCCTGGCGCTCGAAGAAGCCGGTCATCTTCCGCAACACGCCGCAATGGTTCGTCTATATGGACAAGGACCTTGCCGACGGCACGACGCTGCGGTCGCGTGCACTCAAGGCGATCGACGATACCCGCTTCGTGCCCGCCTCCGGCCAGAATCGCCTGCGCGCCATGATCGAGCAGCGCCCGGATTGGGTGCTCTCGCGTCAGCGCGCCTGGGGCGTTCCGATCGCGATCTTCGTCGACGATGATGGCGAGATCCTGCAGGACGATGCCGTCAACGCCCGCATCCTCGAAGCTTTCGACGCGGAAGGCGCCGATGCGTGGTTTGCCGAAGGTGCGCGCGAGCGCTTCCTCGGTGAAAAGGCCAACGAGCCGTGGACGCAGGTTATGGATATCCTCGACGTCTGGTTCGACTCGGGCTCGACCCACACCTTCACGCTGGAAGACCGCCCGGACCTGAAATGGCCGGCGGACGTCTATCTCGAAGGCTCCGACCAGCATCGCGGCTGGTTCCATTCGTCGCTGCTCGAAAGCGCTGCGACACGTGGCCGTGCGCCCTATGATACGGTCGTCACCCATGGCTTCACCATGGACGAACAGGGCCGTAAGCAGTCGAAGTCGCTCGGCAACGTCGTAGCGCCGCAGGATGTGATGAAGGATAGCGGCGCGGATATCTTGCGCCTCTGGGTCATGACCACCGACTACTGGGAAGACCAGCGTCTCGGCAAGGCCATCATCCAGACCAACGTCGACGCCTATCGCAAGCTGCGCAACACCATCCGTTGGATGCTCGGCACGCTGGCGCACGACAAGGGCGAAGTGATCGCCTACGCCGATATGCCGGAGCTGGAGCAGCTGATGCTGCACCGTCTCGCCGAGCTGAACGAACTCGTGCGCGAAAGCTACGACGCCTTCGACTTCAAGCGCATCGCCCGCGCGCTCATCGATTTCTCGAATGTCGAGCTTTCGGCCTTCTATTTCGATGTCCGCAAGGATGCGCTTTATTGCGATGCCCCATCGAGCCTGCGCCGCCGCGCGGCGCTTGCCGTCATCCGCACGATCTTCGATTGCATGGTGACCTGGCTGGCACCGATGCTGCCGTTCACGACGGAAGAAGCCTGGCTGTCGCGCAACCCGTCGGCGGTCTCGGTGCATCTCGAACAGTTCCCGGCCGTTCCCACCGAATGGAAGAACGAGGCGCTGGCCGAGAAGTGGAAGAAGATCCGCGCCGTGCGCAGCGTCGTCACCGGCGCTTTGGAAATCGAGCGCAAGGACAAGCGCATCGGCTCCTCGCTGGAAGCCGCGCCCGTTGTCTATGTCGCCGATCCGGAGCTCCTGAAGGCGCTGGAAGGGCAGGATCTGGCAGAGATCTGCATCACCTCCGGCATCACTGTCAATTCTGGCGAAGGTCCGACCGATGCCTTCCGTCTCGATGACGCCGCCAAGGTGAGCGTCGTGCCGGCTCTGGCCGAGGGTCGTAAATGCGCCCGTTCCTGGCGCATCACCACCGATGTCGGCTCCGATCCGGACTATCCGGACGTCTCGGCGCGTGACGCTGCGGCCCTGCGCGAGCTGGCGGCCGTCAACTGAAGAAAATTGCCGGGTGAATTGCCTTCGAGGCGTTCATCCGGTAAAAGCTGCCTGAAAATGGCCCGATTTTTGCGGCAGTTGGCATGAATTGGGGTCTGCTATAGATGTACCGGCATGGCTGGGAAGGGTTTTCATGAGAGCGATGCATAGGGTTCGTGTTGGCGTCAGCTTGGCGGCACTCGTGGTTGGCTGCGGTCTGATGTCCGGCTGCTTGAGCAGCCCGCGTTACGGCACGGACAAGACCGCCGGCGTGCAGCTTCTCGACGACCTCGGCGATATCGCCTCCGTTTCGGCCGCCACGCCGAAGGACAAGCAGGTGAAATATCCGAACCGCCCCGGCCTGGTTCTCCCTGCTGAAAACCAGAGGGAAGACCTGACCGCGCCGCAGCAGACGCTGGCGAGCAAGGATAACCCGGCCTGGCTGGAATCGCCGGAAGATGCGCGCAAGCGCCTGGCCGAAGAGGCCGACGAAAACAAGAGCAACGTCAACTACCGTTCGCCGCTCGCCCAGGCTGACAGCAGCCGCAATCGCAAGACGGAAGCGGAGCAGACGGCAGCCTACCGCGCCGCGCGTCAGGATCAGGCCGGCACTTACGACCAGCGCCGTTATCTGATCGACCCACCGCAGCAATATCGCCAGGTCTCCGATCCGACTGCGTTGAACGATCTCGGCACGCCGGAGAGCAAGAAGGAAAAGCAGCGCAAGAAGGACGCCGAGGCAGCGCAGCAGAGCAACAACAGCAGTTGGTGGAAGCCGTTCCAATAAATCTTCTCGTGCATGAAGCGGCGGCCTGAACCGCCGCTTTTTTAGTCTTCCTGCCGTTTCAGTTGAAAGAATTCCCTGAGAATCTCAGCCGCATCCCGTTCGGCAATGCCCGAATAGACTTCCGGCGCGTGATGGCAGGTCGGCTGGCGATAAAAGCGCACGCCATTATCCACCCCGCCGCCCTTCGGATCTTCCGCGCCGTAGTAAAGTCGGCGGATGCGGGCAAATGAGATCGCCGCCGCGCACATGGTGCATGGTTCCAGCGTCACATAGAGATCGGCGCCCGTCAGGCGCTCCTGGCCGAGCGTCTCGCAGGCGATGCGGATCGCGGCGATTTCGGCATGGGCGGTGACGTCGTTGAGCTCGCGGGTGCGGTTGCCGGCCTTGGCGATGACGGCGTCGTCGAGCACGAGAACAGCCCCGATCGGCACTTCACCACGCGCGCCGGCACTGCGTGCTTCGGCGAGCGCCAGCTCCATGAAGTGATTTGTATTCGCCATTTTAGATTTTCCACTTAACCGCAGGGGCGTGACCTGATAGGAACACGCCTTAAAAATTCAGGCAAACAACAAATGACAATGAATGACAAGCCCAAGCGGCCTGGGCCAAAACCCTTTACCCGCGACACCAAGACGAAGCCGGCGATGAAACGCGACGATGCCAAGCCGGTGAAGGCCGCGCCCGCCAGGGTGTCCGCCGAGACCGAAGGCGGCGATGGAAAGGCCGAGCGCATTTCCAAGGTGATGGCGCGCGCCGGCGTGGCGTCCCGCCGCGATATCGAGCGCATGATCATGGACGGCCGTGTGCGGCTGAACGGCGTGCTGCTGGACAGCCCGGTCGTCAACGTGACGCTCGCCGACAAGATCGAAGTGGATGGCATGCCGATCCGCGGCATCGAGCGCACGCGCCTGTGGCTCTACCACAAGCCGGCCGGCCTGGTGACCACCAATGCCGATCCTGAGGGACGCCCGACCGTTTTCGACAATCTGCCGGAAGAACTGCCGCGCGTCATGTCGATCGGCCGTCTCGACATCAACACCGAAGGCCTGCTGCTGCTCACCAATGACGGCGGCCTTGCCCGCGTGCTGGAACTGCCGACCACCGGCTGGCTGCGCCGCTACCGCGTGCGCGCCCATGGCGAGATCGATCAGGAAGCGCTCGACAAGCTGAAGGAAGGCATCGCCGTCGACGGCGTGCTCTATGGCTCGATCGAAGCGACACTCGACCGCACGCAGGGCTCCAACGTCTGGATCACCATGGGTCTGCGCGAAGGCAAGAACCGCGAAATCAAGAACGTGCTCGGCGCGCTCGGCCTTGAGGTCAACCGCCTGATCCGCATTTCCTATGGCCCGTTCCAGCTCGGCGATCTGCCGGAAGGACGGGTGCTGGAAGTGCGCGGCCGCACACTGCGCGATCAGCTCGGCCCCCGTCTGGTCGAAGACGCCAAGGCGAATTTCGATGCGCCGCTCTATAACGCCTCGGCGCCTGCCGGCGAGGATGAAGCCGAGGCCAAACCGGAGCGTGCCGCGAAAGAGGAACGCCCGAGGCGCGACCGCGAGCGCCCCGAGGACAAGCGCGAGCGCGCCTTGGGCCGTCTCGACACCAAGCGCGACGATCGTCGTGACGAAGGACGCCGCGATGGCGGTCATAAGGAAGACGATCGTCCGAAGCGTCCGCCGCTCGGTGCCCGCCGCAACGCCAATGTGTGGATGGCGCCCGGCGCTCGTCCGCTCGGCGAGAAGGCTGCCGCGAAAGCCGCCAAGAATACCAAAACTGCCGCCAAGCGCGGAGAGCCCATGCGCCCGCAGCGCAGCGGCTTCGACCGTCCGGACGAAGGCCCGCGCGTTCGCGTGAACCGCGTCGCCGAGGCGGATGGAGAATGGATCCGCTCGAGCGAGGAAGCACCGCGCACGGGACGTGGCGATGACGACGGTTTCGACCGCAAGCGCTCCGACCGTCCCCGTGGCGACCGCCCCCAAGGCGACCGTCCGCCGCGCGGTGATCGGCCTTTCGGCGACAAGCCCCGTGGTGATCGTCCCTATGGTGACAAGCCCCGTGGAGATAGAGCGTTCAGCGATCGCCCGCGTGGTGAACGTGGCTCGCGGCCAGAAGGTGGCGATCGCCCCCGTTCGAAATCATTCCAGGGCGAAGCCCGCTCGGAGCGTCCTCGCGGCGAACGTCCATTCGGAGACCGTCCGCCGCGTGGCGATCGGCCTTTCGGTGATAAGCCGCGCGGTGACCGCCCCTATGGCGACAAGCCTCGCAGTGACCGTCCGTACGGTGACAAGCCCCGCGGCGACCGTCGGCCGCGTGCCGAGGGTGACGAGCGTCCGCGCGCCCGCTCTTTCGATGGCGAGCAGCGCTCGGAGCGCCCACGCGGCGATCGCCCATTCGGTGATCGTCCGCCCCGTGGAGACCGCCCGCAGGGCGAGCGTCCCGCCGGTGACCGGCCGGGAGCCAAGCCTTTCGGCAAGAAGCCGGGCGGCGGAAAGTCCTTTGGCGGCAAGCCTTCCGGAAAGCCCGGCGGTGCACGCGGCTTCTCGGGCAAGCCCGGTGGCGCTGGACGTCCGTCGGGTGGTGCTGGCCGGAGCGGTCCGAGCCGTGGCGGCCCCGGCAAGGGCGGCCCCAAGGGCGGAAGAGGTTAACGCGCGGTGCGGATCGTCGGCGGTGAGTTTCGCGGTCGGTCGCTTGCGGTTCCGAAGTCGAACGATATTCGTCCGACGGCGGACCGCACGCGCGAGAGCCTGTTCAATATTCTGACCCATGCCTACCCCGAGGCGCTCGATGGCACCCGGATGATGGATATCTTTGCCGGCACCGGCGCGGTTGGTCTGGAAGCCGCCTCGCGCGGCTGCCGTCATGTCCTCTTCGTCGAAAGCAGCGTCGAGGGCCGTGGCCTGCTCTGGGAAAATATCGATGCGCTTGGCCTGCATGGCCGCACGCGCATGATGCGGCGCGACGCCACCGATCTCGGCAGCGTCGGCAATCTCGAGCCTTTCGATTTTCTTTTCGCCGATCCGCCCTATGGCAAGGGGCTGGGCGAGAAGGCCTTTGCTGCTGCTGCTGCCGGCCGGTGGCTGGTGCCCGGCGCGCTGGCGATCCTTGAAGAGCGTGCCGACGTCGCGGTAACCGTCGCCCCGGATTTCCTCTTCCTTGAAGAGCGGACCTTCGGCGACAGCAAGATGCATTTCTTCCGTTATCAGCCCCGGCAAGCCTAGCGGCGGAGGGAGACGACCATGGGCGATTATGCTGATTTTGTCGGGAGCGACTATACGCTCGCGACATCAAGCACGCCGAGCGTCGCGGTCGCCTTCGGCTGCGGCGGCGCGCGTGGTCTTGCCCATATCCACATTATCGAGGCGCTGGACGAACTCGGCATTCGCCCGGTTGCGATCGCCGGTGCCTCCATCGGTTCGATCATGGGCGCGGCGATGGCGGCCGGTATGAGCGGCGCGGAAATCCGCGATTACACGCTCGCCTCCGTCGGCAACCGCCCCGCCGTGCTCAACAAGATCTGGAGCCTCAGACCCCCAACGATGCGAAGCTTCCGGATTGGCCAGTTCAATCTCGAGCGCATCCTGCGCGCTTTCATGCCGCCGACCTTTCCCGAGGATTTTTCAGAGCTGCATATCCCACTGAAGGTGGTGACGACGGATTATTACGGGCAGGCTGAGGTCGTGACCGAAAAGGGCGAGCTTTTCCCGGTGCTGGCCGCCTCCGCCGCCATTCCCGCCGTTTTCATGCCGGTCAAGGTCGGCGAGCGCGTGATGATCGACGGCGGCATCATGAACCCGGTTCCCTATGAGCATCTGGCCGGGCTTGCCGATATCATCATCGGCATCGACGTCGTCGGTGGACCGGAAGGCGATGGCACCCAAATTCCGAACCGCATCGAGAGCCTGTTCGGCGCAGGCCAACTGACCATGCAGTCCAACATCGCGCTGAAGCTGCGGCTGCTTGCCCCACAAATCTTCCTGCGGCCCTCCGTCGGCCGCACCGGCGTGCTCGATTTCCTGAAGGCCCGCGAGATCCTAGCCATGTCGGCAGGCGTCAAGGACGAGTTGAAGTTCGCCCTCGACCGGGTGATCACAGCGAAGAATTAAGGCGTGGTCCCGAGCCGGCCCTAATCGCCTGGCGGCTCCGACCAGCCGATCACTTTTGCCCATTCGTTGGCACCCTCGATGATGATATCGAACACCGGATCCTTAATGTCGTAATAGGCATGGGCATCCGTTGGAAATCGTTCGGCGAGGCGCTGCTTGATAAGCGCATAGGCGCTAGCCGCCGTCGGGTGCGAGCGCAGGAAATCACGGCAGAGAAGCGAGAAGCGCTGATTGAAGCGTCCCTTTTCACGAACGTGGACGTTCGCCGGACGCCCGGTGCTTTTATAGAAGAGTTTTCTCAGTTCATTTTCGGGCAACTCAAGCTCAGGTGGGCAATGGTCGATCAGTCCCGGTCTATGCGTGAAGCCCTCCCGTTCGAAGGCGGTGCTATCGACCTGTGCCAGATCATCGACGGTAACCTGAATGTCGATAATGTTTTTCGCCACGAGCCCCGGCACGGCAGTGGATCCGATGTGATGTATGTACGCGCCGTCTGGGGCTGCCCGCAGGATTGCCAGTTTAAGCTTTGCGAAATCGTCGACCCAGCTTTGTCGTGGCGGCTCAATTTCAATCCGCATCGGTGACTACCCCACTATCCTGCCAACAGGCTCTAGGCCCGTTCCGGCTCTTGCTCCGGCAAGGCAGAGAGATCGTCATCGTCGCTGAAGACGTCGGCGGCGCGCTTGGGTTTGACGAGCGGCTCCGGCTTGACCGGCCGTGAGTAGAGCATGTCGCGGCCTGCCTGCAGGCCTTCGCTTGCCTGCAGCACCAGCCGCTGTTCGTCGCGCTTGCGGATATCCTCGCCGATCTCAAAGGCCTCGGCTTCACTGACGCCGAGCGCTTCCAGCGTGCGGCGGCCGAAGAGCAGGCCGGATTCCAGCGTCTCACGCAGCTCATAATCGACGCCCTTGTTGCGCAGCTCGATCGAGTGGATGCGGTCATAGGAGCGGACGAAGAGGCGTGCGTGCGGATAATCCGTCTGCACCAGTTCGACGATCTTGTCGGTGATCTCGCGGTGATGCGTGCTGACGACGACGATCTTGGCGTGGTCGATGCCGGCCGAGCGCAGCACATCCTTGCGGGTGCCATCGCCGAAATAGATGCGGAAGCCGAAGTTGGAGGCCTGGCGGATACGGTCGGCGGAAAAGTCGATCACGGTGACATCGCGGCCGCCGGCGAGCAGAATCTGCGCTGCGATCTGGCCGAAACGCGAGAAGCCGATCATCAGCACGTCGGAGCCCGCGCCCTCGAAATCCTCGTCCAATTCCTCACGGGTATCGCCGGTCAGCAGGCGCTTTGAAAGCGCCGAGCCGAGCGGCGTCAGCGCCATCGAGAGCGTCACGATTGCGATCAGCATCGAGGCCGTGCTGGCGGAGAAAAGGCCGCCGCTGGCGCTGGCCGTGCTGAACAGCACGAAGCCGAATTCACCGCCTTGCGGCAGCAGACAGGCGATGCGGATGGCGTCGTTGTGCGAGGAGCCGGTCACGCGGCAGAGCACGTAGATGACCACGCCCTTGATGACCATCAGCACCGGAACTGCGAGCACGATCAGGACCCAGTTGTCGGCAATCACGTCCAGTTTCAGCGACAGGCCGACGGCGATGAAGAAGATAGCGAGCAACACGCCGCGGAAGGGCTCGATATCGGCCTCCAGCTCGTGGCGATAGGAGGATTCGGCCAGCATCACGCCGGAAAGGAAAGCGCCCATGGCCATGGAGAGGCCGGCGATCTGCATCAGGGTCGCCGAACCCATGACGACCAAAAGGGCGGCCGCGATCATCGCCTCACGCGCGCCGGTGCGGGCGATAATCTGGAACAGTGGCGTCAGAAGGTAACGGCCGGCAATGATCATCGCCGCGACCGCGCCAACGGCAATGGCAAGGTCCGGTATCGGATTGGTAGCTTCCTTCGGTCCGTCGAGCACGGTGACGAGGGCAAGCAGCGGCACGATCGCCAGATCCTGCAGCAGCAGCATGGAGAAGGAGCGCTGGCCGTATTTCGTGTTGACGTCGCCCTCCTGCTCGAGGATCTGCATGGCGAAGGCGGTAGACGACAGCGCCAGGCCGAAGCCGACGATGATACTGCCACGCCAGCCGGTGATATTGGCGAGATAGGCGGCGAGCGTTAGCGCCAGTCCGCTGATCACCACCTGCGCCGTGCCGAGCCCGAAAATGTCGCGCCGCATCTGCCATAGGCGCGACGGTTTCAATTCCAGGCCGATGATGAACAGCAGGAAGACGACGCCGAGCTCTGCCACCGCGAGCACGGCCTCACTGTCGCCGATGCCGTGCAGCACCGGGCCGATGACGACGCCGGCAGCGAGATAGCCGAGCACGGTGCCGAGCCCCAATTTCTTGAAGATCGGTGCCGTGACCACGGCGCCTCCGAGCAGCATCAGGGTTTCGGTGAAGAGGGCATTGGGCGCGGACATCGTCTGTTTCTCTCTGTGGGCAGGCGGTGTTGCAGCACATGATCGTCAGAAACAACCATGCGTGACGACATTCGGACAAGAATCGGCTTGGCCGCCCTTGTAGCTTTATGTAGTGCACAATAAATGGAACGCGAAGGAAAGGCCAAATCATGTCCTCAGAAATCGATTCCGCCACTCTGCTCTCCCGCGCCAGCCAGTTGATCGACCTCGCCCGGAAAGCCGGGGCGGATGCGGCCGATGCGGTGGTCGTGCGCTCGCGTTCGCAATCCGTCAGCGTTCGTCTCGGCAAGGTCGAGGGTACCGAATCCTCCGAAAGCGATGATTTTTCGCTGAGAGTGTTCGTCGGCAATCGTGTCGCCAGCGTTTCGGCCAATCCCGGCTTTGATCTGCAGGCGCTTGCCGAGCGCGCTGTCACCATGGCCAAGGTCTCGCCGGAAGATCCCTTCGCGTGCCTTGCCGACGAAGCCGATCTCGCCAAAAGCTACCCCGATCTCGACCTCTTCGATCCGACCGAGGTTTCGTCCGTGCAATTGCGGGAGACGGCGCTTGCGATGGAAGAAGCGGCGCTTGCCGTTCCCGGCGTCAGCAATTCGTCCGGTTCGGGCGCATCGGCCGGCATGGGCGGCATGGTGCTTGTCACCTCGCATGGTTTTGCCGGCCACTACATGGGCTCGCGCTTCAGCCGCTCTGTCAGCGTCATTGCCGGTGAAGGCACCGGCATGGAGCGGGATTATGATTTCGACAGCCGCCTCTATTTCACCGATCTGGATGCGTCCGAGGATATCGGCCGCCGCGCCGGCGAGCGGGTGATCAAGCGCATCAATCCCCGCCAGGTACCGACCGGCAAGGACGTGACCGTCGTTTTCGATCCGCGCGTGGCGCGTGGTTTCGTCGGCCATATCGCCGGCGCGATCAACGGCGCATCCGTCGCCCGCAAAAGCAGCTTCCTGCGCGACAAGATGGGCCAGCAGGTACTGAAAGCCGGCCTGTCGATCACCGACGATCCGCTGATCGTGCGCGGCTCCGCGTCGCGTCCCTTCGATGGCGAAGGTGTTACCGGCAAGCGGCTGGTGATGATCGAGGACGGCGTGCTGAAGCAATGGTTCCTGTCGACCTCGACGGCGCGCGAGATCGGTGGTCTCAAGACGAACGGCCGTGGCGCGCGTGGCGGCACCTCGGTGTCTCCGTCTTCCACCAATCTGGCGCTGGAACCCGGCGATATCTCGCCGGAAGAGCTGATCCGCAATGTCGGCAATGGTTTCTACGTCACCGAGCTGATCGGGCAGGGCGTCAACATGCTCACCGGCGAGTACAGCCGCGGCGCCACCGGTTTCTGGATCGAGAACGGTGAATTGACTTTCGCGGTTTCGGAGGTGACGATCGCCTCCAACCTCAAGGACATGTTCATGCGCGTGACGCAGGCCAACGATATCGACCGCGATTTCAGCGTTGCCGCTCCGACGCTCGCCATTGAGGGCATGACGCTGGCCGGACGTTGACGATGATCCCGAAAAGCGCGCAGCGGTTTTCGGACAGGATCATGGTCAGCATATAGCCAGCCGGAGATTGGAATCTGGGAATGAACGATAGCCGAAAGGGTGACGCTCTTGATGACCTGGACCTGATCGTCGAGGCGGCGCGTCAGGCTGGGGAAATCGCCCTTGGCTTCTTTCGACAGTCGCCCGAGGTCTGGTGGAAGAACGAGGGGCGGTCGCCCGTCAGCGCCGCCGATTTTGCCGCCAATGAGACACTGGCTTCCATCCTGCGCCCGGCACGGCCTGGCTACGGCTGGCTTTCCGAAGAGACCGACGACGATGCCGAACGGCTGTCGCATGAGACCGTTTTCGTCGTCGATCCGATCGACGGCACGCGCGGCTTCCTGTCGGGGCTCGATCTGTGGTGCGTCAGCGTCGCCGTGGTCACCAATGGACGACCGACCGCGGGCGTGCTCTACGCACCGGCACTGAACGAATTGTTCGTGGCAACCACGGACGGTCCGGCGCTGAAGAATGGCGAGCCGATCGCCGTTTCTGACCGGACGGGGGAGGCTGTCCATAGGCTGGCCACCACCGAAGACGCGCTTCACGGCGTAAGCCCGGATTTTCGCAAGACGATCGAGCGGGCGAAGCATGTGCCCTCACTTGCCTATCGCCTTGCCATGGTCGCCGACGGCCGGCTTGAAGGGACGATCGTCAAGCGCAACTCCCACGATTGGGATTTGGCCGCCGCCGATCTTATCCTGGAACGGGCGGGCGGCGCTCTGGTCGACCTCTCAGGGCTGCCGCTCAATTACAATCGCGCCGATGTCACCCACGGCGAACTCTGCGGCGCAGCGGCTATCCACTTGCCGGAGCTCCTGCGCCAGCTTGCCCACAGATGAGACGGTTGACGTTTGGGTCAAAATCCCGCAGAGGAAGTGCGGAGGGGGACGACAGCAGAAAGAGACGAAAATGACTGTTACCAGCGACAAAAAACAGCTCCTGCACCTCGTATTCGGCGGGGAATTGGAGAATCTCGAGGAAGTACAATTCCGCAATCTGAACGAGCTCGACATTGTCGGCATGTATCCCGACTATGCGACCGCGCTGACGGCCTGGAAGTCGAAGGCGCAGCAGACCGTCGACAACGCTCACATGCGTTATTTCATCGTCCATCTGCATCGTTTGCTTGATCCGGACAAGGCATCCTAAAGCCGCGTTTCGCTCCATTTATATTTGATATTGCCGTCCGGAGGGGCATTGTTGCTTTCAAGCCGGTTATCACACGGTATTTTTGACGCAATCAGAACCAAGAATCGGCCGAACTTTCGGCCGTTGAACAATTGGGATTTGGCATCGATGACGATCAGCTTGGATCGGAGGCAGTCGAGATGAGCAGCCTCAGGGCGCGCCTCGCTTTGGGTGCCTACCGCTTTGGCGGTATTGCGATCTATCCTCTGATCGGACCTTATCTCGCGTTCCGCGCCGCCAAGGGCAAGGAAGACAGCTCTCGCCGGCTGGAACGATCCGGCTATGCCAGCGCCAATCGCCCGCAGGGGCCGCTGGTCTGGTTCCATGCCGCAAGCGTCGGCGAGACCTCGGCTGTTGTTCCCTTGATCCGCGAAATCCGCCGCCGCGACATTCACGTCATTTTGACGACGGGAACGATGACGTCGGCCAAGGTGACGCAGGAGCGTCTCGGAGACGAGGTCATCCACCAATATGTGCCGCTGGATCTGAAGCCGGCCGTCAGCCGCTTCCTCGAATACTGGCAGCCCGATTGCGCCATCTTCGCCGAATCCGAAATCTGGCCGGCAACCGTGCTGGAACTCGAGCGTCGGCGCATTCCGCAGATCCTGGTCAATGCCCGCATGTCGGATCGCTCCTTCGCTCGCTGGAGCGGACATCCTTCGCTCTCCGAGGCGCTGTTCGAAAAGTTGGCGCTGGTCGTTGCCCAATCCGATCTCGACGCCGAACGCTTCCGCGATCTCGGTGCACTGCAGGTCATCAAGTCCGGCAATCTCAAGGTGGATACCGACGCGCCGCCCTATGATGCGTCGACGCTTGCCCGCTACATGAAGCAGATCGGCAGCCGCAAGACCTGGGCCGCCGTCTCGACCTTCGAGGGCGAGGAGAATGCCGCCGCCGTCGTCCACAAGACGCTGACGGAGCATGACGGCCAGCTCACCATCATCGTGCCGCGCCATCCCGAGCGCTGCGATGCGATCGAGGCGATGCTGGTCGAGCAAGGGCTGAAGGTCGCCCGCCGCACCCGCAACGATGTGCTATCGCCGGATGTCGATGTCTTCCTCGGCGACACGATCGGCGAGATGGGCCTCTATCTGCGCCTGACCGACGTTGCCTTCATGGGCAAGTCGCTCATGAATGAGGGCGGGCAGAACCCGCTGGAGCCGGCCATGCTCGGCTGCGCCATCCTGACGGGCGGCCATGTCCAGAATTTCCGCGACGCCTATCAATTGCTCGCCCGCCGTGGCAGCGCTCGCATGGTGCGCGACACCGAGATGCTGGCGCGGGGCGTGCACTATCTTTTGACCAACGACGCGGCGCGGCGCGGCATGATCGATGCCGGCTTCATCGCGGTGCATGAGATGCGCGGGGCGCTGGCCGCGACCATCAAGGGGCTGGAGCCCTACATCAATCCGCTGACCGTGAAGGCGCGGCTGATGCCGAAGACAATGGCGCAGGGGTAAGAGGGGAGCATTCCATGGGAGCGGTGAAGCTGGAGGCGATAGCGGGCATTCTGTTCGACAAGGACGGCACGCTGCTCGATTATGATGCGAGCTGGTTGCCGGTCAATCGCGAGCTTGCCAGCATCGCGGCTCAAGGCGACGCAGCACTGGCCGATCATCTGCTTTCAGCCTGCGGCATGGATCCGGTCACCGGCCATATCGTGCCCGACAGCCTGCTTGCCGCCGGCAATACCCGCCAGATTTCCGAGGGTCTCGTTGCAGCCGGGTCCAAGGTGGACGTGGCGGAGCTGACGGAAAAGCTCGATGCGCTCTTTTCCCATGCTGCCGATTTCTCCGCGCCGGTCACCGATCTCGCCGCGTTCTTCCGTCGGCTGCACGAGCGGGGCTACAAGCTCGGCGTCGCCTCCAGCGATAATGAGCGCTCGATCCGCCAGACAGCCCGCCGCTTCGGCTTCCTGGATTACGTCGATTATATCGCCGGCTACGATAGCGGTTTCGGCACCAAGCCGGAGCCGGGCATGGTGCTCGGTTTTGCTGAGGCGACCGGTCTTGCCCCCGCGCAGATCGCCGTCGTCGGCGATAACAATCATGATCTGCATATGGGATACAATGCCGGGGTGGGCCTGAAGGTTGGCGTGCTGACGGGCACCGGTTCGCGTGAATCGCTTGCCGCCGCCTCGGATTATTGCCTGAATGACATCACCGAGCTGGAAAGCTTGTTGCCGGCCGCCCAGCCCGCTTGATGTCCGCGAGGCTTGCTTTTTCGTCTGATCTGCCCTTTCTTGCCGCCTTGCTGAGAGCGTATGGGGCAACAGCCTGCGCGAGACGGGATTAGAGCATGGTATCGGAAGCACCGCCGTTCTGGTGGCGGAAGCCGGATTGGCGGGCCTGGGGGCTTTCGCCCTTTTCCTTCCTGTACGGCCGCGTGGCCGGCCATCGCATGGTGCATGGCCGCCGCGCCTCCGTCCCAGTGCCGGTTATCTGTGTCGGTAATTTCACGGTCGGAGGCGCCGGCAAGACGCCGACGGCGCTCGCGCTTGCCCGTGCCGCCAAGGCCAAGGGGCTGAAGCCCGGCTTCCTCAGCCGCGGCTATGGCGGCTCGCTCGATGTGACGACCGTAGTCGATCCCCATGATCATCACGCGACCGCCGTCGGCGACGAGCCGCTGCTGCTTGCCCGCGAGGCGCTGACGGTGATCGCGCGCCGCCGTGCCGATGGCGCGGAGCGGCTGGTGCGCGAAGGCGCCGATCTGATCATCATGGATGATGGTTTCCAGAGTGCGCAGCTCGCCATCGATTATGCCTTGGTCGTCATCGACGCCACGCGCGGTATCGGCAACGGGCATCTCGTTCCCGGTGGTCCGGTGCGCGCGCCGCTGCGGACGCAGTTGGGCTACACTTCGGGGCTGCTGAAAGTTGGTGGCGGCAACGCCGCCGACCGGATCGTGCGCCTGGCGGCAAGAGCCGGCAAGCCATTCTTCTCCGCCTCGATCAAAGTACTGGGGCAGGAGGATCTGCGCGGGCGCAAGGTGCTCGCCTTCGCCGGCATCGCCGATCCCACCAAATTCTTCCGCACGGTCGAGACGCTGGGCGCCAGTATCGTGGTGCGCCGCGCTTTCGGCGATCACGAGCATCTGGAAGAGGATGAGATCGCCGATATTCTCGATATTGCAGCCCGGGATGGTCTCGAGATCGTCACCACCTCCAAGGACTATGTCCGCCTGATCGGCCACCACGGTCGCGCCGACGAACTCCTGGCACGCTGCCGCGTCATCGAAATCGACATGGTCTTCGATGATCCGCACGCACCGGAGCTGATCATCGATCGGGCGATCGCCGCGGCACGGGAACGTCGCCTGCGGCAAGGTTGGACTGGGAAAACCCTTCTCCCCAGAGGGGAGAAGTAGAGACCTACCGCTTCTGGTTCGGAAGCACGCCGGCGCGTTTATCGGCCTCCAGCGACGACATGACATCGGCATAGGGCTCCTGCCGGGCGACGCTCCAATAGCGCAGCTCATCAAGCGCGATATGACGGCCGGTCATGGCGCAAACGACATAGGAGCCCGGCATCAGGATCTGGAAATCGCCGTCGAGATAGCGAACCTTCGCCTCGCGGTTTCCATGTCCCTCAAAAAGATTCATCTGCTGCCGTCCTCAATATTAGCCACTTGTTTGCCATAACGCGCCAGGCCGGACTTTTCCAGCTCTTTTGACGATATCGACGCTCAGCTTCGTCCGAACAGCCGTTCTATGTCCGAGAGTTTCAGCTCAATATAGGTGGGCCGGCCGTGATTGCACTGGCCCGAGCCCGGCGTCGCCTCCATCTGGCGCAGGAGCGCGTTCATCTCCTCCGGCCGCAGCCGCCGGCCGGAACGCACCGAGCCGTGGCAGGCCATGGTGGCGGCGACATATTCGAGCTTGGCGGCAAGACCCGAGGCGGTGTCCCACTCGGCGATCTCGTCGGCCAGCTGCCGGATCAGTCCTTGCGCATCCACTTCGCCGAGCATGGCCGGCGTCTCGCGCACCGCGATCGCGCCGGGGCCGAAGCGCTCGACGGCAAGGCCGAGCTCGCCGAGCTCATCGGCAAACACCATCAGCCGGTCGCAATCCTCTTCCGGCAGATCGACGATCTCGGGAATGAGCAGGACCTGCGAAGACAGGCGCTTGGAATGCAGCGCCTTGCGCATCTCCTCGAACACCAGCCGCTCATGCGCCGCGTGCTGATCGACGATGACGAGGCCGTCATCGGTCTGCGCGACGATGTAGTTCTCATGCAGCTGGGCACGGGCAGCACCGAGCGGAAAGCGGACCGGTTCCTCGGGATGCATAGGCTCGACGGATGGCGTGCTCTCGGCGCGGGCGGTCGGCATGGTCAGGCCGTCGAAGGCGGCTTGCGGCCGTTCCCTGAAACCATATCCATTGGTCGCCGCCGGCTGATAGGGCCGCGATGGCGAAGCCTCGGGCGTCCAGGGTGCGTTTGGAGCTGAGGGCCGCCATCCCGGCTGGAAACCGGAGGTGAAGGCACGCAGCATGCCGTCGGCGCCCGTCGTGGCGGCACGGTCGCCCTCGCGTGCCAAAGCCTCGCGAATGGCGCCGACGATCAGGCCGCGCACCAGGCCGGGATCGCGGAAGCGGACATCGGATTTCGCCGGATGCACGTTGACGTCGAGGAGGGCAGGGTCGAGCGTGATGGACAGAACGGCAATGGGATAGCGCCCGGACGGGATGGTCTCGGCATAGGCGCCGCGGATCGCCGACAGGATCAGCTTGTCCTGCACCGGCCGGCCATTGACGAAGGCATATTGATGCGCAGAGTTGCCGCGATTGAAGGTCGGCACGCCGGCAAAGCCGGTCAAGCGCACGTCCTCACGTTCGGCGTCGAGCTCGATCGCATTGTCCTTGAAGTCCTTGCCGAGCACCTGCGCCATGCGGGCGAGACGGTCGTCGCCGGTCGCGGGGAATTCCAGCGTCGAGCGGTCGCTGCCGGACAGCACGAAGCGTACCTGCGGAAAGGCGATCGCCATGCGCTTGACGACTTCGGTGATCGCCGCTGCCTCAGCCTTCTCGGTCTTCAGGAATTTCAGCCGTGCCGGGGTCGCGAAGAACAGGTCGCGCACCTCGACGATCGTGCCCGGATTGGCCGCGGCCGGGCGCAGATGCAGCACCTTGCCGCCGGCCACCGCGATCTCGGCGCCGCCGGCGCTGCCGACCCTGCGGCTGGCGATCGACAGCCGCGCCACCGAGCCGATGGAAGGCAGGGCCTCGCCGCGGAAACCGAGCGTACGGATATCGTCCAGAGTGTCGGAAATCTTCGAGGTGCAGTGCCGCTTGATGGCAAGCTCAAGATCCGCCTGCTCCATGCCGGAGCCGTTGTCGCTGACCCTCAGCAGCGCCTTGCCGCCACCAGCCGTCGCGATTTCAATGCGTGTCGCGCCGGCATCCAGAGCGTTTTCGATCAGTTCCTTGGCAGCGCTCGCCGGTCGCTCGATGACTTCGCCGGCGGCGATCTGGTTGATCAGGGTTTCCGAGAGTTGTTTGATGGTCATCTTTGCATTTTCGTGGATTCGCGACGAACTGGAAAGAGAAAACGCTCTCCGCCCTGCCTCATCCACCCGATTCAGCTCGAGGGGCTTTGTTCATCAATTTAATCAATGATTAAGGGAAAGATGACAGGTTGCCTCTGGAAAACTTGAAATGATTGCAGGTGGCGCGCTTTTTGCGCGCATACGGCTCTTGGCGGCAGGTTGGTGGCCGTCATCTCTTCATGAGCCGGCTTCCGCCTGTTTCAAGCACCCATGCCAGCATGATGTCTCCACAATTGATCTCGAGAGCTATCGCGGCTCTCAAGCTTTGGCGTGCCGTAATCGGATAGATGTAGGAAGCGGACGAATGACTGCCGATATTGGCAAGGCAGCTTTTGCAGTGATCACTGAAGATACGCCGTCGGACGGCAATCTGCAGGCGGCGCTGTTCGATGCCGTCTGCGATGGGCTTTCCAGTGCCGTCCTCGTCTATGACAAGAACGACCTGTTGCTGTTTGCCAGCCGCCAGGTCCTGAATTTTTTCCCGATCCCGCCGCAATTCCTGCAACCGTCGACACGGCTGCGGGATTATCTCGGTGCGGTTTTCGATACCGGCGTATGGCATCCGGACGGCCAGGCGAAATCGACGGTGACGCGTGACGATTGGATCTCACAGCGTATTGCCTCCCATTGGCGCGAGCGGTTCGAGACGACGGAGCGCCTCGGCACGGATCGTTGGGTCCGCTTCGTCAAGCGCCGGTTGCCATCGGGATTCGGCGTCTGCATTCTCTCCGATATTTCCGAGGTGAAAAAACGCGAGGAGCAATGGCGCATCGATATGGAGCGCGTGCAGCTCACCGAGGATATTCTTGATAACCTGCCGTTTCCGCTCTTCGTCAAGGACTGCAACATGGTCTATGTCGCGGTCAACAAGGCGTTCAGCGACAAATACCAGACCACGCCGGAGGAGGTACTAGGCCGCAAGGGCGCCGATCTCTTCTCTACCGACCTCGCCAATCGTTTCGAAGAAAGCGACCGGCATGTCATCGAGACCGGCGAAATGTCGATCACGCACCAGCGGCAGATCTCACGCGATGGCATCGAGCGCGACGTGGTCACCAGAAAGCAGCGCATCGGCAAGCCCGGCCGCTATTTCCTCATTGCCACCATGCAGGATCTGCCGAAGGACGGAGCCGATTTCGACGAATTCGCGCTTGCCAGGGAGATCAAGGAGAACAGCGACCGATCCTACCGGCGCGCCTATGTGCCGATGGCCGCATTGCAGACCCTTTCGCGCCGGCCTCCAGCCATGGAGACCTTCGTTCCCGCGAATTTCTCCGGCCGCAAGATCCTGGTGGTGACCAGTGATCTCGCCGCCGAAACGGCGGCGCTGAAGATGCTCGCCAAATACGGCTTCGACACCTGCTCGGTCCACAATGAAAACGAGGAGGCGGCATTCCTGGATGTCGCGAGTTCCCTCGGCGTCAAGATCGATCTGGTGATCGTCGACAACCAGCTCGGCAATCGCGGCGTCGAACTGGCGGAGCGGCAGAGTATCCCGGCGCTGTCGCTGGACGGCTCGCAGCTCGCCTCCGAACTCACCTTCCTGATTGCGCGGCACTTCAACCGCAATATCCGCCGTAAGCCGGGCGAGAGTGCCGAAGGCGGGGTGGAGGACTGGCAGATCGCGGCCGGCGGCGAAGAGCACGGCTTGCAGATCCTGGTCGCGGAGGACAACGACATCAACCAGATCGTCTTCTCGCAGATCCTGGAGGGGCTCGGTTACCGCTATATGATCGCGCCAAATGGTGACGAGGCCGTGCGGCTCTGGAACGAGCATCGCCCGGAGCTGATCCTGATGGATATTTCCCTGCCGGGTCTCAATGGTTTTGAGGCCGCGCGGCTGATCCGCCACAGCGAAAAGGACGATGGATCGCACATACCGATCATCGGTGTGCTGACCCAGGCTTTTGAGCGTGACCGCAAGGAATGCGCCGATGCCGGTATGGACGATGTCATCCTGAAACCCGTCAGCCCGGATATTCTTGAGACCGTGTTTCAGAAATACATGCGTGGCAGCCGCAATGCTCAGGCCAGGCAGGTCTCGTAACCGTATAACTCCCATGAACAGATATTGCCCGTATGGAATGACTGGAGCCCCGCCATTCTTTCTTAAGACTTCGCCGTCATGCTCTTTTGCGGGTGGAGAAAATGTCGGGACTGATCATGAAATCGGCTGAAATACCGCTCGCGCCAGTCAGCCAGAACGAGCTGCAGGCGATGGCATATACCGACCCATTGACGGGTTTGGGTAATCGCCACCGCATGCGCGATCGGGCGCGGCTGCTTTCGGTCGAGCGCGCCAGCGATCCCGCGCCCTTCACCATCGGCATCGTCAATCTCGATTCTTTCAAGCCCATCAACGATCTCTTCGGCGTCGAGGCCGGCGATGAAATCCTGTGTCAGGTCGCCCACCGCCTCAAGGCCTGCATTCCCGACGGCGCCACCGTGACGCGTCATGATGGCGACGAATTCGCCTTCGTGCTGCCGCTGGTCTTCGAGCGTGTCGGTGCGGAGAAGTTCGGGCAGATGATCCGCGAAGTGCTGTCGGCGCCCTATGATCTCGGCGATCGCAACGTTCGTCTTTCCGCCTCTTTCGGCTTTGCCATCTATCCCTTCGCCGGCGAGGAATTCGACGATCTTCTGAAGAACACCGAGACCGCGCTTTATCGCTCCAAGCGCCGCGGCCGTGGTCAGATCACCGTCTATTCCAAGGAAATCGCCCAGGAGATGAAGCGCGCGACGCAGCTCGAACAGGCGCTGCGCAATGCCATCATTTCCGATGCCATCGACGTGCATTTCCAGCCGATCGTCTCGCTTGCCAACGGTGCGGTTCTCGGTTTCGAGGCCCTGGCGCGCTGGAATGACGCCGATCTCGGCTTCGTCTCGCCCGCCGTCTTCGTGCCGCTCGCTGAGGAGCGTGGCTTCATCGATGCCCTCTCCGAGACCTTGCTGCGCAAGGCGGCCGAGGCGGCGCTCTCCTGGCCGCGCGAGCTGTTTCTCTCCTTCAACCTGTCCTCGGCACAATTGATGGATCCTGGCACGAGCAGCAGCATCCTTGCCATTCTTGGCCGCGTCGGGCTGGATCCGCATCGCCTGGAGCTGGAAATCACCGAAACCGCCGTGATGAGCTCGGCCGAAACGGCAAACCGCATCATTGCCGACCTCAGGGCCGCCGGCGTCCGCATTTCGCTGGACGATTTCGGCACCGGTCAATCCAGCCTCGGCCGCCTGCGCGAATTCATCTTCGACAAGGTGAAGATCGACCGAGCCTTCGTTTCGCGCATCAATTCGGATCGCGCCTCGGAACACATCGTCAAGGCGGTCCTTGCCATGTGCGAGGGGCTCGACCTTGAAGTCGTCGCGGAAGGCATCGAGGACCAGGCCGAGGCGGCAAAGCTCAAATCGCTCGGCTGCGCCATGGGGCAGGGCTACTATTACGGCAAGCCCGCAGACAGCACCGCCACCCTGCGCTATCTCCACGGAAATTGATCACAAGCCGGGCGGTGCCGCGCCTCGGCGTGTCCTGAAGCCTATGGCAATGGCAGTTCGTGGCCCTGCTTGATTGTTTCCATTGGGACGTCGGTCTTGACGCTCTGGACGCTGGGTATGCGTGTCAGATGATCGGCCTGGAAGCGCCAATAGCTGTGGAGATCGGCGGTCACGATCCGCATGATGGCGTCGCACTCACCGGTCGTCAGGTAGCATTCGACGACCTCGGGGAATTTTCTGACCGTCTCCGCAAACTGATGGGTAATCTCGGCGTCCTGCGTTTTGAACCAAACGCGCGCGAACACCGTGAGGCCCATGCCGACTTTTGCCGGATCGAGCACCGCAACATAGCGATCGATGACGCCGGATTCTTCCAGCAGCCGTACCCTGCGCAGGCAGGGCGAGGGCGAAAGTCCCACTTCCTTGGCCAGCTCCACATTCGGAATCCGCCCATTGCGCTGGAGCGCCCGAAGTATGCGCCGGTCGATGGCGTCTAGCGCTACTGGCATCATCTGCTCCTATATTCGATATAGACGCTATAATATGCCAATATTATGCAAGCTTGCGGCTGTCTTCGCAAGCCAATTGCGCAACCTTTGGCCTATCGTTCCAAGACACTAACATTGGGAATGAAAATCACTCATGGTCAAAGATATCAAGAAGATCGTGCTCTCCTATTCGGGCGGCCTGGACACCTCGATCATCCTCAAATGGTTGCAGGAGACCTATAAATGCGAGGTGGTGACCTTCACCGCCGATCTGGGGCAGGGCGAGGAGCTTGAACCGGCGCGAGCGAAAGCTGAAATGCTCGGGATCAAGGACATCCGGATCGTTGATGTACGCGAGGAATTCGTGCGCGACTTCGTGTTCCCGATGTTCCGCGCCAACACGGTGTACGAAGGCCAATACCTTCTCGGCTCCTCCATCGCCCGTCCGCTGATCGCAAAGCATCTCGTCAGGATCGCTCAGGAAGTGGGTGCAGATGCCATTTCCCATGGCGCCACCGGCAAGGGCAACGATCAGGTCCGGTTCGAATTGACCGTCAACGCGCTCGACCCATCCATCAAGGTCATCGCGCCGTGGCGCGAGTGGGACATTCAGTCCCGCACTCAGCTCATCGAATATGCCGAACGGAACCAGATCCCGGTCCCCAAGGACAAGCGCGGCGAGGCACCATTCTCGATTGACGCGAATTTGCTGCACACCTCGTCCGAGGGCAAGGTCCTGGAAGACCCGGCCGATATCGCCCCGGATTATATCTATCAGCGCACGGTCGATCCGGTGGATGCGCCGAACGTGCCGGAGATCATCACCATCGGATTCGAGAAGGGCGACGCGGTTTCTCTCAACGGCGTGAAGCTGTCGCCGGCGACGCTGCTGACCAGGCTCAACGAGCTGGGTGGCAAGCATGGGGTGGGTCGGATCGATCTGGTCGAGAACCGGTTTGTTGGCATGAAATCACGCGGGGTCTACGAGACGCCGGGTGGCACGATACTGCTCGCAGCGCATCGTGGGATCGAGTCGATCACGCTCGACCGTGGTGCGGCTCACCTGAAGGACGAGATCATGCCGCGCTATGCCGAGCTGATTTATAACGGCTTCTGGTATGCGCCGGAGCGGGAAATGCTGCAGGCGCTGATCGATCGGAGCCAGACCCATGTTGCCGGTGAGGTGACGGTAAAGCTCCACAAGGGCTCGGCCAGCGTCATCGCACGTAACTCCTCCAATTCGCTCTACTCAATGGATCTCGTAACGTTCGAGGAGGGCTCGGGCAGCTATGATCATCACGATGCGGAGGGCTTCATCAAGCTCAACGGGCTGCGACTGAAGACTTTGGCAGCGCGCAATGAGAGATTGGGATATTAAAGACCAAACGGCGGCCCATGAGGGCCGCCGTTTTTCACTGTTGCGCGAGAACCTTCGTTACTTATTGGTCGTCGACGAGGTCGTCGTGCTGTCGGTTCCGGGCACCGTCGTGGCTCGTGTCTGGGCGGCCTTGTCGGAGGCCTGCGCAGCCAGCGTCTTGAACTCGGGCGCTGCCTTCAGCGCATCGGCCGTTTCGGTGGTCGTCAGCTTGACACTGCCGTCCTCGACATTCTGCGTCGCTGTGATCTTGTCGAAGGGAACGGCGACGTTCTTCTGGCCCATGCCAAGGAAACCGCCGACGCCGACGACTGCGGCGACAACGCCGCCCTGCTTCAACAGGACCAGGTCGTTGATGCTGCCGATGCTTTCATTCTGACCATTATAGACTGACTGGCCGATATAGGTCTTGGCGCTGATCTGATCGGCCGATTGCTCGGTCAGATAGCCACCGGCCCGCGCCGTCGTTGTCGTCGGTGCCGTGGCGGGTGCCTGGGCGTCGCTCTGCGGCATCTTGGTTGCCGGCTTGGTGGTGTCGGGCGTTGCCGGAGCAGTCTGCGTCAGCGGCGCGTTGTTGCCGGTCGACGGTTGCTGTGCCTGGGCGAAGGCCATGGGTGAGAGGACAGATGCTGTGGCAAAGACCGCGCCAACAGCGACGGAGGTAAATAGTTTGCCGGTCATCGTGAACCTACCTTTCATTCAGATGGGCATGCTCCCCGGCTCGGGCGGCGCCACTTTTTTGGCTGACCATCATCGTGCCGGTTCGGTAGGGGAACTGGTCGAGGAGAGGTTTGGTTCCGGAAAAAGTTGCAAAAAACAGCGCCGCATCGCCTTGGGGGTGATAAAATATAATGAGAAATCAATATCTTATAAAAATATGGATGCAACCAAGGGAAGTTGATCCGATGGGCTGGTTGCGGCGGGAATGCCTTGGCTCCCGGCGCAGGGCGGCTCTATCCGAGCGCCCTGGCCTGTGTTTTCCAGTGTGCCGTCCTAGCGGTGATCGCAACCGGTGGAGAGACGGCAAACTCGATCAGATTTTGTAGGGCGGATCGAAAACGCCTTTGACCACCGGGCCAAGCTCAAGAAGCGCTCCGGCCTGGGGCTGTGTCGAGCGGGCGTCTTCATCGAGACCTTCCCAGGCCGTCGTCACCGCCAGGCGATCGGCATCCTTTCCGACAAAGGCAGGGCAGGAGGGTTGCGCGGCCGGCACGCGATAGCGCTCGATGCGCAAGCCGTCCGGGCTGTAGCGATCGACGAAGCCTGAACCCCAGCGGGCGTTCCAGATATAGCCGTCGGCATCGCAGACCGAGCCGTCGATGCCGCCTGGATCTTCCATGCTGTCGACCAGAACGATGGGTTCGCCCGTCGGAAGCCCGGTCAGAGGGTCGACCATCACCCGCATCAACTGGCTGATGCGCGTATCGGTGAAGTAGCCCATGGTGCCGTCGGGCGAAAAGCAGATCGAGTTTGGAATGCTGATCTGATCGAAAATCTTCGTCACCTTGCCGCCGGCGACGTGATAGATGGCGCCCGCCTGCATTTCGGCGCGCTTGCCCATGGTGCCGATCCACAGCGAACCGGAGATATGCGTGCGCCCGTCATTGGAGCGATTTTCCGGTTTGTCCGCCTCGATGGCGGCATAAAAAGTCAGCTCGCCAGTTGCGACGTCGCGCAAAAATAGACCCTCTTCGGTGGCGATCAACTGCCGTCCGGCGTCGATGCGGGCCAGCACGCTTGCCATCATCGGCAGCTCGTGTACTTGCTTCTTGCCGGTCGCAAGATGCAGCTCGTGCAATTCCTTGCCGAGAATGTTGAACCACCAGACCGTATCGGTATCCGGATCATAGGTCGGCCCTTCGCCCAGCACCGAAGCGGTGTCGGAAAGAATGGTGCCCTGGAAATCGTGAATCGCGGTCATATGCTCAAGCTCCTATGGCGGCGTCATAGGCGTAAATGGTCACCTTGGCGCGTTCGGCAACCTCTGCCGTCGTCATTCCCGGTTTGTAGAGGCTGGTGCCGAGACCGAAAGCGAGGATGCCGGCCTTGGTGTAATCGGCGAAATTCTTGTCCGAAACGCCGCCAACTGCGGCGATCACGAGCTCGGGCGGCAGCACGGCGCGGATGGCGGTGATGCCGGAGGCGCCGAGCACGCCCGCGGGGAAAAATTTGAGACCGGTCGCGCCGGCGCGTGCAGCGGAAAGCGCTTCCGTCGCGGTAAAGACGCCGGGCATCGTCACCATGCCCTTGTCGCGACCGCGGCTGATGACGGCCGGTTCGACATTCGGCGTCACCAGCAGCTTGCCGCCGGCAGCATCCAGCCTATCGACATCTTCGACGGTCAGCACCGTTCCGGCGCCGATCAGGCAATCGGCGGGCGCCAGCTTGGCGGCGATCTCGATCGAGCGGAAAGGCTCCGGCGAGTTCAGCGGGATCTCGATGGCCGTCAGGCCAGCCTCGATCAGCGCTCCGACGATATCAGCGGTCTCCTCCGGCTTGATGCCGCGAAGGATGGCAATGAGAGGGCGCTTCATGGAAGGGAAGGGGACTCGGGTCGTCATCAGCGTGTTCTTTCGTTATTCGGCCAGATTGCCTTCGCGGCGGCGGAAAGCCCACGGCGGACGGCGGCATCGGCATCGACAGTGTTGTAGGTGAGGGACAGGGTGCGGAAGGCATCCTCATAGAGCGCCTGCAGGCGTCCGGACGCAACAAGGGTAATGGCAGCCCCTTGGCCTGAGGATGACAGCGCACCGGCGATTTCGGCGCCAATCAACGTGCCCGAAATCAGCGCCTGCGCACCGGCCGCTGTCAGGCCATGCAGAAGCTGGCCGGCACGGGCGGTGAAGAGCAGGTTGGTAGCGAGCGCCGGCTTCTCGAAGGCAACCTTGATCGCGGTTTCGAAGGTAGCACTATCGGCCGGCATGTCGGCGGCGCCGGCAACCGCGTGGGAGAGGATGCTGTGCTTGGTAATGACGTCGAATAGCTCGCCCGTCATGAAGGTCGAAAAGCCGGTGACCTGGCCGTCGACCACGCGCACCCATTTCGAATGCGTGCCCGGCATGCAGACGATCTGCTCGCCCTTGGCATCGGCCGGTATCGCGCCGAGCAATTGCGTCTCCTCGCCGCGCATGACATCCGGCACATCCTTGGCGCGCTGCGCAAGGCCTGGCAGAATACGGACATCCCGCGCTTGGCCGGGCACGGAGACGGCGCCGGTGAGAATGGCGGCAAGCGATGTCGGCGTATCGATATAGCCGGCTTCCACCCAGCCCTGACGCGCGCCGGCCATGCCGCAGACGACAACGGGAAGGTTGTCGGGAGCAGAGAGGGCGGTCAGATGCGATTGCAGCACTTCGGCAAAGCCTGTCTGCGCCGCAGATGTCATGCCTTCGCCGCTGCGGCGCTCGCCGAGAACGCTATCGTCCTCGCCGATCAGCCACAGCCGGAAACTGCTGGTGCCCCAGTCTACCGCTACATATGCGGGCCTTGTCATTAGAAAATGCCTCCGTCGACAATGATGGACTGCGCGGTGATGCTGCCCGAGCAGTTGGATGCGAGAAAGAGAGTAGGGCCGACCAGATCGGCGGCCTTCAAAACATGCTTGAGGCATTGGCGCTCGATCGTCTTGGCGATGCCGTCCTCGGTCAGCCAGAGTTCCATCTGCCGTTCGGTGACGACCATGCCGGGCAGGATGGCGTTGACGCGGATGTTTTCCGGGCCAAGACGGCCCGCGAGGCTCTTGGTCAGGCCGATGATGCCAGCCTTAGCGGTTGCATAGGAAGAAAGCTGCGGCTGGTTCATCTTGATGACGATCGACGAGAAATTGATGATCGCCCCGCCGCCGGATGCCCGCATGCCGGGCGCTGCCGCCTGGGAAACGAAAAAGACCTGCTTGAGGTTGATCGCCTGGCTGTTGTCCCAGTATTCCTCGGTCGTCGTATCGAAGTCGTGGCGATCGTCCCAGGCGGCATTGTTGACGAGAACGCCGATCGCGCCGAGATCGGATTCGACGGCGGCAACCGTGCTCTTGATATTGCCGACATCGCGCAGGTCGGCATGGTAGAAGGCGACGGGATGCGCCGATTGTGCCGACAGCCGGGCGGCAAGCGCCTTGCTCGGCTCCTCGGCAATGTCGATGAAGGCGACCTTGGCGCCCTGTTGCGCGAAAGCCTCGACAAGTGCCGCGCCGATGCCGGAGCCGCCGCCGGTGATCAGGACGGTGCGATCCTTCAGATCGGGAAACTGTGCCTGTGCCTCGGTCAAATTCCTCTCCCTCCCTGGATCGGTAATAGATTCCGGTGTTTCTTTGCTGATAGTTCCATTATTCGGAACCAAATTTGACTATGTGGAATTATCGGATTACCCTTCCGCCATGTCAAGGACGTGACGGAGCGCCGCCGACACAATGAGGCGATCGTGAATGTGAAGCAGGAAGACACTATGGGCAATGCCCGCCGCGTCCGGGAAACCGGCACGCTCGGCAAGCTCATGGCGCTGCTCGATCTCGTTGCGCTTTCTGATTATCCCATGCGCTTCACCGACATCCTGTCGCTGTCCGACCAGCCGCGCGGCACGCTTCATCGGCAATTGTCGCACCTTGTCGAGGAGGGGTTGCTGGAGATCGATCGCGACGGGCGCTATCTGCCCGGCATCAGGCTCTTGAGCCTGGCCTCGCGCAGTTGGGCACGCAATGAATTCCGCGCCATCGCCGAGCCGCATCTGCGGCTTTTGCAGGAGCGGACCGGCGAGACCGTGCATCTTGGTGTGTTGCGCGGCATCGAGGTCATCTATCTCGACAAGGTCGAGGGCCGGCAGTCCGTGCGAATGTATTCACAGATCGGCAACGCATCGCCGGCCTATTGCACTGGTGTCGGCAAGGCGGCGCTGTCCGTGCTGGATGATGCCAGCATCGAGGCCAGCCACGCCGGTCTTCAGTTTCACGCCTATACCGAACATACCCATCGCGGCGTGGCGGATCTTCTTGCGGATATCGCCGCCATCAGGGCGCACGGCTACGCCTTCGACCGCGAGGAACATGAGAGCGGCATATGTTGCGTCGCCGCGCCGATTCGCTCGGACGACGGCAATATGCTGGCCGGCGTCTCGGTGACCGGACCTGCTTATCGTGTCACACCGGAAAAATTGGAGGAATGGGCACCCCTGGTCAGGGTCGCTGCGGCTTCCATCATGCAGGATATGCAAAGCCGGTTGGGTCCGAAGCGCTAGTTTTGCCGAATTTTCTCGACAGTCATGCGAAATGCGTTGATTTAACGTTTACGTGCACTGGACCTTGGCCGGGTTACACGTTTATTCTGCATTACTTGTAGAGATATGCGGATGATCTGCATATCTCTACAAGTGCCTAGTGCCATCCTCGGGGGAGTTTGGTGAAATGCTTTACCGGGCGCCGCCTTAACTAGTGCCGCAGCGGGCGAGATCTTATTCATTTCGTCGAACGCCGGCTTGCCGACGTTCGTGCGGTGATCCGGGCCAGGAGGCGGTGATTTCGAATTCCCCGTCCTCTCTTTTATATGAAGAAGACTGATGATGGCAGCATTGGTGCAGGTGGGACAGTCCCCTCGCGGGGAAGATTACATTGACGAAATTGCCGGTCTGAAAACCCAATTCGACGTTTTTCGTTTCATGAAGCGTGTGACCGAAGCCTATCGTTGCCGGGCGTTCATGATCGTGAACCTGCCGTCACCTACGTCGTTCGAGCTGCAGAGCAATTCGGTGATCAACAATTGGCCGGCCGAATTGCTGACGCTCTATGACCAGGAAGGGCTGTTGCGCAACAGTACCGTGTCGCGGCGCCTGCGCGTTTCGACATTACCCTTTGTCTACGACACTGCGGCAAACACCGATCGCGATGACAGCAAGATTCAGCTCAGGATTTCTTTGTTCGAACGTTTTCGGATGGCGCGGAGCATCTGTTTGCCGACCCACGATGCCTCCGGCATTCGCGGCGCTGTCATACTCTCAGGCGATCGTGAGCCCTTCACACCCGAAGAGACCAAGGATCTCTACTATGTCGCGATCCATGTCTTCGACAGGCTCGCCGAGATCCGCAACCTCGATGTCCGTATCATCGACACGCTCACCGACCGCGAGATCGATTGCCTGAACTGGACGGCCGCCGGCAAGACCAGCGCCGAAATTGCCGAAATCCTCACGCTCTCGGAACATACGGTCAATCACTACCTGAACCGCGCCACCAAGAAGCTGGATACCGTCAACCGCACCCAGGCGGTCGCCAAGGCGCTGCGTGTCGGGTTGATAAAATAGATCGCATGCGAACCGGGGCAGGAGCGAACGGAATTCGGGCAGCTTTCTGCGCGAATTTTGTGCGTTGCCTATAAAATTTGCCGACGCCATTTGCAGCGCTGCGCGGATCGAAATGGGCGATGGCAGGTCAATCCTCTGAAGATAAACGGTTTTTCTGAGTTATCGAAACTGGCACGCTTTCTGCATTGCAATATGCAGAGGTCCAGAGGGGACTTTGATAACAGCGCCGATTAATGCGCGCGGATCAGGCGGCCGTCGTCGATACCAGTGTCGTTGCTCTCCCGGCGACAGGTCTCGGCGGCGGCTGTTGCTTATTTGGCACGCCCTTGAGATCAACGGCCATCGGGAAGCGGTTTTTCGCTGACTTGCCCTATTCCTTTCCAGGCTTTGCTTTATTCCGGCCCCCGCAAAGATTTTGCGTCTCCAAGCGAGCGTTGCGGCTGGTAGGGTTATAAAACCCGGCGGACCTGCCGGTCGCAACGAACTGCGCCACTTTTGTCGATAGCTCCCCTGAATTTCGTTTGGCGAAGCCCCGTCACTCCACTATCTAAGCCAGAGAGATCCAGAACGTTTGCCCAAGGCAGCGCTTTGGATGGAAATCGCGCAGTGAGGATGGAATGGCTGGCATCACCAAGGAACAGGTTCTGGATACGCTGAAGACCGTTCGCGGACCGGACCTGGAGCACAATATCGTTGAGCTCGGCATGGTGTCGGATGTCTTCATTTCCGACGGCAAGGTGTATTTCTCGATCACCGTTCCGGCCGAGCGCGCCAAGGATCTGGAGCCGATGCGCTTGGCCGCTGAGCGTATCATCAAGGAAATGCCCGGGGTCAAGGGCGCCATGGTCGCGCTGACCGCGGACAAGAAGGCCGGCGCCGCACCGACGGCGCGTCCCACTCCGCCGCAACCACAGCCACACGCCCATTCACATTCTCACGCGCCTGCTCAGCAACAGCCGCCCCGCGCCGGCAAGATCGGTGTTCCCGGCGTTGGCGCCATCATCGCGGTCGCTTCCGGCAAGGGCGGTGTCGGCAAGTCGACCACGGCGGTCAATTTGGCCCTCGGATTGCTCGCCAACGGTCTGCGCGTCGGCCTTCTCGATGCCGATATCTATGGCCCGTCCATACCGCGTCTCCTGAAGATCTCCGGCAAGCCGAAGCAGATCGATGGCCGCATCATCGTCCCCATGGAGAATTACGGTCTCAAGGTCATGTCGATGGGCTTCCTCGTGGAGGAGGAAACGGCGATGATCTGGCGCGGGCCGATGGTGCAGTCGGCACTGCTGCAGATGCTGCGCGAAGTGGCCTGGGGCGAACTCGACGTTCTCGTGGTCGACATGCCGCCGGGCACCGGCGATGTGCAACTGACCATGGCGCAGCAGGTGCCGCTCGCCGGCGCCGTCATTGTCTCGACGCCGCAGGATCTGGCACTGATCGACGCCCGCAAGGGTCTCAACATGTTCCGCAAGGTGGAAGTTCCCGTCCTCGGCATCGTGGAAAACATGAGCTATTTCATCGCTCCGGATACCGGCGCCCGCTACGATATCTTCGGCCATGGCGGCGCGCGCAAGGAGGCCGAACGCATCGGCGTGCCCTTCCTCGGCGAAGTGCCGCTGACCATGGGTATCCGCGAGACATCCGATGCCGGCACGCCGCTGGTTGCCTCCGATCCCGATGGTGTCGTCGCCGGCATCTATCGCGAGATCGCCGCCAAGGTCTGGGCGCAGGTCGGCAATATGCCCCTGCGCGCCGCGCCATCCATCGTCTTTGAATAATTCGTGAAGGTTGGTGCCGGCAGCGATCGGTGCGATTGCCTTGCCCGCACCATGTGCTATGACTTCGCAAATCGGAAAGTTGCGGTGAAAACGCGCATTGAAGGGGTTGTGGCTTGATTCTTTGCGCGCTTTGCTGCATATGCGCCGCCGGCGTGAATTTGGTCGGGCATATTGGATGACGACCGCCCGCCGCATGGTGACTTCGTCTCGCCCGAGCGATCGGCGTTGTTTATGACGAGCGAAGAATTGGTACAGCAGCGCAATCAGCATGGACACGGATTCCCAGCCGGCTTGGCGGGACACGCCCGGAGTTTTATGAGTTTTCTTCATTGGCCATTGGTAGGATCGCAGCCGGAGCGCATAAAGCGCCTTCGCTATAGCTTTGCCTGCGCCGTGCCGGGAGCGATGCGTTGATCACGGCCTACTGTTCCGACTGCACGTCGCTCGAACTGGCAAACCTTTCGACGCTTGCCCAATTGCCGGACAATGCGGTCTGGATCGACATGGTCGAACCGTCTCGCGAAGAGGAAACCAATATCGAGCGCCTGTTGGGCCTCGAGGTTCCGACCCGCGAGGATATGAAGGATATCGAGCCATCGGCCCGGCTCTATGTCGAGAATGACGCGGTCTTCCTGACGGCGTCGTTGCTGTGGAAGGCCGATACCAATCTGCCGATGCTGACCGACGTCGCCTTCATCCTGACGGGACATCGCCTGGTCACGATCCGCTATGCCCGGCCGAAATCCTTTGCACTGTTTATCGCCGCCCTGCAGCGGATTCCGCATGAGCGGCTCACGGGCGTCTCACTGCTGGCGAAACTTCTCGAAACAATTGTCGATCGCACGGCCGAGGTCCTTGAACAAACGGTCTCCGGCATCGATATATTGTCGGCGCATGTATTCGGCGACCGCGTGAAGAAAATCCGTCGTCCGGCGAACTATCTGGAAGAGAAGCTGAAGGACATAGCAGGCTACCATCGCACGATCAGCAAGGTGCGTGATAGCCTGAGTTCGGTGTCGCGGCTTCTGGTCTTCCTCAATACCATCCCCGCCATGCAGCAGGACCATGAGGCCAAGGAATTGTGCCGCAACGTCTCACGGGATGTGCAGTCACTATCCGAGCATGCCTCTTTCGTGGCGGGCAACATTACCTTCCTGTTGGATGCATCGCTTGGCCTGATCAATATCGAGCAGAACGCCATCATCAAGATTTTCTCGATCGCCTCCGTGGTTTTCCTGCCCCCGACGCTCGTGGCATCGGTCTACGGTATGAACTTCGAGTTCATGCCTGAACTGCATTTTACCTACGGCTACCCGGCATCGTTGCTGTTGATGGTGGTGTCTGCCGTCGTTCCGTTTTTCTTTTTTCGCTGGAAAGGCTGGCTCTGAGAGTCTAGTGATCCTGAATGTCTGACGAAACCCATCATTCTCCCGACGGGAAAATGAGCATACGCAAACTGTCCTACCTCGCCATCGGGTCTGTCGGCGTGGTGTATGGCGATATCGGTACGAGCCCTCTTTACGCCTTTCGCGAGGCGCTGAAGCCGGTGGCCGCCGATGGCCTGACGCGTGGTGAGGTCATCAGCCTTGTTTCGCTGATGTTCTGGGCGCTGACGATCATCGTCACCATGAAATATGTCCTTTTTCTGCTGCGCGCCGACAATGACGGCGAAGGCGGCACGCTGTCGCTTCTCGCGCTGCTGATGAAAACGGCGAACGGTCATACCGCCATTCTGATGCTGCTGGGGCTTCTGGGTGCGGCACTCTTTCTCGGCGATGCGATGATCACGCCGGCCCTGTCGGTTCTCTCGGCCGTCGAGGGCCTGAAGCTGGTCACGCCGACGCTGTCGGATTATATCGTGCCGATCTCGGTCGCGATCCTGGCGCTGCTCTTTGCCATCCAGTCGCATGGAACCGGTGCGGTGGCGCGCTTCTTCGGCCCGATCACGGCGATTTGGTTCATCGTCATGGGCGTTGCCGGCATCATGCACATCGCCGATGACTACGGCATCCTCGCCGCGCTCAATCCCTGGTATGCGGTCAACTTCCTGATGAACGAGGGCTTTCTCGGCGTCGTCGTGCTCGGCGCGGTCTTCCTGACGGTGACCGGCGCCGAAGCCTTGTACGCCGACCTCGGCCATTTCGGCCGGCGGCCGATCCAGTGGGCCTGGTTCGCCTTGGTATTTCCGTCGCTGACGCTGAACTATCTCGGCCAGGGTGCGCTGGTGCTGCGCGAGCCGCTAGCCATGTCCGATCCGTTCTTCCTGATGTATCCGCATTGGGCGCTGCTGCCGGTGGTCATTCTCGCCACCATGGCAACGATCATCGCCAGCCAGGCGGTCATCACCGGCGCCTTCTCGTTGACGCGCCAGGCCATTCATCTCGGCTTCCTGCCGCGCATGGAAATCCTCATTACCTCAGAAACCAATACTGGTCAGATCTTCCTGCCGGCGGTGAACGCCGTGCTGTTCTTCGGCGTCATCTTCCTGGTGCTGAGCTTCAAGACATCGGATGCGCTGGCAACGGCCTATGGCATCTCGGTGACCGGCGCGATGGTCGTCACCTCGATCATGGCCTTCGAATTCGTCCGCGTCCGCTGGAACTGGACGCTGCCGATGGCGATTGCCGTGCTGACGCCGCTGCTGCTTCTCGAATTCGTCTTCCTCGGGGCCAACCTGCTGAAGATTCACGATGGCGGCTATGTTCCGGTACTGATCGCAACCGCCTTCACGGTTATCATGTGGACCTGGCGTCGTGGCACGGCGATCCTGATGGAAAAGACGCGGCATACGGATATTCCGCTATCGTCCTTCGTCAGCTCGATCGAGCGCAAGAGCGATCATTCGCCGGCGCATGTGCCGGGCACGGCGATCTTCCTCACCAGCGATCCGGAATCGGCCCCGGCGGCCCTTCTTCACAATCTGAAGCACAATCACGTCCTACACGACAAGAATGTCATCCTGACGATCCGCACCACCAACAAGCCGCGTGTCCCCCAGGAGGACCGCTACTCGGTGGAGAAGGTCTCCGACCGCTTCTCGCGCGTCGAGCTGCGTTTCGGCTTCATGGAATCGCAGAATGTCTCGCAAGCGCTTGCGACCCTGCGCAAGACCGGCCTGAAGTTCGACATCATGTCGACGTCCTTCTATCTCGGCCGCCGTAAGCTGGTGCCGGACGCCAAGTCCGGCATGCCGCACTGGCAGGACCGGCTCTACATCGCGCTTGCCAACGCGGCGACCGACCCCTCCGACTATTTCCGCCTGCCGGCCAATCGTGTGGTGGAACTGGGCTCGCACGTCATTATCTGAGGTCGACACAACCGCTATTTACCCGAAGGCCCGGTGGATATCCGCCGGGCCTTTTGACTTTTCTATTGTGCAAGTAGTATTTGCTGATGTTCAATTTAAAAGGGAATTGGCGCTTTTTCGGGAGGGATGAGAGCGGATGCTTAAACAGACCTTGTTTATCGTGCGTAACAATCTGGCGTTTTACGCGATGGTCATTGGATGTTGTGTTGGCGGAGCGATTTTTGACCAATATTTCGATAAGTCCGCCTCGACCGGCGTGGGTTTCTTTTTATTGTGCTTATTATCGATGAACGTGCAGAATTCCGTCCTACGCAATCTGAATTTCACAGCAGCGGCAAAAATCGGAAAGCCTCCAGTTCGCGGGTATATGTTCAGGAGTCTGGCACTGAGTTTAGTCGTGCTTTTCCTGGCGGCCCCTCCTCTCGTATTTCTTGTTGATGCGACCGGCGTTAGCAAGGGAGCTTTCATCCTATGGGCGATGCTGGCTTTCCTGCTGGCGTTCGTCATCGTCTTTTCTCTCCTCGGCACATGGTTGCCCGCGAGTATCTACGGCGCGAATACCGGTATAGGCGATGCGCTGCGAAGAGGCGTCGCGCGATTTCCTTCAACGACCGCCCTAGTATTTTTTGGCCTAATCTTTCCTCTCGCTGCAGGGATTATTGCGGTGATCCTTGCGGGTGCCTTTGGTGGTTCGAGCCTGCTGGTGAAAGGGCACTTGAACGTCGCCTTTGTTATGGCCTCGCTGATATCCAACGGCTCGCTGGCGATCGGCTGGACTTACATTTCAGTGGTGTCGGTGCGGCGATATATGGATGCTGAACACATTGGGCCTCCGGTCGGGGCAGAATTGCTTACGGTTTTTGGGTAGCGCCATGCTCCAGACTACGTGACCGCGGAGCAGGTCAACCGTCGCCTTCATTCATGAACGGCTCCTTGCCCGAATTAACCATCCATCAAGGTTAATGGGAGATTATTCCGGCTCCTAGTCCCGAGTGCCGTTTGGAGTCCGGTATTGCCTCGTCCGCGTCGTGTTTTCCCTGCATTTGGCTTGTTGCCGAAAAACTGGACGTCTCCTGCCGTCTTCGGGCTCTGCGCATGGATGATCTTTCCCTCGACCGCGGCCTATGCCGATCTCGCCGGCCTTTTGGCAGGCATCGACAGGGGCGGCAGCAACTGGCGCATGGTAATCACCAACTCCCCGGCCGGCTCCACCCATCAGGCTGAGCTTGCGTTCGGCGATGCATCGACCGCGGCCGCTATCGGCGACGGTGGTCTCGTCCTGCCCGATGGACGCCGTGTTGCCTTCCTGTCGGAGCAGAAGGGCAGCGATCCCAAGCCGGACGAAGAGCGCATCAATCGCGAGGACAAGAAAAGCCGGGTGGTCGCCGTCACGCCGATGCAGCCGCCGAAGGATTTTTCCGCCGGTTCCGTGCTGCAGCGTCAGAGTATGCTGCTCCGTCCGGAGCTGGATACAAACGACAAGACCGCTTTCCTGAAACCCAGGATCGGCGGCAAGGAAATTCAGATCGCCACGGCCTTCTATAAGAAGCAGCCGCCGAAGCCGGATGACAGCGTGCCGTCCTATCTGGCGAGCTTGGTGACCAGCCAGGATGCCGACGTTCTCGCCGCCGCCTATGCGTCGCCGGCGCCGGACTATGCCCGTGTCTCGCCCTTCGATTCCATTCTCGCCAAGGATCAAGATAATGACGGCCGCTTCGTGCCGCAGATCGGGCCACAGGATCATGCCTGGGCCGCGAGCGTCCTGCCGCCCTCGGTCTTTTCCTCGGATGAACAGCAATGCCTCGCCACCGGCATCTATTTCGAGGCGCGTGGGGAATCGGTGAAAGGGCAGGCGGCCGTCGCCCAGGTCATCCTCAACCGCGTCCGCAATCCGGCCTATCCGAAAACCATCTGCGGCGTCGTCTATCAGAATGACGACTGGCACAATGCCTGTCAGTTCTCCTTTGCATGCGACAACGTCAAGGAGCGGGTCAATTCGCCGGAACACTGGAAGATTGCCCGCCAGGTCGCGATGGCCGTGACTGCCGGCAAGATCTGGCTGCCGGAAGTCGGCTCCGCCACGCACTACCACGCCGTCTATGTCCGGCCGAAATGGGCAGCCGAAATGGTGAAGGTCGGCCGCATCGGCATGCACATCTTCTATCGCACCTATGGCGGCGGCTGGAGCTGAGGTGCTTGCCGAGTGGCTTCTCCGCCATGGCAGGCGACGGACGGATGGCAAAAAAGCGGTGGTAATGCACGGCCTGAAGAGGATTCTTCGGCTCAGATTTCGCCTGATAGGCGATATTCGCCCTAAGATTATGATTTAATTCGGCTAATTTATGGCTGGACAGATGACGTCTACGCCTTGACTATGCTTTTTCCTAAAACTATGTTGCGCGCGACTTCAAAACGGGCTGAAAGGTGGCGAAACCTCCTGTTCGTTTACGCGTTGACCGGGGAAATGGGACTGCGCGCGACGAAAAGGGGGAGGATATCACCGTGACGGATGACCGCGACGAAAGTCTGGAAGAGCGACGGGAGCACTTGGGAGCCGAGCTGGCGAGCAAGCGCGCCGAGATGAGAGATGATGACCGCGCGGAGGTTCGCGCCGAGGTGAGCCGTAAAGGCTATGCCCAGGCGATGAAGCTTTCCAGTGAATTCATCGCCGCAATCATCGTTGGTGCTGTTTTGGGCTATGTCTTCGACCGTTTTGTTGGTACGGCGCCGTGGGGCATGATTATTTTGCTGCTTCTCGGATTCTGTGCCGGCGTGCTGAATGTTCTGCGCTCCGCGGGCAAGGTGGCGACACCCATGCTCGAGAAGCACGGGCTTGATAAAAAATGAGGCGGAAGCAGCGCTGAGGCGTGGTTTCCTGGTGAGAGGCATCCGCTCTATCGAGCGGGAAAATGAAAGAGAACAAGCGGTGGCAAACGGTCCTACCCATCAGTTCCTGATCTTCAAGATTATCCCGATCGATATCGGCGGAATTGATTTTTCGTTCACCAATGCTTCGCTGTTCATGGTTGCTTCGGCAGTGCTGTCCGCCGGCTTCCTGTATTTCGCGACCTCGGCGCGCAGCGTCATTCCGGGCCGCTCCCAGTCCGTGGCCGAAATGGCCTACGAGTTCATCGCCTCGATGCTGAAAGAAGGGGCGGGAACCAAGGGGATGAAGTTCTTCCCGCTGGTCTTCTCGCTCTTCATGTTCGTGTTGACGGCCAATCTGCTCGGCATGGTTCCTTATTTCTATACCGTCACCAGCCAGATCATCGTCACCTTCGCGCTAGCGCTCGTCGTCATCCTGACGGTCATTCTCTACGGTTTCTTCAAGCACGGTTTCGGCTTCCTCAAGCTTTTCGTGCCGCATGGCGTTCCCGGTGTTCTGCTGCCGCTGGTGGTGATCATTGAAGTCATCTCCTTCCTGTCGCGGCCGATTTCGCTCTCCGTTCGTCTTTTCGCCAACATGCTGGCTGGCCATATCACGCTCAAGGTGTTCGCAGGCTTCGTTGCCTCGCTCGGAGCCCTTGGCGCGCTTGGTATCGGTGGCGCCATTCTTCCCCTGATTATGACCGTCGCCCTGACCGGTCTCGAGTTCCTCGTCGCCTTCCTCCAGGCTTACGTCTTTGCGGTGCTGACTTGCATGTACCTCAACGACGCAATCCATCCGGGTGGCCACTAAGGATTAAGACATTGGCGTCTGCAGGGCGTCAGTCATTCACCGCAACAACCATTTCAAAGGAGTTCAACATGGACGCGGAAGCAGCAAAGTTCATCGGCGCAGGTTTGGCTTGCTTTGGTATGGCCGGCACGGCTCTCGGCCTCGGCAATATCTTCGGCAGCTACCTGTCCGGCGCACTGCGCAATCCGTCTGCCGCTGACAGCCAGTTCGGCCGTCTGGTATTCGGTTTCGCCGTTACGGAAGCTCTGGGCATCTTCTCGCTGCTCATCGCTCTCCTCCTGCTCTTCGCCGTCTGATATCAGCGGCGTCATAGATCACGGTTCGCGAGACAGCGAGCCGTGATTCTTTGTATTTGCAGACCACCTGGAGGTGAGCATGTTTGTGACCCCGGCATATGCTGACGAAGCACCGCCGGCCGCCGGCGAGGTGCACACGGAAACGGGTGCGCCCGAGCAGGGCCATCACGCCGGCGTATTCCCGCCGTTCGACCATACGACCTATCCGTCACAGCTGCTTTGGCTGGTGATCACCTTCGTCATCTTCTACGTGGCCATGCAGAAGATCGTCATTCCGCGCGTCGGCGGTATTCTGGAAAGCCGGCATGACCGTATCGCCCAGGATATCGAAGAGGCTTCGCGCCTGAAGGCCGAGGCCGATGCGGCTGTCGCGACCTATGAAAGCGAATTGGCCGCAGCGCGCGCCAAGGCGAATTCGATCGGCGCAACCGCTCGCGATGCCGCCAAGGCAAAGGCCGAGGAAGATCGCAAGGCGATCGAAGCCAGCCTTTCGCAGAAGCTGAAGACCGCTGAAGCGCGCATCGGTGAAATCAAGACCAAAGCCTTCGCCGATGTCGGCGCGATTGCGGAAGAAACGGCTTCCGCCGTTGTCGAGCAGCTCGTCGGCAACGTCGCCGGCAAGGCTGATGTCGCTTCGGCCGTTGCCGAAGCATCCGCCAAGCGGGAGGGTTGATCATGTCATTTGCTCTTGACGAAACTTTCTTTGCTTTCGTTGCGCTGCTGCTGTTCATCGGTCTCGTCGTCTACCTGAAGGTTCCGGGCATGATGGCGAAGTCGCTGGACGACCGCGCCGATCAGATCCGCAACGAACTGGCCGAAGCCAAGCGCCTGCGCGAAGAGGCCCAGCATCTGCTGGCCGAATACCAGCGCAAGCGCAAGGAAGCCGAAGCGGATGCGGCAAATATCGTCGCTGCTGCCGAGCGTGAAGCCGAAATGCTGACGACGGAAGCCCGCAAGAAGACGGAGGAATTCGTCGCCAACCGCACGGCGCTCTCCGAGCAAAAGATCAAGCAGGCGGAAGCCGATGCGATGAAGGCGGTTCGTTCCGCCGCCGTCGACCTGGCGATCGCTGCTGCTGAATCCGTGCTCGCCAAGAAAGCCGGCGGCAAAGTCCAGACCGAGCTGTTCAGCACCGCTGTCAGCGAAGTGAAGACCCGGCTGAACTAAGCGCGCAGGCGATCAATATTTCAAGAGCCCCGCTTCGGCGGGGCTTTTTGTTTTTGAGGTCCTGTCTCGCCGCATTTGACGGCGCCAGCCGATCGAAACTAGATTGCCGCACGGTGGGGAGACGGTGGCAATGCTGACAGTGGATGGTGGCGAGGAGAATGGCATCGAGGGACCGTTCCGCCGGGGCGAATTCATCCATCGGCACACCCGGCCATGGACGGCGAGCGTTCATGCGCTGCTTGTGGGCTTGCGATCCCATGGCTTTACGAATGCGCCCCTGTCCGCGGGGTATGACGCGGTGTGGGAGAAGGTAAGTTTTCTGCCCGGCACAACTGGCGATCTCGATGAGTGCGAGGATATGCGATCCGAGACGGCCTTGCGGTCGGCAGCGTCTCTGTTGCGGCGCTATCATGATTGTACGGCGCTGTTTCTGTCGGAGATGGCAGCGTGGCAGGAATGGCAGATGTCGTCGCGCAGGCCGATCGAAGTCATCTGCCACGGTGATTTCGCGCCCTACAATGTTGTCCTGAACGAAGGCGCCGTGACGGGCATCATCGACTTTGAAACGGCCCATCCCGGTCCGCGCGGTTGGGATCTTGCCTATGCTCTCTATCGCTGGGCGCCTCTGTCCACCGGTATTGCGGCGGAGAGCCTCGGCGGGCTGGACACGCAGACCCGTCGTGCCCGCATTTTCCTCGACGCCTATGGCTTGGAGGCGGCGCGACGTCCGGCATTGCCGGACATGATCATCGAACGGCTGGATGCGCTGGTTGGTTTCATGGAAGGCGAAGCGGCGCGTGGCGTCGAGAAATACCGCGGCGATCTTCTGGACGGCCATGACCGCGTTTACCGAAACGATATTGGCTATATCAGCGAGAACCGGGAGAAGATCATCGCTGGCCTTGTCGGATAATAGCCGTCAGGCCTCGTCCCTTCGCAGCGGCCGAAAGCTCATGCGATGCAGCGAGCAGGGGCCGTGCTTCTCGATGCCGGCGCGGTGTTGAGCCGTGCCGTAGCCGGCATGGGCGGCAAAGCCATAGGCAGGGAAGACGTCGCCGGCCCGTGCCATCATCCGGTCGCGCGTCACCTTGGCGACGATCGAGGCGGCTGCGATGGAAAAGGACCGTGCGTCGCCCTTGACCACGGCCTTTCCCGGGCAGGCGAGCCCTGCCGGCACATCAAGCCCATCCGTCAAAACGTAGCTCGCGGGTATGGCGAGGCTGCATATGGCGCGGCGCATGGCATCGAGGCTCGCCTTGCGGATATCCGTGACGTCGATGCGGGTGGCGCTCGATGAGGCGATGGAGACCGTCGCCGTTGCCAGGATTTCGATGAACAGCGCTTCGCGTCGGGCAGCTGTAAGCTGCTTGGAATCGTTCAATCCCTCCGGGATACGCTCGGGATCGAGAATGACCGCCGCGGCGACGACCGGCCCGGCCAGGGGGCCGCGCCCCGCCTCGTCGGCACCGGCGACCGGCCAATGTCCGGCACGGCGGGCAATCAGTTCCAGTTCGAAGGTCGGAACGATCGGGCCTTCGTCGAAAAGCATGGGAGAATCGGGTGATGTGCGGCGTGGCATGCGGCGAAGCTCGCACACCACCCGATCTCCTGCAAGCCCCCGGTGGATCATGGCGGCGAACCGGGGGGCTCTTCCAGCGGGCAGGGAAACCCGCGAGGAAAGGGTCAGAGCAATGAGAGCTGCACGCCGCTGCCATCCGGCGGCACGAACAGGTCGTCGCGCAACGCGATATTGCGGCGCGTCAGTTCCAGCCGCCTGGTCGCCATTTCGAAGCGGCGGCTGATCTGCCAGGCATAAGGGCCGGCGCCCTTCATGCGCTTGCTGAAATCGGCGTCGTAATCCTTGCCGCCGCGCATCGAACGGATCAGCGACATGACGTGGCGATAGCGATCCGGATAATTCTGCAACAGCCAGTCGCGAAAAAGCGGGCTGACCTCCAGCGGCAGGCGCAGGATGACATAGCTCGCCTCCATGGCGCCGGCGGCCTTGCCGGCATCGAGGATACGCTCGATCTCATGGTCGTTGAGGGCGGGGATGATCGGCGCCACCATGATCGCGGTCTGGATGCCAGCCTTGCTGAGTGCCCGGATCGCCTCCAGTCGCCGCTGTGGCGTCGCGGCGCGCGGTTCCATCGTGCGGGCCAGCTTGCGGTCGAGTGTCGTCACGGAGAGGCCGACGCGCACCAGATTCTTGGCGGCCATTTCCTTCAGGATATCGATATCGCGCATGACCAGCGCCGACTTGGTGACGATCGCGACGGGATGGTTCGCCTTGTTCAGCACTTCGAGGATCTGGCGCATGATCCGCCATTCCTTCTCGATCGGCTGATAGGGATCGGTATTGGTGCCGATGGCGATGACGCGCGGCTTGTAGCCGGGCTTTGCCAGCTCGCGTTCCAGCAGTTTCGCCGCATCCGGTTTGGCAAACAGCTTCGCTTCGAAATCGAGTCCCGCCGACAGGCCCATATAGGCATGCGTCGGCCGCGCGAAACAATAGATGCAGCCATGTTCGCAGCCACGATAGGGATTGATGGAGCGGTCGAAGGGGATATCGGGGGATTCGTTGCGGGTGATCGCGGTGCGCGGCTTTTCAATTTGTACTTCGGTCTTGAAGGGCGGCAGCTCTTCAAGGGTCTGCCAGCCGTCATCGAATGTCTCGCGCTGAAGCGGCTCGAACCGGCCGCTCGGGTTGAGCCCGGCGCCACGTCCACGCCGGCGGTCGATCTCGACCCTGAGACCAGTGTCGGCGATCAAAGCATTGGCAATATCTGCCGTATTGGCAGGCGCAAACGCGGCCTGCCCTGCAAGGGACTGCTCGTTCATCGGTAACTCCGGGGGCGGTTTATGACGTTGCATGCCGCGTCTAGGCTGATTAAATTCCTATCCGACAAATGAGAACATTGCAAGAACAAAATGCGGAAAATCACCCCTCATTCAGGGATGAGTGGAGGCTGGAATGCCACTTCTCGAGTTGCATATGATTCTTTTCTTAAACGCTCTGGTTTTCAGCTTGGCCGCTGGCAATAAATTGTGCGGCGCTCTATAAATGGGCAATGTTGACGGTCATTATAGAATGCCAGGACCAGGAACCTGAGCTGGCACAAACATTGGCGGCATTGGTGGTGGGCGCGATCGAGGGGCTCGTCTCCGATGTCGTTGTGCTTGATCACGGCTCGCGCGACGGCACCTCGCGGGTTGCCGACGCCGCCGGCTGCCGTTTTTATTCGCAGTGGGATATCAAGGACATATTGCGCTCGGCGCGGGGCGAGTGGCTGCTTCTGGTCGAGCCCGGCGCGCGGCCGCAGGCGGGCTGGATCGATGAGATCGCCGAATATGTCTCGCTGAACAAGGTGCCGGCCCGCTTCACCGCGTCGCGCGGCTATCGCCGGCCGTTATTGCAGCGCATCAGACGCGGCTCGCCGCCGCTGGAACTCGGACTGCTTCTCTCCAAGCGCCAAGCCATTGCAGTCGCAAAGTCCGGCATGCGGCTTGCCGAATTCGCCAAAGGGCTGAAGGGTCGCCGCTTGTCGAGTGAACTCATCCCCTCCTGGGTCGTGAGGGCGGCCCGGTAGGCCTGGCCTTGCCGCCAATCCAGATTCCATTTGTAAATACCGGAATAGCTGTCATAATTTTCTCGTGGCGGCACCTTTCGCGTGTCGCGTCGGGCGGTCGACCATGAAGATGCCGGTATGCGGCAGAACAGGTCAGCGGAACTCTCCTCTTCTGCCGGATTTCCGGCGAAAGGAGGTGCGTCATGGAACGCACGATGTTCAACCGCCTTATCGGAACGGCCGTCTTGGCAACGGCAATCCTTCTCCCTAACCAAGCCGCCGCGCAGGCGACACTCGCTTGCGCCAAGCGCGCCGAAATCGCCACTTTTCTTGATGGGCACTATTCCGAGAAACCCTCGGCTATCGGTCAGCTCGATTCAAAGACGATCGTCGAAATCTTCGCCGCTGAAAGCGGCAGCTGGACAATGATGATCACCGATGTCTCCGGCCGCAGCTGCGTCATTCTCACCGGTCAGAATTGGGATTCTATTCCTGTTCTTCCCGGGCCGAAGGCATAGCAACCCAGAAGGCCGGCCGCGTTATCTCAGCGAAACGCCAATCTCAGTTGGTGCCGGAGCCACGTTTCAGGTGCTCGTCAAGGCGCGGCATGATCTCGACGAAATTGCAGGGCATGTGGCGATAGTCGAGCTGCGCCTTCAAGATCCCATCCCAGGCATCCTTGCAGGCGCCGGGCGAGCCGGGCAGCACGAAGATGAAGGTGGCGTTGGCGACGCCGCCGGTTGCCCGCGATTGGATGGTTGCCGTGCCGATCTTGTCGTAGGAAATGCGATGGAACACTTCGGAAAAGCCGTCCATCCGCTTTTCGAACAGGGGCTCCAGCGCCTCGGGCGTCACGTCGCGGCCGGTAAAGCCGGTGCCGCCGGTCGTGATGACGACGTCGATGGTCTTGTCGCGCGTCCAGGCTTCCACCTGGCCGCGGATACGCTCTTTGTCGTCGGGGACGATGGCGCGGGCCGCCAGCCTGTGGCCGGCCTCCGCGATGCGGGCGACTAGCGTGTCGCCGGATTTGTCGTCGGCCAGCGTGCGCGTATCGGAAACGGTCAGCACGGCGATGCCGACGGGAATGAAGGGTCTTGCTTCGCTTGGGCCAGCCATCATGCATCTCCCTTGATTGTCTCTGTCGCCTGGAAATACCAGTCGGGCCGCAGCCTGTGAAGCGATGTGGCCGCCGCTGTTGCCTGCTCAAGATCATGAAACAGGCCAAAACAGGTGGCGCCGGAGCCAGACATACGGGTCACAAGCGCCCCTTCATCGGCGATCATCTGCGACAGCGTGGCGATTTCGCCGCAGAGCGACCGTGCCGGTGGCTCGAGATCGTTGCGTAATCCCCCGATCGCCGCGATCCATCGCGCGCGGTCGTTCGACGTTTGCAGGGCGAGTGCGAGCGGCGGATTATCCTTGCGGACCAGCCGACGAAACACCTCCGGCGTCGAAACGCCGACCAGGGGATTGCCGAGGACCATGGCGAAGGACGGGAAATTCGGCAGCAATTCGATCGCCTCGCCGATGCCGCGCGCAATCAGCGGCCGGCTGACAAGGCACATCGGCACGTCGGCGCCGAGCTTCAGCGTGAGCGCCGTCATTGTGTCCAGGGGCAGGGCAAGGTTCCAGAGCTTTGCCAATCCGCGCAGGGTCGCCGCCGCGTCCGCCGAGCCGCCGCCAATGCCTGAGGCGACTGGCAGGTTCTTTTCCAGATGGATATGCACCGGTGGCGCTTCCAGCCCGGCATCACGGGCAGCCCGCCGCAGCAGGTCGCGCGCCTTCAGAACCAGATTGCCGCCGGCATCCGCGTCAGCGGCAAGAAGAGGGGAGAAGCGTCCGGAAAGGCTGAATTCGTCGTGCTCGCTGGCACGAAAACCAAGCCGGTCGCCGTGCTGCGTGAAGGTCACCAGCATGTCGAGCAGATGATATCCGTCGGCCCGCTGGCCGGTGACATGCAGCGTCAGATTGATCTTGGCGGGCGCTTCCTCCGTGAGGTCGAAATCGCCCACCGCTAAGATCATGGTCATCGGTGGTCTTAGGACTTCTTATCGACAGGTGGAGTATTCGTATTAGGGTCGGTTGCCGGCGGCGGAGTCGGGTCCGGCTGTTTGCTCTTGTCGACCGTCTTAGGGTCGGTGTCGAGCGCCGGTAGGCCCTTTTCGACCTTCTCCTTGATCTTCGGAATATCCGCTTCCTCCGGCTTGGAGGCCAGCGCACGGTTCCACTGATAGACCGCTTCCAGCTTGCGGTTGACGCGCCAATAGGCGTCGCCCAGATGGTCGTTGATCGTGGGGTCGCCGGCCTTCAGCTGCGCGGCACGCTCCAGCTCGGTCACAGCATCGTCGAAGCGGTTGAGGCGGAAATAGGCCCAGCCAAGCGAATCGACGATGTAGCCGTCGTCCGGCTTCAGATCGACAGCCTTGCGGATCATGTCGAGGCCCTGGTCGAGATTGGTGTTCATGTCGACCCAGGAATAGCCGAGATAGTTCAGCACCTGCGGCTGGTCGGGGTTCAGCTCCAGCGCCTTCTTGAAGTTCGGCTCGGCCTGCGGCCACTTCTTCAGCCGCTCATAGGCGATGCCGCGTTGGAAGAACACGGCCCAGTCGCTGCGCTTCGGCACGGGGCCGATAATCTCAATGGCCTTGTCGTAATTGTCGGCCATGCCCTGGAAGTCCTTGGCGTCGGAGAGAACGCTGCCATAGGCCAGGTAGCTGCGGACATCCTTCGGGTCGGAATCGATCAGCGCCTTCAGGTGCTTGCGCGCATCGTCGACCTTGCCGGCCTGGGCCAGCGCAAGCCCGAGCTGCAGCTCGGAGATGCGGGCCATCGGCGAATTGTCGGGCACCTTCTTGTAGAAGGAAATGGCGCGGTCGACCTGCTCCTGTTTTTCGGCAAGCCCGCCGAGGAGAACCAGTGTATCAGCGCTCTTGGGATCGAGCGTGTTGGCGATTTGCAGGTAGAGCGAGACGACATCTTCGGCGCCATCGCGGTTCAGCGCAGCGCCGATGGTAAAGAGCACCGAGGCGGCACCCTGGCTGGCGTCGGTGACCTGCTGGTCCGGCTTTTCGCCCTTGTTGATGCTGTCGCGCAGCGCGTTCAGCGGCGCGTAGTTGCTGATCAGGTTGTCGCCGACCGAAACCGTGTCCAGCGCCTTCTGCTTGTCGCCGGCCTTGGCTTCGAGGCGTGCCAGCGCCATCACGGCGCGCATGAAGGTATCGGGAGCGGTCGCGCCGCCAGCCTTGTCGAGAATGGCGTCGTTCAGGTGCGAGCGGGCAGATTTCACGTCACCGATGGTGATGGCAATGGCACCGGCATGATAGTTCTTGAAGATGTTGAACCAGTCCGGTCCCTTCATCTTGTCGATCATGGCGATGGCTTCCTTGCCACGACCGGCGCCAACGCGCGCCCAGGCAAGCAGCAGATTGTTCATCATCCGGTCGAGATCGTTCGGACCGTTATATTTGAGAATGTCCTGCGCGGCCTTGTAGTCGTGCCGGCGGATGGCATCCATGCCGCGTACGATCGTGGTGACGCGCTCCACGGAAGGGTCGCTCTTCAATTCGTTGGCGTATTTCACGCCCTCTTCGAGATTGCCGTTGAGCAGCAGCGAGATCATCAGTCGCTGCCGGATTTCCGGATTGCCCGGCTCAAGCATCAGAGCCTTTTTGTAAAGCGCGATTGCGGTATCGTAATCATGGTCGACATCGGCGGTACGGGCGGCAAGGAAGGCGCCGGCAAAGGTGTCGACGGCTTCCGCGTCGAAGACTACCTCGCTCTTGGTGTCCGGCGTTGCCGGGGCATCCTCCGCGCGCGCGCTATTCAGCGCCGACATCGAAAGGATCGCTGCCAAGGCTGCGCCCGAGAGGAAACGGATGGCAAGTCTCTGCCGCATTAGAAAGCCTTTCATCAAGGGATTACCAGCGAGGACGCCGGCAGCACAAAACATTCGTGTCAACTGATTCACAACAGGATGGCTTTTTTGAAGCGGCCGCGCAAGAAATTCGGGCCGCTGCCGATCAGTTCACGCGTTCGATGCAGAAATCGATCACTTCCATGAGTGCGGATTTCCATGGCGTTTCCGGAAGCGGCGCCAGCGCATCACGGGCGATAGTGCCGTAGTGAACGGCGCGGGCGATGGTGTCGGTGAGCGCACCATATTTCGTGATCAGACCCAGTGCCTTTTCCAGGTTCTCGTCGCTGTTGTTGCCGGTCTCGATGGCCTCGCGCCAGAAGGCGCGTTCCTTCTCGGTGCCGCGGCGATAGGCAAGAATGACGGGAAGGGTGATCTTGCCTTCGCGGAAATCGTCACCGACATTCTTGCCGAGATCGGCGGCCTTGCCGCCGTAATCCAATGCGTCGTCAACGAGCTGGAAGGCGAGGCCGAGATTGGTGCCGTAGGACTTCAGCGCATTGCGCTCGGCCTTGCCGGCATTGGCGACGATCGGGCCGACTTCGGCGGCAGCGGAGAAAAGTGCAGCCGTCTTGGCACGGATGACGGAGAGATAATCGTCTTCGGTGGTCTCCATGTTCTTGGAGACGGAGAGCTGCAGCACCTCACCCTCGGCGATGACGCAGGCGGCTGACGACAGCACGTCGAGCGCTTCCAGCGAGCCGACTTCGACCATCATGCGGAAGGCCTGGCCGAGCAGGAAGTCGCCGACGAGAACGCTGGCCTGGTTGCCCCAGATCATGCGGGCCGTGGACTTGCCGCGCCGCAGGTCGCTTTCGTCCACGACGTCATCATGCAGCAAGGTCGCTGTGTGCAGGAACTCGACCGAGGTCGCGAGCTTGATGTGATTGTCGCCCTGGTAGTTGTAGAGTGCTGCGGAGGCGATGGTCAGCATCGGCCGCAACCGCTTGCCGCCGGAGGAGATCAGGTGTTCCGCAACTTCCGGAATCATCTGCACGTCGGAACCGGCTTTCGACAGGATAAGCTGGTTCACGCGTTCCATATCCGCCTTGGTCAGGTCCACCAATGGCTTAATGGATGCCTGTTTATTCTTGCTTTCTTCAAGCGGTATCACGACGCCCAACTGTCCGGACTCCTGTTCATTTTTCACAAAGCACAATAAGAAGGGGCGCAAGGGGCGGCAAGAGGCGAATTGTCTCGTCGCGTAAATTTGACAGGAAACCCGAGGCTTATGCACGAACTCATCCGTACGAACGACCCGGTTCTCCTCTCCTTCGCCGAGAGCCTGATGAAGGATGCTGGGATTCATTGCTTTGTCGCGGATCAGGCCATGAGCATTCTCGAGGGTTCGCTCGGCATGCTGCCGCGCCGCTTTCTGGTGGAGACCGACCGCGCCGATCAGGCTCGGCGCATCCTCATCGATGCCGGCCTCGGCGACGAACTGCGCTCCGCGGGCGACTAAGGTTTTCATCATGGCCGTCCATTCGTCCGAAACGATCGATGCTTTCCATCGCGGCGCCTTCCATGTCGTCCAGCCAAAGGGTAGGGGACATCGCTCCGGCATGGACGCCATGCTGCTCGCAGCCCTGGTGGCCGATGAGCGCGGCATCAAGGTGGCCGATCTCGGCGCCGGTGCGGGGGCGGCCGGAATAGCGGTGGCCTCGCGGCTGGAGCAGGCCGAGGTGGTACTGTTCGAGCGTTCCGCGGAAATGGCCGAGTTTGCTCGAAAGAGCCTTACTCTTGCGGAAAATGCGCGGTTCGCGCGTCGCGTCTCGGTGATCGAAGCCGATGTGACCCTTATCGGCAAGGAACGCAACGCCGCTGGTCTCGTCGACGACAGTTTCCATCATGTCATCATGAATCCGCCCTTCAACGATGCCAGCGACCGGCTGACGCCGGACGCGCTGAAGGCTGAGGCGCATGCCATGACCGACGGCCTGTTCGAACGCTGGGTACGCACGGCGGGCGCAATCATGATCCCCGGCGGTCAGCTGTCGCTGATCGCCCGGCCGCAATCGATCGGCGAGATCATCGCCGCCTGCGGCCGCCGCTTCGGCGGCATCGAGATCACGCCGATCCATCCGCGCGACGGCGAAAACGCGGTTCGCATCCTGGTGACGGCAATCAAGGGCTCACGGGCGCGGCTGGCGTTGCGGGCGCCGCTGATCATGCATGGTGAAGGGACGCATAAATTCTCCGACTTCGTCGATGATCTCAACAATGGCCGCGCCGCCTACGAGCGGAAATAACCTGCCGCCCCTGGCCGGTTGATGAGCCTGCGATTCGTTTGCGGCAAGAATAACCATCTTCGGTTTTATTCATTTCGACCAAGGCGTCGGTATAGTCCGCGATAGCGGAGGAATATCCGCGATAACGAACGTTGTTCGACATCAAGCGGACGTGTTTCCATTCTGTTGGAGGAAAGATTATTGGAACGTTTTTTTACCTTGAACGTTATTTTTAGTCGTTCTACCTCAATTCTCATTGAGAGCCGAAATACGGCCGAGCACCGGAGATGACCCAGATGAACCCCGCGATGAACATGATGCCGATGATGAACCCGATGATGGGTGGTATGATGAACCCGATGATGAACGGCATGATGATGCCGATGATGAATCCCATGATGGGCGGGATGACGAACCCAATGATGATGGGTCAGATGCCGATGATGAACGGCATGATGCCCATGATGCAGATGATGATGAGCAAGATGACCTGCAAGATGACGCCGAAGGGCATGGTCTGCGAAATGATGCCGATGGAAGGCATGGACAAGGACATGTTCATGGAATGCTGCAAGCGCATGATGTCGTCCGGCATGCCGATGATGATGATGTGCGGCAACATGATGATGTGCTGCGTGATGGAAGCAGCCTAATTCCTAAGGGCATCCACCCCTCGGAATAACAAGCAGACCTCCATCTGCCTCAGGCCGTCCGCAAGGGCGGCCTTTTTGCTTTTCTGGGCAAAGGTACCTTAGCCGCGAACTTCCTCGACATAGGTCGAGACCAGATAGAGCACGGCTTCGCTGCTGGTCATGTTGCGGTAGCTGTGGGCGACGTCGGCATCGAAGATCACGGCGTCGCCTTCGCCGAGGATCTGCGGCGGATGCTTCCCCGCGACGATTTCGACCGTACCGCGCGAGACCACAAGGTTTTCGATCGTGCCGTGATGATGGGCCTCGGCGATCTCCGTGTGATAGGGCGCGATGCGCAGCTCGTAGAATTCGACCTTGCGCTCGCTTTCATAGGGAAAGAGCGCCCGCGTCTGGAACTTGCCTTCGGAGGCGGACAGCACCTTCGCCTTGGCATGGGTCAGCACCTGCAACGAGGTGTCGTGCGGTTGGGCGATCAGCGAGCCGCAGGGGACATCGAGCGCCGCGGCAATCTTCCAGAGGATGCTGATTGTCGGGCTGCTCTTGCCGGTTTCGACCTGTCCGAGCATGGCGCGGCTGACGCCGGAGATTTTTGCCAGCCGATCCAGCGAATAGCCGCGGCGCGTGCGCAGCCGGCGAAGGTTCTGGCCCGTCAACGCCGAAATTTCATCGACCGACTCGGCTCTTGGGAGCAGATGCAGAGGCTCGATGGATTCAAGCGCCATAGTTCGGGTTGCCAAGCGGCATCACCGGGACGAAACCCATGAAAGGGACCCACATCAGGAAAGGCTGTGAAGGCCAAGCGGAAACGGGAGCCTGCTCTACCGGCGTGCTCTTGGCGCGGGCGTCACGATAGGCCTGGAAATCGATGATGTTGGCAGCCTGGCTGGACATGCGATGCTCCTGCGGTTCGATGCCATAAATCTATTTTTTTGATCGACGGATGTAGAGGGCGCAGCGCCCAATCTTGAGGGACACTGAGGAATGTTTTTGCGGACCTTTGCGCCGGCGGCGAAAGTGCGTCCTCTCCGGTGTCGTCGATGAAAAACATGGCCCCCGCAGCAATCCCGGCGCGAAAATGCAATGATCGATGTTGTGTTTGCCGTTTCCATGCATACATCACGGCAGCAAACATCATGATTCAGGGACGTCGAATGGCTGGTTTTTTCAGGCGCATGCTTCCGAAGCGGTTTCGCAAGGAAAGAGTAGTCATCCCGGTCGTGCGGCTGGGCGGTGTCATCGCGTCAGGCGGCGGGCCTCTCCGGCAGTCGCTCAACCTTGCTGGCGTGTCACAAGTACTGGAAAAGGCCTTCGAGATGAAGGCTGCGCCAGCGGTTGCGCTCGTCGTCAATTCGCCCGGCGGCTCGCCGGTGCAGTCGCGGATGATCTATAACCGCATCCGCGATCTAGCGCAGGAAAAGCAGAAGAAGGTGCTGGTCTTCGTCGAGGATGTCGCGGCCTCCGGCGGCTATATGATCGCGCTCGCCGGCGACGAGATCATCGCCGACGCCACCTCCATCGTTGGTTCCATCGGCGTCGTCTCCGGCGGTTTCGGCTTTCCAGAGCTGCTGAAGAAACTCGGTGTCGAGCGTCGTGTCTATACCGCCGGCGAGAACAAGGTGATCCTCGATCCATTCCAGCCGGAAAAGGAAAAGGACATCGAATATTTAAAGAGCCTGCAGCTGGAGATCCATAAGGTCTTCATCGACATGGTGCGCGAGCGCCGGGCGGGTAAGCTCACTGACGACGACACCGTGTTTTCCGGTCTTTTCTGGACCGGCGGACGCGGTCTGGAGCTTGGCCTGATCGACGGGCTCGGCGATATGCGCCAGGAGCTGCGGAAGCGCTTCGGCGACAAGATCAAACTCGAGCTGGTCAGCACGCCGCGCAGCCTCTTCGGCCGCCGCGCGCCCGGCGTTTCGCTTGCGGGCATGGACGGCATCGGCGCTGGTCTTGCCTCCGGACTTGCGCAAGCGGCGGAGGAAAAGGCATTGTGGGGACGGTACGGATTGTAATCGGGAGTGCTGCGTAATGCCGCAGATTATATTCTTCGCCGTCGTCATCGGCGGCATCTGGTGGCTTTATCGACGCTTCGTGCGCGACGCGCAAAAGCTCACCGAAAAGTCACGCAGGGCCGAAAACGAGCGGCGTACGGGTGCTGTCGGGACTTTGGTGAAGGATCCGAAGACGGGGGAATATCGGGTGAAGCGGGATGATGAGTAGGCGTCAATTGCTTCACATTTGAATAAATGATATACATCGCGAACGTATATCAAGGAGCGTCCCGTGCAAGTTTCAAAATGGGGAAATAGCTTGGCCATCCGTATTCCTTCAGCGGTCGCAGAAGCCCTGGATTTGAAGGAAGGTGATGATGTCGTCGTGCGTATCGGAGGAGATTGTACTTTCGAAATCGAACGGGATGACCGGCGGGAAAGAGCGTTAGAGAGAATGAGGGCGTTTCAGCTCAAGCTCCCGGCGGATTGGAAGTTTGATCGCGACGAAGCCAGTTCCCGCTAATGCCTGTTGTTCCTTCCTTTCTTGATACGAATGTTCTGCTCTACGCATTCGCGGAAGACCCACGAGCATCAAGGGCACAATCACTCCTGGCTGACCCGTTTGTAACAAGCGTGCAGGCATTGAACGAATTTGCCAACGTTGGACGCAAGAAGCTCCGGTTACCATGGACACGCATTTATGATGTTGTCCAAACGATAGTCGATTTGTCCGTTTCAATTCTCCCGATTGATGAGAAGACGACCCTCTCGGCGCTTAAGCTGGCAGAGCGTTATAATTTTTCTTACTACGACGCGGCAATGATCGCAGCGGCTCTGAAAGGCAAATGCGAGAGATGCTATTCGGAGGATTTGCACGACGGCTTGGTTGTCGAAAAGCAGCTGACGATTATCAATCCATTTCGTGAGTCCTGAGCCCATCATCTCACTATCGTAACTTGCGCTGCCGGAGTGCATATAAAGCACGCATCCGTCGATGCAAAAACCTTGACCCTTGTCTTCCATCGTGGCACCTGTCGCGCCAACGTACATCAAGCAGATAGTAGTCGATTTCCATGACCGCCACCGTGCCCGACCATATGAATCCGAAGCGCTCGTTCCAGGCGTTGATCCTGACCCTGCATAATTACTGGGCCGACAAGGGTTGCGCGGTTCTTCAGCCCTACGATATGGAAGTCGGCGCCGGCACGTTTCATCCGGCAACCACGCTGCGCGCGCTAGGGCCGAAGCCTTGGAAGGCCGCTTACGTGCAGCCGTCGCGCCGCCCGTCCGACGGTCGCTACGGCGAAAACCCGAACCGCATGCAGCATTACTACCAGTATCAGGTGATCCTGAAGCCCAATCCGCCGAACCTGCAGGAACTCTATCTCGGTTCGCTGGCGGCAATCGGTCTTGATCCGCTCGTGCATGACATCCGCTTCGTTGAGGACGACTGGGAGAGCCCGACGCTCGGCGCCTGGGGTCTCGGCTGGGAGTGCTGGTGCGACGGCATGGAAGTGTCGCAGTTCACCTATTTCCAGCAGATCTGCGGCATCGAGTGCGCGCCGGTCGCCGGCGAGCTGACCTATGGCCTGGAGCGTCTTGCGACCTACGTCCAGGGCGTCGACAACGTCTATGACCTGAATTTCAATGGCCTCGAGGGCGACGAGAAGATCACCTACGGCGATGTCTTCCTGCAGGCCGAGCAGGAATACTCCCGGCATAATTTCGAATATGCCAATACCGAGATGCTGCATCGTCACTTCATCGATGCCGAAAAGGAATGCCTGGCGCTTCTGGCTGCCGGCGCCCCCGGCGACAGCGACCATCAGCGTCTGCACAAATGCGTCTTCCCGGCCTATGACCAGTGCATCAAGGCAAGCCACGTCTTCAACCTGCTCGACGCGCGCGGTGTGATCTCCGTCACCGAGCGCCAGAGCTACATCCTGCGCGTGCGTACGCTCGCCAAGGCATGCGGCGAGGCTTTCCTGCTGACGGATGCCGGCGGTATCAACTGGGGCAAGCAGGCCGCCTAAGATACTGCCCGGACAGCGAAAGCGGGTGACAATATCCGCGAAGCCGCATAGTGTCCCCTTGATTGTAATCGCAACGGGGGGTTCGCGATGTATATTATCCTGGCGATCATCGTCCTTGCCGCGCTGTATGCCGTTTTCGTCTATAACGGCCTCGTCCGCGCCCGGCAGGTGGCCGAGGAGGCATGGTCCGGTATCGACGTGCAGTTGAAGCGCCGTGCCGATCTGATCCCCAACCTGATCGAAACCGTGAAGGGCTATGCCTCTCATGAGCGCCAGACGCTGGAAGAGGTCGTCGAGCTGCGCAACAAGGCGCAAGCCGTGCCGGCAGGCGATGTCGCAGGCCGTGGCGTGGCCGAAGGCCTTCTCGGGCAGGCGCTCGGCCGCGTGATCGCCCTTGCCGAAGCCTATCCTGATCTCAAGGCCAACACGAACTTCCTCGAATTGCAGCGTTCGCTGGAAGGTATCGAAGGCGAGATCCAGATGTCTCGGCGCTATTACAACGGCGCTGCCCGCGATCTCAACGTCAAGGTCGAGAGCTTCCCCTCCAATCTCATCGCCGGCCAGTTCGGTTTCGCCAAGCGCGCCTATTTCGAGATTACCAACGAAGCCGACCGCGCCGTTCCGACCGTCAAGTTCTGAGATTCCCGCTATCGGTTTTGCATGTGAGGCGGTAAAGGAAGCCGACCGCTGGCCATCGGCCGCTTTCCTGACTGACCAAAGAGAATGATGATGGGTAGAGCCAAACTCACGATTATCCCGCCGGGCAAGCCGTTGACCGGCCGTGCCATGCCGCCGGGATCGAAGTCGATCACCAACCGGGCGCTGCTGCTCGCCGGCCTTGCCAAGGGCACAAGCCGGCTGACCGGCGCGCTGAAGAGTGATGACACGCGCTATATGGCCGAAGCGCTGCGCGCCATGGGCGTGACCATCGACGAGCCCGACGACACCACCTTCATCGTCACCGGCAGTGGCAAGCTTCAGCCACCGGCGGAACCGCTTTTCCTCGGCAATGCCGGCACCGCGACGCGCTTCCTGACGGCCGCCGCCGCCCTGGTCGACGGCAAGGTTGTGGTGGATGGCGATGCCCATATGCGCAAGCGGCCGATCGGCCCGCTGGTCGAGGCGCTGCGCTCGCTCGGCATCGATGCATCGACTGAGACCGGCTGCCCGCCGGTCACCATCAACGGCACGGGTCGCTTCGAGGCGAGCCGCGTGCAGATCGACGGTGGTCTCTCCAGCCAATATGTCTCCGCCCTCCTGATGATGGCCGCCGGTGGCGATCGCGCTGTTGATGTCGAATTGCTCGGCGAGCATATCGGCGCCCTCGGCTATATCGATCTGACGGTTGCTGCCATGCGCGCTTTCGGCGCCAAGGTCGAGCGCACCAGCCCAGTCACATGGCGTGTCGAGCCAACCGGCTACCACGCGGCGGATTTCCTCATCGAGCCGGATGCCTCGGCCGCGACCTATCTCTGGGCGGCGGAAGCGCTGACCGGCGGCAAGATCGATCTTGGCACGCCGGCAACCGAATTCTCGCAGCCGGACGCCCGCGCCTACGATCTGATCTCGCAATTCCCGCATCTGCCGGCTGTCATCGACGGATCGCAGATGCAGGATGCGATCCCGACGCTTGCTGTCCTAGCCGCCTTCAACGAGACGCCGGTGCGCTTCGTCGGCATCGCTAACCTCCGCGTCAAGGAATGTGACCGCATCCGGGCGCTGTCGAGCGGCCTGTCGCGCATCGTCCCGGGCCTCGGCACGGAAGAGGGGGATGATCTGATCGTCGCTTCCGACCCGAGCTTTGCGGGTAAGGTACTGCCCGCCGAAATCGACAGCTTCGCCGATCACCGTATCGCCATGAGCTTTGCGCTCGCCGGCCTGAAGATCGGCGGCATCACCATTCTCGATCCCGATTGCGTCGCCAAGACCTTCCCGGCCTATTGGCAGGTACTGGCTTCGCTGGGTGTCGCCTACGACGACTAATGCCCCGCTCCCTGGGAGCGCGGATTTACGTTCATGCTATGCAGCGCCCTCAACAGGGCGCTGCGGAGATCACATGGGGGTGTGATGATGCGCTGGCTTTCCAGGCTTTTCCTGGCCTTGACCCTGCTGTTTTTCGCAACGGCAGTCTCGGCGGCCGAAGTCATCACAAACTTTGCCCAGGCGATTGCCGTCAATCGCGACGGCTCGATGAACGTCACCGAGACCATTGCCGTGAATGCCGAAGGCCGCGCCATTCGTCGCGGCATCTTCCGGGATTTCCCTCTGACCTTCATTGATCCGGCTGGCCGCCAGGCGCAGGTGGATTTCGATGTGGTCTCTGTCGAACGTGATGGGCAGCCCGAGGAGTGGCGCAGGGAGCGTATCGAGGGCGGCGCGCGCATCTATATCGGTCGGGCGGATCAAGGCTCGACGCAATTCCTTCTCAGCCCCGGCCCGCACACCTTCCGCATCACTTACAACACCGATCGGCAAATTCGCTATTTCGACGATCACGACGAACTCTATTGGAACGTCACCGGCAATGGCTGGCTCTTCCCGATCCTGCGCGCGTCGGCCAACGTCACTCTGCCGGATGGGGTGATGGCGCAGCAGCTTGCCTATTACACCGGCCCGATTGGCGGCAAAGGCCAGGATGCAAGCGCCAGCCAGCAAGCCGGCAGAGTTACATTCGCCACGACGCGGCCCTTGGCGCAAGGTGAGGGGCTAACGATCGCCATCAAGCTGCCGAAGGGGGTGATCCTGCCGCCGAGCAGTGGCCAGCAATGGCGCTGGTTCATCGCTGATCATCTCGACGCCATCATTGCTATCGGCGGTCTGATCCTGCTGTTTGCCTATTATCTCAGGAGTTGGCTCGCCGTCGGGCGTGATCCCCCGCGGGGCGTCATGGTGCCGCGCTGGGATCCGCCGGATGGCGTCTCGCCGGCGTTGGTCAACTATATCGACAATAGGGGCTTTTCCGGCGCCGGATGGACGGCGCTGTCGGCGACGGCGATCGATCTTGCCGTGCGTGGTTACGTCACCCTAGACGATCTGAAGGATAAGGTGATCCTCAAGGCGACCGGCAAGACGGCCGGCCGCGATCTGGGCAGCGGCGAGAAAGTGTTGTTCGGCGCAATCGGCCCGTTCACGCCGCTGGTGATCGACGCGGCGAACGGCGCGGCCGTCCAAAAGCTCGGCCAGCAATTCCGCAGCGCCATCGAGCGCGACCATCGCGACGAATACTACAAGGCCAACCGGCTCTATATCGTCATCGGCATTGCATTGTCGGTGCTGATCCTGGCGGCCATCGTCATCTTCGGCCGCTTGCATGAGAATGCGCTGCCGCTCATCGTGGTGCCCGGCTTCCTGTCGATCGTCGTCACCGTCTTTGCCGGCGCCATAGGCCGGATGTTCCTTCGCCATGATGCCGGTCTTGGCCGCCGAATTTTTTCAGTACTGGTCTTCGCCTTCATCGGCTTCGTCATCGTGTCTGTCGTCACCAGTATTTTCGCGGCTGTCGTCGTGCCGCTAATGGAAGCGGGCGAGTTGCCGCTACTGGTCGGGATCGTGGGCATTTTCGCCCTCAATGTCGTGTTCTTCTTCCTGATGGGCGCGCCGACGCCGATCGGGCGGAAGATGATGGATGGCATTGCCGGGCTGCGGCAATATCTGACGCTTGCCGAACGCGACCGCATGAACATGCAGGGCGCACCGCAGATGTCGCCGCAGCATTTCGAAAAGCTGTTGCCCTACGCCGTGGCGCTCGGCGTCGAAAAACCCTGGTCAAGCGCCTTCGATGCCTGGCTGGCAACGGCCGCGGGTGCCGCGGTCGCCGCAAGCTACGCTCCCGGCTGGTATGTCGGGAATGTCTACGGTGGCAACCTTGGCGGCCGGATCGGAGAATTCTCCTCCTCCATGGCCTCGACCATCGCCTCCACCATCCCCGCGCCAGTCTCCAGCTCCTCCTCCGGTTTTGGTAGCGGCAGCGGCGGCGGTTTCTCAGGCGGGGGTGGCTTCTCCGGTGGCGGAGGTGGCGGTGGTGGCGGAGGCGGGTGGTGATTGAACACCTCCCCCTTGAGGGGGGAGGTCGCCGCAAAGCGGCGGGTGGGGGTGACAATTGGCTGGCCGCAGAGGCTGCCGCGATCACCCCACCCCGGACCTTTGGTCCGACCATCCCCTTCAAGGGGAGGGTGCTTGTGGCCGCATAGAGATTTTCTATTTCAATAGGTTAGAGATCGCCTATGCCAAGAAACCCTCCAAACTTGATCGCTTCAAAATCGCGAACAGTCGCCGCCTGCGCGCTGGTTCAACCGATGCCGAGACGAAGCTTGGAAGCATTTGTGGCGCATCCCCATCGAAGGCACGCATTTTCGACGCCAAGTTCCGATTGGGCGCTATTTCGCTGATTTCGCCTGCCACCAGATAGGTTTGATTATCGAACTCGACGGCAGCCAGCACGCGGAAGATGCGGCAAGGCGTTATGATGCCGAGCGCACGGCATTTCTCGAAAATCAGAGTTATCACGTTGTCCGGTTTTGGAAGGCCGAGGTAACGGATGAGATTGAGGCTGTTCTGGATACGATATTTGCCATTGTGCAGCAGCGGCAAATTTTGCTAGCAGAGGCCGACTATTTTCACCACACTCCGGCACACCGTGCCGACCCTCTCTCTCAAGGGGAGGGTGAGGAACATTGACATGCCCGATCTCCTTCTCGAACTCCGCTCCGAGGAAATTCCCGCCCGTATGCAGCGCAAGGCTGCCGGCGATCTGAAGAAGCTCGTCACCGACGCGCTGGTCGAGGCTGGTCTGTCCTATGAGGGCGCGCGCGAATATTGGACGCCGCGACGTCTGACGCTGGATATTCGCGGCGTGACGGCGCGCTCCGCCGATGTGCGCGAGGAGCGCAAGGGGCCGCGCACCGACGCCAACGAAAAGGCGATCGAAGGCTTTTTGCGCGGCGCTGGTCTGTCGTCCGTTTCCGAAGCACAGGTGCAGAGCGATCCGAAGAAGGGCGATTTCTACGTTGCCGTCATCTCCAAGCCCGGCCGTGCCGCCGAGGAGATCGTTGCCGACGTCATGCCCGGGATCGTCCGCGATTTCCCTTGGCCGAAGTCGATGCGCTGGGGCAAGGCGTCGGCCAAGCCCGGCTCGCTGCGCTGGGTGCGCCCGCTTCAGTCGATCGTCTGCACGTTCGGCACAGAGCATGAAGAAACGGTGGTCATCCCCTTCGAAATCGACGGCATCGTCGCCTCGAACGTGACCTACGGCCACCGCTTCCATGCGCCGGGCCCGATCACCGTCAAGCGTTTCGACGATTACGTGTCCAGCCTGGACAAGGCCAAGGTCATTCTTGATGCCGAGCGCCGCAAGGATATCATCCTGCATGACGCTCGCGGCATCGCCTTTGCCAACGGTTTGGAACTGGTCGAGGACGAGGGCCTGCTGGAAGAGGTGTCCGGCCTGGTGGAATGGCCGCAGGTGTTGATGGGGTCCTTCGAAGAGGATTACCTGTCGATCCCCTCGGAAATCATCCGCCTGACCATCAAAACCAACCAGAAGTGTTTCGTCACCCGCCGGCAGAATGAAGATTTAGCTGCGGCGGAACAGTATTATTCGAAGATCCCAGAATTCGGAGCATTTGGCGGAAAGGTGGAATTGGGAGAGCCGAAAGAGCAAAGACTCTCCAACCGTTTCATCCTCGTCTCCAATATCCAGGCGACGGATGGTGGCAAGGAGATCATCCACGGCAACGGCAAGGTCGTGCGCGCCCGTCTTTCCGACGCGCTGCATTTCTGGAAGCGCGACCAGGGCGATCTACCGGACCTCGAAATGCTGGAAGCCTCCGCTGCGAAATTCGGCCTCGATCTGAAGAAGCCGCTCGACCAACGCATGGCCAAGCTCGACACGCTGAACGTCACCTTCCATGCCAAGCTCGGCAGCCAGGGCGAGCGCGTTTCCCGCATCCGTACGCTCGCGGCCGAACTCGCCAAGATCACCGGCGCCGATCCGGTCAAGGTCGATCGCGCAGCGGTATTAGCCAAGGCCGACCTGCGCACCGAAGCGGTCGGCGAATTCCCGGAGCTTCAGGGCCTCATGGGCCGCAAATATGCCGGGCTGCAAGGCGAGGACACCTCCGTGGCCGCTGCTATCGAGGATCACTACAAGCCGCAAGGCCCTTCCGACCGCGTGCCGGACGACAAGGTGGCGATCACGGTCGCGCTCGCCGACAAGCTGGACACGCTGATCGGCTTCTGGGCGATCGACGAGAAGCCCACCGGTTCGAAGGACCCCTATGCGCTGCGCCGCGCGGCTCTCGGTGTTGTCCGGATTTTGCTGGAACGTAAGGTGCGCTTGCCGCTGCTGGCGGTAATGAAGGATGCGGATCTTCTCGCCTTCTTCCACGACCGCCTGAAAGTCTATCTGCGCGATCAGGGCGCCCGTTACGACCTCATCGATTCCGTGCTGACGTCGGAAGCTGATGATCTCCTGATGGTTGCCCGCCGCGTCGAAGCATTGACGGCCTTCATTACCTCGGAAGACGGCAAGAACCTGCTCGCCGGCACCAAGCGCGCCACGCAGCTCCTCGCCGCCGAGGAAAAGAAGGGCACCGTCGTTGCCGATGGTGTTTCCGAAAGCCTGTTGACGCTCGATGCCGAAAAAGACCTTTTCGCCGCCGTCACCAAGGCTTCGGCCGAAGCCGCCAAGGCGATAGCCGGTGAAGACTTCCGCTCCGCTATGGCGGCACTTTCGACGCTGCGCGCTCCGGTCGACCGCTTCTTCGGGGATGTCCTCGTCAACGACGAAGACGCCGCCATCCGCGCCAACCGTCTGGCGCTGCTGCGCCTGATCCGCGAGGCAACGGGGACGGTTGCCGACTTCTCGAAGATTGCGGGGTAAGAAAGGGAGGCGCGATGACCGGAAAAATCCTCGTCAGCGCCTGCCTCATGGGCCACGCCGTCCGCTATGACGGTCGCGCCAAGCCACTTGTTCATCCGGCCATCGACCGATGGCGCGAAGAAGGGCGTCTCGTGACCATCTGTCCGGAGATGTCGGCCGGAATGGTCGTGCCCCGGCCTCCGGCTGAAATTGTTGTGGGAGCAACGGGCGAGGATGTGCTTGCAGGCACGGCGCGCGTGATGGAAATCAGCGGCGGCGATGTCACCGAAGGGTTTCGGCAAGCTGCCGAGAACGCCTTGACGCTCGCCAAGGAAACCGGCTGCCGCTATGCTCTGCTCATCGATGGCAGCCCGTCTTGTGGTTCGGGCTTCATCTACGACGGCACCTTTTCCGGCGGCCGGCATCCGGGCGATGGCGTCACGGCAGCCTTGCTGAAGCGGGCCGGCATCGAGGTCTATTCCGATCATGAAATCGACCGGCTGGTCGAGCGGATTGCCGCCGCCGAGTAATCCTCTTCGATATCTGGACAAAGAAAAACCGCCGGGTGTGCCCGGCGGTTTGTCATGCCCGTTGCGGCGTAGCCTATGCGGCGCGGCGAGTCTGTGCAACGGGGCGGCTGTCGCTGACGTGGAAGCCGCGGATCAGGCCGAGCAGGTCCTCGGTGTCGGCGGCGAGCGTTTCGGCCGATGCCGTCGTCTCCTCCGCCATGGCGGCGTTCTGCTGCGTGGCGGCGTCGAGTTGGTTCATCGACGACGAGATTGAGCGCAGCGTCGTATCCTGCTCGGAGGCGCTGTGAGCGATCTTCGAGACGATCTCGTTGGCCGCTTTGATCTGGTCGGAGATGCGCTTCAGCGCTTCGCCGGCCTCGCCGACAAGGCGGACACCCTGGTCAACCTGGCCGGAGGAGCGGGCGATCTGGTCCTTGATCTCCTTGGCGGCTGCCGCGGACCGTTGGGCCAGTTCGCGCACTTCCTGGGCGACGACGGCAAAGCCCTTGCCGGATTCGCCGGCGCGAGCCGCCTCGACCCCGGCGTTGAGCGCCAGAAGGTTGGTCTGGAAGGCGATTTCGTCGATGACGCCGATGATCTTGCTGATCTCCGTGGACGACTTTTCGATACCGCTCATCGCCTCGATCGCCTGGGCAACCACGGCGTCGCTGCGTGACGCCTCGGTGCTGACGGCGTGAACGCGCTTGCTGGCCTCATGCGCGCCTTCCGCCGTCTGGCGGACAGCGACGGTAAGCTCGTCGAGTGCCGCCGAGGTTTCTTCCAGGCTGGCGGCCTGGCGCTCGGTGCGCTGCGACAGTTCGTTGGAGGCATGGCGGATCTCTTCCTTGCTGACGCCGATGTCGTTGCCCTTGGCATTGACCCGACCCATGGCGGCCTCGAGATGGGAGAGCGCCTCGTTGAAGTTGTTGCGCAGGCCGGCATAGCTGATGCCGATATCGTCGCAGCGCACGGTCAGGTCGCCCCGTGCGAGTTGCTCCAGCGCCTTGCCGATGGTCGAGACGACGCGGGCCTGTTCCTCGGCCTCGTCCTGCTGTTGACGCAGGTTCTGTTGGCGCTCGGCGTTGATTTCCTCGTCCTGCGCGACCTGGCGTTCGGTTAATGCATGACGCTCGCGGATCTTCTCCTGCAGCGCCAGAGTGGCCTTGGCCATCAAGCCGATCTCGTTGCGCATGCCGGCATGCGGTATGGTGATTTTCACGTCCTCGTCGGCAACGGCCTTGAGCGCAGCGTGAACCTCGGTGAGCGGCTTGGTGATGCCGCGGATCACGACAAAAGCAGCACCGAGCACTACGATGAAGAGCGCGAGGGTCGACCACAAGGTTGTCCAGATCTTCGCCTCGACCTGCGCGCCTAGGTCGTCCATGTAGACGCCGGTAACGACAACGACCTTCCAGGGCTCAAAGGCGCGGGCATAGGCGGTTTTGGGGAACGTGGCGTCTGCCGGCTGGCCGGGTTTGTTGGCGTAGAAGTCGGAGAGGCCGCCGCCTTGCTGGCCGAGTTTGACCAGTTCCTCACGATAATAGTGGCCCTTCGGGTCGGGTTGTCCCTTCAGGCTCAGGCCGATTTTCGACTTGTCATAATGGAAGACCATGTTGACGTCGTAGTCATAGCCGAAGAGATAGCCGTCTGGCGTATATTTCATGCTGTTGACGACGGCATAGGCCTGGGCCTTGGCTTGTTCTTCGGTCAGCTTGCCGGCCAGCTCCTGAGCATAATAGAAATTCAGCACGGAAATGCCGGATTCCACCTGCGTACGCAGCATTTCGTAACGCTCGCTATAGATCGCGTCGGCCGATGAGCGGATTTGCAGATAGGTTGCCACGGCGAAAACGGCCATAAGCACGCCCAGAAGGGCAAAGAGCTGATGTGCGATCTTGAGATTCTTCATAGTGCCTCGCAACAGGGTAAGGTGATACCGGCGCGGTTTCCTACCGCCTGTGCGATCGTCTGAGAGAGTCCCAATACGCTTGCCGCTGCTCGAAAAGACATGCTGCTGTCCGGTTCAAGTAAACTCGCGTTTTATGTCTAATAAAGATTTAATCAAAACAGCAGGGTCGGCAATTAAGTGGCCCTGAGCATGAGATATGTTGCGCCGCGATAAATAATATTGAACCAATTTCAATATTGTCTTGAGCCGCAAGCGAAGCTTCCGCGCTTTGTCCATGAAAAACGAATGCGCCCCTGCTTCTCTTCAGGGGCGCATTGGTCCGCCTTGCGGCGGACCCCGTCGACCGAAACTTTGGCCGGGCGGGGCAGGGAACTGGATCGGACGGCTATTTTACTGGCGAAGCTGGAAGCCGGAGAGGTCGAGCGGCGCAGGCTCCTGCGTCCGGGCGTGCTTGGGCAGGGCCGCGGTCTTTGCGGTCATGTCGATGCCGTCGGGCGCTGTGTTTGCGGCCGCCAGCGCCTCGGGCGTCGGCTTGGAGATGAAGACGACCGGCGAGCCGCCCATCCAGGCCTCGGTACGCACCACCTTCTTCTGGCCGTCGACGTCGCGGATGACGATGGATTGCGTGCCCGGCGTCAGTTCCGGCACCACATAGTCCTTCTTGACGATTTGCGGCTTGATGGCCGGGCAATCGGTGCAGACCTTGTCGAGGATGCTGCCGCCGCCTGTCTGCGTCTTGCTGTCGATGGGTTGGATCGATGACGCCATGGCCGAGCCGGCGGCCAGCACGCATGCCAAGGTCAGGAAGAAGGGACGCATAACTACCACTCCGTCTTATCGTGACCGAGAGATTAGCGCGTCTTTGTTTCCATCCCGTCAGGAGATTAGGTAAAAGTTTAGTGGAGACGAGAATTCGGGACAGGCTTTGCGTTTACGTTTTCAGGGCTTTTCCCGCGCGATGGCCTGCCAGCCGATATCGCTGCGGCTGAAGCCGTTTTCCCACTCTACCTTGCCGGCCAGGGCATAGGCGCGCTTCTGCGCCTCGCTGACGGTCCTGCCGGTGGCGGTGACGTTCAGCACCCGGCCACCGGTCGCAACCAGCGTGCCATCCTTCAGCGCCGTGCCGGCATGAAACACCTTGGCGCCCTCGCTGTCGGCGGGCAGCGCCGCGATCGGCGTGTTCTTGGCATAGGAACCGGGATAGCCCTTCGAGGCCATGACCACAGACAGCGCCACGTCGTCGCTCCATTCCGCGCTGACCTGATCCAGCGTGCCGTTGACGCAGGCCAAAAGCAGCGGCAGCAGATCGCTCTTCAGCCGCATCATCAGCACTTGGCATTCCGGATCGCCGAAGCGGACATTGTATTCGATCAGTTCCGGCCCCTTGGCGGTGATCATCAGCCCGGCGAAGAAGACGCCGGAGAAGGGATAGCCGCTTTCCGCCATGCCGCGCATCGTCGGCTCGATGATCTCCTTCATGGTCCGCTCGACCATCTCTGCCGTCATCACAGGAGCGGGAGAATAGGCGCCCATGCCGCCGGTGTTCGGGCCGGTATCGCCGTCGCCGACGCGCTTGTGGTCTTGGGCGGTGGCAAGCGCCAGGGCATGCTTGCCGTCACTAAGGCAGAAGAAGCTGGCCTCCTCGCCATCGAGATAGGCTTCGATCACCACTTCGGCGCCGGCCTCGCCAAAAGCGCCTTCGAAGCAGTCATCGACGGCGGCAAGCGCCTCGTCGACCGTCATGGCGACAGTGACGCCCTTGCCGGCGGCAAGTCCGTCGGCTTTGACGACGATCGGGGCGCCTTGCTCGCGGATATAGGCTTTCGCCTTCGGCGCATTGTTGAAGCGCTGGTAGGCGCCGGTCGGGATATTGTAGCGAGCGCAGATATCCTTGGTGAAACCCTTGGAGCCCTCGAGCTGGGCGGCGGCCGTGGAGGGGCCGAAAACGGCAATGCCCTCCGCCCTCAGCCTGTCGGCAATTCCGGCGACCAGCGGCGCTTCCGGCCCGACGACGACAAAGTCGATGGCCTTTTCCTTGCAGAAGGCTGCGACCGCGCCATGGTCCTCGATATCGATCGCGGCAAGCGTCGCATATTCGGCAATGCCGGGATTGCCGGGCGCGGCATAGAGTTCCGTCATCAGCGGCGATTGCGCCAGTTTCCAGGCCAGCGCATGTTCGCGTCCGCCCGATCCGATCAACAGAACTTTCATGGCTTGCCCTCTTCATTAGGTTCTTCTGCGCGGTTAAGGGGGGAGAGCCCAAAGGTCAAGCGGCAAATCCTGTGGAGGCGCGGGCAGCAACATTGCCCTGCCTTTTTATGTCGCTAAAGCGAGATGCTGGTTTCGAGTCGCGATCCCCTCGGTTGCCGTGATTGGCGGGATCTCATCGGAAACCGCTTCGTACTTTCCGGGATCGCGCCTATGGTCCCGCCACCGAGTTCAGTTCAGAGAGACATATGGCCGCCGACATTCGTTCCCTTGCCGCAACCATCGCCAACGAGATCAATTCGCGCCCCGATCAGGCCAAGGCCGCGATCGAGCTTCTCGATGAAGGCGCGACGGTGCCGTTCATCGCCCGCTACCGCAAGGAGGTGACCGGCGGTCTCGATGATGGGCAGTTGCGCACGCTGGCCGAACGCCTCGTTTACCTGCGCGAGCTGGAAGCCCGCCGCGCCGCCATCGTCGAGTCGATCAACGGCCAGGGTAAGATGACCGACGAGCTGATGCACAAGATCGCCGTGGTTGCCACCAAGGCCGAGCTGGAAGACCTGTACCTGCCCTATAAGCAGAAGCGCCGCACCCGCGCCGAAATCGCCAGGGAACGCGGCCTCGGTCCGCTTGCCGATACCATTCTTGCCGATCGCTCCAAGGAGCCGGCTACTCTGGCCGAGGGCTTCCTCACCGCCGACGTGCCCGATGTGAAGACGGCGCTTGAAGGCGCGCGCGACATCATCGCCGAAGGCATTGCCGAAAATGCCGACCTGCTCGGCAAGCTGCGTACCTACATGAAGGCGAATGCCGCGCTCAAAGCCAAGGTCGTCGACGGCAAGCAGGAAGCGGGCGCGAAATTCTCCGACTATTTCGACCATCAGGAACGCTGGGCAACCGCCCCCGGCCACCGCGCGCTCGCCATGCTGCGCGGCTGGAACGAGGAGGTGCTGACGCTGACCATCGAGATCGACGTCGATGCCGTCTCGCCGAACAAGCCGGTGGAGCGGATGGTGGCCGCGGCCTATGAGATCGGCTCGAGCCGCCCCGGTGACCGCTGGTTGACGGAGGTCGCGAGCTGGACCTGGCGTGTAAAGCTCTCCATGTCGCTGTCGCTCGACCTGATGCGGGAGCTGCGCGAGCGCGCCGAAGAGGAGGCGATCCACGTCTTCGCCCGCAATCTGAAAGATCTGCTGCTGGCGGCACCCGCCGGCTCGCGCGCGACCATGGGCCTCGATCCGGGCATCCGCACCGGCGTCAAGGTCGCCGTGGTCGACGGCACCGGTAAGCTGCTGGAAACGACGACGGTCTATCCGTTCCCGCCGAGAAACGACGTGCGCGGCACGCAGGCGACCCTGGCGGCGCTGGTCCGCAAGCACAATGTCGAGCTGATCTCCATCGGTAACGGCACCGGCAGCCGCGAGACGGAGAAACTGGTGGCGGATATGCTGGCCGACCTGCCGGCGCCGAAACCGACCAAGGTCATTGTTTCCGAAGCGGGCGCCTCCGTCTATTCCGCCTCCGAGACCGCGGCGCTGGAATTCCCTGGCCTCGACGTCTCGCTACGCGGTGCGGTTTCCATCGCCCGCCGATTGCAGGATCCGCTGGCCGAGCTCGTCAAGATCGAGCCGAAATCGATCGGCGTCGGCCAATACCAGCACGATGTCGATCAGCTGAAGCTGTCGCGCTCGCTGGATGCCGTCGTCGAAGACGCGGTGAACGCCGTCGGCGTCGATCTGAATACGGCATCCGCGCCGCTGCTCGCCCGGGTCTCCGGCCTCGGGCCTTCGATTGCCGATGCGATCGTCAAGCATCGCGACGGCGAGGGGCGCTTCGAGACGCGGCGTGATCTCCTCAAGGTCGCGCGTCTCGGCCAGCGCACCTTCGAACAATGCGCCGGCTTCCTGCGCATCCCCAATGGCAAGGAGCCGCTCGACGCCTCCTCGGTGCATCCGGAGGCCTATGGCGTCGCCAAGAAAATCGTTGCTGCCTGCGGCCGCGATCTGCGCAGCCTGATGGGTGACGCAACAGCGCTGAAGGCGGTAGATCCGCGCCAGTTCATCGATGAGAAATTCGGCCTGCCGACGGTGCGCGACATCATCGCCGAGCTGGAAAAACCCGGCCGCGATCCGCGCCCAAGCTTCAAAACCGCGACCTTCGCCGAGGGGATCAACGAGATCAGCGACCTCAAGCCCGGCATGGCTCTGGAGGGGACTGTAACCAACGTCGCCGCCTTCGGCGCTTTCGTCGATATCGGCGTTCACCAGGACGGCCTTGTGCATGTCTCGCAGCTTGCCGATCGCTTCGTGAAAGACCCGCACGAGATCGTCAAGGCGGGCGATGTCGTGAAAGTGAAGGTTGTGGACGTCGACGCCAAGCGGAAGCGAATCAGTCTGACGATGCGCAAGGATGGCGGCGCCGAGGCGGCCCCGGCTGCGCGTGAGTCGCGAGAGCAAAATGGCGCGCGCAACGCTGGCGGTAAGAACAATAGCCGTCCGAATACCCCTCAGCAGGGTAGTTTCGGTGCCGCCCTGGCGGACGCATTCAAGCGAAAATAAGTACTTAGCACGAATTATTGCAAGAATATCACACTCCGGCGGCGTTGTTGCCGGAGTGCCACAGAGTGCAAAAAGCTGCGCTTGCCACAATGTTCTGAGGCGCTAAAGTTAGCGCTATTGTCATGTCATAACATTCGAGGCGTCCATGGCGTCGGCACTGTTCTCTCTTGTCAAAAAACTGGTCCGTAAAGGCTCCCTGAAACTTACGCTTGCTTCCGGCGAGACGCACATGATCGGCGATGGATCCGGCGAAACAGTCGCCGTCCGCATCGCCGACCAACAGGCGGAAGACGCGGTTGCTCGCGATCCGACGCTGAAGCTCGGCGAAATGTATATGGAAGGGCGCTTCATTCTTGAGCAGGGGGATATCTATGATTTCCTCGCACTGGTGAAGCAGAATACCACCAACGAAATCTTTGATATGCGCATGGCGACGCTGCTGATTGGCCGCATCGTCTGGCAGCAACTCAAGAGCCGTTCGCCGATCAACCGCAACAAATACAATGTTGCGCATCACTATGATCTGTCGGCCAAGCTGTTCGATCTGTTCCTCGACGAGGATTGGCAATATTCCTGCGCCTATTTCGTGCCACCGGGCATCAGCCTGGACGAGGCACAGGTGGCCAAGAAGCGCCATATCGCCGCCAAGCTGCTGGTCGAGCCCGGCCAGCGCGTTCTGGAGATCGGCTCCGGCTGGGGAGGCATGGGCATGTATCTCGCCGAAGCCAATCCCGGCCTCGATTTCACCGGTATTACGCTGAGCGAAGAGCAGCTCAAGGTCTCGCGCGAACGCGCCGCCAAGCGCGGCTTGTCCGATCGGGTCCGCTTCGAGCTGCAGGATTACCGCTATCTGAAGGACAGGAAGTTCGACCGCATCGTCTCGGTCGGCATGTTCGAGCATGTCGGCATCGGCGATTACCGCAAATATTTCAACAAGGTTTCGGAGCTGCTCGACGACAACGGCGTCATGCTGCTGCATTCCATCGCCCGTCCGAAGCCAAGCTTTGCGACCAACGCCTTCATCGAGAAGTATATCTTCCCGGGCGGCTATATTCCCTCGGTCGGCGAGACCCTGCCGCCGCTGGAAAAGGCCGGGCTTCTGGTCAAGGATGTCGAAATCCTGCCGATGCACTATGCCCATACGCTAAGGCACTGGCGCAACCGTTTCGTGGCGCGCAAGGCCGAGGCCGTGGCGCTTTACGACGAGAACTTCTTCCGTATGTGGGAGTTCTACCTGGCCGGCTCCGAAATGGGCTTCCGCTGGGATGAGCTCTTCATCATGCAGATCCAGATCACCAAGAACCAGTTCGCCGTTCCCGACAACCGCAACTATATCGGCGAGCGGGAGACGAAGCTCAAGGGGTTCGAGGCGACCCGCGCGCCGCTTGAGAAGATCGTGTTCTGAAGGTTTGCCATCGTTTGGAAGGCTGCGCCGGCCGCATGGAGAACATGGGGCCGGCGTTTTGTCTCTGCGTGGCCGAACATCGAGGTGCTATTTGACCACCTTGATCGCAATATCAGTCGTCAGCCCCGATATGTGAAAGATTGCCCGGTCGGAGCCGACGAACCCTGGATCGGATCGGTAGAAAACGACGGCGCCTTGAACCGATTTGTCGCTACACACTCGATTGAAGCCCTCTTTGATTGTGTTGGCGCGACCAGAGCGTACTTCAAAACTGACGTTACCATGCTCCGGGTATCTGACGGTTTCCGGATAGGTGTAGGATACAAATTTACATTCCTTGGTTCCTGCGAACATTATGAGGAGTGATGTCTTCTTACCTGAGACGGCCGTTACCGCATGCTGCTCGTGCCTCCCTCCGCCAAACGGCGCGCTGACGCAGCCTGAAAGTGCTGCGCCGGCAATGGCGAGCAGGATGCCGCCGCGGACCAGATAGCTGTTTTGCATTTCGCCCCTTTCAAAATCGCACCGAACCATGACCTCATGGTTCGTCGTTCGATTCTTGACCTCGTAGCCGATTTGCTACTGCTGCAGTGATGCGACGATGGTCCGGTTACTTGCCGACATGAACCACGAATGTTCCGTCTTGCACCGTGCCGTCCGTATTCAGCCCTGTGAGACGTACCGTGAATTGATCGGTCCCGACAAAGCCGGGATTGGGGGTGTAGAAGATGATATTGCCTTGAACAGTTCTGCCGCTGCACATGTATGCGGTGCTGTCCTTGGAAAACTTCGAGGCAACCGGTCCATGCTCGATATCGATCTTGCCACGGGCAGGCTGCTTGATAATGCCGGTGTAGGGAAAGCTTGCAAATGTACAATCCTGCTTCACCAGCGAAGCGCTCGTAATTCGCGTTTTCTTGCCGGGCGCAACTTTGCCTGAAAACTGGATTTGCTTGGCGCCGCCGATTGGCGCGGATACGCAGCCTGAAAGCGCCATGACGACACTGAGAAATGCGCCGAGATAAATCAAGGATCTGGGTTTCATTCCACTCTCTCGTTTAATTTTTATATTGGAAATTCATTGTCTGTGCCTGAGCCCTAGGGGACACCCTTGATTGAGTAGCGCATGCCAAAATTAAATCGCTGCGACAGATCGGCGCAAGCCGGATACTGGCGTAAGTTGCATCGAAAATTTTGTCCCTAATCCCGAATTCAATCATGCTTGGTTAAGGGAGCGGTAATGCGATCCGGATAATTTGAGGCAACTCTCGGGGCGCGTGTATAGCCCCGCTGTATTGCGTATTAAGGAGTTGTATGTGTTTGCAAAATCGCGTCTATTTTTTACTCTCGGTCTGTTCGTCGCGTCCACCGGCGCTGCTTCGGCCGGAGACGGCCAGTACTTCTGGTCGGGTAACTGGTACCTAAGCGTCGGTGCGGCCGGTTTCTCGGCGCCCAAGTTCGAAGGTAGCAAGCACAACAAATTGCAATGGTCGCCGCTGATCTCTGTCGGCAAGCAGGGGCCGGGACCACGCTTCTCCTCGCGCAACGACAATCCGTCCTTTGCCTTGATCGAGAGCGACGCCTTCCGCGCCGGTATCGTCGGCAAGTTCGTGCCGAGCCGCGACAGCAGCGATGGTCACGAGCTGAGGGGCCTCAAGAAGGTAAAGTGGGGCCTTGAGGCCGGCGGCTTTGCCGAGGTGTATCCGACCGACTGGCTGCGCGCCCGCGTTGAAGTCCGCCAGGGCATTCGTGCCCATAGTGGCATCGTTGCCGATGCCGCCGTCGACGCCTTCACCGACATCACACCGGAACTGCGCCTGTCCGGTGGCCCGCGCATGACGCTCGCCTCCAACGACTATTTCAACACCTATTACGGCGTCGATGCACGGACGGCGGCGGCATCCGGCCTCAGCCGCTACAATCCGGGCGGCGGTGTGAAATCCGTCGGTGCCGGCGGCGCATTGACGTGGAAGCCGTCCGAGAACTGGACCACCAGCACTTTCCTGGAATATACGCGTCTTACCGGCCCGGCGGGTGACAGCAGCCTTGTGCGCGAGCGTGGCGATCGCAATCAGTTACTGATCGGCGTCTCCGCCAGCTACAAGTTCAACTTCACGATGAACTGAGAAAAGCGCGGGGCTATGGCCCCACCGCTTGACCGCGGGCGCCCGATATCACTACTACTCGCCTATGCAAAAGACAGGCGACATCAACGGGCGCGTCGCGGACGCGCCGTCCGGCAACTGGGTTTACCGAATCCTGCCTCCGACGCTTTGGCCCTATGCGCAGCTTGCGCGCTGGGACAGGCCGATCGGCTGGGAGCTTTTGATGTGGCCGTGCTTCTGGTCGACGGCACTTGCCGCCAATGCCGCCGCCGCAATGGGTCAGTCGCCAGGATTTTTGTTGATCTACCACCTCATTCTCTATTTCATCGGCGCGGTCGCCATGCGCGGCGCCGGCTGCACCTATAATGATCTGGTCGATCACAAGATCGACATGGAAGTGGCCCGCACGCGCTCGCGCCCGCTGCCTTCCGGCCGGGTGACGCGCCTCCAGGCCAAGGTTTTCATAGCGCTACAGGCTTTGATCGGGCTGCTGGTGCTTCTGCAGTTCAACTGGTTCGCCGTCATTCTCGGCATTCTGTCGCTCGCCATCGTCGCGCTCTATCCCTTCGCCAAGCGTTTCACCGACTGGCCGCAGTTTTTCTTAGGCCTTGCCTTTTCCTGGGGTGCGCTGATGGGCTGGGCCGGGCTGTTCGGCAGTCTGTCGCTTGCGCCCATCCTGCTCTATGCCGCCGCCATCCTTTGGACGATTGGCTACGATACGCTCTATGCCCATCAGGACAAGGAGGATGACGAGCTGATCGGCGTCCGCTCCACCGCCCGGCTCTTCGGCGATCAGACCCGCCTCTGGCTGGTCGGCCTCTATGGCGCGGCACTTGTGCTGATGCTGCTATCCTTCGCGCTGGCGGGGGCGGGATGGCTCTCTTATGTCGGCCTTCTCGTCGCTGGCGGCATGTTTGCCTATCAGATCGCCGTGCTCGACATCAACGATGGGGCGCAGTGCCATGCGCTGTTCAAATCCAACGGCAAGGTCGGCCTCATCATCTTCGCCGGTCTCTTTTTGTCGTTCCTGCTTCTTGTTGCCTAGCAGGAATCACAAAACCCGGCACCTGTGGGTACCGAGTTTTGATCCAATCAATATCGATTAGTTTTTCAGCGCCGCGCGATGATCTCGCGGCCTTCGATCTTCATCTTGAGGCCGAGCGAACCGGTCGAGCGGCGCACGAGGAAGCGCGGGCGGCGCTCGGCGAAATAGGAATGGCGGCGGCGCGGTTGGGTATCGCGGGCAGCGACCCCGCCCAGATGCTCTTCCAGCGGCCGGGCGACGCCATCGGCTTCGATCATCAGCATCGGGATGCGGAAGGCTTCCGACCACGAGCGCCAGTCGGCGGCGATGTCGCTGAGGTCGTGGGCAACCAGGAGCGGGATGCAGAGATCCGGATCAGAGTGATGCAGTTCCAATGTTACGGTAACTTCGCCGTCGCCATGGTCGATGGCGCGGGCGGCAACGCCCATGAAAGCGCGTTTCGGCAGAGCGACGGACAACGGCAGGCCGCTGGACGGCAGGATCTTGCGCAGCACCGCGCCGCGCTCGTCGATCGTGATGGTGACGTCACCCTCGGCACCCCGCATGGCGTAGCTGACCTGTTGCGGGAAGCGCGCCGGATCAAGCCGCAGTGTGTTTCCAGCCCAATCGGGCTTCAGGACGGTATTTGTCATCTAATCTCTACCCTTGCTTTACCTGAGAGCCGGTTTTCCGGTCTTCTTACGGAGAACGTCATGTCCTCTCGTTGGGTTCAGATTAGGCGGCGTCCCTTCCAGACAGCTTAAAAATTGCGGTTAAGAAAACTTTGCGTCCTCAAATGGTTAGCAAAACCGAATCGATCAGGGTTTCCATAAAGTGAATGCACGGCGCAAGCGGCCCGTACCGATCCGGCACACGCAATAGATGAAGTATTGTAAGTCTCGGGTAAGGTTTATCTGCAATAATGTGGAGAGATTCGCTGGCTTATATTAGAGAATTATTGAGGTCGCGCTGATGATATCCACCTATCTTGGTTACACGGTCGCGACCAGAAGTATGGCGACGACGCTCAATCAGGTAGCGTCCCAGTCGCAGAACAAGCGTCAGATCGACTACTACAATGCCAATATTGGCAAGGTAACCAATGTCGATGACTTCATGGGTGACTATCAGCTCTATAGCTATGCGATGGAAGCCTACGGCCTGTCGGACATGACCTATGCCAAGGCCTTTATGAAACAGGTGCTGACCAGCGACCTCAGCGATTCCACCAGTTTTGCCAATAAGCTGACCGATCCGCGCTACAAGGAATTCGCCGCCGCGTTCAATTTTGGCACGGGCAGCTCTTCGACGGCGCAATCCAGCACCCAGGAAGACGATCTGATCGGCCTTTACAATCAGTCCTTTACGACTGAGGCGACGAATGCGCAGACCGAAACGACCTATTTCAGCCAGAATATCAGCAGCGTTAAGACCGTCGACGACCTCCTGGGCAACAGCCGCCTCAAAAATTACGTGCTGCAGGCCTATGGCCTCGATCCGACCTATACATCGAATTCATTCCTGAAGCAGATGCTGACGAGCGATCTCAGCGATCCCGACAGCTTCGTCAATCAGAACGGCAGTGCCGCCGACAAGGCGATCGTCGCGGAATTCAATTTCAACGCCGACGGAACGGTGAAGACGTCGACGGCTGACGCCGATACGACCTACTACGAAGACCACATCAGCGCGATCACCTCCGTCAGCCAGCTCACGGCCGATCCCAAGCTGTTCGACTATGTCAAAACCGCCTTCGACATTCCGGCCTATATCACCGCGACCCAATTTAACGCCGCAGCCAAGGACACCGGTGTTGCTGCGGCGAAGGGATTGACCGATGTCATGGCGCAATTCAATTTCCAGAGCGACGGCACCGTCGCGAGTGGCTCGCAAGCACAGACGTCGGATCAGATAAGCACCACGACGGGCGCCTATGCGACGAATTACAAGGGCGGTCCGCAGACGCTCGGCCAGACGGCCGATGTCATGAGCGCTTACAATTCCGCGGTTCCTTCGTACACAACCGATGTCGGTGCCGCCGACAACGACCTCTACTACAAGGAACATATCGGCTCCATCACCACGGTCGACGAACTGACGTCGGATACTCGCCTGTTCGACTATATCAAGACGGCCTATGGGATCGACGCGGATACGCCTGCGGTCGTGCTCAAGAATGCTTTTTCGAGTTCTTCGACCGCAGCCATCTTCGGTCTCACCGATGTCGTCTCGCAGTTCAATTTCCAGTCGGACGGCACCCTTGCCTCGGGTGACACGGCGCAATCCCAGACGGCGATCGATGCCGCGTCGACGGCCTATATGAAGAACTACCAGACCTCGCAGACGTCCTTGACCACCAAAGCCGTCAGCAACTACCAGACACGCATCGCCGCCGTGAAGACCATTGACGATTTCTTCGCCACAAATGCCACGGCCGATAGCGATACCAGCAACGACAGTCTTCCCGAACTCTACCAGATGGCGATGCGCGCTTATGGCATCAGCCCGGACGAGATGACGAAGACGCAGATGAAGAAGATCCTCGAAAGTGATCCCTACGATCCGAAGAGCTATGTCAATTCGCTCAAGGACACGCGCTTCACCAATCTCGCCAAGGCTTTCAACTTCGACAGCGACGGCAAACTGAAACCGCCGGTCCAGGCCTTGTCGCAGACGCAGATCAACAGCTATGTCTCGGAATATTCCAGCCGTAGCAAGATCGGCCTCACGGGCGCCGAGCTGACCAAGGCCATCAGCGACGCCAAGGATGCCGGCACCTATTTCGCGACCAATATCGTCAAGGTCACCAGCGTCACCGATCTTCTCGCCGACAGCAAGCTCACCGACTACATTCTGAAGGCCAACGGCATCGATCCGAAGACGGTCAACACCGCGACGCTGAAAAAGGCTTTCGCCTCCGATCCGAGCGATTCGAAGAGCTTCATCAACACGGATGACGGCGCGCAGTTCAAGAGCATCGTCAATGCCTTCAATTTCGACACGGACGGTAATCTGACCAACACGAAATTGGGGACGGCGCAAAATCAGGGCACGATTGCCGATACGAACGACCTCTTCCTGCATCAGACCCTTGAGGACCAGGAGGGAGACACCAATGCGGGCGTGCGCTTGGCGCTCTATTTCCAGCGCAAGGCTCCGGATATCAGCTCCATCTACGATATCATGGGCGACACCGCCCTCTATCAGGTCATCACCACGACCTACAGCCTGCCGAGCTCGATGTCCTCGATGGATGTCGATACCCAGGCCAAGCTGCTTGCCAAATTCGTCGATGTCAGCGATCTGCAGGATCCGACCAAGGTCAACAAGCTCCTGCAGCGATTCTCGGCGATGTACGATCTGGCGAACAACACCACCTCGTCGACATCACCCGCGCTTTCGATCCTGACGAGTTCCTCTTCAAGCGTCGGCATCAGTGCCGATACGCTGCTGTCGATCGCACAGCTTTCCTCCGCCAAGTGATCAATCTCACAAAGGGTCATCGTCGATTCGCGTCGCCTTCCCGCGCGACGTGAAGCCGATCGGCGTGCCTGTTGCCGCCGTGCCGCTATGGGGCGCTCCCTTGGGCCGGGGATGCGGAATAAGTGCATTCTACGACGATCAGAAGGAACTTATTAACCGTCTTTGCCCTATTCGATTTGAGAAGCCATCGGCAATATCAATGACTGGGTTGCAGGTCTCATGCGTCTTTCCCGAACGAACATTTCGAATGCTGCAAATGGCTCCCAGCCTGAAGGCGAGCTTGACCCGGAACAGGTCGCGGAAGAAGCCCGCCGTGCCGAGCAGATCGCTGCCCGCCGCGCATTCCTGGAAGAAAAAATCCGCACCGTCCGCGAAGCCAAGCGTCAGGCCGAAGAGCGCCGCCACGCCGAAGAGCGGCGGGTTGCCGAAGAGGCACGCTTGCGAATCGCAGCCGCGCCAAAGCCGGTCGTGGAGGCTCTGCAGGCGAGCACTGTGGCGGCTAACGGCCCGATCATGCCCGTCACGCCGCAAGGCATCTCGGCCGAGGAGCTTGCCTCGCCCGGCTGGCAGAACGCCTTTCTGATGGGGCCGAATGTCCGCTTTACCCGAACGCGGGAGAACGAGATCGTCAGCCGGCGCGCGCCAGCGGAGCCCGTGCCTGTCCCCATGCCGCCGGCCGCGATCCATGCCGCGATGCGGGTCATGGAACCGCCGGTGGTTGAATCACCGGCGCCTGTTGTCGCTCGCCCGGCGGGACCGTCGGTCGAATTCGATCTGCCGCCATGGGAGGGCGCGCCGTTTGCGGCTGAAGCCTACCAGCCCACCGTAATTCAGAACTCTCCGGCGACTGCGCCGGACGCATTGGAGATGACTGTCATCGCTACCGCATTTTATAAGGCTCCCGCGACCGCGCTGGATGCTTCTCCGTCATTGCCGAAAATTGCAGAATTCGTTGCCGCGCCTGTCGTCGAGTCGCGGCTCGCCCATCTCTCCGATTTCGCCTTCTGGGACGCCATGCCCTTCGAGGGGGAATTCGTGTCCGCCATCAAGGGGACGCTGGCCCAGCCGGCGCTTGTTCCCGAGATCCAGGCCGAGGTCGAATCGATCGTCGCGAAATTCCGCGTCGTCGAGTGCCGTCGTCCGTCGTTGGTTGTTGAAGCGCCGCAGGAGGCTATGGTCTCACCGGTTGCGGCCGCCGTTGCTCCGATCGAATGCCAGCCAATCCCGGTCGGCACCTCCGTCATGGACGAACTTGCCGCGCTGGAGGCCATCGCCCTGGCGCCTGTCATGCCGGCAGTAACCGTAGCGGTCGCTCCAGTTGTCGTGAAACCGGAAACGATCGAGCCCGCCGCCTTTGTGCCGCCCGCTTTCGTCACAGCCGTCTTCGCCAACGAGCCCGAGATCGTTGCCGCACCGCAGGTCGCTTCAGTCCCGAGTAAGCCGGCTCCGGTCATGGTCGTCGCTCCGATGCCGGTCAAGGCATCGGTGCCGCCTGTCGTGGCCCCTGTTGTCGAAGCAGCGCCGGTCATTCCCGCCGTCGAGGCCGCCAAGCAGCGCCTGATCGATCCGCCGCCGTCGCAGATCACGCCGCGCAGGCCGAATGCCATGACCCCGCCGGAATGGCGGCCGATCGCCCGCAGCGGCGAAGGCGAATACGAACTGCCGCCACGCGAGCTGCTGCAGGAGCCGGTCGCCAGACCCGGCGTGATCATGACGCAGGAGACGCTGGAGCAGAATGCCGGCCTGCTGGAAAGCGTGCTCGAGGACTTCGGCGTCAAGGGTGAGATCATCCATGTCCGTCCCGGCCCGGTGGTCACCCTTTACGAATTCGAGCCGGCTCCCGGCGTCAAATCCTCGCGCGTCATCAATCTCGCCGACGATATCGCCCGCTCCATGTCGGCGCTCTCCGCCCGCGTCGCCGTCGTTCCCGGCCGCAACGTCATCGGCATCGAACTGCCGAACGTCATTCGCGAGACCGTCTATTTCCGCGAGATGATCGAATCCGCCGATTTCGAGAAGAGCGGCTACAAGCTGGCGCTCGGCCTTGGCAAGACCATTGGCGGCGAACCTGTTATCGCTGAGCTCGCCAAGATGCCGCATCTGCTGGTCGCCGGCACCACCGGCTCGGGCAAGTCCGTCGCCATCAACACGATGATCCTGTCGCTGCTCTACCGCATGACGCCGGAACAGTGCCGCCTGATCATGGTCGATCCGAAGATGCTCGAACTCTCTGTCTATGACGGCATCCCGCATCTGCTGACCCCGGTCGTCACCGATCCCAAGAAGGCCGTGATGGCGCTGAAATGGGCCGTGCGCGAGATGGAGGACCGCTATCGCAAGATGTCGCGCCTCGGCGTGCGCAATATCGACGGCTACAACAGCCGCGTCGCCCTGGCCCGCGAAAAAGGCGAGACGATCCACGTCATGGTCCAGACCGGTTTTGACAAGGGCACCGGCGCTCCGATCGAGGAGAGCCAGGAAATGGACCTGACGCCGATGCCCTATATCGTCGTCATCGTCGACGAAATGGCCGACTTGATGATGGTCGCCGGCAAGGAGATCGAAGGCGCGATCCAGCGTCTGGCGCAGATGGCGCGCGCCGCCGGTATTCACCTGATCATGGCAACGCAGCGTCCCTCCGTCGATGTCATCACCGGCACGATCAAGGCGAACTTCCCGACGCGCATTTCCTTCCAGGTGACGTCGAAGATCGACAGCCGTACTATTCTGGGTGAACAGGGTGCCGAACAGCTCCTCGGCCAGGGCGACATGCTGCATATGGCCGGCGGCGGCCGCATCTCCCGTGTCCACGGTCCCTTCGTTTCGGATGAAGAAGTCGAAAAGGTCGTCGCACACCTGAAGACCCAGGGCCGTCCGGAGTATCTCGACACGGTCACGGCCGACGAGGATGAGGAAGAAGACGAAGAGGATACCGCAGTCTTCGACAAGGGCGCGATCGCCTCTGAAGACGGCGACGATCTCTACGAACAGGCCATCAAGGTCGTCATGCGCGACAAGAAGTGCTCCACCTCCTACATCCAGCGCCGCCTCGGCATCGGCTACAACCGCGCCGCCTCGCTCGTCGAACGCATGGAAAAGGATGGCCTCGTCGGTCCGGCCAACCATGTCGGCAAGCGCGAGATTATCTCGGGAAACCGGAACGGTGGCGGGCAGGCATCGCAGCCGAGCAATGAGGATTATGATTGATGAAATACCTTCTCCCCATCGGGGAGAAGGTGCCCGACAGGGCGGATGAGGGGGCTCGAAGCAAAGCTTCGAGCGTCGCGAGCGGCATCCTTACGGTGCAACGTCCCCTCAACCTGCGCTACGCGCGTCCTTCTCCCCGCTGGGGAGAAGGTGTTTAAACCTTCAAAACCTTCCCCGGGTTCATAATTCCTGCCGGATCGAACGCCGTCTTGATGCGGCGCATCAGGTCCATCTCGATGTCGGAGCGGATCGAGGCCAGCTCATCGCGCTTCAATTGTCCGATGCCGTGCTCTGCGGAGATCGAGCCACCGTATTTCAGCACTAGGCCGTGCACGATCTTGTTCATGTCGTGCCAACGGCCGATGAAGTCTTCCTTGTCGGCGCCGACGGGCTGGGAGATGTTGTAGTGGATATTGCCGTCGCCCATATGGCCGAAGGCGCAGATGCGGGCGCCGGGCAGGGCGGCCATCACGGCCGTCTCCGCCTCGGCCATGAACTGCGGCACCTGCGCCACCGGAACAGAAACGTCGTGCTTGATCGAGCCGCCCTCGGGCTTCTGCGCATCCGACATGCTTTCGCGCATGTGCCACAGTGCCTTCTGCTGCGCCTCGGAGCTGCCGATGGTCGCGTCCTGGATCAGGCCCGCCTCATAACCCTCTTCCAGAAGTGTCGTCATCATCCGCTCGGCGGTCTCGGCCGAATCCGAAGTTGAGACGTCGATCAGCACATACCAGGGATGCGCCGTTTCCAGCGGATCGCGCACGCCGGGAATGTTGCGCACGGTGAATTCGACGCCGATGCGCGGCATCAGTTCGAATCCGGTCAGCGCCGTGCCGCAAAGCCCGGACGCGTTCTTGAACAAGGTCAGCGCATCGTCGACCGACTGGATGCCGGCTAAGGCTACCTGATGGCCGAGCGGCTGTGGGAAAAGCTTCAGCACCGCGCCGGTGATGACGCCAAGCGTGCCTTCGGCGCCGATGAAGAGATCGCGCAGGTCATAGCCGGTATTGTCCTTCTTCAGGCGCCGCAGCCCGTTCCAGATCTCGCCGGTGGGCAGCACGACTTCAAGGCCGAGGCAAAGCTGGCGCATGTTGCCATAGGCGAGAACGGCGGTGCCGCCCGCATTGGTGGAGAGGTTTCCGGCGATGCGGCACGAGCCTTCCGAGCCGAGCGATAGCGGAAACATGCGGCCATGCTCCGCGGCTGCCTTGTGCACGTCGGCGAGGATGCAGCCGCCATCGACGACCATGGTGTTGCCGACCGGATCGACATCGCGGATGCGGTTCATCCGTTCCAGCGACAGGATGATGTCGGAGCCACCCTCGCGTGGCGTCTGGCCGCCGACAAGGCCGGTATTGCCGGTCTGCGGCACGATTGCCGTGCCGGTCTCGCTGGCAAGCTTCAGGATGGCCGAAACCTCCTCCACGGAGCCCGGCTTCAAGAGCAGCGGCGATGCGCCATGATAGAGCCCGCGGTTTTCGATCAGATGCGGGGCGATATCCGCCGCCTCCCGCAGCACGTGCTTTTCGCCGACGATGGCGGCAAAGCGATCGAGAAGGGCGGAGGAGGGGGGGGCGCTGCTCATGGCGTATCCTTTGCCGAATTGCGTGTGGTCGGATTTACTCTCTTGGCGCGGCTGCGCGTTGCAGCCGGTCGTTGATGGCCTCGCCGAGGCCCTCGTCGGGAATGCTGGAAAAGGCGATGGTCGCAGCACCGCTGGCATCGGCGCGCTTCATGAAGTCGAAGAGATTGGCGGCGGCCTCAGCGAGGTCGCCGGACGGGCTGAGGTCGAGCACGACCGCTGCCCTCTCGATGCCGGCAATATCGGGCCTGCCGAAGCGGATCAACGCTTCGCCGGCGGAAACAGAGGTCGCATCGAGCCGCACGGCGGCACCCGGCGCATAATGTGAGGCGAGCATCCCCGGCGCTTCGATGGCCGCCGACGCGCCGTTCTTGCGCTTCAGCGATTGGCCCGCGACCTGCTCGATCTCGTCTGCCGCGAGCCCGCCCGGCCTCAGCAAGCGCATCTCGCCGCTCTCCACCTTGACGATGGTCGACTCGACGCCGACGACGGAGGCGCCGGCATCGAGGATCAGCGAAATCCGCTCGCCGAGATCGTCTTGGACATGATCGGCGCTGGTGGCGCTGATCTTGCCGGAGGTATTGGCGCTGGGGGCAGCAAGCGGCCGGCCGAAGGCGCGGATCAGTTCACCGGCAAAGCCTTGCGGCACGCGGATACCGACCGTATCGAGCCCGGCGGTCGCCAGCGGATGAATGTCGCTTTCCGGGCGCAGTGGCAGCACCAGCGTCAGCGGCCCCGGCCAGAAGGCTTCCGCCAGCTTTCGCGAAACAGGGTCAAAGATCGCATAGCGCTCGGCCATGGCGAGGTCGCTCATGTGGCAGATCAGCGGATTGAAGCGCGGCCGACCCTTGGTCTCGTAGATACGGGTGATGGCGGCGGGATTGGTGGCGTCGGCGGCAAGCCCGTAGACCGTCTCGGTCGGCAGCCCGATCGGCAGACCTTCGGCGAGAGTTGCCGTTGCCGCCGCTATTGCCGCCTCGGGGTGCTGGAGAATGTCTATATGTCGCGCCATGGCCTGACCGGTTGCCGTTCAGGCCGTTCTTATGCTTTTCGAGTTTAGGGATCAATGATCAAAGCTGGCGAATAATGTCGCGAAGCTGTTCGTTGCGCGCGCCGAGCAACAGCACATTGCGGATGGCGATCTGCGGATCATGAGTGTGGAAAAGCACGCCGTTGCCGCGCACCTCGCGATTGATCGTCAGCTTCTTCTTCGAAGCGTCCTCATCCGGCCTTATGGCGACGGCGAAATACATCCGCGAATATTTCAGGCTGATGTCTTCGAAGAAGGCGTCATTCTGGCCGAGGCGGGCAAAGAAATTGGCGATGTAGAAGGCCCAGCTCACCTCCTCATATTGCGCGAATTGCGTCCGCGCCGCGGTGACATGGCAATAGCCGAGATGTGGCGTGTCCCTGAGCGTGTGATGGAAGATCAGTTTCGGAAAGCGGATCGACTGGTGAAAACTGTTGAGCCGGCCATGGGTCGTCTCGCCGGCGTTTCTGAGCTTGATTGCCGTGCGTTCGGCTACTTCCTCGAATGTGAGGTAACGTCGCTCCTCGGCGAGCCAATGCGTCTTGTCGCGATTGATGCGGCCGGTGCGCAGGAATTCCGTATATCCGGGCACCGGCAGCGTCGGCTCCGGGTCGGCGGTTTTCTTGGCATCGAAATATCTGAGCTTTGCCATGCCGGCTCGCCATGGAGGTCTGGATGCTGAATGATAGATCGCCTAGCTTGAGCCGGGCTGAAGCGCATGCTTTTGCAAGGGGATTGCTGAAGAGGGAGAGAACCATGCCCGGCATTACCGATCTGAAGCTGCTGCTTGCCGGCATGAAGCCTGATCTCGTCGAGGGCGAATTCGTCTATTGCAGCGTGCCGGTCTCGTCGCTGGCGGATTATGTCCATATGAATCCGGTTGGACTGTTTCAGGAAAAGGAAGGCGTGACGCTGATCCTGCCGGTCGAGGCGGCCCGGCAAGCAGGGCTCCCTACCGAGCCGGCGATGCGGATGATTACCCTCGAAATCCACTCCTCGCTGGAGGCTGTGGGTCTCACGGCCGCCTTTGCGACGGCGCTGGGAAACGAGGAGATCAGCGCCAATGTCGTCGCCGGCTATTACCATGATCATATCTTCGTGCCAGCGGCCGATGCCGGGCGGGCAATGGCGGCACTACGGGCTCTCTCTGCGGCGCAATATCCGCCTTGAAGCCCGCCCGCTCATGGCTCTGTCGCAATTAAGACAAAGCGCCATCGGCGTAGAGTAGCGGGCGTGGGAAACGATACTCTTGGCGGGAGCATAACGATTTGAATTGTCTTTCGATATTTCGACTGCACAAACTTTCCAAAAGTCTTCTTTGGTCTGTCGTCAATTTCGAAGCCGATGTCGCATTGCAGCAGAGCGGCGGGCGGGGCGAGGATTATGATGACCTCAATCTCAAGGTGCCGCCTGCTAGGGAGGCGGAGAATTGGGAAGCCGGTCAAAATCCGGCGCTGCCCCCGCAACGGTGGTGGAGTAAGGCATGGCGGATAAAGCCACTGGGCTGAGATAGCCTGGGAAGGTGCCATGGGGTCCTTTAGGGGACCGCTCCAGAGCCCGGAAACCAGCCTTGGGGAGATTGATTTACTGACCGCGGCGGGCGGTCGGGACATTGCGTTGCGGTCGGTTACGGCCGATCGTGCATGTCCTCTGCCTGCTGACCGCTACTGCGCAAGGATAGGCAAATGGACATCAGCAGCAATGTTTTGCGGCAATTGAAGAACCGCCGCGAGGGCTTCAGCCTGGAGCAGCCCTTCTACACCGACCCGGATTATTTCAAGCTCGATATGGAGACGATCTATTATCGCGACTGGCTGTTCATCGGCCATGATTGCGAAGTGCCGCGTGCTGGCAACTATTTCACCGTCCAGATCGGCGATTATCCCGTCGTTATCGTTCGCGGCCGCGATCAGGTGATCCGCGCCTTCCACAATAGCTGTCGCCATCGCGGCTCGCGTGTTTGTTCCTCCGAGCGCGGTTCTTCGGCAAAGCTCGTCTGCCCCTATCACCAGTGGACCTATGAGCTTGACGGCTCGCTGCTCTTTGCCCGTCAGATGGCGGAGGATTTCGACAAGAGCCAGTTCTCGCTGAAGCCGGTTCATTGCGAAAGCGTCGGCGGCTATATCTTCATCTGCCTCGCGCAGAATGCCCCGGACTTCGCCCCCGTCCGCGCCACGATCGAGCCTTACATGGCGCCGCATCGCATGAGCGAGGCCAAGATCGCCTTCCAGAGCACCATCATCGAAAAGGGCAACTGGAAGCTCGTCTGGGAAAACAACCGCGAGTGCTATCACTGCGCAGCCAATCATCCCGAACTTTGCCGCACCTTCCCGGAAGCGCCGACCGTCACCGGCGTGCAGGGCGCGATGAGCGATCCTGTCATCCTCGAGCACTGGGGTCGCTGCGAAGCCGCAGGCTTGCCGAGCGAGTTCAAGATCTCGCCGGACGGTCAGTTCCGCGCTGCCCGCATGCCGCTGATCGAAGGCGCCGAAAGCTACACAATGTCCGGCCAGAATGCCGTCAAGCGGCCGCTGTCCTCCGACGTGACGATCAACAACATCGGCACGATGCTGTTGTTCCACTACCCGACGACATGGAACCATCTTCTCGGCGACCATGCCATTTCCTTCCGCGTGCTGCCGATCAGTGCCGAGGAAACCGCCGTCACCACCAAGTGGCTGGTGCACAAGGATGCCGTCGAAGGCGTCGATTACGACCTCGAGGAACTGACCCACGTCTGGACGGAAACCAACGACCAGGACCGTCGTATCGTCGAGGAAAATGCCTTCGGCATCCGCTCGCCGGCCTATGAGCCCGGTCCCTATTCGGAAATCCATGAGGGCGGCGTCATGCAGTTCGTCGAATGGTACACCAATTTCATGATCAACCGGCTGCAGGGCGATCAGGCCAAGCTGTCGGCGGTTGCCTGAGCCATGAACATGACCGTCTCCCTCCGCCATCAGCACCTGGACCAGATGAAGCCCTGGAGCGACAGGCAGCATCTGCTCGAATGCCTCTCGGCAACGCCGGAAGCACCCGATGTGATGACCTTCACCTTCCGCTCCGACAAGGATAACTGGTTCCGCTATCTGCCGGGCCAGTTCGTCACCCTGGAGCTGCCGGCGGCTGCGGAGCCGGTCATGCGGACCTACACGCTGTCCTCGACCCCGTCGCGGCCTCTCTCGGTCGCCATTACGGTCAAGGCGCAGAAGGACAGCATCGGCACGCGCTGGATGTTCGAGAACCTGAAGCCCGGCATGCGCGTCAAGGCTTTCGGTCCGCTCGGCGACTTCAGCCATATCCGTCATCCCGGCGAGAAATATCTCTTCGTCTCCGCCGGCTCCGGCGTTACACCGATGATGGCGATGACGCGCTACATGGCCGACACCGCGCCGCTATCCGATATCACCTTCATCAATTGCTCGCGCAGCCCCGCCGACATCATCTTCCGCTCGGAGCTGGAATATCTGGCCCGTTTCATGCCGAACCTCGATCTCGGCTTCATCGTCGAGGGCTGCGGCCGCACCGATCTCTGGTCGGGGCTGAAAGGCCGGATCGACAAGGCGAAGATCGGGCTGCTGGCGCCCGATTTCATGGACCGCACGATCTTCTGCTGCGGTCCGGAAGTCTTCATGGATGCCGTCCGTTCCATGCTGGTAGCTCACGGCTTCGACATGACACGCTATCATCAGGAAAGCTTCCAGCCGGCGCAGGCAGCAACGCCGCTGGCAGAAGTCAGCGATGACGCCTCGACGGAAGCGGCGACCTCGATCAGCTTCACCATGGCCGGCAAGGATGTTCCCTGTGCTCCTGGCCAGACGATCCTGCAGGCCGCGCGCGGCGCCGGTGTGCGCATCGGTGCTGCCTGCGAATCGGGCCTCTGCGGCACATGCCGGGTGATGAAGCTCTCGGGTGAGGTCGAGATGAGCCACAATGGTGGTATTCTCGACGACGAGATCGAGGAAGGCTACATCCTGGCCTGCTGTTCGCGTCCGAAGACGGATGTGCAGATAGAGGCCTAGAGTCATTCCAGGAAAAGTGCGTAGCGGTTTTCCGTCCGGGATTGCGTCAAAAAAGGCTAGAGCGGTGAAGCGCTCTAGAAGTCCTGGTAGTTCAGCTCGTTGATCTCGACCGGTTTTGCTTGCTGGGTCGAGGCGGTGACGACCGGGTCCACCATCAGCGACACGAGTGTCTGTCGTGGTTCGACACAGCTTGGCGCCTTGGCGATCATCATGTCGGGCGCCGGCATCGGCTTGGCGGGCAGGAGATCGCCCTGCGGCCAGACCCTGGCAAGCTGTATCTTCGTCATCGGCACGACGTTGACGTCGATGTCCGTCAGTGTCCCCGGCACCCGGTAAGGGCAGCTCTTGTCCGAACAATTGTCGGACGAGGCGAACTGCCAGAGGGCATATGTGTCCCAGTTGCCGAGTGGGAAAGTGCCCCTCACGTCAGATTTATAACGCGCATACCATAGCGGCAGCCGCGCCAGGATCGGGTAGTCCTGGCGGTGGTCGGCGATGTATTGAGCGGTGTTGTGGTTGGTATAGAGGATCGGATAGCGCCCGGTCCTCACCTTGATATGGCCGACGAAGACTTGCGCGTCGGAGAGCGACATATATCGCAGGACGTCCAGGCCCTCGATATCGAGCACCATCAGCTCGTCCGGCTTCGGATCGGCGTAGTCGAGAAAGTGATTGGCCTGGTCGACCGGATTGCCGGGGCGCCCGAGATGATATGCCCCCCAGAGCAGTCCGTTCATTTTCGCCAGCATCCGCCGCGTCTGATAGAGCTCGCGGCTGACCGCATATTTGCGCCACATCGTCTTGCAGTGCGCAAAGGTGTCGCCAGCATGGTCGCCGGTGCAGCTAAAACTCTCGGGCAGGCCGTCGGAAGCCTTGGAGATGAAGGCGGCGATACGCTTGTCCTGCAAAAGCTGCTCCCAATCGATGGTGTTCAGCTCATAGGCGTCGACGATGAGGGCGTTTTGCGGATTGGTCCAGAGTTGGCTTTCACCGGCCGCAAGCCTGGAGGCCAGTCCCAGCAGCGCCAGGACCATCAGGAGACTGCAAATCAGAGGGTGAGTCTGCGGGTATCCCTTCATGAAATAATGGTAAGGATAGCTGGTTAATCTTGGGTTAAGGATGAGATCGCTATAAAATTACAGTGGGCCTGCGCATAACACCTTAAATTGGTTCCGATTTAAGAGAAGGCTTATGCGCCGCTGCGTCGAATGGGATGATGTGACGCAGCCGGCAGTTCGAACCCTGTTTCGGGGAACTTTTCCCGACGCGGGGCATTATTTGCGTAGCACTAAATAAGCCAAGGAATGGAGATATAAATGCTTGGTTTCCGTGCGAGAATTGCGACCATCGCTCTTTCGGCGGCCGTGGCTCTGACGAGCTTCACGCCGTCCTTCGCAATGCAGATGCCTGCCGCACCCGTTGCTGCGGCGGACAAGGCCGCGCCTACCGATGTACAGCAGATTCAGTGGCGTGAGTATGGCGGTTACGGTGGTTACCGTGGCGGTTATTATCGTCGCGGCTGGCACGGCGGTTATCGTGGTTATTCCGGTTATCGTCGTGGCTATCGTTATCACGATGGCTACTGGTTCCCGCTGGCAGCCTTCGGGGCTGGGGCTCTCATCGGCGGCGCGATCGCCAGCCAGCCGCGCTATGCCGCTCCACCGCGAGCTGCGGGCATCAACCCGCGCCATGTCGATTGGTGCTATGCGCGTTACCGGTCCTACCGGTCTTACGACAACACGTTCCAGCCCAATTACGGCCCACGTCGGCAATGCTACTCGCCTTACTTCTGAGCGAGAAATCAAGGTCTGCCTAAACAAGCCGTCCGGTCATCCACCGGGCGGCTTTTCTTGTTGGCCGATACCCTTTTCAGAGAATGTTTGTCCGCTTCAGCAGCCACCAGGCGAGCAGCATGGAGGCGATGATCAGGGCGACGGCATATTCCGTCCCGGAGCCGCCCTCGGAAAACGGCAGATGCGATGTATTCATGCCGAAAAAGCCGGTCACCAGTGTCGGCGGCAGCAACAGAGCCGTCATGATCGACAGGATGTAGAGGTGGCGATTGATCTCGGAGGAAAGCTTCGAGTCGATTTCTTCGTGCAGAAGTCGCGCGCGCTCCTGCAGGGCGTAGACGTCATGGTCGACCGATTCCAGCCGCCCGGTCAGCCGCCCCGCGACTTCCTCGAAGCCGAGTGGCATTTCCTCATCATCGGAGGCGCCCGCCCGCCGCATCAGCGTCAACACGGTGCGCAGATGCCGATGAAGGCGCACGATTGTCCGTCGCACCGGCGCCAGCCGCCGCCGTTCGTCGCGCGGGGCGTTGTCATAGACGAAATCCTCGATGAGGTTCAACTCCTCGGTAATCTCGATGACCAGCGAGATCAGCGTGCGCTGGAACTCGACGACCAGCAGTTCGAAGAGGTCGATCGGGTTTGCGAATTTCGCGGCATTCTTCTCCACCGCCATGCGTACCCGTTCGACGCTGCGCAGTGGCTGCAGCCGCGTCGTGATGAGGAAGCGGTCGGTGAACACGAAATGCAGCCAGCCGATGTCGCTCGTCTCCTGATCGAAGTCGCGCTGGAAATCGACCAGCGTGCCGAACAGCATCTGCTCGTCGACGGTGATCGTCGCGTGCGTCTCATGCGTGGTCAGTGCCGTGCGGGTGGGGTCGTTTAGCCCTGGGACTTCTTCGAGGAATGCGGCGACGCGCGCGTCGACCAGGTTCAAATGCAGCCAGACGAAGCCGTCTCCGTCGAAAAATCCGGCGCGTTGCGTCTCGTCGGATAACCGCTCGGCCTTGCCCGCGCCGGGACGGAAGCGATAGGCCCAGACAAAACCCGGGATCCTGTTGGCTGTCGTGATCGTGTTCATGGCCAGAGGTTTCGCATTATCAAATGAGTTGCCATAGTCATTGTTCATGACGATTGTTTATGCAAGTGCGGATGACAGCGGGACAAGCGCGCAGAATGGCGAAAATACCGCAGCTTTTTATCATCAGGACCGTCGGGTAGTTCGAAATTCTTCCCGTCGACTGGAGCTGGAGATATCAGTTCGAGCCGGTCGCAATTTTAACGCAACATTCGCTTCCTAAAATTGACGCTTACGTAAAAATCAATTAGCTATAGATAACAAGCGGCCGATGATCTGGGTGAGGTAGACTGTCGGCATCATCACTGCGGAGGAGATACCATGTACAAGGCGCCTGTCGAAGAAATCGCGTTCACTCTGAAGCATGTCACCGGCATGGGGCAGGCGATGGAGGAAGGACGTCTCGGCGACCTGAGCGGCGATGTCCTCGATGCCATCCTGACGGAGGCCGGCCGTTTCGCCGGCGACGAGATGGAGCCGCTAGCCGAGATCGGCGACCGGCAGGGCGCCAGGCTTGTCGACGGCAAGGTGGTGTTGCCCGATGGCTGGGAGAAACTCTATCGCGACTGGATCGCCGGCGGCTGGAACGGCCTGACCGCGCCGGAAGAATATGGCGGGCAAGGCCTGCCGCATATGCTGAACGTCGCGACGCTGGAAATGTGGAATTCCGCCTCGATGGCCTTCGGTCTCGCGCCGACGCTGACGATGGGCGCCGTTGAAGCGCTGGTCGCCCATGGCAGCACAGACCTCAAGAGCAAATATCTTGCAAAGCTGGTGACCGGCGAATGGTCTGGCACCATGAACCTGACCGAGCCGCACGCAGGCTCCGATGTCGGTGCCCTGCGCACTCGCGCTGACCGCCACGACGACGGCACCTATCGCCTCTTCGGCCAGAAGATCTTCATCACCTGGGGCGACCACGAGGCAGCCGAGAACATCATCCATTTCGTACTCGCCCGCCTTCCGGACGCTCCGGCCGGCACGCGTGGCATTTCGCTGTTCCTCGTGCCGAAATTCCTCGTCAACGATGACGGCTCACTTGGTGCCCGCAACGACTATTTCGCCCATTCGCTGGAACATAAGCTCGGCATCCACGGCTCGCCGACCTGCACGATGATCTATGGCGACGGCAAATACGGGGATGAGAGGGGCGCGGTTGCCTGGCTCGTCGGCGAGGAGAACAAGGGTCTCGCCTGCATGTTCACCATGATGAACAATGCCCGTCTTGCCGTCGGCATTCAGGGCGTGGCGATTGCCGAGGCCGCGACGCAGAAGGCCATCGCCTACGCAAAAGAGCGTACGCAGGGCAGGGCGCCGGGCACGACGGCTTTCGGCATGAGCCCGATCATCGAACATCCCGACATCGCCCGTATGCTGCTGACGATGAAGGCGCTGACGCAGGGCTCGCGCGCCATCTGCTATGCCTGCGCCGAGGCGATCGACATGTCGCATCGGGATGCCGGGAAGGCGCGCTATTGGCAGGAGCGTGCCGCGCTGCTGACGCCGATCGCCAAATCCTTCTCCACCGATGCCGGCGTTGACGTCGCCTCGCTCGGCATCCAGGTGCATGGTGGCATGGGCTTCATCGAGGAGACGGGTGCCGCCCGCCTGCTGCGCGATGCCCGCATCGCGCCGATCTATGAAGGCACCAACGGCATCCAGGCGATCGACCTCGTCACGCGCAAGCTGACTATCAGTAACGGCGACCAGGTGCGTGGTTTCATCACCGAATTGCGCGGGATCGCCGATGCCGTCGCCAAATCCAATCTCGACGGTTTCGGGCAAACGGCCGACCGGCTCAATGCCGCCATCACCGATCTGGAGACGGCAAGCGAATGGCTGCTGGCACAGCAGGCGGCGGGTCAAGTGGCCGAGGCTTTGGCGGGTGCTACGCCCTATCAGCGGCTCTTCGGCCTGGTGCTGACCGGCTGCTATCTTGCGAAGGGCGGCCTGGTGGACGTTGCGGATGGCGATAGCGAAAAGCGTATCGCGCTCTGCCGTTTCGCCGCTGAAAACATGCTTGCCGAAACCGCAGCACTCACCGATCGCGTCGTGACCGGCGCGTCCAGCCTTGAAGCTGCTCGTATCGCTCTTGCCTGAGGACACACTTTGACCGACCATATCCTGATCCAGCGCCCTGAGACCGCACCGCATGTGCAGGTCATCCGCTTCAATCGGCCGGAAAAGAAAAACGCGATTACCCGCGTCATGTATCAGACCATGACGGACGCACTGCGGGCGGCGGATGAGGACCCGGATATCCGCGTCACCGTCTTTCTCGGCACCGAAGGCTGCTTCTCCGCTGGCAACGACATGGGCGATTTTCTGGCCTTCGCCATGGGCGGCAGCATGGGCCGCGAAGTGCTGGATTTCCTGGGCGCGCTCGCCACGGCAAAAAAGCCTGTCGTCTCGGGCGTCGACGGCCTGGCGATCGGTATCGGCACGACCATCCACATGCATTGCGACCTGACGATTGCCTCCGACCGCAGCCTGTTCAAGACACCCTTCGTCGATCTCGCCCTCGTGCCGGAAGCCGCCTCCAGCCTGCTTGCTCCACGCCTGATGGGCCACCAGCGCGCCTTTGCCCTGCTCGCGCTCGGCGAAGGTCTTTCCGCCGCGGACGCAAAGGACGCCGGCCTGATCTGGAAGACAACCACACCGCAGGCGCTGGAAGCCGAAACCCTCTCGCTCGCCGTCAAGCTCGCGGCCAAACCACCCGAGGCACTGCGGATTGCCCGCAACCTGATCCGGGGCTCGACAGCGGACGTTCTCGCCCGCATCGACGAGGAAGCAACGCTGTTTGCGGCACAGCTGAAGAGCGCGGAGGCGAGGGCGGCGTTCGAGGCGTTTATGAAAAGGTGAGGCGAGGCTTCACTTCTCCAGTGCCACCACCACCTCGACATGCGAGGTCCAGAGAAACTGGTCGATCGGGGTCACCCTCGTGATCCGGTAGCCGGCCTCCGTCAGGATGGCGAGGTCGCGCGCCAGTGTCAGCGGGTTGCAGGAGACGGCGACGATCTTTTTGACAACCGAGCGGGCCAATTCCTTGGTCTGGAATTCCGCGCCGGCGCGGGGTGGGTCGAAGATGACGGCGTCGTAGTTCTTCAGCTCTTGCGCCATCAGCGGCCGGCGGAAGAGGTCTCGGCGCTCGATCGAGACTGGCTTCAGCCCTTGCGTGTTGCGGGCGGCATAGTCGAGGGCTGCCAGGGCCTTTTCCTCGCTTTCGACGGCATGCACACGGCCGATGCGCGCCAGACGCAGCGAGAAGGTACCGCTGCCGGCGAAGAGGTCGGCAATGCGTTTCGCCTTGCCGATATGGGTGGCGACCAGCTCGACCATCGCCTCTTCGGCGGCCTTCGTCGCCTGGGTGAAGGCGCCCGATGGCGGTGAGATCTGTACGCCACTGAAATCGATGATCGGCTTCATCGGCTCGACCAGGACTTCGCCATTCAGCGAAACACGGCCGACGCCACGAAGGGCAAGCACGGTCTCGATGGCGCTGCGCCGGTGCTTGTCGGAGAGGCCCTTGATGCCGTCGACTGCAAGGTCGAGGCCGGTGCGCGTTTCGAGCACGGAAATGCGGAATGCCTCGGCATTGATAGCAAGTGCTGCCCCGACCGCCCGGATCGCCGGCAGCTGCGCCATGATGCCGGGCGACGCGATGGGACATTCCTCGATGGCGACGATGTGGTGGCTTTCGGCCTGATTGAAGCCGATCAGCATGTCCTTCTCGGTCTTGCGCGCCGCAAAGACGACACGCCGGCGCTCACCGGGATGGGCTGCAATGAGGTCGTCGACCTCGGGCGTCAGCCCCTTGGAACGCAGCGCGTCGATCACCAGCTGGCGTTTGAAGGCGCGGTAGGGCGCGTCGGCATAGTGTTGCAGCGTGCAGCCGCCGCAGGTGCCATTGACCCCATCCGGGCCGAAGTGCCGACAGTGCGGCTCCTGACGGTCGGGCGAGGCCGATGCAATCGACATCAGCGTGCCTTCGCTCTTCACTTGGGCAATGGCGACGGTCTCGCCGGGCAGCGCGAAGGGTACGTAGATCGGTCCGTCCGCGCCTTGCGCAATGCCGTCGCCTTGGGCGCCGAGCTTCTGGATGGTGACGGTTTCGGTGCTCATGGCTTGATCCCCGCGAGAAGAAATTCGTTATTGCCGTCGCCGCCGGCGATTGGCGAGGGGATAAGGCCGAGGCTGCGCCAGCCCATATCCTCGACAAGCCAGCGCTCCAGCTCCGCCGCAACGGCCGGAGCAGAGGAGGGATCCTTCAGCAGACCCGCCTTGCCGACCGCATCGCGCCCGGCCTCGAACTGCGGCTTCACCAATAGGGCCGCGCGCGTGCCGGGCTCGGCAAGCTCAAGCGCTGGTGCCACTGCGAGCTTCAATGAGATGAAGGAAACGTCGGAAACGATAAAGGTGAAGGACCTGCCGACATCCTCAGCCGTCAGGTTACGGGCGTTCAGCCCTTCCATACTGGTCACGCGCGGATCGGCCGATATGCGCGGATGCATCTGTCCATGGCCGACATCGATCGACGTGACATGCTCGGCACCCCGCAGCAGCAGCACCTCGGTAAAGCCGCCGGTCGATGCGCCGACGTCAAGACAGTGATGTCCCTTGGGGTCGAGCTGGAAATGATCGAGCGCCGCCACCAGTTTCAGCGCCGCGCGCGAGACGTAATCCTGCGCCGGATCGTCGATGGCGATCTCGACATCGTCGGTAAACAGCGTGCCCGGCTTGGTCACGACCGTGCCGCCGACGGTCACCGTGCCGCGTTGAATGGCGTCACGCGCTCGCGATCGGCTGGCGAAAAGCGAGAGGGCGACAAGAAGTTGGTCTAGACGTTGTGGTTCGGACATGGGCAGTCCATGCAGGGCAATGGCCGAGGTTGCAAGCGTTTTATGCTGATGGCGGCGAAAGTAGACGTAGACGCTATACTGATCCTCGATATAGCGCGGTGGAATAGGGTATCCGTTTCGTTTCTTGCACCCCGCAAAATTAAATGAATTTAAAGCCGCGGCCTCTAACTATGCTTGTGATTGCGATTGTTCGGTTCGGGAATGATCGCCTGCCATGACGGCTTTGCGCCTTTTGCGCCCAATCATGCCTATTCTCTGAATTTTCGAGCATCCGGCCGCGCGCGTCTCCGCGGGTTCGTCGATGTTCGCCAGGACCGGCGCTCAAGGAGGCGCTCGCCCATGTTTGCGAAGAACCTTTCTTTGAATGGCAAGCTTGCTATAACCTTTGCCGCTCTTATCGCTATTTTCGCTGGTGTTTGTGCATTCGTTTACGCCAAGGAGGAAGTATCCGCCGGGGCTGCCGACGAACAGGCCCAGTCGCAGCAGCTCGTTAGCCTGATCGACGATTCGCTGCAGGCAATGCTGGAACAGGCCGTCAATCTGCGCGGCTTCCTGTTGTTGCGCAGCGACAGCACCTATGGCGGCATTTTCGAAAATCGCGACCGTATGCTGAAGAGTATCGACGCGGCCAAGGCGGCTGCGGCCGACGCGCCGGACCTGCTGCAGTCCATCGACAGCATGCGAAAGGCCGCCGACCTCTATTTTCATCAGCTTGCCGAGCCGCAGTCGAAGGCCCGCAAGGAAACCGAGATGCCGCTCGACCAGATCGTCAAGATCGGCCAGAACGAGACCAAGGGCCAGCTCGACGGTTTCCGCGAGGCAGCCGCCAAGATCAAGCAGGCTGCGCGCGCCAAAGCCAGCGAACTGGAGGCCATTCAGGATAACGCCAATGCCGACTTGCGCCTGACGCTGATCGTCGGCGGCATCGTGGCCTCGCTGGCTGCTGCCGTGCTGGCCTGGCTGCTTGGGCGCACTATCGTCCGCCCGATTGTCGGCATGACCGCCGCTATGGGCCGGCTCGCCGGTGGTGAGCACGCCATCGATGTTCCGGCCATCGGCCGCGGCGATGAAGTCGGTCGCATGGCTGATGCCGTTCTCGTCTTCAAGGAAGCGGCGATCGAGAAGCTGCGTCTTGCCGGCGAGACCGAGCGCATGCGCGGCGATGCCGAGCATCAGCGTCAGATGAGCGACGAGCAGAAGGCACGTGAAGACGGTGAAATCCGCTTTGCCATGGACGCCTTGGCCAACGGACTGGCCGGACTTGCCGCCGGCGATATCGCCGCACGTCTCGACCGCGCCTTCGCGCCGCAGTTCGACAGTGTTCGCGCCGACTTCAACAATGCCGTCGAAAAGCTCGAAGCAGCCCTGCAGTCGGTCGGCAGCAACGCTTCGGCGATCAATGCCGGCGCGACGGAAATCCGCTCAGCCGCTGACGACCTTGCCCGCCGTACCGAGCAGCAGGCCGCCGCCGTCGAAGAGACCGCCGCCGCCCTCGAAGAGGTGACGACGACGGTTCGCGATTCGGCCAAGCGCGCCGAGGATGTCGGCCATCTGGTCGAGCGTGCACGATTGGGTGCTGAGAAGTCCGGCGAAGTGGTGCGCAAGGCTGTCTCAGCCATGCAGCAGATCGAAAAGTCCTCGGGCGAGATCAGCAACATCATCAGCGTCATCGACGACATCGCCTTTCAGACCAATCTTCTGGCGCTGAACGCCGGCGTCGAAGCCGCCCGCGCCGGCGATGCCGGCAAGGGTTTTGCGGTCGTCGCCCAGGAAGTCCGCGAGCTGGCGCAGCGTTCAGCCAACGCCGCCAAGGAGATCAAGGCACTGATCACCACCTCGAGCGATCAGGTCAATACCGGCGTTTCCCTGGTCGGCGAGACCGGAAAGGCGCTGGAGCTGATCGTCTCCGAAGTGCAGGAAATCAACCGCCACGTCGGCGCGATTGTCACGGCCACCCGCGAACAGTCGACCGGCCTGCAGGAGATCAATACCGCCGTCAACAACATGGATCAGGGCACACAGCAGAATGCCGCCATGGTCGAGGAGCAGACGGCCGCAAGCCATGCGCTCGCCCGCGAGGCGGCATCCCTCAACGACCTCCTGCATCAGTTCCGCTTGAGCGGCCGGCCGGCGGAAGTCAAGCGCCCGGTGGCCGCTTCGACGCAGTCCAGGCCCGCAGCCTCGCCGGCACGAGCGCTTGGCCGCACAGTCGCCAAGGCCTTCGGTGGCAAGGCGACGGCAGCGGCTGCTCAGGATGAATGGGAAGAGTTTTGATCTATCACCCTTCCCGTGAAGGGGAGGGTCAACACGAAGTGTCGGGGCGGGGTGACGACGGCATACGCCGAAGCCTCGTCCTATTTCACGGGAGATCACCCCCGCCGCTTTGCGGTGACCTCCCCACGGGGGAGCGATCCGGCCACGCACCGGCGCCTTGTACGGCGTTCGTAACTTCAGGCTTGCACTGTGCGTCGAACCATTCTTTTCTACATCACAGCATGATCAGCGATGGAGAAAAGAATGGGACAGGTCGTCCGAATTCCAGTCAATGAGCCTCAAAGGTTATTGGCTGTGCGCTCCCTGAATTCCATTCACAGCAGTCCGACGCCCGAACTCGCTGTTCTGGCCGAACTCGCAAAGGGCGTTTTTGGCTCGTCCTACGCGGCAATCAATATTATCGATGAGGACTGGCAGCGTATTGCCGGCCAGGCCGGATTGAAGATTGGCGAATGTCCGCGTGACATGTCGATCTGTACGCGGGTGGTTTTCGACGATGCGCTGCTGATCATCCCGGATCTCGCCCAGGATTCCGAGTTGAAGGTCATGCCCTACGTCACCGGCGAGCCGCATTTCCGTTTCTACGCGGGAGCCCCGGTGCGGCTGGAGGGAGGGCCTGCCGTTGGCGCCCTCTGTATTCTCGATCACAAGCCCAGACAGTTTTCCAAGGATGAATCGGAGAACCTGACGCGCTTTGCGCAGGTGGCAAGCGCGCTTCTGCGCCTTCAGAAGACGAATCTGATGATGGGGATCGCTACAAGCGGCCTTCGCACCGCGGCGATGACCGATCCCCTGACCCTCTTTTTCAATCGATCGGCGCTGGTTTCGGTTGTCGATGACGCGCTCAACAACGCGGTCGCCGCTGGACGGAGTTTTGGCGCTCTCTACCTCGACATGGACGGTTTCAAGGCTATCAACGATAGTCTCGGCCATCATGTCGGTGACGAGGTTCTGTGCGAGGCTGCCCGGCGCATTCGCTCGGTTGTTCGCGCCGACGATATTGTTGTCCGCATGGGCGGAGACGAATTTGCAATATTCGTTCCCGATCCCCCCGATGCGGGTGCCCTGGTCTCGATGTCGGAGCGGCTGCTTGCCGCTTTCCGTGTGCCTTTCGAGATTGAGGGCAAATCCGTTGTTGCGCGGCTTAGCATCGGCGCCGCGATCGCGCCGCAGGACGGCACGACGCGAACGGAGCTGCTGAAGAACGTAGATAGCGCGCTCTATCGGGCAAAGGGAGCGGGCCGAGACCGCTTTGCAGTCTTCGCGCCCTGATGCGACGAACAGGAAATCCGGCGGATTGGTTGGTTCGGCAATGCCGAACCGATTCCTATCCAGCAGCCCCAACGATCAGGCTGCGTCCCAGCGCCTTGAACACCGTCTGAACGATGCCGGCACGGTCGAGGCCGGCCATGGCGTTCATGACTTCGGGCTTGGCTTGTTCCACCCAGATGTCGGGCATGACGAGCGTGCGGATCTTCAGGCCGTTGTCGAGCAGGCCCTCGCTGGCGAGGAACTGCATGACCTGGCTGCCGAAGCCGCCGACCGAGCCTTCCTCGATGGTGATCAGCACCTCATGGTGGCTGGCGAGCTGGCGGATGAGATCGTGGTCGAGCGGCTTGGCGAAACGGGCGTCGGCAACCGTCGTCGGCAGGCCGGCAGCATCGAGGTCTTCGGCGGCGGCCAGGCTGTCGGCTAGGCGCGTGCCGAAGGACAGCAGCGCCACTTTCGAGCCCTGCTTGACGACACGGCCCTTGCCGATCTCAAGAATCTGGCCACGTTCCGGCATCTCGATGCCGACACCTTCGCCGCGCGGATAGCGGAAGGAGATCGGGCCGAGGTCATAGGCGGCGGCCGTACGCACCATATGTTTCAGCTCCGCCTCATCGGCGGCGGCCATGACGACGAAACCGGGCAGGGTGGCAAGAAAGGTCGTGTCGAAGGAGCCGGCATGGGTCGGCCCATCGGCGCCGACGAAACCGGCGCGGTCGATCGGGAAGCGGACCGGCAGGCCCTGGATCGCCACATCATGCACGACCTGGTCGTAGGCGCGCTGCAGGAAGGTTGAATAGAGCGCGGCAAAGGGCTTGAAGCCTTCCGCGGCAAGGCCGGCGGCGAATGTGACGGCATGCTGCTCGGCGATGCCGACGTCGAAACAGCGCTTGGGGAAGAGTTCCTGCAATTTGTCGAGGCCGGTGCCGCTCGGCATGGCGGCGGTGATGCCGACGATCTTGTCGTCGAATGTCGCTTCCTGCACCAGGGCGTCGGCGAAGACGCTGGTGTAGCTCGGTGCATTCGGCTTCACCTTGGCCTGCGCGCCGGTGATGACATCGAACTTGTTGACACCGTGATACTTGTCCGCCGCCGCTTCGGCAGGCGCGTAGCCCTTGCCCTTTTGCGTGACGACATGGATCAGCACCGGACCCTGCGCATTGTCGCGGACATTGCGCAGGACGGGCAGCAGATGATCGAAGGAATGACCGTCGATCGGGCCGATATGGTAGAAACCCATCTCCTCGAACATCGTCCCGCCGGTGACATAACCCCGCGCATGTTCGACGGCGCGGGTGATCGCGCGGTCGACATTCTTGCCGAGATAGGCCGTCAGTTTCTTGCCGAGATCGCGGAAGCCCATATAGGTGCGGCCGGAGGCGAGGCGCGCCAGATAGGCGCTCATGGCGCCCGTCGGCGGCGCGATCGACATGTCGTTGTCGTTGAGGATAACAATCAGCCGGGCGTCGAGCGCGCCGGCATTGTTGAGTGCCTCATAGGCCATGCCGGCCGACATCGCGCCGTCGCCGATGACGGCAATGACGCGGCGGTCGGTCTTGTCGAGATCGGCGGCAACCGCCATGCCGAGACCGGCTGAGATCGACGTGGACGAATGCGCGGCACCGAAAGGATCGTATTCGCTCTCCGCCCGGCGGGTGAAGCCGGAAAGCCCGCCTTCCTGGCGCAGCGTGCGGATACGGTCGCGACGGCCGGTCAGGATCTTGTGCGGATAACATTGATGACCGACGTCGAAGATCAGGCGGTCGTTCGGCGTATCGAAGACGTTATGGATGGCGATGGTCAATTCGACGACGCCGAGGCCGGCGCCGAGATGTCCGCCCGTGCGCGATACCGCATCGATCATCTCGTCGCGGACTTCGCGGGCGAGTTGCGGCAAATCCCGGTCCTCCAGCTTTCGCAGGTCGGAGGGATAATGGACCTGATCCAGCAGGGGCGTCTCTGGCATGTGTGTCAAGGCTGGAGCCTCTTTCTTGCTATTCTTGGGCGGCCGCCCGCCTTTGCGTCAAAACAAATTGCGACAAAAGCCGACGAATTCAAGGAGTGGCCGAACAAGAAACATTTGGCACTGTTATGAACCCGTTAGCTCTCCGGCAAGGGAATGAACTCTTCCTCGTCTCCCGGTACAATATCGAAACGGCCGGTGCGCCATTCTTCCTTGGCCTTTTCGATGCGCTCCTTGGAAGACGACACGAAATTCCACCAGATATAGCGCTTCGAATTGAGCGCCGCACCACCAAAAAGCATCAAATGACAGTCTTTTTCGGCCGCTTCCAGCGTTATGGCGTCGCCGGGGCGGAATATCAGGAGTTGATCCTGTTCGAAACGATCGCCAGCGACGACGAGCGAGCCGGAGAGAATATAGACCGCGCGCTCCTCATGGCCCACCGCAAAAGGAAACTTTGCGCCGGGCCGGAGTTGAAGATCGACATGAAGCGTGTCCGAAAACACTTTCACGGGCGAGCTGACGCCCTCGAAGCTGCCGATCACCACCCGCCCGGTCGCACCGCCGTCATTGATCAGCGGCAGGTCGGTCTTTTCGGTGTGGGCGAAGGCCGGATCGATCTCTTCCTTGTCGTCGGGAAGCGCCAGCCAGGTCTGGAGGCCGGACATGGCCAGCGGATGGCCGCGCAGATTGTCCGGCGTGCGCTCCGAATGCACGATGCCGCGGCCTGCCGTCATCAGGTTGATATCGCCGGGGCGGATGACCTTCTCGGTGCCGAGGCTGTCCATGTGGCGGATTTCGCCATCGAACAGATAGGTGACGGTGGAGAGGCCGATATGCGGATGCGGCCGGACATCCAGCGCCTCGCCGGGGCGCAGAACCGCCGGTCCCATGCGGTCGAAAAAGATGAACGGCCCCACCAGCCGCCGCCGGCTGCTCGGCAGCGCGCGCCGCACGAAAAAGCCGCCGATATCGCTGGTGCGCGGAATGATCAGATGCTCGATCGCATCGCAGGCAAAGGCATCGCCGGGCTGCGGATCTTTTCCGGGAAAGAAGGACATGGCGGGCGCTCCATTCGGTTGAAACGCAACCTACCGGGAATAGGCGGGAAACTCAAATTTTCCCACGCGCCGCTTCACTGCCCGTCCAGCGGCTCCGTGCCTTGCGGCTTGCCGGCGCGGTCGAGCCTGATCTTTTCGATCCGGTTCTCCGCCGCCGAGAGCAGGGCTTCGCAATGCTTCTTCAGCGCCTCGCCGCGCTCATAGATGGCGATGGATTCGTCCAGTGCCACGTCGCCGCGTTCCAGCCGCGCAACGATGCTTTCGAGCTCCGCCACGGCCTTTTCAAAGGAATAGTCGGATACATCCACTTTGGTGCCTTCGCTCATCGTCAACCCTTCATCATGCGCAGAATATGCAGCCCGGCCGATTCGGCCAGACCTTCCAGATCATAGCCGCCTTCGAGCAGGCTGACGACCCGGTTCTTGGCACTGCGGTCGGCGGCCTCCAGAATCCGCCCGGTCGCCCAGTCGAAATCCTCGCCGGTGAGGTTCAGTTGCGCCAGCGGATCGCGGTGATGAGCGTCGAAACCGGCGGAGATGATGATGAGGTCGGGACGAAAATCATCGAGCGCCGGCAGCACGCGCGATTTGAACGCCTCGCGGAAATGATCGCCGCCGGTGTTGGGCGAGAGCGGCGCGTTGACGATGGTGTTATGCGCCCCGCGCTCATCCTTCTTGCCGGTGCCCGGATAGAGCGGCATCTGGTGGGTGGAACAGAAGAGTACGGACGGATCGTCCCAGAAGATGTCCTGCGTGCCGTTGCCGTGATGTACATCCCAGTCGACGATGGCGACGCGCTCGGCCCCATAAGTCTTCTGGGCATGGCGAGCAGCGATCGCGGCATTGTTGAAGAAGCAGAAGCCCATGGCCTTGTTCTTCTCGGCATGGTGGCCCGGTGGGCGGGCCGCGACGAAGACATTGTCGGCCGCGCCTGAGAACACGTCGTCTACCGCCGCCGTCGCGGCGCCGACGCCATGCAGGATCGCCTGCAACGTCTTCGGGCTGGCATAGGTGTCGGCTTCGATCTGGTTGATCTCGCCGTCGTCGCCCTTGTCGGGGATCGAGCGCAGGACGAAATCCAAATGCTCCTCGGGATGGGCGAGCAGCACCATGTCCTCATGCGCGAGCGGCGCCTTGCGCCGGTCCAGCCGCTCGAAATTCGGATGCTCGAGCGCGATATTCAGCGACCGCAGCCGGTCCGGCCGCTCCGGATGGCCCGGTGGGACGATGTGCTCGAGAAAGATCGGATGTTCGTAAAGACGTGTGCTCATGAAACCAATCTATAGAGGAGATATGACGGCTGCTACAGGACATGGGCGGTATCACCGCAATGTCAACAATTACCGGTAACGAGGGAAGGGCGCGCGCCGTTTACTTCCGGGGGCGCAGTGTTAAACTTTCAAAGAGGCGCGGGGAGCGCCGGCCAAGGTCTTTTCGTGATGACAAGTGCAGAACGATCCGATGTCGTCGAGATGCGGGTAGCGCCCCGCGATGTCGACAGGCATGGGCGGATGTTCATCGCATCCTACATCTCGCAGGCGGAAACGGCCCTGTCGAATTTCTGGCGAACCCGGCCGCTGGTCGACGACGAGCCGGCCTATATCGCCACCAAGGCGTCCTGCTCGTTGCATCGGGCGCTGCGCCATGACGATCTTGCTCGATTCTCGATCCGGGTCAGCAAGATCGGCGGCAAGTCCATCGGCTTCGTTGTCACGGTTGAAATCGGCAACGAACTGGCGGCCGAGGTGGAGATCTTCTGGCTCGCTGTGCGCGGCGAGGAGCAAGAGCCAGTGCCGCTGCCCGAAGACATCCGCGACTGGCTCTATAAATATCTCGACTAGAGCAATTCCAGGAAAAGTGTGCTGCGGTTTTCCGTCCGGAATTGCGTAAAAACAAAGAAATAGAGTGATCAGGTCCGCTGCGGCAGCAGCGGATAACCGGCCATGACGGCGCGGCCGACGAGAGCGGCGACCGCTGCCTTGACGATATCGCCGGGTACGAAAGCCATCGACCCGAAGAATGCCTTGCCGAAGTCGATATTGGCCACGAGGGCTAGCCAACCGATGCCGAAGGCATAGAGAACGACAACCCCACCGATCACCGAGGCGATGAAGAAGCCGATGCCCTGGGCGATGCCGGTCTGCTCGGCCTTGACCAGGCGTTCGGAGAAATAGCCGGTGGTGTAGGCGGCAAAGGCCCAGCCGACGAAGAAGCCGGCCGTCGGCCCCGCGAAGACGGAAAGTCCGCCGCGCCCGCCCGACAGCACCGGCAGGCCGATCGAGACCAGCACCACGACGATCAGCACCGCAATCGCACCGCGTTTCGCGCCGAGCACCACGCCGGCCAGCATGACGCCAAGCGACTGTGCGGTGATCGGCACAGGAATGATGCCGATCGGGATCGGCGGCAGCAGGCCGAGTGCCACGATGATGGCGGCAAAAAGTGCGGAGAGAACGAGGTCGCGGGTCGTCATGACGGCTCCATTCAAAAACAATCTCTGTTCAATGCCGCCGAATGCCGCGGGCGTCAATCGCAGCCGCGATATTATCGGCATCGCGCAGCGTCAGGATGATCAGCGGCACGAGCGTCGTGGCGATGCGGATCCTGATCCCGCGCGCCTCATGCGCCTCGCGGATGGCGCGGTAGCGGTCGAGAATTTCAGGCACGAAACGGACGACGAGGCCGACCGCAAGGCCGATATCGGCGGCCTTCAACAGGCCTAGCCTTTCCAGGGGAGCTGCGAGCGCCGTGATCTCGTCCATGAAAGCCGCGATCGAGGTCGTCGCTGTCACCGTCGCCGCGAAAAGCACCAGTGCGACCAGTCGCAGCACGGTGACAACAGCGACATGGAGCGGATTGAAGATCAGGCCGAACAGCGCCACGATGGCAATGGAGAGAAGGACCGGCCGCAGCCGTCTCAACGCTTCGGCCGCCGGCAGGCCGGTGCGGAAGTAGAGGGCGGCGCCGATGGCGACGGCGATGACGAGCGGCGCGATGGAATCGATCAGGAACAGGACGATGCCGAGCACCGCCAATATGCCAAGCTTCAGACGCGGCGATATCCGGTGCATCCATGTGTCGGCATCGACATGCAGCGTCTGCATCAGGCGGCCAGCTCCCTGTATCGGGTGATGGCTTCGGCAGGCGGCGCGTCGGCGACAAGGCGACCTTGATCGAATAGCAGCACGCGGTCGAAATCCTCGATCAACGGCAGGTCATGGCTGATGACGATGACGCTTTCCGGCAGGCTGGCGATGGTTTTCTGCACCAGCGCCCGGTTTTTCAGGTCGAGCTGGTTGGTCGGCTCGTCGAGGATGAGGATATCTGGCCCGGTGACGAGCACGGAGCAGAGGGCGGCCATCTGCAGCTCGCCGCCCGAAAGTTCGTGCGCTCGCCGCTCTGCCAGATGCCGCACGCCGAATCGGTCGAGAATACCGTCGACCGCCGCCTCGATTTCGGCTTTCCCAAGCCCGCGCGCCTTGAGACCGAAGGCGATGTCGTCGCGGATGATCGGCAGTATGATCTGGTTCTGCGGTGACTGGAAGATATACCCGACCTTGCCGAGCACGGCTTTCGCGTCACTGAGCGTGTCGAGGCCATCGACGGTGACATGGCCGGTGGTCGGCTTGGTCAGCCCGTTGATCAGCCGCGCGAATGTCGTCTTGCCGGAACCATTGAGCCCGATCACACCGATGCGCCGCTCGTTGAGCGTCAGGCTGAGCGGCAGAAGTGCGGGCCGTGTGCCGAAATCGACGCCGGCATTGTCGAAGCGGATATCCAAGCGGCTGGTCCCATTCCGTGGCGGTGTTGCGGTCCTATAGCCCATCATGGCGAATTATCAAATCAGTGCCCATTTGAAAGCATGGGAATTTATGCCTATGATCTCCTCATGACGAATCTGCTTTCAAACCGCGACGCCCGTCGGGTCTTCCTTGCCAAGCAGGGGCTTTCAAATCCGCCGAACCGCGCCTTGACCAAGGCGGGGCTGCTGCAACTGATCCACGACATCGGCTTTGTGCAGGTCGACAGCATCGGGACGGTCGAGCGCGCCCATCATCAGATCCTGTTTTCGCGCAATCAGACTTACCGGCGTGAACATCTGACCGAGCTGCTCGAAAAGGACGGCGCGCTGTTCGAACACTGGACGCACGATGCCTCGATCGTGCCGAGCGCCTTCTTCGTCTATTGGAAACACCGGTTCCGTCGCGAGGAATTGGCGCTGGTCGAGCGCTGGCGCAAGTGGCGCGGCGAGGGGTTCGAGTCCGCCTTCGAGGAGACCTATGAGCGCGTGCTGAAAAACGGCGCCATCATGGCCCGCGAGATCAAGGCGGAGAACCATGTTTCCGGCGGCTGGTGGAACTGGCATCCGAATAAGACGGCGCTCGAATATTTTTGGCGCACCGGCAAATTCGCCATCGCCGGCCGCACCAACTTCCAGAAGGTCTACGATCTGGTCGAGCGCGTCCTGCCGGATCATGTCCATACGCCGGAGGTCGGCCATGACGAATTCGTCGACTGGGCCTGCCGCGGCGCGTTGCAGCGTCTGGGCTTCGCAACTTCAGGCGAAATAGCCGCCTTCTGGAACCTGGTGACGCCGCAGGAGGCGAAGGCCTGGGTGGAAGCGCATCGTGATGAACTCACGGAAATGCTGATCGAGCCTGCGGGCGGGGGCAAGCCACGCCCTTCCTTCGCCTTCGCCGATTTCCAGACCACACTCGACAGTTTCCCCGAAGCGCCGGCCCGCATCCGCGTCCTCAGCCCCTTCGATCCGACGCTGCGCGACCGCAACCGAACCGAACGCCTCTTCGGCTTCTTCTACCGCATCGAAATCTTCGTGCCGGAGCCAAAGCGCGAATATGGCTACTACGTCTTTCCGCTGCTGGAAGGAGACCGTCTGATCGGACGGATCGACATGAAGGCCGACCGCAAGGCGGGGACTTTGGACGTCAAGCGCCTGTGGCTGGAGCCGGGCGTCAAGGCGTCCGCAGGAAGGCTGGAGAAGCTGGAGGCAGAGCTGGAGCGTGTTGCGCGCTTTGCCGGGGTCGAGAAGGTGGTGTTTCTGGAGGGATGGCGAGGAAGCTAACTTTTAACTGCAGAAGGCGCGGGGCATGTGGAGCCCTATCTCGCCCTTGGCGGGCGAGAAAGCAATTTCACTGGTTTAGGAATTGCGACACCGGAGGTTCAGCTTGTCTTAAACCTTAGCGCAATTTCTAAGCCATTGAAATTGCAAGAGCGGGGGTCCGTTTCTTGATCATGTCCCTCAGAGATTGGGTGCGTCCTTGCCTACCCCCTCTCTTGTAAAAACTAAGACTTAGACGAGGGACAAGCCCTCATCTAAGCCCAAGTTTTTACTTTCTCGCCCGCCAGGGGCGAGATAAATCTCTCAGCAAATCTCCGTCGTGGCGATCTTGATGCCAAACCCTTCAAGGCCGACATAGTGCCGTTCGCGGCTGGTGAGCAGCTTGATTGAGCTGACACCGAGATCTTTGAGGATCTGTGCGCCGAGGCCGATTTCCAGCCATTCACTGTCGCGGGCCTGCGCCTCGGCATGGCTTTCGCGCTCGGCCTGGCGTGCTTTGCGGCCATTGTCGAAGTGGCCGACGCCGACGGAGCCTTCGCGCAGATAGACGATGATCCCGCGGCCTTCGTCGGCGATCTTCTTCATGTAGAAATCGACCGGGCGGCGCTTGCCGAACAGGTCTTCGGCGACGCTTTCCGGATGTAGGCGCACCGGAATGTCGATGCCGTCGCGGATGTCACCGAAGACGACGGCGAGGTGCTGCATCGTGTCCCATGGCAGCGAATAGGTATGCGCGCGCGCCTTGCCGAACGGCGTGTCGATGTCGAAGCTGGTGCCGAGCTCGATCAGCGTTTCCTTGCGCTGGCGATAGGCGATGAGATCGGCGACCGAGACGAGCTTCAGCCCGTGCTGTTCGGCGAATTCGACCACCTGCGGGCCGCGCGTCACCGTGCCGTCGTCGTTGACGAGCTCGCTGATAACGCCGATCGGCGGCAGATTGGCGAGCCTGCAGAGGTCGACCGCCGCTTCCGTATGGCCCGAGCGCATCAGCACGCCGCCTTCGCGGGCGATCAGCGGGAAGATATGGCCGGGACGAACGAAATCGGTCGGGCCGACATTCGGATTGGCGAGATTGCGCACCGTCAGCGTCCGGTCGTCGGCGGAAATGCCGGTGGACGTGCCGTGCTTGAAGTCGACGGAGACGGTGAAGGCGGTCGTATGCGCCGAATCGTTTTCCGCCACCATGGCATTGAGGTTCAGGCGCTTGGCCTCCTCGCGCGGCATCGGCGTGCAGACGATGCCAGAGGTGTGGCGGACGATGAAAGCCATTTTTTCGGGCGTGCAATGAACGGCGGCAACGATCAGGTCGCCTTCGTTTTCGCGGTCATTGTCATCCATGACGACGACGATTTCGCCGGCTTCGAAAGCCCGAATAGCATCGACAACACGCTTCTGGTCGTAAGGCATGAGAAAGTCCTTATTTCAGCCGGCCTGTCTGGCCACGGTCTCTGAGGTAATGATCGGCAATGGCGCATGCAACCATCGCTTCGCCGATCGGCACGGCGCGGATGCCGACGCAGGGGTCATGGCGGCCCTTGGTGCGGATATCGACATTCTTGCCGTCGGCGTCGATCGACTGGCGCTCGGTCAGGATCGAGGAGGTCGGCTTGATGGCGAAGCGGGCGACGATGGGTTCGCCGGTGGAAATGCCGCCCAGAATGCCGCCGGCATGGTTGGACAGGAAGATGCGGTTGCCGTCATTGCCCATCCGCATCTCGTCGGCATTTTCCTCGCCGGTCAGTTCGGCGGATGCAAAGCCTTCCCCGATCTCCACGCCCTTGACCGCATTGATCGACATCAGCAGTGAGGCGATGTCCTGGTCGAGCTTGGCATAGATCGGTGCGCCGAGGCCGGCGGGCACGCCCTCGGCGATAACCTCGACCACCGCGCCGATCGAGGAGCCGGACTTGCGGATACCGTCGAGATATTCTTCCCACACCGGTACGATCGCCGGATCGGGGGCGAAGAATGGGTTCTGGTCGACCTGCGCCCAATCCCAGTTGGCGCGGTTGATCTTGTGCTTACCGATCTGCACCAGTGCGCCACGCACGGTGACACCGGGAACGACGAGGCGGGCAATACCGCCAGCGGCAACGCGCGCCGCGGTCTCGCGGGCAGAGGAGCGGCCGCCACCGCGATAGTCGCGGATGCCGTATTTGACGTCGTAGGTATAGTCGGCATGGCCGGGGCGATAGCTGCGAGCGATCTCGCCGTAGTCCTTGGAACGCTGGTCGGTATTTTCGATCAGCATCGAGATCGGGGTGCCGGTCGAAATCATCGTCTCGCCGTCCTCGTCCAGCATCACGCCGGAGAGCACCTTGACGAGATCGTCCTCGCGCCGCTGCGTCACGAACCGCGACTGGCCGGGCTTGCGCTTGTCGAGCCAGGTCTGGATGTCTTCCAGCTTGAAGCGTAGGCCGGGAGGGCAGCCATCGACGACGCAGCCGAGTGCCGGCCCGTGGCTTTCACCCCAGGTGGTGACGCGGAAGAGGTGACCGAAACTATTATGCGACATGGGAACAACCGGATTGCGGCGGCCCGGCGGCGGGTCGCGTCTTGTCTTTTGGAATTGCGGCACACTCATAGGCCAAAAAGTCGCCGAGGCAAATCTTTCTTTCCACATTAGCGGCGTAGGGACGGGCAAGGTGAAAGTCCGCCAAGCACCTGATATGGTAAACAAAGATCAGGCTATGCTGTGGATTGTGATGATATGTTCATCAATTGGGCCGCGAAAGCCATTGTTGCGGGCAACTTCTGCCATATTCAATGTATTATCTACGTCAGATCAAAAATTGGCACCGAAATGGAATAAAAGGGTCCCTCCCATGCGCTTCTTTGTTGCGACGCTCCTGGCCACGGCAAGTTTTCTTGCCCCTGTCGCCGGCTTTGCCGAAAGCGCCGACGTCCAGTCCACGATCAAGAAGGTCGACGCGAAGAATTTCAGCATTACGCTGGATGACGGCAAGAACTATCAGGCGCCGGAGGATTTCGATTTCAGCGGCCTGAAACCCGGCGTCAAGGTCGACGTTTTTTACACCGAAGTCGACGGCAAGCGCGTCATCAACGATCTCGATATCGTTCAGTGAGAATTGACAGCCGCTAGCCGAACACGCGGCTGCTCCTAGATCCAGCCGATGATCTTCATCTGCGGATCGATTTTCAGGATGCGGTCCTGCGGGATCTCCGCCTCCGAGGCATCCTCTTTCGAGACATCACCGACCAGCCGGAATAGCGAACGGATGACGCCGCCATGGGTGACGCAGACGGTCGGCTTGTCGACGGACGCCAGCCACGAGCCGACGCGCCAGGAGAGGATCTCGTAGCTCTCCGCATCCTCGCCGGGCGGAATGAAATCCCATTTGCCGGCATTGCGTTCGGCAAGGCGCACCGCTTCGGTCGCCTTTAATTCCTTAATGGTAAAGCCCTCCCAAGCCCCGAAGGAGACTTCGACCAGCCGCTCGTCGGTGCCATAATCCTTGGGCGGCAAGCCCATGGCTTCCCGCGCGATCTCCATGGTCTCGCGCGTGCGCCGCATTGGGCTGGCAACGAAGTCGAAGGGCTGGTTTTCGAAGGCGAGGATCTCGGCCAGCTCAATGCCATTCTGCCGCGCCTGCGCGCGACCGATGGCGTTGAGGTCGATGTCCTTCTGGCCTTGCAGCCGGCGCTCGGCATTCCAGTCGGTCTGACCGTGTCGGATCACATAGATGGTGGGCGGCACGGTTCAGACTTCCTGTTGATCAGTCCTTGAGGACCGACATGTCGGGCGCGTCCACAGCCTTCATGCCGACGGTGTGATAACCGGAATCGACATGATGGATTTCGCCGGTGACGGCGGTGGAAAGATCGGAGAGCAGGTAAAGTGCGGAATTGCCAACCTCATCGATCGTAACGCCGCGCTTCAGCGGCGCGTTGTATTCGTTCCACTTCAGGATATAGCGGAAATCGCCGATGCCGGAAGCGGCCAGCGTCTTGATCGGGCCGGCCGAAATCGCATTGACGCGAATGCCGCGGCCGCCGAGATCGACGGCGAGATAGCGAACGCTTGCTTCGAGAGCGGCCTTGGCAACACCCATGACGTTATAATGCGGCATAACCTTTTCCGCACCATAATAGGTGAGGGTGATCAGCGAGCCGCCGTCATTCATGATTCGCTCAGCGCGCTGGGCGACGGCGGTGAAGGAATAGACCGAGATGTCCATCGTGCGGGCGAAGTTATCGCGGCTGGTATCGACGTAGCGGCCGGTCAGTTCGTCCTTGTCGGAGAAGGCGATGGCGTGCACGACGAAATCGATCTTGCCCCATTTGGCTTCGAGCGTATCGATGACGGCATCGATCGTCGCGGGTTCCGTGACGTCACAATGGCCGGCCATGACGGCGCCGAGTTCCTGGGCGAGCGGCTCGACGCGCTTCTTCAAAGCGTCGCCCTGCCATGTCAATGCGATTTCGGCACCGGCGTCCGAACAGGCCTTGGCAATGCCCCACGCTATGGAACGGTTGTTTGCAACGCCGAGAATGACGCCGCGCTTGCCTGCCATGAGGCCAGTTGCTTGAGCCATATTATGCTCCCTTGAATTACAATTGAACCTGCCTATGGCATAGGCCGATCCCCTGTTCAAGCATCGTCAAGATCATCAACTGTTAGGGATCGTAACAAAGGGTGCGCTTGTCACTGAAATTTCACAGAAAAAAGCCCTCACGCATGCTGCGCATCAAATCGGTGACTTTGTCATCCGGCTTTTCCCAAAGCATCAGGCGTAGTTCCACCACCAAGTCGCCTCTTCCGCCCTGTCCGTCCGGAAGACCTTCGCCGGAGATTCGGATGACCTGATCCGAACCGGACCAGGCGGGAACCGTCAGCCGGACCTGACCATTCAACCCCTCGACCTCCGTCTCATAACCGAGCACGGCATTTTCGATAGTGACCGGAAGCGTCGTGCGGACGTCGAAGCCATCGAGCGTGAAGCGGCTGTCGGTGGAAAGATGGACGGTGATGGCCACATCGCCGCGCAGCATGCCCGGCAATTTCAGCCCTTGATTCTTCAGGTGCAGGACCTGCCCGTTGCTGATATCCGTCGTTGCCTGGAAGCGTGCTTCGCGCCCTTCGAGGAGCGGAACGGTGATCCACTGTCCCTTGAGCATGTCGTCGAGAGTAACGGTCGCCTCGGCGGCGATCTCCGGCGTTTTCTCCGGCGGCTTGTCCTGAACGACGCCGGTGATGCGGCGCACGAGCGAGCCGAGTATGCCGAACGGGGAGCGCGAGACGCTCGAACCGGTTCCGGTCGCAAGCTGCTCCTCGTCGGCAAGGGCTTCGTCGATCGCGGCGCTGTTTACCTTTTCCGCCTCCGTGGCACCGGTGTTGGCCGTGGCCTGGCCCGGGGCCGCGCGTGCGGTCTTCACGCCAAAAATACGCTCGACCATATCTTCGGGCGATTCGCTCGCGCCGACGGTTTGCGAATTGGCGGTCGCCGCTGCCTGTGCCTTGCGGGCATTGGCGCGGGCGAGTTCTTCCATGATCTTTTCGGCGTTGGCACGCGCTGCCTTGGCGCGCTCCTCGGCTTCGCGCGCCGCCTGGCGCTGCTGCATGATGGTCTGCTCGCGGCTCTGCGCCTTGGCTTCGGCCATGTGCGCTACCTGATCGTAACGGCTGCGCTTCTGCGGGTCCTTCAGCGTTTCGTATGCACGGCCGATTTCGGCAAAGCGCTCCGTTGCGGTGGGATCGCCAATATTATGGTCGGGATGGACAGCCTTCGCCAGGTTGCGCCACGCCGCCTTGATTTCGTCTGGTCCGGCATCCCTCTTAACGCCAAGTAGCTTGTACGGATCGCGCATCATCTCAACCACCAATTTGGACGGCGCCAGGTCTCGTTGGGGCGCCCAAAAGGAAACAATAGAATGGATCGCGCTCCCTCCGTGGTCCCCGGACGCGAAGAGGGTCGGCGCGCATGTGGTGTGATCCTGCGGGAACAGTTGCTAATCAGTTGTTACGTCGGGTGCGCCCCGCTCAGGCGATCTGCCGGAATGGTTAGCCGTTCGCTAAGCCCCGGCGCGAGACGACGTTGCCGACCGTCGCGCATTGCATCGCGCCCACCGGTCCAGGCGGGGTCGCTTGATGGGAATGACGAGGAGAACGAAGTGGTCAGCCGGCCTGCTGGAAGCTCAGCAATTGCCATTCGCCCTGGCCGAGAAGGCAGGTCCTGCCGGAGAAATTGGCGATACCCTGATAGGAATGCCGGGTGGTGCGGAACTGGCGGCAGACTTGGCCGGAGGCGTTGTTTTCGACGATCGTCTCGATGACGCCGGCGCTGCCCGTCGAGGCGTTTGCCCACGGCACCGGCTGTCCGTTGAGCTTGTGGAGGTCCGCCGATGTCACGGCATTGCGCACGGTGGTTTCGTCGGAAATGTTGTCGGTGGTGACGGGTGCTGTCGGAACCGTGCCGGTGGACACGCTTCGGTCCACTTTGGCTGAACTCAATATATCCATGCCGCCGCTGACACAGCCGCCAAGGGAGAAAAGGGAGAGAATGGCAACCGCCATCGCCGCGCCTTTTACAAGCTTGCGCTTTGTATGAACCGTCGACTTTGTTATGACTTCCACCCGAGTATCTTGGCCAGCATCAGGGACTGGCGATTTTTAGGAATTGCGGAGCATTTGAGCTAATATGTCGGAAAACGAGTTAACAAGCGGTGACTTCACCGAACAGAATGAACCTTTCGCGCTTTTCGCCACCTGGCTGCGCGAAGCAGAAGCCACTGAGCCGAACGATCCGAACGCGGTTGCCTTGGCAACGGTTGATAAGGATGGATTGCCAAATGTCCGCATGGTCCTTCTGAAAGGTTTCGATAGTCAGGGATTCGTATTCTATACAAATTTTGAGAGCCAGAAAGGCCAAGAAATTCTTTCCCAGAAGAAAGCGGCCATGTGCTTCCACTGGAAGTCGCTGCGGCGCCAGGTGCGGCTGCGCGGTCTGGTTGAAGTTGTGAGCGACAGGGAAGCCGACGAGTATTACAAGACGAGGGCGCGGGGCAGCCGCATCGGCGCCTGGGCCTCAAAGCAGTCACGCGCGCTCGAGGGCCGTTTCGCGCTGGAAAAGGCGGTTGCCGAATACACCGCGCGCTATGCCCTCGGCGACATTCCGCGCCCGCCTTATTGGTCCGGTTTCCGCATCCGGCCGCTGTCGATCGAATTCTGGCACGATCGCCAGTTCCGTCTGCACGATCGAATCGAGTTCCGCCGCGAGGTGCCGGAAGGTGCCTGGGAAAAGGTGCGAATGTATCCCTGACGGGATTATGCCGGCGCCCGGCGTCCCATCAACAGCGTGGGGATGCCGGAGGCAAGCGCCGAGGCGTAGCGCTCTTTCTGATAATGGCCGTTCAAGGACAGCCTGGGTAGCAGGGTGGCCGTAGCGGTGTTTGCGGCCGTGATCGTCCCCGGCCGGGTCGTGACGCCGACCGCAAAGCCGAGTTCCGCCGCAAGCCGCGCCTCGCGTGGTGAGGCTGCATCGGCCGTGCCATAGGGATAGGCGATTGCCGCCGGCCGCCGGCCGGTAATCTCGGCAACATAATCAGCCGACAGCGACATCTCCGCCACCGCTTCCGCCTCCGGCAGCCGGGCAAGCGCCCGGTGGCCGACCGTATGGGCGCCGAGCGCGGCGAGCGGATGAGCGGCAAGCTGCTTCAATTCCATCCGGTCCATGATTGCGGCACGCACGAGATCCAGCGGCTCCACGCCGTTCTGGCGCGCAAGCTCGTCGATCCGGCCGACGGCTTCCGTCTCGTTGTGGCCATGAACATAGGCTGCGAAGCGAGCAAATATGGCCCGTCGTTGGCCACCTCTATTGAGATCGAAGCTCTCCGGGCCAGCGCCGAAATCGAATGTCAGCCTGTCCAGCCTGTCCAGCAGCTCGGCCAGCGTTTCCCACCAGAGACTATGTGTCCGCTCGGAGAGGCCCTGGGCGACGAAGACCGTGAAGGGCGCGTTGTGGCGGGCAAAGACCGGCAGCGCATGGTCGAGATTGTCGCGATTGCCGTCGTCGAGGGTAAAGGCTGCGAAGGGTTGCCTGTCGTCTTTACGTGCCATCCGCTCCGGCAGCGCATCGAGGGCGATGAAATCGTAGCCGTCTCGTTTCAGCCGGGTGAGCGTACGATCGAGGAATTCGGGCGAAATTTCCAGATGCGCGTTCGGCGCGAAGCGGCGGAACAGCGGCGGGCGGACATGGTGCAGCGTGAAGATCACGCCGAGGCCGGCGGCATCGCGCATCAGCCCGACGCTCTTCAGAATTGTGGCGGTTTCCAGCCCGCCGGAGATCGCGGCGCGCTTGAGACGGTCTCTGATGGCCTGCTCCATGAGGATTGACCCGGTTGACGAAGACCTATGCTGTATCGGACCGCCGTTAACCCTTGCTGAATCTGCGCCATATTTTCAATATGTTAACCGTTATTTTACCAGCAAAGGCAAAATTGGGAATCTCTTGAGGGTGTTGCCTCAATATCGCACCGAATATCAGGTTTCTGTCGCAGAAGCGCACAACGGGTTGACGCGGTGTATTGGCATTTGTTTCGTTTGGGGACGAATATGAAAAAATTTCTGATGGCCCTCTCTGCGGCCGTCGTGCTGTTGGCAGCGCCCGTGGCGAGCTTTGCGGGCAGCGCCTATTTCATCATGGATGCGAAGACCGGCGCGGTGCTGGCTTCGAGCAACGCCGATGATCTCAATCATCCGGCATCGCTGACCAAGATGATGACGCTCTATATGACCTTCGAGGCGATCCATCGCGGCAAGCTGAGCTGGAACAGCAAGATACCGGTGTCGCGCAACGCCGCCGGCAAGAGCCCGACCAAACTCGGCCTCAAGGCAGGCAGTACCGTCACCGTGCGCGAGGCCGTCGACGGCATGATCATCAAGTCGGCCAACGATGCCGCCGCCGCCATGGGTGAGGCGCTCGGTGGCAGCGAGAACGGCTTTGCCCGCATGATGACGCAGAAGGCGCGCGAACTTGGCATGCGCCGCACCGTGTTCACCAATCCCTCGGGCCTGCCGAGCATGGCCCAGGTGACCACCGCCCGCGATATGTCGACGCTTGCCGTCGCGCTCATCAACAACTATCCCCAAGAATACCGGCTGTTCTCGCAGACGGGCTTCACCTATCGCGGCCAGCGTGTTCGCGGCCACAATAATCTGATGTATCGCTACGAGGGCATGGACGGCATCAAGACCGGCTATACCAACGCTTCCGGCTTCAATCTCGTCAGCGCCGTGCGCCAGGGCAATCGCCGCGTCATCGGCGTCGTCATGGGCGGCGCGACGGCACGCGGCCGCGACGCGCTGATGGCTTCGCTTCTCGATCGTTACGTGCCGAAGGCCGCATCCAGCTCGACATCGCGCCTGGTGGCGAGCATCGGTGGCGGCAAAGTCAAGCAGGTCGAGGTAGCCTCGGCATCGGATGATGTCGCCGTTGACGTCGACACGCAGACCACGGCGACCACCCGCAAGCGCGCCGAGTTCACTCCGGCTCAGACTGCGACACCGCTCGCCTTTGCCGCCGTTCCGAACGTGACCGTGCCGATGGACCGCCCGGTGGCGATGGATGAAATCATGAATGCCGGCAAGCCGGCCGCCGGCCGCTGGCAGGTGCAGATCGCCGCAACCCCGACCGCGCAGGCCGCCAAGGATCTGCTCTCCGCGGCCCAGTCCAAGGCTGGCAACGCGCTCGCCAATGCCTCGCCCTATACCGAAGCCGTCGGCAAGGGCAACAACACGGTCTATCGCGCCCGCTTCGTCGGCTTCGGCAGCCGTGACGACGCGAACTCCGCCTGCGCCGCGCTGAAGCGAAACGATTTCGACTGCATGCTGCTGCCAAGCAAGGGCTGAGCGAAAATCAAAATTTGGATCTACCGAGACGGCGGGGCGAAAGCTCCGCCGTCTCGACATTTTGGGAAGAATCGTTCATTGATGGCTGGAACATAAAGGGAACAATATCGATGCTTTCCGGCCTGATCCAGCAATTCGAAAAAGCCTCCGCCAACTACGCCACTGCTAATGGCGTCGAGCGTGACGACGATTGGTTCGTGCTCAAACTGCAGGAGGAGATGGGCGAGCTCACCCAGATATGGAATAGGACGACTGGCCGCGGCCGACGCAAGGGCATGACGGATGAGGAGCTGGCGACCGCGCTGGCGGATGAGACGGCCGATGTGCTCGGCCATATCCTGCTTTTCGCCCATCGCAACGGCCTCGATCTTGCCGCCGCCGTTGAGCGGAAATGGCAATTCCGGCCGGAGGAGGGATGATCTCCAGCCACGGATTTGCCTTGTAGCGCCATTGGCGCGCTGCAGCCTATGAAGGTGGGAAATCGACCTGCGCTTCCGGGCGGGCAAGACGAAAGGCTTCAAGCTCGGTGCAGCGCTCCTCCACCGCTGACAACAGCCCATAGCCGGATAGATCGATACCAAGACGACGGGCCGCACTCAATTGCGGCACCAGATGCAGATCGGCCCAGCCGGGTTCGGTGCCAAAGCAAAAAGGCCATTGAACCGGCCGGCGCCGCAGAGTTTCCTCCAGGGCATCGAGGCCGAGAACCAGCCAGTGATTGATCCAGGCCGCGACCTTGTCGTCATCTGCCCCCATGTCGGATTGCAGAAAGCGCCGCACGCGCTGAACGCTGAGGGAATGCATCTCGGAGGCGATGAGGGCGGCAAAAGCTCTTGCTTCCGCGCGAACGATCGGGTCGGCAGGCCGCAGGCTCGGTTCAGGATAGGTCTCTTCCAGATAATCGAGGATCGCCGAGGATTGGGCTATGATATGGCCATCGATGTCGAGGGCAGGCAGGAGACCCTGAGGGTTGAGACGGGCATATTCTCCCGGTGCCAACGAACTTACGGGAACATAGGCGAAGGATATGCCCTTGAGGTGAAGTGCTATGCGCACTCTTTCTCCCGCGGAATTCTGCCAGCGTGACAGCAAGCGCATCTGGAAAATCCCTCATCGGCCATCTGAAATTTCAACCGTCGCAGGCCGAACCAACCCCGTTCAGAGGGCGATGTTCCTGACAATCTCCGGAGGCAGATGTCAGGTCTTCGTCCCGCCGACGGTGACCTGATCCATCCTGAGATGCGGCTGGCCGACGCCGACGGGGACCCATTGGCCGGCCTTGCCGCAATTGCCGATGCCGGTGTCGAGTTTCATGTCGTTGCCGATCATCGAGACGCGCTTCATAGCGTCCGGACCGTTGCCGATCAGCATGGCGCCCTTGATCGGCGCGCCGATCTTGCCGTTTTCGATCAGATAGGCCTCGGTGCAGCCGAAGACGAATTTGCCGGAGGTGATGTCCACCTGGCCACCGCCGAAGGAAACGGCGTAGACGCCCTTCTTCACCGAGGCGATGATTTCGTCCGGCGTCTTGTCGCCGCCAAGCATGTAGGTGTTGGTCATGCGCGGCATCGGCGTACTGGCGTAGCCCTGGCGGCGGCCGTTGCCGGTTGCCTTCATGCCCATCAGGCGGGCATTCTGCCGGTCCTGCATGTAGCCGACCAGCTTGCCGTTTTCGATCAGCACATTATAGGCTGAAGGCGTGCCTTCGTCGTCGACCGTGATCGAGCCACGGCGGTTTTCGATTGTACCATCATCGACGACGGTGACGCCGGGTGCGGCAACCATCTGGCCCATCAGCCCAGCGAAGGCTGAGGTCTTCTTGCGGTTGAAATCGCCTTCCAGTCCATGGCCGACGGCTTCGTGCAGCATGACGCCCGGCCAGCCGGAGCCGAGAACGACATCCATTGTGCCAGCCGGCGCATCGATCGCTTCGAGATTGACGAGCGCCTGGCGCAGTGCCTCATCGGCACCACGGCGCCAGTTCTCTTCAATGACGAAATCGCCGAAGCCGACGCGGCCGCCGGTGCCGAAGGAGCCGGATTCCTGCCGGTCGCCGTCGCCGACCATGACGGAGATGTTGATACGAGTCATCGGCCTGATGTCACGGACGCGATGCCCGTCGGCGCGAAGAATGTCGACCACCTGCCAGCTTGCGGCGACCGAGGCCGTCACTTGACGCACCTTGCCGTCCTTGTCGCGCAGATAACTGTCGATCTGCTGCAGGAGCTTCGCTTTCTCCTCGAAGCTCGGCGCCCCGATCGGGTTCTCATCGCTATAGAGCACCTTGTTGGTGCGCTGCGGTGCCGCGGCATAGGAGCCGGCATAGCCGGAGGTAACGGCGCGCACGGCATCGGCGGCACGCTTCAGCGCTGCTTCCGAGAGATCGCCCGCATGCGCATAGCCGACCGCTTCGCCGGCGACGGCGCGCAGGCCAAAACCCTGCTCGGTGTTGAAGCTGCCGCCCTTCATCCGCCCGTTGTCGAAGGACAGTGATTCCGCCTGGACATGTTCGACGAAAAGTTCGCCGTCGTCCGCGCCGGCGAGCGCGTCGGCAACGATGGTGCGCAATTTGGCTTCGTCTGCATCGAACAGGGTAAGGAGATCGGTATTCATGGGTCAGGTGCTCCGTTCTGAACGGATGTAGGCGTCGCGCGAAGAGAGAGCAAGCCCTACCGATTTACGGAAGTGCGTCGTAGCCGTCGGCAAAGCCCTTGAGGTCGACGGGAATACCGACACCTTCCTCCGGCGACTGGAAGACGATGAAGGTGGCGGTGGCACCGCTACGCAGTGTCTTCAGGAGCTCGTCCTCAAGCACCACTTCGGCATAGCAGCCGTCGGAGAAGCAGCGCACGAAATAGGCGCGGCCGATATCCTTGCCGTCGATATTGAGGCCGAGGCCATTCGGCAGCAGCACGCCGAGCGGGGCGAGCACACGCAGGATCTTCGACTTGCGATCGGCGGTCTTCAGCACGACGACCGAGAGGCCGATTTCCGGCCGGTCCTCGGCGATGACGTTCTGCATCAGCGCGCATTGCTCGGTCGCGGCACCGGCGGGCTTGTCGCAGACGACGGACCATGCGCCATGGCTCGAGCGCACCGTGCCCGGCGGTTGTGGAACCTGGCTGGTCGGAAGCTGCTGGGTATGGGTCGGCTGCTGGCCCTGCTGCTGTGGCTGCAGTTGTTGGGCTTGCGGCGCCGGCTGTGCCTGCTGCGCCGAAACGGGCACGGCAACCGCGGCAGCGATGCTGGCGGTGACAAACCAAAGCCGGGCGAGGGAACGAAAACCCATGAAAACCTCTAGATTCGAATCAGTGCCGATATTGTTGAAGCCCAGCCTGGCAAATGAAAAGCCCCGCTTGCTGAATTCCAATCGAGTGCGGCGGAAATACGACCTCTATCCTATTTTGTCACGACGATGCGATAGACCCTCATGCAATTTTTCGTATGATGATGAAATGCTTGCCATGTTTAGTGGGGCCAAGGGAGTATAGTTCGCGCAAAAATGCCGCACGGACAAATGTCGGGAGTTGTTGCGGAGTGCCCCAAACTGTGGTTTGAAGCGCAGAGGACTGTAGGGATACTGCGTTTGAGGTTGATCTGGGATCAAACGCTGGAGGGAGAAACATCGTGATTAAGAGGGCTTACGCAGCTCTGACGGCTATCGTCTGTCTGCTTTTTGCGACCGGCAGCTATGCCGATCAGCCAAAACCATGGGAAACCGGTCTGCAGGAGGCGGCAACCGGCAACATGCATGAAATACGCTGGTTCGAAGCATACACGCTTTGGTTTATCGTTCCGGTTACCTTGCTGGTGCTCGTTCTCTTGATCGTCGTCATGGTCAAGTTTCGGGCCTCCAAGAATCCGGTGCCCTCGAAGACAAGCCACAACACGGTGATCGAGGTGATCTGGACCGTAGGTCCCGTCCTCGTTCTTCTCTTCCTGGCTGTCCCTTCTTTCGATCTTCTCACCGCGCAGCTGACTTTCCCGCAAAATCCCGACGTGACCGTCAAGGCGACAGCGACGCAGTGGCAGTGGAATTATGAGTATGAAAACAGCGGTAACAACCCGCTGGCTTTCGATTCCTTCCTCTTGAAGGAGCAGGACCGCACCGCCGCCGGCAAGGAAGACAAGTCGAAATATCCGCGGCTTCTCGCCGTCGACAACGAGCTGGTGCTGCCCGTCAACAAGGTCGTGCGTGTTCTCGTCACCGCCGCGCCGACAGACGTCATCCATTCCTTCGGCATGCCGTCCTTCGGCCTCAAGATCGACGCCGTTCCGGGTCGTCTGAATGAGACCTGGTTCAAGGCTGACCGCGAGGGCCTGTTCTACGGCCAGTGTTCCGAGCTCTGCGGCAAGGACCATGCGTTCATGCCGATCGCCATCCGCATCGTCTCCCAGGATCAGTACCAGCAGTGGCTCACCACCGCTGCCGGTGACCTGAGCAAGGCGAACAAGGCCCTGATGGCCGCCGTCGATCAGCCGGCTACCGTCAATGTTGCCGAAAACGTTGCGAAGTAAGAGGGATTAGGGACAATGGCTGGATCCACGGCACACGACGATCACTCGCACGATCATAACGACGCTCACGCGCATGACGATCATCATGCTCACAAGCCCAGCTTCGCAAACCGCTGGCTTTTCTCGACGAACCACAAGGACATCGGCACCCTCTATCTGATCTTCGCGATCTTCGCCGGCCTTATTGGCTTCCTGCTGTCGCTCGCCATCCGCATGGAATTGCAGGAACCTGGCATCCAGATCTTCAGCGGCCTGGCCTCCATGGTCTACGGCTATTCGGGCGATGCCTCCATCGATGGCGGCAAGCAGATGTACAACGTCTTCGTCACCGCCCATGCGCTGATCATGATCTTCTTCATGGTCATGCCGGCGATGATCGGCGGTTTCGCCAACTGGATGGTGCCGATCATGATCGGCGCGCCGGACATGGCGTTTCCGCGCCTGAACAACATCTCCTTCTGGCTGATCGTTCCGGCCTTCCTGCTGCTGATCCTGTCGATGTTCGTCGAAGGCCCGGCCGGTGCTTACGGCGCGGGCGGCGGCTGGACGATGTATCCGCCTCTATCCGGTGTGGTTGGTCATCCAGGACCTGCGGTCGATCTGGTGATCTTTGCGCTGCATATCGCCGGCGCATCCTCGATCCTCGGCGCGATCAACTTCATCACCACCATTCTCAACATGCGCGCTCCGGGCATGACGCTGCACAAGATGCCGCTCTTTGCCTGGTCGGTGCTGATCACCGCCTTCCTGCTGCTCCTGTCGCTGCCGGTTCTGGCGGGTGCAATCACCATGGTGCTGACCGACCGTAACTTCGGCACGACCTTCTTCGCCCCTGAAGGCGGCGGCGATCCGATCCTCTACCAGCACCTGTTCTGGTTCTTCGGTCACCCGGAAGTCTACATTCTGATCCTGCCCGGCTTCGGCATGGTCAGCCACATCATCTCGACCTTCTCGCGCAAGCCGATCTTCGGCTATCTCGGCATGGCCTACGCCATGGTCGCGATCGGCGCCGTCGGCTTCGTCGTCTGGGCGCACCACATGTACACGGTCGGCCTGTCGCTCGACACGCAGCGTTATTTCGTCTTCGCGACAATGGTCATCGCTGTTCCGACCGGCGTGAAGATCTTCTCCTGGATCGCGACGATGTGGGGCGGCTCGATCGAGTTCCGCACGCCGATGATCTGGGCGATCGGCTTCATCTTCCTGTTCACGGTCGGCGGCGTCACCGGTGTACAGCTCGCCAATGCCGGCCTCGACCGCGTATGGCACGACACCTACTACGTCGTGGCGCACTTCCATTACGTGCTGTCGCTCGGCGCCATCTTCGCCATCTTCGCCGCCTGGTACTACTGGTTCCCGAAGATGACCGGCTACATGTACAACGAGAAGATCGGCAACCTGCATTTCTGGGTCACCTTCATCGGCGTCAACATGGTGTTCTTCCCGCAGCACTTCCTTGGTCGTGCCGGCATGCCGCGCCGCTACATCGACTATCCGGATGCGTTCGCCGGCTGGAACTTCGTTTCCTCCATGGGCTCCTATGTCGCAGCCGTGGGTGTGGTCATCTTCCTCTATGGCGTTTATGACGCCTTCGCCAAGAAGCGCGTTGCCGGCGACAATCCTTGGGGCGAGGGCGCGACGACGCTCGAATGGCAGCTGTCATCGCCGCCGCCGTTCCATCAGTGGGAAGAGCTGCCGCGCATCAAGTAGCCTATTTCCGGACGCCGTGATAAGCGGCGTCCGGCTCAACTGACATTGGAAATGAAAGAATGACGGTCATCGACAATCACGAAGCGCTTGCGAAGGAAGGCGATAACGGCCTCTCGGAAGCGGGTGCGCGCGATTATTTCGAGCTTCTGAAGCCGCGCGTCATGTCGCTGGTCGTCTTCACCGCCTTTGCTGGCCTCGTTCTGGCGCCGGGGCATATCAATCCGGTTCTCGGTCTGATCGCCATTCTCTGTATCGCCGTCGGCGCCGGTGCGTCCGGCGCGCTGAACATGTGGTACGACGCCGATATCGACGCGATCATGACCCGCACGGCGAAACGCCCGATCCCGGCTGGCCGCGTGGCGCCTTCCGAGGCGCTGGCTTTCGGCCTGGTATTGTCGGGCTTCTCGGTGACGATCCTCGGCCTTGCCGTCAACTGGCTGTCGGCCGCGATCCTCGCCTTCACCATTTTCTTCTATGCGGTCATCTATACGATGTGGCTGAAGCGCTCGACGCCGCAGAACATCGTCATTGGCGGTGCTGCCGGCGCTTTCCCGCCCGTCATCGGCTGGGCCTGTGTGACCGGCACCGTGCCGATCGAGAGCGTCGTGCTTTTCCTGATCATCTTCCTCTGGACGCCGGCGCATTTCTGGGCGCTGGCGCTGTTCAAGATGGGGGACTACGAGGCCGTCGGCGTGCCGATGCTGCCGAACGTGGCGGGCGTGCCCACCACGAAGAACCAGATCGTCGCCTATGCCGTGCTGACCGCGATCATCGGCGTCGTCCCGTCCTTCATGGGCTTTGCGAGCTTCGGCTACGGTATCGTTGCCGCCATTCTCGGTGCGATCTTCGTCCACTGTTCCATCTCTGTCTGGCGGATGCCCGATGGCGACGTGAAGATGGTGCCGGCGAAGAAGCTCTTCGCGTTTTCGATCTTCTATCTTTTCGCAATCTTTTCGGCGCTCTTGATCGACAGGCTCGTTGCCGTGCTGATGTCGGGCGGTGTGGGAGGATGGCTGTGATCGAACTCGTCAAGCTTACGGATAAGCAAAAGAAATCGCGGCGAGGGCGCAATATCGCGCTCGGCCTGGTGCTCGCCGGCCTGGTGATCCTGTTCTACGCGATCACCATCATCAAGGTCGGCACCGGACACGTTTGAGGAGGCGTGATGGAGGAGGGGACAACGAACAAGGCGAGAACGGCAGGCCGCAACAACGGCCTGGTGGTCGCCATGTGCCTGAGCTTCGTCGTCGGCATGAGCGCCATGTGCGCCGCCGCCGTGCCGCTCTACCGCATCTTCTGCGAGGTCACGGGCTTCAACGGCACGACGCAGCGCGTCGACCAGGCATCCAGCGTCATTCTCGACAGGCCGATCAAGGTTACCTTCGACGCCAATGTCGCTCCGGGTGTGCCCTGGGACTTCAAGCCGATGCAGAAGGAAGTCAATCCGAAGATCGGCGAGACGATCGAGATCAAGTTTGTGGCGGAGAACAAGTCCGACCAGCCGACGCGCGGACAGGCCATTTTCAACGTCTCGCCGGTGGAAGCAGGCGCCTATTTCAACAAGGTGCAGTGCTTCTGCTTCAACGAGACCGATCTGGCGCCGGGGGAAAGGCGCGAGATGCCGGTGGTCTTCTACGTCGATCCGGAGATTACCAAGGCGGAAGAGACGAAGACGATCACGGCGCTGACATTGTCCTACACCTTCTACCCACGCGATGGTGCAAAGCCGGTTGCGTCGAACGAGGGCGCGGCGACGCAGGCGGCGCAAAAGAAACTTTGATGGAGAGTGCTTTTCGGCTTGGCCGGGAGCAATATGGGAAAAAGTCATTCGGGGATTGCTGACATGGCAGAGGCGCATCAGAAGAAACACGACTACCACATCATCGACCCGAGCCCGTGGCCGCTACTGGCAGCCATCGGGGCCTTCATCATCACCTTCGGTGGCGTCGGCTTCATGCGCTATCTCAATGGCGGCTCGCTGCACCTGTTCGGCCTCGATTGGGCGCATCCCTGGCTGTTCTTCATCGGCCTGGCGCTGATCCTCTACGTCATGTACGGCTGGTGGTCGGACACGGTGAAGGAAGCGCATGAGGGCGCGCATACCCGCGTCGTCTCGCTGCATCTGCGCTACGGCATGATCATGTTCATCGCCTCCGAGGTGATGTTCTTCGTCGCCTGGTTCTGGGCCTATTTCGATGTCAGCCTCTTCCCGAACGAGGCGATCCAGGCATCGCGTACGGCCTTTCTCGGCGGGCAATTCCCGCCCAAGGGCGTCGAAGTCCTCGATCCCTGGCATCTGCCGATCTACAACACCATCATCCTGCTGCTGTCGGGCACGACGGTCACCTGGGCGCACCATGCGCTGCTGCACAACGACCGCAAGAGCATGATCCAGGGCCTGACGCTCACCGTTCTGCTCGGCGCATTGTTCTCCTGCGTGCAGGCCTATGAATATGCGCATGCACCCTTCGAGTTCAAAAACTCGATCTACGGCGCGACCTTCTTCATGGCGACCGGCTTCCATGGCTTCCATGTGTTGATCGGCACCATCTTCCTGCTGGTCTGCCTGATCCGCGCGATCAAGGGTGACTTCACGCCGAAGCAGCATTTCGGCTTCGAGGCGGCCGCCTGGTACTGGCACTTCGTCGACGTCGTCTGGCTGTTCCTGTTCTTCTGCATCTACATCTGGGGCAGCTGGGGCGCACCGATCGCCGCCGGTTAAGCGGCAGCCCGGCGTCTCGACGTTCAAAAGCGATGCAATGCTTGCCGCCGCAAAGTCTGGCCTAGTCCGGAACCTCTGCGGCGGCATTTTTTTGACCCGGCATCGCAACATCATGGTCGCCCTCCACCTCCAGGATCGCCTGTCCGCGCATAAGGGATCGCTCCGTTGCCCATTTGGATTTGCAGGACATGTGGCGCGCATACCGCGTTAAGCGCCGTCCCGCCTCCGAATTGTTCCATTTGTGAGGATGAACGACAGTTCGTCGCCGCAGGCGGCCAGGAGTGGATCGCCCGGGAAGCACTAATCTCCACCCATGCGAACGAATGGAGCGAGCTGGAACCGAACTTGGTTGCCATCGGTGTTTCTCCAGCCATCGGCATCGGCCAGCGTGCGCTTCTGGTGCTTACTCCGCATGGAAATGTGCTGTGGGATTGTACTCCCATTCTGGACGAGAAGACGCGGAGCCGCATTCTGGCGCTCGGCGGCATCAAGGCCATCTGCTTGTCTCACCCGCATTTTTATACCGGCATGGTGGAATGGAGCGAAGCGCTGGGCGGCGTGCCGATCCTGTTGCCCGAGGCCGATCTTGCTCATGTCACGCGTCCGAGCGAGCATATCCAGCCTTGGCGGGGAGACCATCGGGAGGTGCTGCCCGGCATAATTCTTCACCGGCTCGGCGGGCATTTCGAGGGAAGCAGCGTTCTGGAATGGCAGGCCGGCGCGGACGGAAATGGCGCGCTGCTCGTCGGCGACACCATGCAAGTGGTTCCGGCGAAGGGATGGGTTTCCTTCATGTATTCCTTCCCCAACCTGATACCTCTACCGGCGCGTGAAGTAAGGCGTATCGCAAGTCGCGTTGCGGACATACGCTTTGATCGCATCTACGGCGCCTGGAGCGACAAGTTCATCGCGAGCAAGGCAAAGGACGGTGTCGCCCGCTCAGCGGAACGGTATATTCGGCTGCTCGAATCATAGCCGTTGGGCGCGAAAGTCGCAGCCGAGGCGGCATGTCGCATTGCGACGCGGGGCTGAGCGCGCCATGTTAAAACATGAGCGATTTGCAGCTAGACGATATTTTGAAAGAGCTTTCAGCGCGCGAGCCTATCTTCGACAGTCGGGAGTTCGGAACATCGCGGGCCGATCTCGAACGCATGACCGATGAGGCGTTCTGGGAGATCGGCGCGAGCGGCAAGATCTATCAGCGCAGCTATGTGATCGAGACACTGCTAAAACGCTACGACAAGGCGCCAGAGCCTCATGGTTGGCCCTGCCGGGACTTCACGATAACGCCTTTGGCGGACAAGCTTTTTCTTCTCTCATATACTCTGGAAGAGCCGGGACGCATAACGCGTCGCTCGACCATCTGGCGCCGAACGGATGAAGGCTGGAAGATCGTCTTTCATCAAGGAACGCCACTCAGTTGATCCCTGTTTCTGTTTGCCGAACGGTCTGGCCTCCAACATCTGCCGCAAGCCGCTCAAATGCTGTCGGCCGCGAAACGCCCCGCTCTATGAGCCGCTTGATCTCCTCGGCGCAGGCCTCAGCGCTCCTGACCGAAGTATCGACCTCCAGATCGTAGATCCACGGTCGGTGCACCTCTTCCTGCCAGGCAAGCACCGGTGCCGGGATCGGCTCGTCGGCGGAAACACCGACATAGGTGCCGCGCCGTTCGGGGCCTTCCGCCAGACGCCGTTGCATGATGATCTCGATCGGGCAGCGCACACCGATGAAAAGGACGGGCAGGCCGGCCAGTTGCCGGGCGCAATCCGCGAGGATGCCCAGCGGACGCGAATGCGCGTCGTGATGGCCGAACTCCGCGACGACGTTCAGTCCCAGCCGGCTATGGGCGGCAATAGAGGCATAGAGCGCGGCATAAAAGCGCGGGACAAGCGGTTCGAGATCCGGTCGTTCGCCGCCGGGGCGCAGGCCGATGCCTGGCCGGTAGCGTTGCGGCGTGGCGTGCCTGACATAGGTGTCGACGCCGAGATTCATCCAGGGACCGTCGAAACCGGCCTGAATAGCCGCGGCAATACTGGATTTTCCGGATCGCGGCGCACCGTTCAGAATGATGATCTGGCCGGTGTCGTGCTCTCGATTGAGTTCCATGGGCCTCCTCCGTGGCGTTTCTATTATAGCATGCTCGCGTGTGCACTCAGCTTTTGGATTGGACGGGCAGCCGCATCGCGGTTACTGATGACGAAAGGGGCGAGAGGTGGAGCTCGTCCGGGATGATGGACCGATCGAGACCAGACCTTGAACTCAGAGCAAGACAAAACCCCGGATGGGGCAAGCAGCGACAGCGCCCTGTTTCCGCCTGTCGATCCCTTCAAGGTCGGCATTCAGGGATGTTGCCCGCGTTGCGGAAATGGCAAGCTCTTCGATGGGCTTTTGTCGCTGAAACCGCGCTGTGCCGCCTGCGATCTCGACTATGCCTTTGCCGATGCCGGCGACGGGCCGGCGGTCTTTGTCATCCTCATCGTCGGCTTTATCGTTATCGGTGCGGTCCTGTGGCTGCAGGCCAATTACGGACCACCGATCTGGGTGCATATCCTGCTGTTTGCGCCGCTGACCATCATCCTGTCGCTTCTGTCGCTGCGCTGGTGCAAGGGCATTTTGATTGCCCTGCAATATCGCAACAAAGCCAGCGAAGGGCGTCTTCATCGTGACTGAGGCCGCTATGCCCGCTCGCCGCGCTAACCCATTCTGGCAGGTCGGCAAGGTGCTGATCCTGCTTGTGGCGCTTGGCATCCTGCTGGCGCTCGGCACCTGGCAGGTCGAGCGGCTGCACTGGAAGGAAGGTTTGCTTGCCGATATCGCCGAGCGTCAATCGGCGCCTGCCGTGCCGCTGTCGGCGATCGAGACCATGGCCGCGTCCGGCGGCGATATCGAATATCGCGTCGTCACGGCGACGGGCCATTATCTCAACGATAAGGAACGGCATTTCTTCACGACCTATGAAGGCGATGCCGGTTATCATGTCTATACGCCCTTGCAGCTTGCCGACGGGCGCTACCTCTTCGTCAACCGGGGCTTCGTGCCCGATGTCGACAAGGCGCCGGAAAAGCGCATGCAGGGGCAGCTGACGGGCGAGCAGACCGTCACCGGCCTTGCCCGGGCCAAGCTCGCCGGCCAGCCCTCCGGCATCCCGGACAATGATCTCGCCAAGGATATCTTCTACTGGAAGGACCTCGACGCCATGGCGGCGAGCGACGGGCTGCCGAAAGACAAGGTGCTGCCCTTCTTCGTCGATGCCGGCAAGGCGCCGAACCCCGGCGGCCTGCCGATCGGCGGCGTCACCATCGTCGACCTGCCCAACAGCCATCTGCAATATGCCGTCACATGGTATGGCCTGGCGGCGGCGCTCACCGCCATCGTCGCGATCTCCTGGTGGCGCAAACATCATCCGGGCGCGCCTCAGCAATAGAGACATGCAATAGAATAGCTTCATTTCGATGGGATATTGGGCTAGAGCAAGCGGCAAGGCGAACCTATCTATTGCTTTGCCATCGTCCCGGATTTCGGAAGAGACATGAACATAGCAGTTTCCAAACCTGACCTGACCATCCGGCTCTGCGGCCCGCGCGGCTTCTGCGCCGGCGTCGACCGCGCCATCCAGATCGTCGTGCTGGCGCTGAAATCCTATGGCGCGCCGGTCTATGTCCGCCACGAGATCGTGCATAATCGCTATGTGGTCGAAGGGCTGGAAGCCAAGGGCGCCATCTTCGTCGAGGAGCTGGACGAGATCCCGGCGGAGCATCGTGCCCAGCCGGTGGTTTTTTCCGCCCATGGCGTGCCGAAGGCCGTGCCGGAAGATGCGGACGCCCGCAATCTCTTCTATCTCGACGCCACATGCCCGCTGGTTTCCAAGGTGCACAAGCAGGCCATGCGCCACAATCGCCTCGGCCGCCACGTCGTTCTCATCGGCCATGCCGGCCATCCGGAAGTGATCGGCACCATGGGCCAGCTTCCCGAAGGCACGGTGTCGCTGATCGAGACGGTCGAGGATGTCGATGTCTATGAGCCCGCCGATCCCGACAATCTCGGCTACGTCACACAGACGACGCTCTCGGTCGACGATACCGCCGGCGTCATCGCGCGGCTGCAGGAGCGTTTCCCGAACCTGACGGCTCCATCGGCCGATTCGATCTGTTACGCCACCACCAACCGCCAGGAAGTCGTGAAGCAGGCGGCTCCCGGCTGCGATCTCTTCATCGTTGTCGGCGCTCCGAATTCGTCCAATTCCAAGCGTCTGGTCGAAGTGGCGCTGCGGGCAGGGGCGACGAAGTCCGTGCTGGTGCAGCGCGCTTCCGAGATCGATTGGGACGACATCGGCGATATCAAGACCGTCGGCCTGTCCGCCGGTGCATCTGCGCCAGAGGTTATCGTCAACGAGATCATCGAAGCCTTCCGCGCCCGCTATAATGCGGTGGTGGAGCTGGCCGAGACGGTCAAGGAGACCGAGAATTTCCTCGTCAATCGCGAGCTGCGCAACATCGAACTGACGACGGCCGACATGGCTTTCGTCAACGGCGATTGAAGAATGGCCACCTCGTCCTTCGAGGCCTTGCCGCTTGCGCTGACGCTGCATCGGCAAGGCACCTCAGGATGAGTTGGAGAAAGTTTCGCCACCAGGCACCATAGATCAGCCCTCATGGTGAGGAGGCCCGTAGGGCCATCTGGAACCACGGGGCGGGTGGCTGCCGGTGGCCAGCGCGTATCTAACAGGGAATAATTCGTGGCCGTTTATACCGATATTACCGAAGACGATCTGAAGTGGTTCCTGACGGAATATGATGTCGGCACATTGCTCTCCTATAAGGGCATTGCCGAGGGCGTTGAAAACTCCAATTTCCTGCTGCACACCTCGCGCGATCCGCTGATCCTGACGCTCTATGAAAAGCGCGTGGAAAAGAACGACCTGCCGTTCTTCTTGGGCCTGATGCAGCATCTGTCGAGCCGTGGCCTTTCCTGCCCGCTGCCGCTGCCGCGCAGGGATGGCGAACTGCTCGGCCACCTCTCCGGCCGCCCGGCGGCGCTGATCTCCTTCCTCGAGGGCATGTGGCTGCGCAAGCCCGAGGCGAAGCATTGCCGCGAAGTCGGCAGGGCGCTGGCCGCCATGCATGTCGCCGGCGAAGGTTTCGATATCAAGCGGCCGAACGCGCTGTCGCTGGCCGGCTGGCAGGGGCTTTGGGAAAAGTCCGAGGCCCGCGCCGATGAGGTCGAGCCCGGCCTGCAGGACGAAATCCGCGGCGAGCTCGAATTTCTCGGCCGCCATTGGCCGAAGGACCTGCCGGATGGCGTCATCCACGCCGATCTCTTCCCGGACAACGTCTTCTTCCTCGGCGACGAGCTGTCCGGCCTGATCGACTTCTATTTCGCCTGCAACGATCAGCTCGCCTACGACGTCTCGATCTGCCTCAACGCCTGGTGCTTCGAGAAGGACGGCGCCTATAACATCACCAAGGGCATGGCGCTGCTGGAAGGCTACCAGAGCGTCCGTCCGCTGAGCGAGGCCGAAATCGCCGCCCTGCCGACGCTGTCGCGCGGCTCGGCGCTGCGCTTCTTCCTGACCCGCCTCTACGACTGGCTGACGACGCCCGCCGGCGCCATGGTCACCAAGAAGGACCCGCTCGAATATCTGCGCAAGCTGCGCTTCCACCGCCAGATCGCTTCATCAGCCGAATACGGGCTGAAGGCATGAAACAGGTCGATATTTTTACCGACGGCGCTTGCTCCGGCAATCCCGGCCCAGGCGGCTGGGGTGCTGTGCTGCGCTATGGCGATAAGGAAAAGGAATTGTTCGGCGGCGAGGCCGAGACGACCAACAACCGCATGGAGCTGATGGCGGCGATCTCGTCGCTGAACGCGCTGAAGAGCCCCTGCGAGGTCAACCTCTATACCGATTCCAAATATGTGATGGACGGCATCTCCAAGTGGATTTTCGGCTGGAAGAAAAACGGCTGGAAAACCGCCGACAAGAAGCCGGTGAAAAACGCCGAACTCTGGCAAGCGCTCGAAGAAGCCCGCAATCGGCATCAGGTGACGCTGCACTGGGTCAAGGGCCATGCCGGACATCCGGAGAACGAGCGGGCGGATGAGCTGGCGCGTAAGGGGATGGAGCCGTTTAAGCGGAAGTAGGGGTGGGTGTTGGTGGGCTACAACGCTTGATGGCCGCTTTGCGCCCTCATCTCGGTCATACAGGCCGTTTTCGCGCTTGCCTGAAAGCAGAAATCCGTGTTGGTGCCAGCATCAATACTACATCTGATTATAGCTGTCATATTCCTTCAACAACTCGGTCTGCTGCTTTGCAAGCTGTCGTATTTGCGCACGGTCCATGCGTTCTAAGTTCGCTCTTGGAGCAACAATGACTTGATCGGGCTTGGCGTCCACGTCCAACCACCAGCTCTCCTCATCATTTACAAGACCAGCTATGCTTTGGCTAAGCCCTGTCCCACGGTCGTTGGTACATGTGTGAGAAGCCTTCACGTATCGCATAGCGAAAAAGTCGCGGTAGTATGACACCGACAAGTCAGGAGAGGAAAAGTACTGGAACAGTTCCATGATGCTAGATTCTGCCCTAGAAAATTTGGTTGTCTGATCTCCAGTTGACCAAATAGCAGCGACAGTGAACGCCAGACGCAATCTTCGAGATTCCGCAGCGATCCTCCCAGCAAGCTCGGCCTGAAATATCGAGGGATCAATGTCCTCTCGGGCGGTAGCAATGATGGATGTTCCGTCGCCCTGTGCGGCATACGAATAGGCCTTGATCTTATTGGGATAGAAAAGCTCACATATGCTGCCAGCCTGCTGCACCAACTCTTGGAAGCTGCGATTTCGGTCTCCAGCAGTCAGTTGTTCTTTGACAAGTACCGTCTGCCACGCTGCAGTAGCAGCAGCAATAATAGATACCGCCAAGGCGGCAACCGCGATTATGTTCGAATATGCATTTGATTGCGCATTCTGATTAAGGGGCCGTACTCGAGCCTTACTTGGCTGTCGAAATTTATGCTTTCTGAATTTGTACATCTCAGTACTGGCCCGCCAACGAATCATGAAGAACAGATGAATATAAATTCAATGTACCGTCTGTCTCGGGGAAGAACATGTCGCAAGCCCTGAGTAATCTTATGAAGCAACTTTCGCTTGCCGATCAGTTAATAGAAATTCATGGAAATTGCAGAATGGACGTGGGAGGCGCCACGAGCAAGATGCGCTACATCGAGCGGGAGTAGTACTAACTATAGCGGCGTGGCAAGCCTACATCGAAAAGTTGGTCGGCGAGGCACTGGACATCATCGATGGGGAAATGCGCTCACCGCAATTAGACAGTCCACAGTGGGCGATCCACACATTCCAGCTTAGACGTACCGCTATCCTGAATGCAGTTAAGAAGTTTAATACCCCGGACGACGACAAGGTCAGAGACTTGCTTCTGGAGGCATTCGGTTTCAACCGGTGGGCTAGCTGGGAGTGGCGAGTGGGGCCAAGGCAAGGGACGGTAGCCGAGACACGGCGCCGGACAAATACGTGGGTCCTAGTTAGGCACTCAATAGCCCATGGGTTCAATCTTCCTAGCGACATCGATTGGCTTCAAGGAGGTAACGGGCAAGCGCGCCTTACGCTTGGGCTGCTTATGGAATGCCGAAAGCATTTCGTCTTCCTGGCAGCGAAGACAGATGCGGCATTTGCTGCCCATCTGACAGCCGCTCACAGTATAGCTAGCCCTTGGTAATCAATAGCGATTGAGGAACGCCCACATGTCGATTGAGTTTCCCTTGGCGATTTTGAAGTCTCTTTGGACCCGGCGAACGGATGGGGTCTGGGCAATATCCGACATGAAGGGACTAACGCTGCGATCGGAGTCTGGACACGATGATCGCTATTTTCTTTTGCGCGGTGACCTCGAATTGATGACCAATCGTCCAAATGGCAAGTTCGCGGACGTTCTATCTCTTTTCGGCGCCACCGACTATTTGATGCAGCAGAGCATCGTACCCGTCGTGGCTTGGCTTGAAGGGGAAACAGCGATCAGATGTATAGGTACCGCATCGATTATTAGTTGTACTGGTTATGTGATCACGGCAGGACACGTCCTGCTTGACCCGCTAGAATCCGGGTATGGCGCCACGCGTAACGGAGGAAAGGTCGAACATCGCGAGGACCTGAACTTCGGCCTTATGATTCCTTACATGGCACCAGCGGGCGGCATCTACTTCGCGAAGGCATTTCGGTTCTTTCCCTTCGAGAAAATGTGGGCGTGGGGCGAATGGAAACAAAGTCCACTGCTTCATGAAGATGATCGCTGGGAATATCTAACTGATGTAGCCGTTTGTAAAATTCCAGAAATGCCGAACGGGCAAGCACATCAACCATTGAACATGTCGCTCAATCCGTTCGTTCCGGGCGAAGAAGCATACTCGCTAGGTTATGCAGAAATGCCGGACATTCAAATCAACCCAGAGACAGGTGGTATCTCGGATAGTGCTTTTCGACTGAACACCTATGTTACTGCTGGAAACATCCTCAACACTTTTCCACAAAATCACGTTGCTAGAGAGGTTTCAACACCCGGCCCTTGTTTCGACTTCAATGCGCGTGTTCCTGGAAAAATGAGCGGCGCACCAGTCTTCGGAGCGCAGGGAGCCGTAATTCGAGGTGTCGTCAGCCGTAGCTTTTCGGGCGAAGAGCACGCTTTTGGTTCAATGCTCGGCCCAGCCATGGAACTTCCCCTACACGAACCAGAGCTTAGAGGGCGCTCGCTACGTACATTGCTTGAACACGGCAATGAGGGCATGACGCTGGTTCATGGAGTGGGCCTTTAATAAGCCAGCGTTCGCTTTTTTTGAAGGGTGTTCCAGATGCGACTTATGGCTGCAAAAACGACCAGCTTGACGCCTCAAATATCGAATTGTGGAGGGAAATTTCAATTTTCCTCCAGGCCAACCACTTTGTTGGCGACCTAATCTGGCGGTTGGCTCGCTCTCGTCCGGTTCTGACTTCGTAGAAATTGAAGCCGACCGTCGGTTCTCGGCCCCAAAGCAGTCATGATAGCGATTGCCTTTGAAAATCCCAAACACCACCCCACCCCATCTTGCCCCATCCTCCATTCCCTCTATGCTGCCCCCAACATCCAGGGAGGCTGTATCCATGATCCTGCATTGCGTTTTCTTGCGGCTGAAATCCGCCATGACACAGGATGAAAAGAAAGCGCTTTTCGAATCCGTGGCCGCCTTGCAGCAGGTCATTCCCGGCATCGTCGATATTAAATACGGACCGAATGTCTCGCCTGAGGGGCTGCATGGCGGTTTTGTCGATGGGTTTGCGGTGACGTTTGAAAGTGCCGAGGCGCGGGATGTCTATCTGGTGCATCCAGAGCATGTCGCCGTTGGCGAGCGCATCGTCTCGTCGACCGATGGCGGCCTTGCCGGGCTGCTGGTCTTCGATCTTAATCTCTGATTAGAACAGACCGCGGGGAGAGTGCCCGCGGCCATATGCAAGGCAATAGCATATGAACTGAAATCGTAGCCGCCTTCTTCTCCCCAACGGGGAGAAGGTGCCCGACAGGGTGGATGAGGGGGCGAGGAGCAAAGCGACGAGAGCCTTGAGCGGCAAGCGAAAGGCAATCCTTCCTATGCCGCGCCACCCCCTCATCCGACCCTTCGGGCCACCTTCTCCCCGCTGGGGAGAAGGAGTTTTCGGTGCTCATCCGCCCCATATGCGATGGCCCTACGGCCTTATCCGTCCGGCTGCCTCAGCTCGATTTCGCCATCGCGGCGGCGAGTTGGTCTACGTTATAACGGAACATTTTTTCATATGTCGGAGCCGGGCCATTGGCCTTGGAGAGGGATTCGACATAGAGCTCGCCGCCCGGCTCGGCGCCGGTGGCCTTGGCAACCTGCTTGACCAGGCGCGGATCGTTGGAGTTTTCGAAGAAATAGGTCTTCACATGCTCGGTCTTGATCTGCTCGATCAGCTTGGCGACGGCGGCGGCCGAGGCTTCGGTTTCCGTCGAGACGCCAAGCGGCGACAGGAAGCTGACATTGTATTCGCGGCCGAAATAGCCGAAGGCGTCGTGGCTGGTGAGCACCTTGCGGCGGTCGTCCGCGATCTTGTCGAACTTGCCGTGGGCATAGGCGTCCAGTTCGGTCAGTGTCTTGGTGTAGCGCTCGGCATTGGCCTTGAAATCTGCGGCGTCGGCCGGGTCGGCTGCGGACAGTGCCTTTTCGATGTTGGCGACCCAGATCTTCACATTGACCGGGCTGTTCCACACATGCGGATCGGTGATCGTCTTGCCGTCATCAACCATGGTGCGGGCGTTGATGCCTTCCGAAGCCACGACCGGCGTGCCCTTGTAGCCCGACGCGCTGATCAGCCTGTCCATCCAGCCTTCCAGGCCTTCGCCGCTGACGAAGGTGACCTTCGCGGCGTTGAGCTTCTTGGCGTCGGCCGGCGACGGCTCGAATTCATGGGGGTCGCCGTTCGGGCCGACGAGGCTCGACACCTTCACATGGTCGCCGCCGACCTGCTTGACGACGTCGGCAAGCACGGTGAAGGAGGCGACGACGTTCAGCGTTTCGGCGGAGGCCGGGGCCGCAACGCCGAAGGCGACGAAGGCAGCCGCCGCGGTGGAGAGAAGCAGTCTGTGTTTGCTCATGAATGTCTCCTTGATCAAGATTAGCCCCTGAGATGGGGACGGGGGATGAACCGGCGGGCGATGCCCGACGGTGCGAAGAGAATGGAAAAGCCGTAGATGATGCTCGCCGTGATGATGATGGTCGGGCCGGAGGCGAATTCGAGATGGTAGGAGGCGATGAGGCCGATATAGCCCGAGGCCGCCGCCGTTGCCGTTGCGATCGCCATCATCGCCGGCAGGCTGCGCGACCAGAGCTGCGCGATCGCCGCCGGCAGCATCATCAGCCCCACGGCCATCAGCGTGCCGAGCGCCTGGAAGCTGGCGACGAGATTGAGCACGACGAGCAGCAGGAAGAGGAAATGATAGACCGGCCCGCGCCCGCCGACGGCGCGCAGAAAACCGGGATCGAAGCACTCCATCACCAGCGGCCGATAGATGACCGCGAGCATCAGCAGCGTTACCGTGGTGATCGCGCCGATCTGATAGAGGGCAGGGGCGTCGATGGCGAGGATGGTGCCGAAAAGCACATGCAGCAGATCGATATTGGAGCCGCGCAGAGAGACGATGAGCACGCCGAGCGCCAGCGAGGTCAGATAGAAGCTGGCGAAACTCGCATCCTCCTGCAGCACCGTCATGCGGCTGACAAGCCCGGAGAGCAGCGCCACCGACAGGCCCGCCACCAGCCCGCCAAGCCCCATCGCCGTCAACGACAGCGACCCGGCGATCAGATAGCCGATGGCCGCCCCCGGCAGCACCGCATGGCTCATCGCATCGCCCATCAGGCTCATGCGCCGCAGCATCAGGAAGACGCCGATCGGGCCGGAGCCGAGGCCGAGGCACAGGCAGGCGATGAGCGCGCGCCGCATGAAGCCGTAATCGGCAAAGGGCGCCAGGAAAATATCATAGGCCGTCATTCGGCCGGCTCCCGCTTCGCCAGTTGGTGGCCGGCATGATCCGGCTCGGGCGAGCAGCTTTCGGCGTCTTCGTCCCAGCTTTCGGCCATGGCTCGCGCCCGGATGAGGTTGGCGGGGCTCATCACATCCTGGGTCCGACCCCAGCCGACCAGCTCGCGGGCGATCAGCAGCGTCTCGGGGAAATGCGCCCGCACCTGATCAAAATCATGCAGCACGGCAATGACCGTGCGCCCGTCGCCATGCCAGCGCAGCACGATATCGAGCAGATCACGCGTCGTGCGCTGGTCGATAGCGGTGAAGGGTTCGTCGAGCAGGATGACGCGGGCGTCCTGCAGCAGCAGCCGGGCGAAAAGCACCCGCTGGAACTGCCCGGCCGAGAGCGAACCGATATGCCGGCGCTCGAAGCCGGAAAGGCCAACGGCCGCCAGCGCATCACGCGCCCGCTCGGCGTCCTCGCGCGAGAAACGGCCAAAAGCGCCGGAATTCTTCCAGGCGCCGAGCATGATCGTATCGGCAACCGAGATCGGAAAGCGGCGGTTGATGTCGGCCGCCTGCGGCAGATAGCCGAAATCATTGCGCGTCAGCTGGCCACGATCGATCGAGCCCTCAGCGACTCGAAGCTCGCCGATGATCGCCTTCAAAAGCGTCGACTTGCCCGCCCCATTCGGCCCGGCAATCGCCGTCAGGCTGCCCGCCTGGAACGCGCCGGAGACATGATGCACGGCCGGATGGCGCTCATAGGTGACGGTGAGATTGTCAAGGCGGATCAGAGCACTCATGCCAGGGCCACCGCCCAGCCGATGACCGCCCAGAGAGCCGCAACGCCGACCGCGACAAAGACCAGGCGCGTCAAGACGGAGCGCCCGATCAGGGAGGCGGTGAAGGGATCGTTGCTGAAGGGCATGCGGCGTTCTCTTAATGTAATAACGTTACGTGTTGTAATGGGGAGAATGCGGCGGAAAAGAGGCGGGGTATGGATTGATGGGTGTTGAGCACTGGCAATTGGCGCCCTGTGCCAATAATGCTATAAATGGCGCATTATCTGTTATTGGTCGGGCTGACCAGGTCCAAAGGAGAGAAGCTCATGAATGTCTCTATCGGCGAACGCTGGGAAAAATTCGTAGAAAAGACGGTGGAAGAGGGACGTTACAGCTCGGCCAGCGAGGTCGTGCGCGAAGGTCTGCGGCTCGTGGAGGAGCGTGAAGCGAAAATTGCATCGCTGCGGCGGACTCTGGAGGCGTCGATTGCCCGGGGTGGCGATATATCAGACGAAGAACTTGGTGCCGCTTTGGAAGCTAAGGCTGCTGAACTGGCCAAGGAAGGCTATTGAGTGGCTCGGCTTCGTTATACAGCCGATGCTCAAAACGATATCCTCGATATTCTCGAATTTATAGCGCGCCAAAGTGGCAGTCAGAAAGTCGCTTTGAAATTCACTGGGCAGCTGCGTCGCAAGTGCGCGGATCTTGCGGCTTTGCCAGCTCAAATGGGCCGCATGCGACCGGAACTGAGAGACGATATGCGCAGCTTTGCATTTCGTGGCTACGTAATCTTCTTCCGCTATGTCGATGATGTTTTCGAGGTTTTGAATGTGCTCGAAGGACATCGCGATTTCGACACCCATTTTAACGAAGAGGAATGAAGCGGGACGCCTCTGAGGCGCCCCGCTTCTTCTATCTGGATAATCCTTAAAGCTGCTCGATCATCGCGGCCGCCGCCGAAACCGTGGCCTGGCCGGGGCTTTCCTCGATGTTGAGCGACTTGACCACGCCGTTTTCCACCAGCATGGAGTAGCGCTTGGAGCGCACGCCGAGGCCGCCGGCGGAGAGGTCGACGTCAAGGCCGACGGCCTTGGCGAAGGAGCCGTCCCAGTCGGCGAGGAAGTGGATCTTGCCCATTCCGCCGGAGGATTGCGCCCAGGCGCCCATGACGTGCCAGTCGTTGACGGAGATCACGGCGATATCGTCGACGCCCTTGGCGAGGATGGCGTCACGATTTTCCAGGTAGCCCGGCAGGTGGTTCAGCGAGCAAGTGGGCGTGAAGGCGCCGGGAACGGCGAAAAGCACGACGCGCTTGCCGGCAAAAAGCTGGTCCGTGGTGATCTCGACCGGGCCGTCGGCGGTCTTTTCCTTGAAGGTGGCGGCAGGCAGCTTGTCGCCGATAGCGATGGTCATGGCTCTCTCCTTGGGTCGCGATTGTGGGGCGGCGAGACTGCCGCTCCGAATTTGGATGTCGGGCCAAACTATAGATCCGGCCTATTCGAACGCAAGCGTGGTTTCCATGGCGCGTGCGCCGTCGATGACGAGAATGCCCCAGTTCTTGCCCTTGACGTCATAATTTTTCGGCAGTTTGCCGATGGCGATATCGGTCGCAAAGGTCTTGCCGTCGCGCTTGCCATTGGCCTGTTTGAAAAAGACGTAACCGGCCGGCCCGCTCACATAGATCAGCGGCGCCTCTCCGGTTGTCTCGGGCAATGTCAGACGCAGCGAAAGTGTCTTCGCATCGGCCGAAAGACCATGGTTTTCGACGGCAAAGTCCGGGCCGGTGGCCTGCGGCAGCGACGCGTCGGCCGCATCGAGCAAAGCCTGTTCATGCGGCGTGGACTGACCGGTGGGCGACAGGGGCAGTGAAAGCGCGGCCTGGAACGGAATGCAGATATCCTTGCAGAGGCCGATGAAGGCCGTGAGCTCAAGCTTTGCCGGTTGCTTGCCCTCGACACGGAAATCCAGTGGAAATGTCACCGGCGCATCATAGCCGATCTCCTGGATCGCGCCGACGCTGATCGGCTTCGGCACGGGAAACCCCATCTTCGTAAGCGTCACGCCACCGTCCGGTACCGGACTGACTTGCGGTGGAATTCCACTCTCGCCAGGCTCGCGCCAATAGGTGATCCAGCCGGGCGCCGGCTCGATCTGTAACGCGGCGCGAATATGACCTTGCGCGTCCGGCGCCAGCGCCACCAGTCGCATGCGGCCGCCCTGATTGTCGGCCCAGTCGCTCATGGCAGCATGGGCCGGGGAAGAGGCCAGTATCGCCGCCGCGAGCACGCCCATCGGCATTCCCAGCAGACAGGTTAAAGAGAGTTTTTTCGACATGAAGCAAGGGTTTACCGGATGGCGCTCCGCTGTGCCAGAACGGCGGAGAAAAGAAATGATCATTTTCAGTTGATTGATTTATGACATTGCCCCATCTTTCTTCTGAGGGGCGCAGTTGCGGGCTGCAGTCAGGAGGCGCGATGTCCCTATCGACGTTGAAGAATAGACGCGAAAGAGGTTTGCTCGACGGCCAGTTCCTGATTGCCATGCCCGGCATGGAAGATCGGAATTTCAACCGTACGGTGATCTATATCTGTGCTCATTCCGATGCCGGCGCCATGGGCTTCGTCATCAACCGTGCGCAGAACCTGACCTTTACCGACGTGCTGCTGCATCTGGATATGATCAAGGACGATGATGCCATTGTCCTGCCACCGGTCGCGCGGGATTTCCCGATCCAGACCGGCGGGCCGGTCGAAAGCGGCCGGGGCTTCGTCCTTCATTCCGACGACTATCTGAGCGACGGCAGCATCCCGGTCAGCGATGACATCAGCCTGACGGCGACGCTGGATATCGTGCGCGCCATTTCCAAGGGAAGCGGGCCGAAGCGGGCCACCATGCTGCTCGGCTATGCCGGCTGGGGGGCGGGCCAGTTGGAAGCGGAGATCGGCAGCAACGGCTGGCTGAATTGCCCGGCCAATGAAGAGTTGATTTTCGACCGCAGCCTTGACGATAAATATGAGCGCGCTCTGGCTCTGATGGGCATCAACGCCGCCATGTTGTCGCCGCATGCGGGGCACGCGTAATCTATTCACACGGAACGAAACACTGCCCGTGACGTTTCCTCCTGACAGCACCGGCAACTCCGCTGGTGCCGAATGAGGAGGTGCTCGACATGGGCAGCATGAGTGACAAGATTTCCGGCAAGGTCAATGAAGTCGCCGGCAAGGCCAAGCAGGCCGTCGGCAAGGCCACCGATGACAAGCGGATGCGCGCCGAAGGCGCAGCCCAGGAAACCAAGGGCAAGGTGCAATCGGCTGTCGGCAAGGCCAAGGATAAGGTCAAGGGCGCGGTCGACCGGATGTAATCCGTCTGGCGATTAAGCAACAGCTTATTAATCGCCGCGCTATTTGATAGACTGCTGCATAAGCGGCAAAGCAAGAGCCTGTCACGACATCGCGGCAGGCTCTTCTATGTCCGTCACGGCTTAATTACGGGGGCTTTCCATGCGGCTTTTTGCCTGCGACCATTGCGGCCAGCCGGTGCATTTCGATAACAGGCAATGCATACGCTGTGGCCATCAGCTCGGCTTTGTTCCCGAGCTTCTGGCGATCTATGCGCTGGAGGCCGGCGATGGAGAGAATTGGCGCGTGGTTGCCGAGCCGGATCGCATGGTGCGTTTCTGTGCCAATGCCGAGCTCGATATCTGCAACTGGCTTGTGGATGCGGCGGATCCGGAACCTTTCTGCCTGGCGTGTCGCCATAATCGGTTGGTACCGAACACCGATACGCAACAGGGTATCGATCGCTGGCGGCGGATCGGCCAGGCTGAGCGGCATCTGTTCTATTCGCTCTTGCGCTGGAACCTGCCGCATCCCGATCGCAAACAGGATCCGCAGGGCGGACTGGTCTTCGACTTCCTTGAGGATAAGGTGCAGGCCGGCTATGTCGTGCCGGCGAGGACCGGCCATGAGGAAGGGCTGATCGCCATCCGCGCCGCCGAGGCCGATGACGTGACGCGCGAGCAGGCGCGCACCTCGATGAACGAGCCTTACCGCACGCTGCTCGGCCACTTCCGCCACGAGACCGGCCATTTCATCTGGAACAAGCTGATCCGAGACCGCAATCAGTTCGACGCCTTCCGCGCCGTCTTCGGCGACGAGCGGGTGGATTACGGCGCGGCCCTGCAGCAGCATTATGACAGCGGCCCACCGCCGAACTGGCAGGACAATTTCATTAGCGCCTATGCCAGCGCTCATCCCTGGGAAGATTTCGCCGAATGTTTCGCGCACTATCTCCATATCGTCGACACGCTGGAGACCGCCCGCTCTTTCGGCCTGGCAGTTGATCCCTTCGGCTATCACGAGATGGCGGCCGAGGTAGATTTCAATCCCTATCGGGCCGAAAGCGCCGAACAACTGGTCAGCGCCTGGATCCCCTTGAGCGTCGCCATCAATGCCATCCAGCGCAGCATGGGCCAGCCGGATGCCTATCCCTTTATCCTGTCGTCGCCGGTGGTGACGAAGCTGGAATATATCCGGCAGGTGATTGGTTGGGCGTAAGTACAATATCCTGTTAGGATAGGAGGCGGCCGCAAATTCGGGGCCCTATCTCGCCCTTGGCGGGCGAGAAAGCAATTTCACTGGTTTAGGAATTGCGACACCGAGGTCTTAGCATATTTGAGACTAAGCGCAATTTCTAAGCCATTGAAATTGCCAGAGCGGGGGTCACGTTCTTGCTTAAATCATTCCAAGGATTAAGTGCGTCCCTACCTACCCCCGCCCTTGCAAAAATCTAGCACTTAGCCTTCCGGCTAAATGCTGATTTTGCTTTCCCGCCCGCAAGGGGCGGGATAGACCGGCCCCTAAGCCCGCTTCGTCAGCGGAAAGCGTTCCTTCAGCAACCGCAACACCGAGTCCGTGCCCATCGGCGGACCGAAGATGAAGCTCTGGCCGTAGGCGCAGCCCATCTTGGCGAGTTCGAGCGCATCCTCTTCCGATTCGATGCCTTCGGCGACGACACCCATGTTGAGTTCGCGCGCCATGGAGATGACGGAGCGCAGAAGTATGGCTTTCTTGTCGCTTTCGTCGCTGACCATCGTCTTGTCGAGCTTGATCGTGTCGAAGGGGAAGCGGGTGAGATAGGCGAGCGAGGAATAGCCGGTGCCAAAATCGTCGAGCGCCAGGCCGATACCGGCGTCACGCAGCTTGCCGAGCACCAGGCGGGCCTGTTCCGGGTTCTCCATCACCTGCGATTCCGTCAATTCGAGCTTGATGCGGTGCGGCTCGCAATGGGTCTTGGCGAGCAGGGCGCGGATATCGTCGTAGAGCTCGTTGTTGAGAAGCTGCACGCTGGAGAGGTTGATGGAGACGAACAGCGGCAGGTCGCCGGTCTGGCGCTGCCACGCCATCAGGTCGTTGGTCGCCTGTTCCAGCGCGAACATGCCGAGCGGGCCGATGATATCGGATGCCTCAGCGATCGGGATGAACTCCGATGGCGGAATATTGCCGCGCTTGGGATGTTCCCAGCGCATCAGCGCCTCGAAACCGGCGACTTCGGCGTCTTCCAGTCGAACGATCGGCTGGTAGACCAGCGACAGTTCCTTGCGCTCGACGGCGCGACGCAGGTCCGTTTCAAGCTGCAGGCGGTCGGTGCCAAAGCTGCGGAAGGCCGGTTGGAAAGGTTCGACGCGATTGCCGCCAGCGCGCTTGGCCCGATACATGGCAAGCTCCGCGTCGCTCAACAGGCCGGAGGCGTTTTCCTGCTGGTCGACCCAGGATGTCAGGCCAATCGATGCCGTCAGAATGATCTCGCGATTGGCGAAGTTGATCGGCACCATGATCGCCTTGCTGATCGCATCGGCGAAATCGGCAACCTTGGCCGGATCGCGCTCGGACACCAGGATAAGGCCGAACTGGTCGCCGGAGAGCCGTGCAAGCGTATCCTGCGGCTTCATCAGGCGGCGCAGGCGCCGGGTCAGGGCAATCAGGATATTATCGCCCGCCGCAACGCCGAGCGTATCGTTGACCAGCTTGTAGCGGTCGATGTCGATCACCATCACCGTCGGGCGAAGCTGATGGCCTTCCGGCGCCAAAGTGAGAACGGCCTGCAGGCGGTCGAGGAAGACCTGGCGGTTCGGCAGGCCGGTCAGATTGTCGTGCAGCGCGTCATGCAGCAGCCGCTCGATCGAATTCTTCTGCTCGGTGACGTCGACGATGGTGCCGACGCAGCGGATAATTTCGCCGTTCGAGCCGAGCACCGGCCGGGCGCGGATCGACAGCCAATGGAAATGCCCGTCTTCGGCGCGAATGCGGAATTCATGGTTCAGCCGACCGCGGCGATGTTCGAGAAGCACGTCGAGCGTTGCGCGAAAACGGTCGCGATCGTCTGGATGCAGTCGTGGCAGCCAGTTACGCGCCGCGCCATGCATGGTGCCAGGCGACAGGCCGAGCTTCGTCGAGATATCCGGGGTTGTTACGACGCGGTCGCGCGCGACGTCCCAGTCCCAGACGGTATCGCCGGAGCCGGTGAGCGCCAGCGATTGCCGCTCGAGATCCGAGAACAGGCCTTGCTGGAACGCGCCGCCGGCAAAGGCATGCTGCATCACCGTGAAGCCGATCAGGAGTACGATCAGCACGAGGCCGCCGCCGAGCGCTGGCTGGATGATGTCGTTGTCGAGCTTGCCGGTGATCGTCATCCAGCCGCCGAACAGCCAGACCAGGATCAGAGCCCAGGCGGGAACCAGCAGAATGGCGCGGTCGTAGCGGCTGAAACCGAGATAGATGATCAGCAACAGGCCCGCCGTCGCCGTCAGCGCCAGCGACAGGCGCGCGATGCCCGATGCGATCGACGGATCGTAGATCGCCACGCCGAAGAGCAAGGCGAGGCCGAGAATCCAGGCGAGCGTCACGTAGCCGAGATGGGCATGCCAGCGATTGAGGTTCAGATAGGTGAACAGGAAGATCACCAGACTCGATGCGAGCGCCACCTCCGCACAGGCGCGCCATATTCGCTGATCGCTGGAGGTAATGCTGATGAGTTTGCCGAGGAAGCCGAAGTCGACACAGATATAGCCGAGCACCGCCCACGCAAGTGCGGCCGTCGCCGGCAGCATTGAGGTGCCCTTGACGACGAAGAGAATGGTCAGGAACACTGCCAGCAGGCCGGCAATGCCGAGCACGATGCCGCGATAGAGCGTGAAGGCGTTGACCGTATCCTTGTAGGCGTTCGGCTCCCAGAGATAGAGCTGCGGCAGGTTCGGCGAGGAAAGCTCTGCAACGAAGGTGACGACAGCGCCCGGGTTCAGCGTGATGCGGAAGACATCGGCCTCGTCGCTCGGCTGCCTGTCCAGCGCAAAGCCTTCGCTCGGCGTGATCGCGACGATGCGTTGCGAGCCGAGGTCCGGCCAGAACATCTTCGAATTTACGAGGCGGAAGTGGGGGGCGACGATGACGCGCTCAAGCTGCTCTTCCGAGACATTGGCGAGCGCGAAGACGGCCCAGTCGCCCTGATGGTTGGGTGAAGAGGAGCGTACCTCGATTCGGCGACGAATACCGTCGGCGCCGGCGGCTGTGGAGACCTGAAAGGCCTCGCCCTGGTTGGTGTAGATCTCCGTCGTCGCGGTGAGGTCCAGCGCGGTGTCGTCGCGCGAAATCTTCACAGGCTCGGCAGCCTGCGCCATGCCGGCCAGGAAAAACAGAATAGTAGCCGCAAGGGCCGCGAGGATCGCGAACGGCCATTTCGTCACCGGCAGGGATGGCTTGAGCGCTGTGGTCATCGCTTGACGGAGTTTCCGTTCAAGTCGGTGTCGGACACCAACCGGGAAAACATCACGTGATCACGCCACTGACCGTTGATTTTGAGATAACCGCGCAAATGACCTTCCCGTTGGAAACCGGCCTTTTCCAAAAGCCGTATGCTACGCTCGTTATCCGGAATACAGGCTGCTTCAATACGGTGCAACTCGAGTCCGGAAAAGATATAGGGTATAACCAACCGAAGTGCGGCGAACATATGGCCCTGACCGGAATGACGTTCGCCCATCCAATATCCGATCATGCAGCTTTGCGCGGCACCCCGGCGAATATAACCGATCGTGATACCGCCAAGTAACGTACTGTTTTCCTTGAGGAAAACGAAAAGCGGAATGGCCTGGCCGGAGCTATATTCCTGTTTTCCCCGGATGACTCGGGCCCGATAAGCGCCCTCTGTGAGCTCATCGTGGCGCCAGGTCGGCTCCCAGGGCTCCAGAAAACGGCGGCTCTCGGCTCTCAGCCTGTGCCATTGGTTAAAATCGGAATAACGCGGCAGGCGCAGCACATAGGTCGCGTCTTCAAGTTCAACCGCGTCCGGATGACGTGACAGAAACCGAAAGACCGATTTTTGCATTCCGCCCAATACTCCCCCGAGAATTGACCCGATCGGCAAGCGAAGCGGGCCTTAGCCGCTCGCGCTTTTGGAGGCGGGGGTCGATGAAGACAGCGACGTGACGATGTCTTCCATCGGCGCCAACTGTTCCAACGGTCCAATTGCCGACAGCGTTGGTACAGTATCGAAGAACAGGCGCCCCGCAAGATCCGTAAGGCGGTCGATGGTAATGCCCTGCAAACGCTCGAGCATCTCCTGGTTCGGGATCGGCCTACCGTAAAGCATCATCTGCCGTGCGATCTGGCCGGCGCGCGCGGCCGGGCTTTCCTGCCCCATCAGCAACTGCGCGCGGATCTGGGCGCGGGCGCGCTCGATTTCCTGCTGCTCGATTTTATGAGAGGCTTTGTGCAGTTCGTCGACGATAACCGGTACCAGTTCAGGCAGGTTTTCGCCGCCGGTCGCGGCATGGATGCCAAAAATACCGGTGTCGGAAAAGCCCCAATGGAAAGCATAGACGGAATAGCAGAGGCCACGGAGCTCTCGCACTTCCTGGAACAGCCGCGAGGACATTCCGCCGCCGAGAACATTGGCAAGGATCTGCGAACAGTAGAAGTCGCGCGTGTGGTAGGCGCGGCCCTCGAAGCCGAGCAGGATCTGCGCGTCCATCAGGTCGCGCGTCTCACGGATGTTGCCGCCGATATAGCGGGCCGGCTCGATGATGGGCGTTGTCGACGGCTTGGTCGGCAGGCTGGAAAAACGCTCCTCGACCTGGCGCACGAAACTGTCGTGGTCCACGGCACCGGCGGCCACCACGAACATGCGGTCGGTCGTGTAGTTGCGGTCGAGATAGCCGCGAATCTGTGCGGGCGAGAAGGAAACGACGGTTTCCGGCGTGCCAAGGATGGCGCGTCCGAGCGTCTGGCCGCGATAGGCGACTTCGGAGAACTTGTCGAAGACCACGTCGTCGGGCGTGTCGTTCGCCGCGTTGATCTCCTGCAGAATGACCTGCTTTTCGCGGGCCAGTTCCTCTTCGTCGAAGGCGGACTCGGTCAGAATATCGGCAAGGATATCGACGGCGAGCGGCACATCATCCCGTAGCACGCGGGCATAATAGGAGGTCGTCTCGGTGGAGGTGGCGGCGTTGACTTCGCCGCCGACATTCTCGATTTCCTCGGCAATCTGCCGCGCTGAACGACGACCCGTGCCCTTGAACGCCATGTGTTCGAGCAGATGCGCGATGCCGTGCTCCGCCTCGGTTTCATTACGCGAACCCGATTTGATCCAAACGCCAAGCGCCACGCTTTCCAGATGTGGCATCGTTTGGGTCGCTACTGTCAACCCGGACGCAAGCCGGGTGCACTCCACTGTCATCGCTTGTCTTTCTGCGTCTGTCATTCCCCGGCCCGGGCATGCTTGCCGATGAAAGTTTCAACGGCCTTCAGTTCGGGATCGAGGATGTCGAAACGCTCCTCCCTGTTCATCAGTCCAGCAAGCCACGTCGGAAGCGCCGGGTCAATACCACATGCCGATTTTACTGCGGCGGGGAATTTTGCCGGATGCGCGGTGGCAAGCGTCACCATGGGACTCGTTGGTTTCTCATTCTTTTCCGCCACGAAGACGCCGACGGCGGTGTGCGGATCGATGAGATAGCCGGTGTCGTCGAGTGTTTTGCGGATCGTAGCGGCCACCTGCTTTTCGCTGGCGCGGCCGGCGCGGAAGTCTTTCTTGATGAACTTCAGCGCGTCTTCGCCGATCGAGAAACCGTTCGATTGTTTCAGGCTTTCCATTGCGGCGCGCACTTTGGATGCATCGCGGGCATATGCTTCGAACAGCAGCCGTTCGAAGTTGGAGGAGATCTGGATATCCATCGACGGCGCCGTGGTCGACTTGACCGCGCGCATCTCATAGCGCCCGGTCTTCAGCATGCGGGCGAGGATGTCGTTTTCATTGGTGGCGATCACCAGCCGGTCGATCGGCAGGCCCATGCGCTTGGCGACGTAGCCAGCGAAAATATCACCGAAATTACCCGTAGGCACGGTGAAGGAAATCTTCCGGTCCGGCCCGCCGAGCGCGACGGCGGTGGTGAAGTAATAGACCACCTGCGCCATGATGCGTGCCCAGTTGATCGAATTGACGCCGGACAGCCTGACGCCGTCGCGGAAGGCTGTGTCGTTGAACATGGCTTTGACCAGGTTCTGGCAATCGTCGAAATTGCCGTTGATCGCCAGCGCATGCACGTTGGCGGCCGTCGAAGTCGTCATCTGCCGCTGCTGCACCGGCGAGACCTTGCCGTTGGGGAAGAGGATGAAGATGTCAGTACGCTCGCGCCCGGCAAAAGCGTCGATGGCAGCGCCGCCCGTGTCACCCGAGGTCGCGCCGACGATGGTCGCCCTTTGCCCGCGCTTTTCCAGCGCATAGTCCATCAGCCGTGCGAGCAACTGCATGGCGACATCCTTGAAGGCGAGCGTCGTGCCGTGGAACAGCTCCATGACGAAGCTGTTCGGCCCGGTCTGCACCAGCGGCGCCACTGCCGGATGCCGGAAGGTGGCGTAGGCCTCGTCGATCATGCCGCGGAAGACATCATCGGGAATTTCACCGTTGGTGAAGGGCGACAGCACCGCGAAGGCCACTTCCTGATAGCTCTTGCCGCGGAAAGCGCGAATCTCTTTTTTCGTCAGGGTCGGCCATTGCCGTGGCACATAGAGCCCGCCATCCCGAGCAAGGCCAGCCAGAAGAGCATCGCAGAAGCCAAGGGCAGGGGCTTCCCCCCGTGTTGAGATATAGTCCACGGTCTAGAATTCCTTTGGTCGCAAAATTGCCGAAGTGGTGGGATGAGAGAGTAGAAGAACGAAGCGATGGCCGTCCGTCTTTTTGCGTCGGATCAGCCGCGTGGTTTTCGCGTTTGCGCAATGTCCGCCCGGCCGCTTCCGGCGGGCGGCGGTTTACGCCAATCTGTCGACGTCGAAAAGTGAGCCAAAACGGTGCCTACCCAATCGATTTTTCGCTGCGTCGCTGGTATAGACCATCGCCAAGTGTCATAAAAGGCCCGTCGAACAGGCTGCAGGCCGATAATGTAAATTATATGCAGAGGGTGGAATAATAGTGTTTGGCAGGGTTTCGCGTCGTCTTTTCTCCGCTTCGCTTCTGGCATTGCTGGCAGGTTGCAGTTCTCTTGGTTTTGGCGGCGGCGGTGATAAGCAGCCCGTTACGGACGTGACGGTGGCGCCGCAAGCGGGTGCCAGCAGCCCCGCTCAGCCGGTCACCGGCGGTCAGGCCTATATCGCCGGAAAATGCCCGCAAGTCGTGATCCGCGACGAGGCGTCCACCTATCGTACCTACGCCAAGGGCGCCAAGGACGATCCGAACCAGTTGACTTACCAGGCATCGCTCGCCCAGGCGACGCGCCAGTGCACGAGCGACGGCACCAGCCTCGGCATCAACATCGCCGCGCAGGGCCGTCTTGTTGCCGGCCCGCAGGGCGGCCCGGGCAAGGTGACCTTGCCGGTCCATGTCGCCGTCATGGATAACAACACGGCGCTCTACGACAAGACGATCAACTTCGTCGCCGAAATCCCGCCAGGCGAGACCACCACGCAGTTTCTCTTCACCGCGAACGACATTCAGGTTGTTGGCGGCTCCGGCGGCTTCACCATTGTCCAACTGAGCTTCGATCAGGGGCCGCAGAAGCCTGTGAAGGCCGAGAAGTCGGCACGCAGAAAGCACGCCGCCATTAACTGAGGATTTAGGTCGTGGGCAATAGGTTGAACCTATTGCCTATCGCCTTACAAAACGCCGTCCCATTCAGCCAAAGCCATCACCACGCCCGGAAGGTCAATCATCCGGGCGATGACCGTTTCGGCGCCCGCATCCGTCAGCTTGTCGGCATGCGAAGGGTAGGTGTGCGAAGCGCCGGTGAAGCCGATGACGCGCATGCCGGCGGCGCGCGCCGCCTGGACGCCGTGAACGGAATCTTCGACGACGATGGTGTTGGCCGGCGAGACATTCATTTGCTTGGCGCCGTACAGGAAAATATCCGGCTTCGGCTTGACGCGGTCGGCGCCGAGATCCTTGGCGGAATAGATGTGCGGCGCGAACAGCTCCTTGTAGCCGACCTTGGTGAGCATCATGTCAAGGCGGGCGGAGCTGGAGTTTGAGCAGATGCAGCGCGGCATCGGCAGGCGCGACAGGGCAAGCGGTACGCCCGGGATGGCTTTGACGTCATTGGCAAGCCTGACGTCCAGCAGCTTCTCGGACTTGTCGAGGAGGGATGCGGAGAGCGGTATGCTCGCCTCACGCTCGACCTGAAACAGAATGTTCTGCCAGGTCATGCCGGCGAAGCGCTCGCCCATTTCCTCGGTGCTGATCGGATAGCCGGCGTCCGTCAGCAGCTTGGATTCAACCTCCGCCGCGATGATTTCCGAATCGACCAGAACGCCGTCGCAGTCGAAGATGATGAGGTCGAAGCCATTGCTCATGAGGATATTCTGCCTTTGAAGAGGGCGCTGGATCGGGCATGACCTTGTCCGAAAACCGTCTCGCGGCCTTCAGGGCATGCTCTGAAATGGGATCGAGCGGCTTTACACGATACGCCGGCAAAGCTCAACCGTTTGGCGGGCATGGCTGGACTGCGCTGGCGGAAAGGGTCCTTGGGCGCTCGACAATCGGTAATCGCGCCTTTAAGGATCAGCCATGGCCAAAGAGCGCGACGACACGATTGCCAGCCGTATCAGCCGGGTGCTTGCCGACCGCATCATCCGCGGCGAGATCGCGCCCGATGCGCGGCTGCGGCAGGATCACATCGCCGAGGAGTTCGGCGCCAGCCATGTGCCGGTGCGTGAGGCGTTCCGGCGGCTGGAGGCGCAGGGGCTGGCGATCAGCGAGCCCCGCCGAGGCGTCCGCGTCGCCTCTTTCGATCTCAAGGAAGTCCGTGAAGTCGCCGAGATGCGGGCGGCGCTCGAAAGCCTGGCGCTGAAGCACGCGGCGCAGCATCTGACGCCCGCCATTCTCGATGCCGCCGAGGAGGCGACACGCGAAGGGGACGCTGCTGCCGATGTCCGCGCCTGGGAAGAGGCGAACCGCCGTTTCCACCGCCTGATCCTTGCCCCCTGCGGCATGGCGCGATTGCTCGCCTCGATCGATGATCTGCACGCCGCCAGCGCCCGTTTCCTCTTTTCCGCCTGGCAATCGGGATGGGAAAAACGCACCGACCATGACCATCGCGCCATCCTTTCCGCCCTGCGTCAGGGACGGACGGAAGAGGCTGCATCCATCCTGCAGAAGCATGTGCAGTGGATCGGCCGGGCGCCTGTGCGGACACCGTCCGGGGTAACGCGCGAAGCGTTTGCGATTGTCGGATAGCTCTCTCGCATAAATTATAGATAATTTCAGCGGTGCTCTTTCGTTTGCCTTTGTGGCGGAAGGGAGGATTGCGCCCAGCTGCCTCTTGCCTTGCGCCCCAATCTTCTCCATAAAAATAGATGAGACTCAAAAATTATCTATAATTTTAAAAGGAGAGCCATATGTCCCTGTTGCATCATCATGAAGAGACCACCTTCGATCCGCTGCGTCTCGGCAAGCGGTCGCTGGTCGTCAAGGCGATTTTTGTTCTCGCCGGCACGCTGGTGCTGACGCTTGCTTCGTGGATCTCGGTGCCGATGGTGCCGGTGCCGATCACCATGCAGACTTTTGCCGTCACCATGATCGGCGCACTCTATGGCTGGCGCCTTGGCGCGCTCACCATTCTTGCCTGGCTGGGCGAGGCGATGGTCGGTTTCCCGGTTCTGGCCGGCGGCGCGGGCGGCATAGCCCCCTTCGTGGGCCCGACGGCCGGCTATCTCGTCTCCTTCCCGATCATGGGCGTGCTGGTCGGCTGGCTTGCCGAGCGTGGTTGGAGCGGTGACCGCGTCGTGCGCAGCTTCGTAGCACATCTTGCCGCTAACGCCCTTGGTCTTGCGATCGGCGGCGCCTGGCTTGCCATGTTGATCGGGGCGGAAAAGGGCTGGCTCCTTGGTGTTGCCCCCTTCATCCTCGGCGCTGTCCTGAAGTCGGCGCTTGCCGCAGCCGTACTCAAGGGTGTGAAGATCTATGGCGGCAAGGCGCGTCTGAATTGACCATCCGGCTTCGTGCCCATCATCTGCTCTGCATGCTGACCTTTGTCGGTGAAGGCTATACGCCGGCCTTCACCGACAATTATCGCCGGATAGCCGAGCGTCTGACAGCCGGAGAGGAGATCGAGCTCGTCTCCGGTCCAGACGACATCTGCGCGCCGCTTCTCGACGAGAAGGAGCCGCACTGTTTCAAGGATTCCGTGCTCGAACGCGACGCCGCCGCCCTGGCGGATGTGGTCGCGCTGCTGGGCGAAGAACTCAGGCCCGGCTCGGTCGTCATCCCCGATGCCAGCCTTCTCGCCAAACTGCGCCGGAATTTTGCCAGCGGAGACATTCGCCATGCCTGCAGCGGCTGCGAATGGACAGGGCTTTGCAGCCGTATTGCCACGGGCAATTTCACGGGCGTGCTGGTGGGCCAGGCCTCACCGTGACGCCTCACATCATGGGTAGTGGGTCGCTTAGATTCAGGCTTCCGCGTGATCCCATGCTTTGTCTGTCCGGCTGTTCTCAAGGGGAAACAGCGCCAGGAAACGGCGCTCGCCTTCCGAGGTAAACAGGATCGAGCGGCTGTCTTCCATTCGTCGTGCCCAACCCTTGTCGAAGAAGCTGGATAGCAGCGCCTTGCCGAGGCTGCCGGCAAGATGCGCCCGCCGTTCGCTCCAATCGAGACAGAAACGGCAGGGCGGGCGGCGTGACAAGCGCAATCCCGTCACATCTATGCCGATCGAGGCGAGATGCGTTTCGCCGCGTTCCGTCAGCCTCAAGCTCTCATTGACCGCCGAGATCGCGCCGGCCGCAATCAGGCTGTCGAGCATGCGAACGCCGTAGTCGCCGGCCAGATGATCGTAGCATATGCGCGCCTTGCGCAGTGCCGGTTCCTTCGGGCCGGGGCGATGGCGCAGGTGCCCTCGCGTGGCGGCAAAGCCCATGATACTCTCGAGGAGCTTGCCGACGCTGTCGTCGGCAAGCGTGAAATAGCGGTGCCGCCCCTGTTTGCGCTGCGTCAACAGCCCGCCGGCTTCGAGCTTCGACAGATGTGTGCTCGCGGTCTGCACCGTAATACCGCCGGCCGCCGCCAGCTCCGTTGCCGTCAGCGCGCGGCCATCCATCAGCGCGGTGAGCATATTCGCCCGCACCGGATCGCCGATGAGTGCGCCGATCTGCGCTATGTCGGGACCTTCCTTCATACTTCGATCGTAACCGAAGCATCGACGTCAGGCAATGTGCGAAAACATCTCCGTCACCAAAGGGAGAAGATCATGATCACCTGTTTCATCCGCTACGAGATCGACCCGTTCAAAAAAGATGCCTTCGCCGAATATGCCCGGGCCTGGGGCCAGGTTATACCGCGCAACGGCGTCGATCTCATCGGCTATTTCGCCCCGCACGAGGGCTCGGCAACCACGGCTTACGGCGTCTACAATATCGAGAGCCTGGCCGACTATGAAGCCTATCGCGCCCGTCTTGCCGCCGACCCGCTCGGCCAGGCGAATTTCGATTTTGCTCGCCGCGAACGTCTCTTCGTCAAGGAAGACCGCATCTTCCTGAAGAACGTATCGCTGCCGCACGGTCCGAAGGTGACGCCATGATCGCCGTTATTTTCGAAGTCGTGCCTTATCTCGGCGAACGCGATCACTATCTCGATCTCGCCGGCAAGCTGCGTGCCGAACTGGAGACGATCGACGGTTTCATCTCCATCGAACGCTTCGAAAGCCTCACTTCGCGCGGCAAGATCCTGTCGCTTTCCTTCTGGCGCGATGAGGCGGCGGTGAAGGAGTGGCGCAATCGCGAGGCTCATCGCGCCGCGCAAAAGGCCGGGCGAGGGGGCGTGTTCGCCGACTACCGCCTGCGCATCGCGCATGTGCTGCGCGATTACGGGATGAACGAACGGGACGAGGCGCCGGCCGATAGCCGGGTGGTGCATGATGGACCCGGAGCGATGGAGCCGGGCGACGACTGAAGACAGACTTATTTCCGGGAAATTGTGAAATCTGAGACCCGCTTTAGCCTTTGGTAACCAAGTTAGGTAACCATAACACTCAGTTAAGCGTAACGATTCAGTGTAACAGCGAGTATCACATGGCGTCAGTTTTCCCGCTTGCCGACCTTAGAACTTCCGCAACGCCGGGCTCTTGGGTCGACACGATCATCAAGGGCGATTGCGTGGCGGCTCTTGAAGCACTGCCCACGCATTCCGTCGATGTTATCTTCGCCGACCCGCCCTACAATCTCCAGCTTGGCGGCACATTGCACCGCCCCGACCAATCGCTGGTCGACGCTGTCGATGACGAATGGGATCAGTTCGCTTCCTTCGAAGCCTATGATGCCTTCACCCGCGCCTGGCTGCTCGCCTGCCGCCGCGTCCTGAAGCCGACGGGCACCATCTGGGTCATCGGCTCCTATCACAACATCTTCCGCGTCGGCGCGACGATGCAGGATCTGAACTTCTGGATCCTCAACGATATCGTTTGGCGCAAGACCAACCCGATGCCGAATTTCAAGGGCCGTCGCTTCCAGAACGCCCATGAGACGATGATCTGGGCGAGCCCGAACGCCAAGACCAAGGGCTATACCTTCAACTACGACGCCATGAAGGCCGCCAATGACGATGTGCAGATGCGCTCGGACTGGCTGTTCCCGATCTGCAATGGCGGCGAGCGCCTGAAGGGTGACGACGGCAAGAAGGTGCATCCGACGCAGAAGCCGGAAGCCCTGCTGGCGCGTGTCATCATGGCCTCGTCCAAGCCCGGCGACATTATTCTCGATCCCTTCTTCGGATCGGGCACCACCGGCGCTGTCGCCAAGCGTCTCGGCCGTCACTTCGTCGGGATCGAGCGCGAGCAGGATTACATCGATGCGGCCAGCGCCCGTATTGCCTCCGTCGAACCGCTCGGTAAGGCAGAGCTGACAGTGATGACCGGCAAGAAGGCCGAGGCGCGTGTTGCCTTCAACGTGCTTGTCGAAAGCGGCCTCATCAAGCCCGGCCAGGTGCTGACGGATGCACGGCGGCGCCATAGCGCCATCGTTCGCGCCGACGGCACGGTCGCGGCCGGCGGCGAGGCCGGCTCCATTCATCGCCTTGGCGCGAAAGTCCAGGGCCTTGATGCATGCAACGGATGGACATTCTGGCACTTCGACGACGGGCATTCCCTGCGCCCGATCGACGATCTCCGGGCGATCATCCGCAGTGATATGGCGAAGGTGGAATAGCTCCAGTCATTCGAGGCATGATCCCGCTTCAAAACCGCCCCACGGTTCTAGGGATCGTACTGCTGCCCATTCCACACACTCGCCTTTCTCTGTCTTGTACCTCCAGTTAGGGAGGAAGGCGAAACGCCCAGGGCCAAAACCCTGGGCGTCATCTTTTGGGCTTCGTGGCCTAGAATTCCTGATAGTCGGTCACATCGACCCGGACGACACGGCCATCCTCGTCGAAGGTGATCGTCTCCTCGCCCTCGCGAATAAGCGGCTTGCCGGTCTTGCTGTTCGTCGCCCGCACGGACCAGACGGAGCGGCCGGACAGCGGCGTCAGCGTTTCCACCAAGGAATTGGAGGCCGTCTGATCGGGATAGGTGTCGAAATAGCTGCGGAAGGCCTCCATGATCGCGTCGCGGCCGGCAAGGCTGCCGACGCCGTTCGAGACATAGGTGGCGTTCTCCGCGAAGAAATTCTCGATCGTCTCGTAGTCGAGCCTGTTGATGGCGTCGTGAAACAGGGTGATGCGTTCTGCCGGGTCGAAAATCATGGGTTCAAACCTTAATGCCGTAGGCGGCGAGATCGCTGCGCAGCTTCTCGGCGCCAGTGAAATGAACTGCATGCCAGCCGGCCGCTTTTGCGCCTTCGACGTTCGGAAGCGAATCGTCGATGAAGATCGTCGAGGCCGGATCGAGGCCGAAGCTTTTCGCATGGGTATCGTAGATCGCGATGTCGGGTTTGATCAGCCCGATATCGCCGGATACGGTGACACCGCGCGGCTTGTTGAGGAAATCAAAGCGCGCCTGCGCCTCGCGAAACGTGTCGGAAGCGAAATTGGTCAGCATGGTGACATCACGTCCCTCCGCAATCAATCCTTCGAAGATCGCTACGCTGTCGTCATAGGCATGGGGCACCATCTCGTTCCAGTTCTTGCGGAAGGCACGAATCTGTTCCGCCCGCTCCGGATGTTCGGCGATCAGCAGGTCTTCCGCTTCTTCCCAGGTACGGCCGCGATCCTGCTCGATATTCCATTCATGGGTGCATACGTTTGCCATGAACCATTCACGCTCGGCATCATCAGGGATGACGCGGCTGTAGGGAAGGGTGGGGTCGTAATGCAGGAGAACCTTGCCGATATCGAAAACGATGTGCCGTATTTCCGTCGTCATGAATTAGTCCCTGATGTTTAGGCGCTGGCTTTGATGAATGCCCCAGCTTTTGTGAAGGCATTTGGAATAGCCTGGGCGATCGCTTTTTTCATGACGGTCGGCAGGGCCTGGGCTTCAAGATTTGTAACCGGTTCCCACCATCCGTCATTGCGGCTGGTGCCTGATGTCACCTGAGCGCGGTAGATCGACAGCCGCAATTCGAAGTGGGTGAAGACATGCGTCACGGTCCCCGCTGCCTGCCAATCGGCCGGGAAGGGGGCGGCATCGGTGCCGGTTTCGCCGTCGATCCGCGCCGTCCATCCGGTGGTCGGAACCTCGGTCATGCCGCCGAGCAAGCCACTTGCAATGCGCCGGCGCAGATAGATTTCGCCGTCGCCATTGACCGCCACGAAAGCAGCTCCCTGCCGCACCGGCTTGTCCTTTTTCGCCGCCTTCACCGGAAAATGCTCTGGATCATGCGAGGCCAGCGCCTCGCAGCCACTATTGAAAGGACAGAGCGCACAGGCCGGCCGCTTCGGCGTGCAGATCGTCGCACCCAGATCCATCATCGCCTGCGCGAAGTCGCCGGGGCGATCGGCAGGCGTCAGCAAGGCCACCTTCTGCTTCATCAGGGGCTTTCCGGCAGGCAACGGCGTCGAGATGGCATAGAGCCTGGAGATGACCCGCTCGACATTGCCGTCCATGACGGCCGCCTGGCGGTTGAAAGCGATGGCCGCGACTGCTGCGGCTGTGTAATCGCCGATCCCCGGCAAGGCCCGCAGCCCATCCTCCGTGTCGGGAAACCGCCCGCCATGCTCCGCCGCCACGGCTTCAGCACATTTTTTCAGGTTGCGGGCGCGGGCGTAATAACCAAGGCCGGCCCAGGCGGCCATGACGTCATCGGTTGGTGCCGCGGCGAGATCGCCGACCGTCGGCCAGCGCTCAAGGAATTTGGCGAAATAGGCTTTGACCGCCGGCACCGTGGTCTGCTGCAGCATCACCTCCGAAAGCCAGATATGATAGGGATCGGGCCTAATCCCCCGCGCCGCCATCGGCGGCGAGATCCGCCAGGGCAGGTCGCGGTGATGGCGGTCGTACCAGGCAAGCAGGGATGCGGCCGTCGGGAATTGAGATGTCATCGTCATGATTTGCCGCATCGAGGGGAAGTGCTCTATACTTGACCAAGCTGCGTCGGACGATCAAGGTCCCGGGCGCGCAAACGAGGTTCCGGACCGCTATTCAGATGAGTTATCCCCGAAAAGGCGAGAAGCAGATTTCCGAGCTGACCAACGGCATCATCGATCCGGTGCTGGCAAAGCGTGCCGGAATCAATACGGCGCTGCTCGGATCCTGGGATGAGATCGCCGGCGAGGATTTCGCCGAATGTACGCGGCCTGAAAAGATTGCCTGGGCCAAGCGTGTAGGCTCGGGCGAGGAGGGCCGCTATCAGCCCGGCGTGCTGACCATCGCCTGCGAAGGTGCCCGCGCCCTGTTCCTGACCCATGCCCAGGGTGAACTCATCCAGCGCATCAACGGCTTCTTTGGCTTCCACGCCGTCAGCCAGATCCGTATCGTCCAGAAGCCGGTCTCGGTCGCCTCGAGGCGCTCCCGCACCCCGCCGCCGCTGAAAGGCGAGGCAGCCCGCAAGCTCGAGGGCATGATGGACGGCATCGAGAACGACAAGTTGCGGGCTGCGATCCAGAGGCTGGGCACGGCGATGGTTTGGAAGCGGGGAAGATAAACCGCTCCAACCGCTCATCCCCATGCAATTCTGACGGTAATTTAACCTCTCCGTCTTCTCCAGGTCACAATTCTTTGAAGAAAGTTGGTCAACCGTGCCTTGTTAGCGGCAACCAGCCGTTATATCGCAATGGACCATTCACAGATCTCTTAAACGACGGGTGACTCTATGCCGATGTCCGACATGCTCCTGACCAAACGCCACCTACTGGGCGGCACCGCCGCTGCGGCCCTCTCCGTGGCGTTCGCTGCCTTTGCGGACACTGCATCCGCCGCCAATGCCACGACGGCCGCTGGCGCGCAGGAGACCACCGCCGCCGCCTCCTCGCCGGAAGACGCAATTCCGCCGGCTGATGGCAGCGTCGATATGAACGAAGTGCTGAAGCCCGGTTCCCTGCCGGAAATCGCGCTCGGCAAGGAAGATGCTCCGGTCAAGATCGTCGAATACATGTCGCTGACCTGCCCGCACTGCGCGCATTTCGCCGTCACGACCTTCGACGCTATCAAGCAGAAATACGTCGATACCGGCAAGGTTCGCTTCATCATCCGCGAATTCCCATTCGATCCGCGCGCTGCCGCCGCCTTCATGCTGGCCCGTTGCGCGCCGCAGGAACAGTACATGCCGATGGTCGAAATGTTGTTCAAGCAGCAGATCGCCTGGGCCTCGCCTGACGTCGATGGCCGTGCCGCACTGCTGCAAATGTCGAAACTTGCAGGTTTTACTGAGGATAGCTTTACGAAGTGCTTGACGAACCAGAAGCTTCTGGATGATGTCAACTCAGTTAGGGAACGTGCAGCCAAGGATTTCGGCGTCAATGCGACACCGACCTTCCTGATCAACGGCAAGCGTTACGCAGGAGACATGTCGGTTGGTGCCATGTCGAAGCTTATCGACAGCCTTCTCTGATCCGCGCATTTTGCAAATGGCGGGCGGCGGGGAAACCCGTGCGCCCGCTTTTTATTGCCTCCCCCTTGGGGAGGGTGATCTCTGTGGTCCACACATGATCACCCCGCCCCGGACCTTCGGTCCGACCCTCCTCCTCAAGGGGAGGGTGGAGATCGGCCCATGAAGTTCAACAGGCTTCGTCTCGTCGGCTTCAAATCCTTCGTGGAACCAGCGGAATTCGTCATCGAGCGCGGTTTGACCGGCGTCGTCGGCCCGAACGGCTGCGGCAAGTCGAACCTTGTCGAGGCGCTGCGCTGGGTGATGGGCGAGAATTCCTACAAGAACATGCGCGCCTCCGGCATGGACGACGTGATCTTCTCGGGCTCGGGCAACCGCCCGGCGCGCAATACCGCGGAAGTCGGCCTTTATCTCGACAATAGCGACCGCACGGCACCCGCTGCTTTCAACGACAGTGACGAAATCCAGGTCACTCGCCGCATCGAACGCGAACAGGGCTCGCTCTATCGCATCAACGGCAAGGAAGCCCGCGCCAAGGATGTGCAGCTGCTGTTTGCCGATGCGTCGACCGGGGCGCGCTCGCCGTCCATGGTCGGCCAGGGGCGTATCGGCGAGCTGATCCAGGCGAAGCCACAGGCCCGCCGCCAGCTTCTCGAAGAAGCGGCCGGCATTTCCGGCCTGCATTCGCGCCGCCACGAGGCGGAGCTGCGCCTGCGCGCCGCCGAAGGCAATCTCGAGCGCCTGGATGATGTGACCTCGCAGCTCGAAAGCCAGATCGAGAGTTTGAAGCGTCAGGCCCGTCAGGCCAACCGTTTCAAGACACTGTCCGCCGATATCCGCGCCCGCGAGGCCATTCTGCTGCATATCCATTGGGTACAGGCCAAGGAGGCGGAAGCGGAAGCCGACAGCGGCCTCAACCAGGCAACCGTCCTGGTCGCCGAAAAGGCGCAGCTGCAGATGGAGGCGGCGAAGGCGCAGGCCATTGCCAGCTTCAAGCTGCCGGAGCTGCGTGACGACGAGGCAAAGGCCGCCGCCGCGTTGCAACGGCTGCAGTTCGCTCGCAATCAATTGGAAGAAGATGCCAATCGCATCCTGCGCCGTCGCGACGAGCTGACCCGGCGGCTGGCGCAACTGGGCGAGGATATCCGTCGCGAAGAGCGTCTTGTTGCCGATAATGCCGCGATCCTGGCCAAGCTCGAGGCAGAAGAAGCCGATATTGCCGATATTCTCGCCGACTCCGGCCGGCTTGCCGAGGAGACGCGCGAGGCTTTCGAGGAGGCCGCGTCCAAGCTTGCAGATAGCGAACGCATCTTCACCGCGCTGACGGCTGAACGCGCCGAGGCCGCCGCCGCGCGCAACCAGCTTGAGCGTGCCATTCGCGATCTTGCCGATCGCAAGATGCGCCTGGAACGTCAGATGGACGAGGCGAATCGCGAGCTGTCCGCCATCGATGAGAAGATGGCCATGCTGCCGGACCCCGGCGGAAAGCGCGATATGGTCGAAACCGCCGAAGGCGTCGTTGCTGATGCAGAGGCGGCAATCCAGCGTGTCGAAACCGCTCTTGCCAAGGCCCGTGAGACCGAAGCTCTATCGCGGGCGCCGGCCGATCAGGCCCGTTCCCGGCTGAATGCGCTGGAAACCGAATCGCGCACGATCTCGAAGATGCTGGCAGCGGGCGCCGCCTCCGGCACCTTCGCGCCGGTTGCCGAAGAGCTGCGTGTCGATCGCGGCTTCGAGACCGCGATTGGCGCGGCGCTCGGTGACGATCTGGAATCGCCGCTCGATCCGCAGGCACCCGCGTACTGGTCGGACAATGGCAGCGGCCCCGCCGATCCCGCCTTGCCGGAAGGCGTGACGCCGCTGATTTCGCATGTCGGCGCACCGGCTGCCCTGACGCGTCGTTTGCGCCAGATCGGCCTTGTCGCGGCCGGGGATGCCCTGCGTCTCATGCCGGCGTTGAAGCCGGGACAGCGGCTCGTGACTAGGGAAGGCGCGGTCTATCGCTGGGACGGCCATGTGACTGGCGCGGATGCGCCGAGCGCCGCCGCCTTGCGGCTGGCGCAGAAGAACCGTCTTGCCGAGCTTGAGGCCGAAGTCGAACTCGCACGCGATATCCTACTCGAGGCGGAAGAGCGTCTGGCCGCGGCCGGCGAGGCGATTCGGTCAGAGGAAGGCCGCCTGGCCGTCGCCCGCGATGCCAGCCGTCTCGCCGCCCGCCATCTCGCGGAAGCCCGTGAAGCCCTGGTTGCGGCCGAACGCGCCTCCGGCGATCTGATCCGCCGTAGGGATATCATCACCGAGGCTGTCAGCCAGCTGCAGGCGCAGATGGAAGAAGTGACGGTGCAGGATGAAAATGCCCGCATCGAACTGGAAGACGCGCCCGATCTGACGGCGATCGACATCAAGCTGCGCGACCAGCAGGCAGAGGTTGCGACCGATCGTGGCGTGCTGGCCGAGGCCCGCGCCCGTCATGAGGGATTGAACCGGGAAAATGAGGCCCGGCAGCGCCGCATCCTGGCGATCCAGCAGGAGCGTGACGGCTGGAACCAGCGTGCCGCCAGTGCCGAGGAGCATATCCAGACCCTGCGCGACCGCGAGGAAGAGGCGCGCGAGGAAGCCGCCGAGCTTGACCTCGCTCCGGACGAATTCGACGACAAGCGCCGTGCGCTGATGAATGAGCTGCAAAAGGCCGAGGAGGCCCGTCGAGTCGCGGCCGACCGCCTGGCCGAAGCGGAAATCGTGCAGCGCGACGCCGACCGGCAAGCCACGACCGCCTTGTCCGAACTGGCGGAAAGCCGTGAAAAGCGCGGGCGCGTCGAGGAGCGGCTGGTGTCGGCTCGCGAGCGCCGGCAGGAGAGCGAGCTGCGTATCCGCCAGGCGCTCAATGTCGAGCCGCACGAGGCGCTGCGGCTCGCCGGGCTGGCGGTCATGCAGGATATTCCCGATCCTCGCGAGGTCGAGCGCGAGCTGGAGCGGTTGAGGATCGAGCGCGAGCGCCTGGGCGCCGTCAATCTGCGCGCTGAGGAGGAAAGCAAGGAGCTGACCGAGCGGCTGCAGGCCCTGATCAAGGAGCGCGACGACGTCATCGACGCCATCCGTAAGCTGCGCGGCGCGATCCAGAGCCTCAACCGCGAAGGCCGTGAACGGCTGATCGCCGCCTTCGACGTCGTCAACGCACAATTCCAGCGGCTGTTCACCCATCTCTTCGGGGGCGGCACGGCCGAACTGCAACTGATCGAATCCGACGATCCATTGGAAGCGGGCCTCGAAATTCTCGCACGCCCGCCGGGCAAGAAGCCGCAGACGATGACGCTGCTCTCCGGCGGCGAGCAGGCGCTGACAGCGATGGCACTGATCTTTGCCGTCTTCCTCACCAATCCGGCACCGATCTGCGTGCTGGACGAAGTGGACGCGCCGCTCGACGACCACAATGTCGAGCGCTATTGCAATCTGATGGATGAGATGTCCGCCTCGACCGAGACACGGTTTGTGGTCATCACCCATAATCCCATCACCATGGCGCGCATGGATCGCCTTTTCGGCGTCACCATGGCCGAGCAGGGCGTTTCCCAGCTCGTCTCCGTCGACCTGCAGACCGCCGAGCGGCTGCGGGAAATAGCTTGAGCGCGTGTCTCCCCGACTGGAAAGAGAGAAAACTGTTTCCATATCGACAAGAAATTGCCGCTTCGGCTGCCGTACAGCTACAAAGCGTGATAGTTTTGTTTTCGATCAATAATACGTGGCGCTGAACCGCCCGGAAGGGAAGCATGTCTGGGTCTGATGGCAGTATTTTCGATATCCTCGGAATACTCGCTGTATTGTTTCTTGTGGTAGCCAATGGATTCTTTGTCGCCGCCGAGTTTTCTCTCGTTTCCGTGCGACGCAGCCGCGTGACCGAGCTTGTCGCCGAAGGGCGGATGAACTCCAAGGCGCTGCAAAAGGCGGTCGATAATCTCGACGCCAATCTTGCCGCCACGCAGCTTGGCATCACCATCTCCTCGCTTGCGCTTGGTTGGGTCGGTGAGCCGGCACTCGCCCATCTCCTCGAGCCGCTTCTCGCTTTTCTGCCCGGCTCCTGGGCCGCTGCCGGATCGCATGCCGTCGCGGTTGCGATTTCCTTCATCATCATCACCGCCCTGCATATCGTGCTTGGCGAACTCGCGCCGAAGAGCCTGGCATTGCAGCGCAGCGAAGGCACTGCTCTAGGGGTCGTGCGGCCGCTCGGTCTCTTCCTCTTCCTGCTTCGCCCGGCGATCACGGTGCTGAACGGTCTCGGCAATCTGGTCCTGCGGCTTTTCGGGCTGCGGCCGGGCACCGGCGAAGGCTCGTTGCATTCGCCGGCGGAAATCAAGCTGCTGGTCGCCCAAAGCCAGGAAGCCGGTCTTTTGGAGCAGGCGCAGCAGGATCTGGTCGAGCGCGTTTTCAACATCGGCGACCGGGACGTTTCCGATATCATGACGCCCCGGCTGGAAATCGATTGGATCGACGCCGATGACACGCCCGAGGAGATACAGAAAACCATCCGGGAAAGCCGTTTCGAACAGCTTCTCGTCAGCCGCGGATCGATAGACGAGCCGATCGGCATGGTGTTGAAGAAGGATCTTCTCGATCAGCTTCTGAACGGCAAGCCACTCGACCCGATGGCGGTCATTCGCCAGCCGCTGATCGTCCACGAAGCCACAGCGGTCTTCAAGGTGCTGGAAAGCTTCAAGCGCGCACCCGTACGCCTAGCCATGGTCATCGATGAATATGGCAGCCTGGAGGGGATCGTCACCCAGACGGACCTCTTGGAAGCCATTGCCGGCGACCTGCCCGACATGGAAAACGAGAGCCCGGATGTTGTCGAGCGCGCCGATGGTTCGCTGCTGATGGAAGGCATGATGCCGGCCTACGACGCTTTCGAGCGGCTCGGCCTGCGTGATCGCTCGGAAGACAGCAACTTCCACACGCTCGCCGGCTTTGCGCTCTATCATCTGGGCCATCTGCCGGATGTCGGCGAAAGCTTCACATTTGACGGCTGGCACTTCGAAATCATCGATCTCGACGGTATGCGGATCGACAAGATATTGGCGCGGCGGGAGCCGGGGGCTTAGTTATTTGTTTAGGATCATTTAGGTTGCGTTGACGGCAGACCGTTGAGCTTCGGTTGGAATGGCGTGACCTCGATTTCTCCCTCTCGCTTGCGAGTTTGAGCAATGTCGTAGCTATTCTGCATTCGCATCAGCGTATCCATGGACACGCCGAATGCTTTTTCGATCCTGAGAGCCATCTCCGGCGAAAGATGCGCTCGTTCGTTGAGAAGCGCGGAAAGGGTCGGGCGCGTGACGCCGAGGGCCTTGGCGGCATCGGTGACGGAAAGCTCAAGAGCCTCGACGATCTCGCTTTTGACAAAACCGCCCGGATGGGCGGGGTTTTTCATGCGGATGCCCTGTATAGCGTTCATTACCACCTCCTAGTGATAGTCTTCATAATCGAGGTCGATGATCTCAATTTCCGTCCGGTCTATTCGAAACGTCAATCGCCAGTTTTTCGTAACAAACAGGCTCCAGGTGCCCTTGCGGTCGCCCGTCAGTTGATGGGCTTTCCAACTCGGAACCGTCCGCAATTCCTCTTCCTGCTCCATATCCTGAAGGAAAGAGATAATTCGCCGTAGCTTCGGCACGAAGGCAGATTGCAGGCCAGAGGCATCATCTTCCTCGATGAAGCGGCGTAACGCTTTATGGATCACGTTTCTGATCTTCATGGCTTTAGATAGTAAATACGCCGTAGTGCGTCAAGTTACGCTTTACGAATTTGCTGCAGCAGGCATGGTTTTAAGGGCCATGATCCCATATTTATTGTGCAGCGCAACAATTTGCCGCATTTGTCGATTTTCATTTCCGTCTCAATGAATTAAGTTCTGCTTGAGGAGTTGGATGGGGGAAAATGACGAAGTGGGTTTATACATTCGGCGATGGTAAGGCCGAGGGTCGCGCTAAGGATTATGAGCGGCTCGGGGGGAAGGGTGCCAATCTTGCCGAAATGTGCAGCTTGGGCCTGCCGGTGCCGCCCGGCCTGACGATCGTCAGCGAGGCTTGCGCTTTCTACTACAAGAACGGCCGCAGCGTTCCCGATGAGCTGAAACCGCAGGTCATGCGGGGGCTCAAGCAGATGGAAGCGATCACCGGACGCAAGTTTGGTGATACCGCGCAGCCGCTGCTGGTCTCCGTGCGCTCCGGCGGACGCGCGTCCATGCCCGGCATGATGGATACCGTCCTCAATCTCGGCCTCAACGATGCCACGGTGCAGGCGCTCGGACACGATGCCGGTGATGCCCGCTTTGCCTGGGACAGCTATCGCCGCTTCATTCAGATGTATGCCGATGTCGTCATGGGTCTCGACAACGAGGTTTTCGAGGAGATCCTGGAGGACGAGAAGGCACGCCTCGGCCATGAATTCGATACCGATCTGTCCGCCGTCGAATGGCAGCATGTGGTCTCGCTCTACAAGACCGTCATCGAAGAGGAACTCGGCGAGGCCTTCCCGCAGGAGCCGGAAGTGCAGCTTTGGGGCGCGGTCAGCGCCGTCTTTTCCAGCTGGATGAACCCGCGCGCCGTCACCTATCGCCATCTGCACAATATTCCCGAAGCCTGGGGCACTGCGGTCAATATCCAGGCCATGGTCTTCGGAAATCTCGGCAATTCGTCGGCCACCGGCGTCGCCTTCACCCGCAATCCTTCGACTGGCGAGAAGGAGCTCTACGGCGAATTCCTCGTCAATGCGCAGGGTGAGGATGTCGTCGCCGGCATCCGCACGCCGCAGAGTATCACCGAGGTTGCCCGTATCGCTTCCGGCTATGAGCGGCCGTCGATGGAAAAGCTGATGCCGGAAGCCTTTGCCGAATTCCGCCGTATCTGTACCCAACTCGAAACGCATTACCGCGACATGCAGGATCTGGAGTTCACCATCGAGCGCGGCAAGCTCTGGATGCTGCAGACCCGCGCCGGCAAGCGCACCACCAAGGCGGCGATGAAGGTGGCGGTCGATATGGTCGACGAGGGCGTGATCACCGAAGACGAAGCCGTCTCGCGTATCGAGCCCTCGACGCTTGACCAGCTCCTGCACCCGACCATCGACCCGCGCGTTCATCGTGAGGTCATCGGCTCCGGCCTTCCGGCTTCGCCGGGGGCGGCCACGGGCGAAATCGTCTTTACCGCCGAGGAGGCGATCGCTGCCGAGGAGGAGGGCCGTAAGGTCATCCTCGTGCGTATCGAGACCAGCCCGGAGGATATTCATGGCATGCATGCCGCCGAGGGAATCCTCACCACGCGCGGCGGCATGACCAGCCATGCGGCGGTCGTCGCCCGCGGCATGGGCCTGCCCTGCGTCGTCGGTGCCGGCACCATGCGCCTCGACATGCGCAACGAGAAACTGATCGGCATCGGCATTACCCTGAAGAAGGGCGATATCATCACCATCGACGGTTCTGCCGGCCAGGTACTGAAGGGAGAGGTGCCGATGATCCAGCCGGAACTCTCCGGCGATTTCGGCCGCATCATGGCCTGGGCCGACCGCTCGCGCCGCATGACGGTGCGGACCAATGCCGATACGCCGGCGGATGCTCGCGCCGCCCGTGCCTTCGGCGCCGAGGGCATCGGCCTTTGTCGCACTGAGCATATGTTCTTCGAAGGCGACCGCATCCATGTGATGCGCGAGATGATCCTTGCGGAAGGCGAGGAGGGGCGCCGCGCAGCCCTCGACAAGCTCCTGCCGATGCAGCGGCTCGATTTCACCGGCCTGTTCACAATCATGCACGGCCTGCCGGTGACTATCCGCCTGCTCGACCCACCGCTACACGAATTCCTGCCGAAGACGGACGAGGAGATCGCCGAGGTCGCCGGCATCATGGGCATGGAGCCGGCCATCCTGCGCCAGCGCGTCGATGCGTTGCACGAGTTCAACCCCATGCTCGGTCATCGCGGCTGCCGCCTGGCTATTTCCTATCCCGAAATCGTCGAGATGCAGGCTCGCGCCATCTTCGAGGCGGCTGTTGCCGCCGCAAAAGAGACAGGGGCGGCGGTGGTTCCCGAAATCATGGTGCCGCTGGTCGGCCTGCGCTCCGAGCTCGATTACGTCAAGGCGCGCATCGATGAGGTAGCCGGCGCCGTCATGACCGAAGCCAGGATGAAGATCGACTATCTCGTCGGTACGATGATCGAGCTGCCGCGCGCAGCACTTCGCGCCCATATCATCGCCGAGGCGGCCGAATTCTTCTCCTTCGGCACCAACGATTTGACGCAGACCACCTTCGGCATGTCGCGTGACGATGCCGCCGCCTTCATCCCGACCTATCAACGCAAGGGCATCATCGAGCATGATCCCTTCATCTCGCTGGATTTCGATGGGGTGGGGGAGTTGATCCGCATCGCCACCGAACGTGGCCGCCGCACCCGCAACGACATGAAGCTTGGCATCTGCGGCGAGCATGGCGGGGATCCGGCCTCGATCCATTTCTGCGAGGAGATCGGGCTGGACTACGTCTCCTGCTCGCCCTTCCGCGTGCCGATCGCGAGACTCGCGGCGGCGCAGGCAGCCATCAAGGCCAGGATCTGACGTTCACGCGACGGGCGGCGCGATGATCAGTGCCGCCAGTAGCCGCGATGATAGTAATAGCGCGGTCCGATGACATAGGGCGGTCCCCAGAAGAAATCGTCATTGCTTTCCATGAAGGCGCGCTGGTCGGCGCGGCGGCTCAGATCCTGGTTCATCATGCAATTCGCGAAATTCTGTGTGCCGGGCCTGAAGCCGTAACCGCTGCATCTCGACTGGTCCGCCGCTCGGATCTCCTCCGCCGTCTGGCAGCCGGATAGGAGCAAGCCTGTGGCGATGAGGAGGAGTGCCGGAGAAATACGCATTGCCTGATGTCCTGGATTGAGATGTGCAGGTTGGGATCATAATCCCGCTCGGCAGGGTGCGAAAGGCCTGTCGCACGGCGAAAGCAATTCCAGGGAAAGTGCGTTGCGGCTTTCCGTCCGAAAGTGCGTAAAAACAAAGAGATAGAACCTTTAAGCCGCGTCATCCAGCCTTTGCGGCAGGCGTTGCAGCACATCGACAAAGGCATCGGTGAAACTGAGCAGATGCGCGGTTTCCTCATCGGGCTCCAGCACGCGAATCTCCGTCCCGTCCAGGTCGAGCGCCGCGAAGATGATGCGCATCTTCTCTCCGCCCTCCGGTATCCACAGAACGGCCAGCCGGCGGTATTCCGATATCAATCCGGTGGCCGGAAGATCGAACAGGAGTTCGCCGCCCACAGCTCTGGCTGCGGTTCGCACCGCTTCGCAAAATCCTGCTTCGCCGCCGGAAAAACCATCGAGCGACAGCTCCAGTTCCAGCAGTTCGAGCGGCAGGGCAGGCTCAATGGCATCGGCGGCAGTGCTGGTTGTTGCAGGCAACGGCTTGGCGGCGATGTCGGGCGATTTCTTCGTTCCCATCTCCTCAAGTCCTTTCATAGCCACGGTAAGACACGAAAATCATGGCCTTTTTTCGGAATTTAAGCAAGTACTCACACTTTTGTGCTCGTCGGCGCCAAATCGTCCTGCAGTCGAAGCTTGTTTATTCGCGCCGCGACATCCGATTTATTTTCGCCGTTTCTTGCTCTAAACATGGGATCAGCCCTTCGGGATTCGGTGCACCCGCTTTCCGATCCGACGCGCCGACGAGCCCTTGATGACCATTCGCTTCGACCGTCCCGTTTCGCATGCCGCACTCGCCGCGCGCCTGATTGCTTCCTTTGCGCTGGTGCTGTGCGGGGTGATCTTGATCGGCCATCGGTTCGGGCCGCTGGAAACACCCTATTTCGTTCTGTTGCTGCTGATTTCGGCGGGCTTTGCCGCGCTTGCCGTACTGCTTGCGGTCGTTGGCCTCACGCAGCTCTGGCGGATGGCGGCGCTCGGTGGTGTTTCGGCCGTCAAGGCGTTGATCTATGCTGCGTTGCCGCTGGCGATCGTCGGCATCGGCGTCGAGCGCTACTGGACGCGGCCGGCAATCTACGACGTATCAACAGACCTCGCCGACGCTCCGGAATGGCTGGCGACGCCGGAGGCGAAACAGCTCTGGCTGCCGGCAAGGCGGCTTGTGACATCAGGGGATCGCGAGGCGCAGAATATCGCCTATCCCGCGCTCACCAGCCGCCGTTATGAGGGGGCCTCCGACCGTGTGCTGGAAGCCGTGCGCAAGGTCGCCGGTGACAATCACATCACCATCGTCAAGGTTGTAGGCACCGATTTGGTCGATCCGAACGGCGATCAAAAACCGCGCCGCCGCACGCCCCGGCAGCGCCCGAGCCCGACGGCGGATGATAGCGCCGTCACCGACATGCCCGATATTATCCCGGTGCCGACACCGCGGCCCTATCGCGACGGCGTGGCGGACCTCATTCGTCAGAACACAGATGTCATCCTGCAGGGCGAGACCCGCACCCGCATTTTCGGTCTGCACTTCGACGTACTGATCCGCCTGCGCGAGGAGGCGGAAACGACATTGGTCGATGTCCGCGTCGCATCGCGCTACGGTCAGGACGATCTCGGCATCAGCGCCGATATCGCCGAAAGCTATTTGAAGGCGCTGGACGCCGAGCTCCTGGGCATTGCCGGAAGCTGACCTGGTTTAGGCGGGCCTGTAAGCCCCGAGCAGCGCCGGCGGTCCGTCCGTCAGCACCTGGCCCTTTTCCACCAGATCCTCCAGATGCGCCAGCACGGACAGGGCTGCCGCGCCATGCAGGCGTGGGTCCGTGTCGCGGTAGATGGCCTTGACCATATCGGGGATCAGCCGGTCGCCGGCCTTGATGCGCTCCAGCACGGCGCGCTCGCGCATGCGCCGGTGGGTCCTGAGCCCGCGCATGAAGGAGGCGGGCTCCTTTACCGGGCCGCCATGGCCGGGGAAAAACAGGCGGTCGTCACGGGCAAGCAGCCGCTCCAGCGAGGCCATATAATCGGCCATGGAGCCATCCGGCGGCGCGACGATCGTCGTTGCCCAGGCCATGACATGGTCGGCGGAAAAGACGATGCCGCTGCCCTCGAGCGCGAAACAGGCGTGGTTGGCCGTGTGGCCGGGCGTCAGAAGCGCGGTCAGTTGCCAACCGTCCCCCGAGACGCTTTCGCCGTCACCAAGCGTGATATCCGGCCAGAAATCCATGTCCGAGCTCTCGGCGAAAGGATTGACCTCGCCCTCGTGCAGCGGCCGCGCGGCACGGTGCGGCCCCTGGCCGACCGTCAACGCCCCCGTCGCCTCCTTCAGCCGCCTGGCGAGCGGCGAGTGGTCGCGATGGGTGTGGCTGACGAAGATATGCGTGACCTCGCGTCCCTCCAGCGCCGCCAACAGGGCGGCGAAATGCTCTTCATTCTCCGGCCCGGGATCGATGACCGCGACCGACGAGCCGCCGACGATATAGCTGTTGGTGCCGTGGAAGGTGAAGGCGCTGGGATTGTTGACCGTCATCCGCTCGATGCCGGGCGCAACCGGCACGGCGCGGCCATAGGCGGCCTCGAAGGCAAGGTCGAAGTCTGGATTGCTCATGATCGCTTGTATTCGACCTCTATGAAGGACATCGGCTCGGAGCCGGCATTGACGACATTATGCTCGACCCCGGCTTCCCGCCGATAGGCAGCGCCCTTGGCAATGTCGACACGCCTCTCTCCGTTCGGCTCCTCGAGCAGGAACTGGCAATCGGTCATCGGCACCACGACGTAGCCGAGGCCATGGACATGATGGCCGGTATCGGCGCCCGGCTCGAAATCCCAGCGGGTAATCCGCACGACATCATCATCGACAAGCACGGTGGGGACAGCGGGCGGGCGGGCACGATACTGGCTCATCGGATCTCCTGATGGGATTTGGGGATGACAAGACCTAGCATAGCCGCTTGGGAAGCGTATAAAAATATGCGCTCACCTATAACTTAATGATTGTGAGCGGATGCGACCTTTGCTAATCAGGCGGTGATTTGGCGCGGATCGTCGCCATGTCACTCTGGTGGGGCGTAGCCAAGCGGTAAGGCAGTGGTTTTTGGTACCGCCATCCCTGGTTCGAATCCAGGCGCCCCAGCCATTGGTTGAACGTCGTAACCACAACTATTCCCACCCACCCTTAAACCTTGTTTGACCTTTCTCCTGCAATCTGGCCGCCACCACCATTCCGATGCAGGCAGCCATGAACAGCAACTCCCCACCACTCCTTTCCATCGTCGCCCCCTGCCACAACGAGGAAGAGGGGCTTCGCGAGTTTTGCCGGCGTGCCGTCGCAACCGCACGCAGTATTGCCGGGGATGCCTTCGAGGTCGTTCTGGTGGATGACGGTTCCACGGATGGGACCTGGGAGATCATTGCCGCGCTGGGCCGCGAGATGCCGCAGGTGCTCGGCGTCCGGTTGATGCGCAATCATGGTCATCAGTTGGCCGCCACCGCCGGGCTTGCCGCTACGCGGGGCGAGCGCGTGCTGCTGATCGATGCCGATCTGCAGGATCCGCCGGAGCTGTTATTGATGATGATGCCGATCATGGATCGGGGTGCGGATGTCGTCTATGGGCAGCGGGTGCGGCGGGAAGGGGAGAGCTGGTTCAAGCTTGCCTCCGCCTCGCTGTTCTACCGGCTCCTGTCGCGGCTCGCCTCGGTGGCGATCCCGCGCGATGTCGGGGATTTTCGCCTGATGCGCCGGCGTGTGGTCGATATCCTGCTGTCGATGCCGGAGCGTGATCGCTTCATTCGCGGCATGGTCAGCTGGATCGGCGGGCGGCAGGTGGCGCTGCCCTATGAGCGCGACGCCCGCTTTGCCGGCACGACCAAATATCCGCTGCGCAAGATGGTCAATTTCGCCATCGACGCCATCACCAGTTTCTCCACCGTGCCGCTGCGCATCAGCACATGGCTCGGCATGGTCTCTGCCGCCTGCGCCATCCTGCTCCTGATCTATACGGTGGTGCGCTGGATCGAGGGCGAGACGATCATCGGCTGGTCCAGCATCATGGCCGCGATCACCGCCTTCAGCGCCATCCAGCTGATCTGCATCGGCATCATCGGCGAATATATCGGCCGGCTGGTTCAGGAAAACAAACGGCGGCCGATGTTCATGATCGAGAGCCTGGCGCAGGCCGGCCGATCCATCGAAATCACCGGCGATTTCGCCGAGCTGAACGCCGCCGGCAAGCGCCGCGAGCTTGAACGTCTCCTCACGGATCAAGGAGAGGCGGAAGAGGATAGCAGTCGGGCGAGGGCGGTCCGCTGATGCCGCATTCAACCGCAAACCTGTCTCCGGTCGAGCCGGCTATCCCGGTCGAAATTGCAGCCGTTCCGGATAGTGCGATCGTCAGGCAACGTCCGGGCTTCGCCATCGCCGCTTTCGTCATCCTCGTCGCCATCTTCGTCGCCGCTTTCCAGTTTCCGCCGATCCTGGATTATCCGAACCACTATGCGCGCATGTGGCTGCTGGCCGGCGGCATAGCGGAGCCGCCGTTCGACCGGATCTATGCGCTCGATTGGAACCGGACCTTCACCAATGTCGGCATCGATCTTGCGGCCTATTGGTTGGGGCCGTTGGTCGGCGTGCCTGTGCTGGCGCGCAGCCTGCTGTTCCTTGCGATCGTGCTGCCGCCGCTCGGCGCCATCGCCCTGCATCGCCGCCTGTTCGGCGGCTCCTATTATTGGCAGATCGCCATCCTTTATTTCGCCTGGTGCGCGACGCTGATCGGGGGCTTCATCAATTTCCAGATCGGCCTGGGCATGGCGCTGTTCTTCGCGACGGTCGATCATGCTTTGCAGCCGAAGAGCCGGACAGCGCTGTTTGTCTGGCGCGCCGTCGCCGGCCTGTTGCTGACCGTCATGCACATCTTCTCGCTCGGCTTCTATATGGCGCTCGTCTGCGGCCTCGAGTTTTCGCCGACAGCGGCGGCCCTAAAGTCTCCGCGCGCTTTCGTCGGCCTGTGCCTCAGGCTGGTCGTGGCGATGCTCGCCTGTACGCTGCCGGCAATCTGCCTGTTTCTCTATGCGCCGGTGCTGCCTGATGGCAACGATACCGGTCTGGGAGCGGCGTGGAACGATACGCCGGGCCTGATACTGGCGAACCTGATGTCGGCGATCTGGACCTATACGGCGCTGGCCGACATGCTGCTGCTGATCCCGCTGGTGCTGGTCTGCACCAATGCGGTGCGCACAGGCCGATTGAGATTGCATGCCGGGCTTGCCGTTACCGCTATCGGCCTGCTGGTCCTTGCCTGCATCTCCCCGCGCCATGTCCTGGGCACCGGCTGGATCAGCTGGCGTTTCCCGATCATGGCGGCGCTGGTGGCGATGGCCATGATCTGCCCGCTACCTCGGCTGCCGCGCCGGCAGGCCCTCACGCTGGCCGTGGTGCTTGCATGTGTGGCACTTGGCAGGACGGCCTGGATTGGGGTTAACTGGTGGCATGGGCAGGCTGACGCCGCCGCTGTCCGCTCCGTCCTTGCCGCTGTTCCGGAGGGCTCGGCCATCCTGCCGGTGACCCATAAGCCGAAAGGCATGCCGGTCGGCATCGATCAGAGGCACTACGCCTGGAACGAGGATACGTTCCGGCATCTGCCGACGCTTGCCGTCCCTTACGCCCATGCCTTCGTGCCGACGATCTTTACCGCCGCGGGCAAGCAGCCGCTGACGGTTCTATCGCCGTGGAGGGATATCGCCGTACCGGAGGGCAACCTCTTTTCCATCGGCCTGTTGAATTGCCCGGCCGAACTGAAGGCGTTCAGCGCCATCGCGCCCTATCTCGCCAATTGGCGGCAGCGCTTCGACTTCGTGCTTGTGGTCAACGCGGATATGCCCGACCAATATGGCGGCGATACCATTCCGCCCGGCTTGCGGCTCGCCGCCGATACGCCCTTTGCCAAGCTCTATGCCATCGACAAGGCTTTCGTGCCCGCAGCAGATACCGGGCCGGCGAAAGCCTGTCCCGATCCATGGACATCGGAAGGCTGAGCCTGTCCCGATAACAAAACAGGCGGCCCCTTCGAGCCGCCTGTTGAATGCGTGTCCCCGATGGTTTGCGAGACTCAGCTTGCCTTTTCAGGCGCCGGTGCCAGCAGTTCGGCGCAGTAGGAGGAGCCGCTGGTGCCGGGCTGGTCGCCGAGGATGCGGACCGAGCGGATGACGTAGCTCTGGTTGGTGACGATATCGGCCTTGCAGCTGAGATAGCGCTTGCCGCCCTTCTTCCCGTCCTTGGTGGCGATAGTGATGGTCTTGTAGCCGCCCCGCCAGGTGTAGACGCGGTTGCCGCTTTCGTCGCGGTCGGAAAGCGGTGGGCCGTAGGAGGCGAAGAAGCGCCCGGCCGACTGGCCTTCCCAGCGGTCCTGAACCGGGTTGCTTGCAAGCGCCGGGAGAATTGGTGTCGTGGTGGTGCTGGCGCAGCCGGCCAGCGCCAGCAACAGTCCCGCCGCGGTGATCATGCGGATATTCATCGTATCGTCCTTGAGCTTCTGTCTCGCATTCGGTTGCGGAAGCGCCGCTGTCCCACGACATTTCCGCCTGTCCCGCTAAGGGCTTTAGCGCCAAAGCCGGCAAAAGAAAATTCCCATCCGCGTGTACAAGTAGGATTTTGCCGAAAGTGTTGCGTCTTATGCACTTTGCTCTATCCGCTGCCTGTTTTTTCTGCCGATTTTCCAGGCAATTGCCTCTGTAATCTTTTCGTCAAGAAACAAATGGTTTTTTTGAATTTGGTGCTTGTGCATCAAAAATGGCTGGTCTATAGAAGCGCCGCTGGTCACGGAGTGTAGCGCAGTCTGGTAGCGCACCACGTTCGGGACGTGGGGGTCGAGTGTTCGAATCACTCCACTCCGACCAGCCGTAAGCTATTGTTTTCCCGAAACAAAATCAAATTCCCTGATATGAAATATCATTTTGCCGCCACCGATATCGCCACCGATACGATGCGTTATAGAACTCGTCGCAATCATTCTTGGTTTGATTGATCGTCCGCCACGCGAATGATGTTACCGCTTCCAAGGCCGATGCTTCGGTCTGCGCCCGGCGGGGAGACCTCAACTAGCCTATCCGGCAAGCTGCCCACCTTCTTAAAATTCATGCGCCCGATCCGATAAGTCTGGATCGATTGAAATTCAGGTTTTGAACGAGTGGGATCAATGGGGTCTTCGAAAAGAACCTCGCACACAAATCGTGGTTTCAGATAATACGCATGCACCCGGATATCATTATGGTAGTTTGATCGCGTTTTGGTTGAAGATTCGTAGAGAAAATCCAATTATCCGATGTTAGACGAGACAGATCAGCAGATATCACACTCGATTAAGAAGTTCCGTATTGGCTGGTGGAACACGCATATGACACCGCCCAAGGGCAATGCGCTACCCGGAGGGGAGCATGCCCTTGTGTTGGAGGTCATCGTCCTCCTCCTGACGGAATGTCATGTTGTCTGCCTCGGGGAGGTGTCGTCTGCCGATCTCGATTGGCTTGCGGACCGATTCTCAGGAACCCCGTTCGCCGTACAAGACATGACGCAAGGAGGGAGGGCCAGCAAATTCAATCTAGGTGTTATTTACAATGAAGAGGTCGCAACATTTATCGGAAATGAATTCAACATACCTAATATAGGTGGCGATAATTATAAAATCTCGTGCAGGATGGATTTTGTAATATACGGCGAGGATTACTTTTCGTTTCTTGTGTCCCACTGGCCGAGCCGACTGCTGAAGCGCGACGACGCTGAAATCCGTGGACACTATGGTGCAGCCTTGAGGAAGGAAGTCGAGGATTTACAAAGCGACGGGGTGAAGTATCTAGTAGTCCTGGGGGATTTCAACGACGAGCCTTTCAATCACTCAATGACAACATTCCTGCGGGGGTGTCGTGACGCGAGCTTTGTAAATTCGAATCCTGACTTACTCTACAATCCATTCTGGAAGCAGATTGTGTCCCCCAGGGGATATATCAAATCACCTGGGCCAAGTGATCCGACTGGAACGTATTTCTATAGAAGCGACAATCTTCACAGGTGGCGCGTGTTCGATCAGATGTTATTCTGCTCCGCATTCGTTGGCGGCAGCGAGTGGCATTTGAATGAGAAAGAGACAGGTGTTTTCCGATATGAACGCCTGGTCGAGGCGGTCGAAAGTTCGAGATCGAAGCTTGATCATTTGCCGATAATAGCCGAACTAAACAAGGACGCCACGAATGGTTGATTTCAAAGCACAATTGGCAAAGGGGTTCACTGCACACCAAAAGGCTTCCGCAGCCAAGGAGGAAGTGAATTCAATACTGCAGAACCTGACGGCCCAAGTAGAGGATTACACTGGCGGCAGGGTTGGCATCACATTAAAGCGGGAGATCGCATCGTTCACCGCTGAAATGCTTAGTAATGTTGCGAGCCTCACCAGCGGGGTGCCTGCAACGCCGCCATTGAAGACACAGTACAATCTCGTGGCGTACGATAAGAGTCGAGGATGTTGATTTCCACTGAGAGCTGACCCGGCACAGCCTGATATTTCCATTGAGAATTGACCCATGTTTCAACCGTCCCT